>CAJOKJ010000020.1 GCA_905235155.1 Candidatus Gastranaerophilales bacterium
GTTTTTGAAATTAAATCTTTGTTACTTGTTGTCATAATTAGTTCTCCTTGTTTGTTATTTAAAAACAAAACATGTAACTAATTACTTGACATGTACAATTACGAGGAGTGTAACGACGAAGTAATCCGGTCGAACTAATGGATTGCCACGCTCATTTCATTCGCTCACAATGACATGGCACTACTCACCACTCACTATTCACTACTCACAACTTATGCGACACGGTGTGTGTTTAGCAACATTAACGCTATATTTGGATTTTGGTTGGCTGTTGACAACAATAATGATGTCGTTTGTTGCAATATCTGATGTTTGATATAATTACTGTGTTACAATTTAAAAAAGTGCAATTCTAAAATTGCACTTTTTTAATAATTATTATTTAAATGTTACTTATATAAAGGTTGTAATTTTACTGCTTGTTGAGGAATTACACCTTCTTCTATCGGAAGATATACTCTGTAATCAATATCAGGGAAACAGTTATCTATATCTTCTATTGCGTATAATTTTGCTTCATCAATGCTATTTGCGTCAATCATATCTGCAATTGTTTCAAATCTTTCAACGTGTTCTCTAAATCTATCAGTAGCATAATCTTTTGCTTGCCATGTTGTGATTAAGAACGGCCAATCTGAACTTTGTAATAATAAATTTTCTCTTGCTAACTGGCTTAATGCTCTTAATAATAACTTATCATTTGGCTTTTCTTCATATCTTGAAGCAATTTCTGTAATACGTTTTTCGCAAGAGTGAATAATTGGCCACATCCATTCAGTCAAGTGATTCATCCATACGTAGAAGTGTCCGCCTGCACCCCAAGAACTTTCAGGAATTTGGATAGCTTCTTTTGGCGGATGTGCTTTCAAGTATTCACCTGCTGTCATCATTTGAACATCATCTTTCAAGTAAGTGTTTAATTTCTTAACAACCTGTTTAATAAATTCAACACCTTCAAACCACCAGTGTCCAAATAATTCTGTATCAAATGAAACCATTACCAAGCCTTCTTTGCCGTTAGCTTTTTTGTAGTCATTCAATAAATGATACAACATTGTTGTATAGTGGTCTGAGTTTTCGTTTACTTTGTTAAATGCTAATACAGGGTCATACAGCATTTTGTCGCCTAAATCAGTTGTAGAAGATGTTATTCTCCAATAGTGCATACCTGATTTATCATCTTTTTTATGGAATTCTCTGTAAACACCATCACCGGGATATCCGTCAGCCGCAGACCAAACTTGATAACCTGCTCTATCATTTCTGCCCATAACTGCAACTTGTGCATCAGGTAACCAGTATGCAGAATATGTATCGTAACCTGTTGCTTCTCTTTCAGGTAGCGGAATATACTCAATATTACCGTAAGGTCCGATTACACGTCTGTTACCAATCGAATTACCACCTTCAATTACGTGTGATTCAGTAAAGAAGTACTGGATATCATTGTTTTGAAGAGTAACTTCTATTGCAGGACGCCATTTCTTTTCCCCGTCAGCACCTACATATTGATAACCTTGTCTGTATGCACATTCAGGTAACCAACAACCCATTGCTTTTTTACCGAATAAACGTTTTGTCGTATCTGAACCAACTTTAAATTGTGCGTTCAAGTTATTATCAGTTGCTAACAATGGCGAAAATCCATGTGTTGCACCTGAGGTTGTGATTTCTATACATCCTAAATCTTGATATTTTTTAAACGCTGCAATCAAATTCTTGTTGTATCTGTTTACAAAATGATCTCTGATTTTTGTTAAATGATTAAAACAGAAGTTTGCCAAGTAACTTAAATGTTCTGAATGTTCAACTTCAGGATTAGGATATCTTTCAACATCTTCTGCTGCTGCTTTAATTCTTGTATCCATATACTCAACAAAACCGTCTTGTAAATGTTTGTCATTTAATTGTTCTGCTAAAATCGGTGTGATACCGACTGTTAATTTAGCCTTAATACCGTCTTCTTCATATAATTCTGAAATTGCATCAAGAAGTGGAACATAAGTTTCAGACATACATTCGTATAAATTTTCTTCACCAAACGGCCACATCCCTGCCTTACGATAGTACGGCAAATGGCTGTGTAACATAAAAACAAATTGTCCTACTGACATGGTAAATGCCTCCATATATTATATATCGTGTTTATTATCAAGGGTAAATTGTAACGAGAAACAATTATTTCCTTTATCAATTTATAACATGAATATTTTTTTTATGTTACAAATTATCTGCTGTTTGTATCTGATTGTTACAATTTATTTGCAAAATTGCCCACCTCGACAAGAAAATTATATACCGTTCGGTATATAAAGTCAAGTAATTGTTTTAAAAGTTTACATTTTATTTTAATAATTCTTTGTTTATGCTCTAATAAACTGGTTGAAAGTGAAAAAGAGAGGAAATAATATGAATATTGAAAGAACATTTGTAGCAATCAAACCTGATGCAGTACAAAGAGGTTTAATGGGAAAAATCATCACAAGATTTGAAGAAAAAGGATTTAAAATAATAGCTATGAAAATGCTTGAAGTAACAAAAGAACAAGCCGCAGCCCATTATGCAGAACACGAAGGAAAGCCTTTTTATGACGGTTTGGTAAAATTCATTATGTCAGCACCAATTATTGCAATGGTTGTTGAAGGCATTGATGCGGTTGCAGAAGTAAGACATATATTAGGAGCAACAAATCCGTCAAATGCTGATGTTGGTTCAATAAGAGCAGATTTTAGTCCAGTTATGTGCTGCAATTGCACTCACGCATCTGATTCTGTTGCTTCAGCAGAAAGAGAAATGGCTATATATTTTGACGTTGAAAAAGAACTTTGCACAAATTGGAAAACAAGAATGGAAATTATTTTAGATGACTTGTCAAAATAATTATTTTAGCTTTGAGCTTATACATACAGACAAAAATACCGGTGCAAGAGCCGGTATTTTGCACACTCCGCACGGAGATATTGAAACTCCGATTTTTATGCCTGTTGGCACAAATTCATCCGTAAAAATGCTTACAAACTACGATATTGAGCAGACCGGAGCACAAATCATTCTTGCTAACTCTTATCATTTATATCTTAAAGCAGGAACAAAACTAATAAAACAATTTGGAGGAATTCACGGCTGGATGAATTGGAATAAACCTGTTTTAACAGATTCAGGAGGATTTCAAGTTTTTTCACTGGCAGATTTAAGAAAAATAACAGAAGACGGAGTAGCATTTAGAAATCCAAAAGATGGCTCTAAACACTTTATATCTCCTGAAATTTCAATGGAAATACAAGAGGACATCGGAGCGGATATAATTATGGCATTTGATGTTTGCTCACCTTTTCCTTGTTCTTATGAAGAAGCAAAAAAAGCAATGGAGCAAACACACCGCTGGCTTGAAAGATGTTTTAAAGCAAAGACCAATCCTAAACAAGCACTGTTTCCAATTGTTCAAGGTGCTTTTTTTGAAGATTTAAGACGTGAAAGTGCAAGTGTAATTTCATCTTATGACGCAGTCGGTTATGCAATTGGAGGATTAAGCGTTGGGGAAACAAAAGATGTAATGAATCATTTTGTTGAATTAACAGCACCTCTTTTACCGGAAAATAAACCAAGATATTTAATGGGTGTCGGCACACCTGAAGATTTATTAGATTGTATAAAACGTGGTATCGATATGTTTGATTGCGTTTTACCTACAAGAAATGCCAGACACGGTTCATTCTTTACTCACGAAGGTAAAAAAATAATTAAAAATAAAGAATTTGAGGCTGACGCTTCACCACTTGACGAATTATGCGATTGTTATGCTTGTAAAAATCACTCCAAAGCATATATAAGACATTTATTCAGATGTCAGGAAGGCACATCTGCGGCTTTAATGTCTATTCATAACATTAAATTCTTATTGGATTTTGCAAAATCTTGCAGGCAAGCCATTTTAAATAATGAATTTGAAGATTTTTATAATGCAAATTATAAAAAATTTACTAAATAGACACATTTTGTAAGTGATTAATTTCAAGCTCCGGCTCTAAAGTTATACCAATTACATCAATTCTGTAATTGTCATATTTAACTTTGCAATCTTGCAAATACATTTTTACACCTTGCAGAATGTGATTAAATTTAGTTTTTGTTATTGCTTCAAACGGTGTTCCAAAATTATTGTTCTTACGAGTTTTAACCTCAACGAAAACAAGAGTATTCTTAAATTGGGCAATAATATCAATTTCAGAAAATCGAGAAAAAGATTTATTTCTCTCGATAATTTTATATCCGTTTTTTTCTAAAAATTTACAGGCAATATCCTCGCCTAAATTACCTTTTTGACGGTTAAATGACTTCATTATAACTATCCGGATTATTTAACAAATCATAATTTATTTCATTTTCATTATCAGCAATAGCAGCAGCAACAACCGCATCAGAAGTAACGTTTAACATAGTGCGTAGCATATCCGTAATTCTGTCCATTGTATACAAAAGAGCAAAACCTGCGATTAACTGTTCAGGTGTCAACCCTAAACCATTTAATACAAGCACAATAGTAATCAAACCTGTTCCCGGAATACCTGCACATGTACTTGAAGCAACAATTGTAAGTACACAAATTTGCAATATCATAAATGCGGTTAAATCAACACCATAAGCCTGTGCCAAGAAAAATACGGCAACTACTTGAACCAAAGCAGTACCGTCCATATTTAAAGTTGCCCCCAAAGGTAACACAAAACTTGCAATTTTATGAGAGATACCACGTTTTTCACAACAAGCAATTGTTAAAGGTAAAGTTGCAGAAGAACTTGCCGTACCAAATGCTACCATCATAGCCTCTGTCATTGCAGCATATAACATAAATACAGGAACTTTTGAAAATATCTTTAAGAATAGCGGATAAACCACAAACAATTGTATTGCCAAACCAACGGTTACAACAAACAAATACTTTGAAATACTTGAAAATATGTCCAGACCAAAACTTGCAATAGAAGTTGCAGTTAAAGCAAACACACCCGGAGCAGCAAAATACATTATCCAGTCTGTAACCTTCATTGTTGCGGCAAATACAGATTCAAAAAATGAAATAACAGGTCTGCCTATTTCACCAATTCTTGAAAGTGCAATAGCAAAAATCAGAGCAAATACAAGTATTTGAACCATATCACCCATTGCAATTGCAGAAAAAGGATTTTTTGGCAAAAATTCTAAAACTATATTCAAAATATTTTCACGTTGATTTTCTATTGTTGCCGCAACCTGCTGTTGAATTTCACCTGCTGCCTGAGCATCTATATATTGATCCGCACCCTGTCCCGGTTGAACCAATAATGATAATGATAAACCGATTATTACAGCCATCGAAGTAATAATTCCATAGTAAATCACCATTTTTGTTCCAAATTTACTTAATTGTTTATTATCACCAATACTTGCGATACCAATAATTACAGAAGAAACAACCAATGGAATAACAACCATTTGAATTAATCTTATAAAAGCTTGCCCCACAAAAGTCAAAGCATTAAATATTATAGTGTTTTGATGACCGTTTAATAATATACCTGCTATTATACCTGCTATTATACCAAAAAATATATGCCAGTTACGTTTTAAACCTAAACCGACTGCAATCATGACTTGCATGTGTATTTTCATATAATTTATCCCTTTACAATTTTTTTTTACTTGCTGTGAGATAATTGTAATACCATTTTAACAAAATATCAATTTTTTTTAACGAAATGTTTAGTAAATACCTTGCAGAACAGGTAATTTTATGTTTGAGCAAAAAGCATTCTCCGTGAGTCTTATACCCAAACAAGCCTGATTTCTCTTAAATTGTGCACGATAAATTAATTTTAAGGTTTTATCAACAATGTTTTTTTCATATTTAAAAATTAATTCATCATAAGATAAACTATTTTCAACATAATCTACAATAATTTTGTCAAGTACATCATATTCAGGTAATGAATCTTTATCTTTTTGATTAGGACGCAATTCAGCAGATGGTGCTTTATCAATTATCTCTTGAGGTATAATTTCGCCCTTCCTGTTTATCCAATTAGACAATTTATAAACATTTGTTTTGGTTAAATCTGCAATTAAATTTAAACCGCCACACATATCACCGTACAAAGTTCCATAACCGCAAGCAATTTCTGACTTATTACCTGTTGATAAAAGCAAACAATTTTCACGATTTGAATAAAACATTAAAATCAAACTTCTTAATCTTGATTGCAAATTTTCTTCTGCCAAATCCATTTTGTACTCTTTTGCAATATTTTCCATAAAACTGTCAAACAATGGCGAAATTGGTATAGTTAAAACATTTATACCGATATTATTTACCAGCTTTTCGGAATCTTTTATACTGCCCTCGCTTGAATATTTACTTGGAAGCATAATTGAATAAACATTTTCTGCTCCTATGGCTTCCTTTGCTAAAACGGCCGTTAATGCAGAATCTATACCTCCCGATAAACCCAAAATTACTTTTTTAAATCCAACATTTTCACAATATTCTCTTAATGCAAAAGTTGTCAAATTGAAAATTTCTTCTTCTTTTTCCATTGGTTTTAACTCTTGTTCACAAGCAGAAAAATCAACAGCAAAAAGACCTTCTTGCAATAAAGGTGCATTATAAACCAAATTGTTATCTGAATTTTTTGCAAAAGATTGCCCGCAATAAACATTCTCCTCTCTAAGCATTATGGAGTTTACATAGACAAATCTATTTTTTACAACAATATTTTCAACAAATTTTTCGTAAGTATCCATTGCATAATATCTGTTTTTAGACAAAATATACAAATCACAATCTATATTATCTTTGTATTCATCAGAAACAAATATTTTCTCACCGTTTAAATCGAAATAACCATTTTTTAAATCATATAATTTTCCGTATTTAATCAATTTTGTCCCAATTAAAACTATATTATTTTTGAATTTTTGACATAAATTTTCATAAAAGTTATCAGTAGCTTTTTTATATTGACTATCAAAACTCATTGAAAAAATCTCATCAACAGCAGGATATACTATTAAATCGTATTTATTATCAAAAAATTTTATAATATTTTCATAGTTAAAAACAAAATCCGCAGATTTATATTTTATTTGAGCAATAGCAATATTCATATCAAAATCCTCATTCTTCTAGTTTTATATAACTGGCATCTTTCCATCTTAAATCAATATATTTAATTTTTTTGTCCAAAGTTTGAATTTGCGGCATTATGGATGGCAAACGAACTATTCTTTTAAAACACGTATCATCTAACTCACCAAGTCTTATCGACAAATCTTTTATTTGAATATAAACATCTTTCGGATTTCTTAAATCAATATATTCCAAAGGCTCTTTTGAAACTGATTTAACTGTCTTTGCAACTTTTTCAATAAATTCAACTCTTGATTTATCCCAATTTCTATAATCATCACCTTTAGTACCGTAAGTTAAAACCTTTATAGTTTTAAAAGACTTATCCAACGGCAAAAAATCACGTCCGATTAACTTTCCGCCTTTTGTAAAAAAAGCAATAGGTTCAACATTTTCATCAGGGGAAATCGTTAATACAGGTACCCTTTCCTGAACAATAATTTGCAATCTTGCAGGGAACCAAAAACGTCTTATATAAACATTCTCAACAGGATCTAACTGCATGATTGTATTTTTTATTTCATCAGTATTAAACATATATATAGGAACCTTTGGAACTTCATTTTTCCTCAACGCTGCAATAATATAGTAGTCAGGTACAATTTTATTGTTTAATATCTCTAAATACGGGCTGTCAGCAGAGTCAAAAGCATGTGGCGACATATACCACTGATGCATTCTTATAAGCTTATAACATAAAAACATCAAAGCAATTATGGTCAAAAAGCGTAATAACATTTTCAAACGACGCATCCAAAGATTAGAACGTCTTACGCTTCGTTCTTGCTTATATTGTCGGATACGAGTTTTTACAACCTCCTCATTATATTCATCATTTTCCGGAATATTGTTTTCTGACATGTTATTTGTTTAACCCTGCACTATTCAAAATAATTAACACAAGATTGTCATAATCTATACCCATAACTTTTGATTGAGCCGGCAAATCACTGGTATCAGTCATACCGGGACTGGTATTAATTTCCAAAAAATACGGTTTGTTATCTTTAATCATAAAATCAACTCTTGAAACACCGCTACAACCTGCCGTAACATGAGATTTTACAGCTAAATCTTTTATGTAATCGGTTGTTTTTTCATCTAAATTTGCAGGTAAAATAAATTCAGATAGACCTTTAGTGTATTTAGCATCAAAATCATACCATTCTGTTTTTGTTCTGATTTCAAGAATTTCTGTTGCAAAAACTTTATTATCGTTTTCCAATACCCCAACAGTAACGAAATATCCGTCAATAAATTCTTCAATTAACACATCATCATTATATTTAACTGCTTCGTTATATGCTTTTTCAAGCTCAGCTTCGCTATTAACTTTTGTCATACCAAAACTTGAGCCTTCGGATACAGGTTTTGTTATTATCGGATATGTTAAATTCTTTGTTTTTTCGTTTACATCTTCACCCTTTTTAACAAACACAGACTTAATTAATGGAATTTCAGGACAAGTTGCAAGGATACGTTTTGTATATTCTTTATTCATACAAATTGCAGACGACATAACACCACAACCAGTATATGGTATTTTTAAAATTTCCAGCAAACCTTGAATACAACCATCTTCACCATATTTACCGTGAAGTGCAATATATGCATATTCTATATTTTTTTCTTGTAAGGTTTGTGCAATGTTTTCATCAACTACTATCAATTCAGCATTTTCATATCCCAATCTTTTTAATGCAGCATAACAGTTATTTCCTGAACGCATTGAAACATCTTTTTCTGATGACATACCACCGCATAAAACTGCTATTTTTGCGGACTTATCTATTTTTGCTTTAATATTTTCCATATTTTTTCCTCATCTGTTGATTTATCACCAATATATATTACTTCGGGTGAAAGTTTTATTCCAAAATTTTCGTCAACCTTATTGTACATCAATAACATCAAATTTAGAATATCATTTGATGTCGCATTGTTATAATTAATTATAAAATTTGCATGATGCTCCCAAACTTTTGCACCACCGACAGATAATTTTTTTGCCCCGACTTTATCCAATAATCTTCCAGCCGAATCATTTTGCGGATTTTTAAATACACTGCCACAATTTGGTAAAGCCAATGATGGCTGATGTTTACGCCTAAATTCAAGATTGCATTTCATTTTATTTTGAATTTCAGTATTATCATATTTTGGTAAATCAAATTCAGCAGACAGTACAATATAGTTTTTATCTTGGCAAATTGATTTTCTATAATCAAATTTTAAATCATCTTTTGATAATTTTAGAACTTCTTTAGTTTTTATATCAAAAACTTCTGCATAAAGAAGATAATCACTGATTGCTTGCCCTTGAGCCGATGCATTCATAAAAACAGCACCGCCAATTGAAGCAGGAAACCCTATCATAAATTCAAAACCACCTAAACCATTTTCGCAAGCAAGCTTAGATGCCATTTGAATTTTTAAACCGCATTCCGCATAAACTTTTTCATTATCAAATTCAATTTTATTACAATTTTTGGTAAATATTACATTCTGCATTAAACCTTCAGAAGAAATTAAAACATTTGAGCAATTACCTAAAACCACTGAATTATCAAGTATTTTTAAAAGATATATCAATTCTTCTTTTGATTTTGGAAAATAAGCATTTTCTATTATACAGCTGACTTTAAACGAAGTAAGATTTTTCGCATCAAAATTGTGTTTAACTTCAATATCCATTATTTACCCGATTTTAACAAATATTTTCCTAATTCTGTTATAGTTCCTGCCCCAAGTCCAACAACAATATCACCATTTTTTAATTGAGGATAAATTGCATTTGCAACATCTTTCATATTACCTGAAATATGTTGAGCATTTTTTAACTGGCTTGCAAATTTTTCACCACTTACACCTTCTATTTTATCTTCTGAAGCAGCAAAAACATCTGTTACAAATACTTTTGACACACCATCAAATGCTCTCAAAAAATCATTCCAAAGACTTTGTAACCTTGTATATCTGTGAGGTTGAAATACAGCAATAACATTTTTATCTTTAAATTCTGTTAAAGCAGATAGCGTTGCCTTAATTTCTGTTGGATGATGAGCATAATCATCATATATAACAGCACCATTCACTTCACCAATAAGCTGAAAACGTCTTCCCATGCCGGAAAAGGTTGAAAAATGTTCTTTTACTTTTTCAACATCCACTCCTGCTTCATTTAAACTGGCAAAAACAGCAAGAGCATTAACAACATTGTGCTTACCAAGAAGTTTAATTTTTAAATCAGTTAAAATTTTATCTTTATAATAAATATCAAAAGAACTTCCTAACGGTGTTAATTCGATGTTTTTTGCGACATAATCTGCATTGTTAAGTCCATAAGTGATAAAGTTATGTCCATTTAATTTTAAATTACCTTCCGAATCATTGTTTATAAGAACTTTTTGCGTATCATCCATTTTAGACAAAAGATTTTCAAAAGTTTCAATTAAAGAGTCTAAACCGTTTTTATAAAAATCTAAGTGATCAGCCTCAAGATTATTTATAACTAAAACATGAGGATTATATTTTATAACGGTTCCATCACTTTCATCTAATTCTGCAATAAAATATTTATCACTTTTATAGTTTGAATTTGTATTAATATCAGGGATAATACCGCCAACAACATAAGAAGGTTCTAAACCTGCTTTGTCGGTGACATAAGCAGCAAGTCCGCTTGTTGTAGTCTTACCGTGAGTACCTGCGTATCCTATAAAACACTTTGAACGTTCAGACAATTCTTTTAAAACATCCGAACGATGCAGAATTTTTAGTCCAAGTTTTTTTGCTTTTTGAATTTCAGGATTATTTTCTCTTATCGCAGAACTTGCTACAACTACACAATTTTCAGGTACATTATTTTCATCGTGCCCAATATAAACCTTAGCACCTAAACGTTTTAATTCATTCATGTATTTGCTATCGTTAATATCGGAACCTGAAACCTTAAAACCTTCTTGAAGAAGATATTTTGCAAGTCCGCTCATACCGATTCCACCAATTGCAATAAAATGATATTTTTCTTTTTCCACGTCAACTATCCCAATAACTGTATACGTTGTAATTATATTACAAATACAGTTGAAGTTAAAATGTTTAATATATTTTAATGATTATTTGCAAGTTGTGTTTACTGTCCAACTTGATTATTGTTGATTTTCTAATTATTTGTTCTAACTGTATACTACTATTTTAGAAACAGCAAATATTATTTTTTATTATCCGTATCTTTTTCAGATAAATCAACAACTTCTTCACCAAACATAAGATTTTTACCAATTGCCTTTTCAAGTTCTGCCTTTGCAGTATTATACTGATACAAAGAATTGTAATATGACAATTGCGAATTCATATAAGTAATTTGAGAATCTTTTAATTCAATCGGGTTTCCTTCACCAACTCTGTATCTTCCGTATGATATATCATAATTTTCTTTTGCCTGCTTCATACCCAAAAATGCAACCGGAATTTGATTTTTCTTTTCTATCAAATTATAAAAAGCAGTTTGAATTTCCAATTCAATATTCTGCTCAGCACGAGTAGAAGTTGCCATTTGCTTTGAATAATTTGCTCTTGCTTCTTTAATTTTGTTATTAATATTCATAACATTTACAACCGGAAAATCCAAATATCCGCCCCAAGCATAACCCCAATTTGATGTAGGATTTCTACCACCGATAGCGACATTACCTTGTGCTGTTATTTTTGGGAAATATGATTTTTTACTTAATTGTAATTTTTGACGTGAAGATTCTACATTCAACTTTGCAATTTTCAAATCAGGACGTGCTTCGGAAGCTATTTCAATTGCTTTATCCAGTGTTATATCACAAGGTGCATATTTTAAACGTTCTTGAAGGTTGTATTGAGTCATAAAATTTATACCCATAGAATTATTTAACTGTGCAGTAGAAATTTCTAAATTTTTCTTAGCCTGAATTAATTGTAATCTTGCATTGCTAAGGTTAACTTCAGCAATAGTAACATCAACCTTTGGATTCATACCGATATCATATAAAGCTTTCGCTTGATTATAAAACAATACAAATCTTGCAACATTTTCTTCTTTTACATTCATATCTTCATAAGCATATAAAAGAGCATAATACTTATTTTTAGTTTCCTTTATAACATCATTAACAACACTGATTAAATTTTCCTGTGCAGTTTTGTAACCTAACTTTTGAATAGTAACCTGATTTTGAGTAACACCGAAATCGTATATCAATTGACTTACAGATATTTGTCCTAATACAAAGTAATTATATGTCGCATCGGAAGAACCGAAAGCATCAGCAAATAACAAATTTCTATTTCTTGAACCGTTTGTAGTCCAACTAAATTGAGGAAAATAATTTGACCATGCTTGTTTAATTCTAAAATCAGAAGCGGATAGTTCTTCAACTGCTTCTCTAACTCTCGGATTATTACCAAGTGCAATCTTTATACATTGGTCTAAAGTTACATCTATTGTCTTTTGAACAGAACCTTCAATAACTTTTGGTTCATCAAGAACCTTTAAATCGTCAATTTTTGGAGAATATTCGGAAGCATCCGGATAATCCGTATTACTGATAACGCTTCCAATTGGTATTTCAGCAGCAGTTTTTAAATTATTTGATTTTAAAGCAGCATTGGTTTCTTCGGCAAAAGCCTTACCAATTTGCATAAATGCCAGAGTTAATACTATAAAAACAATCTTATTTTTCATCATTTTGCCTATTTTTTTGAAATTTTAATAATAATTCATGAAGTTTCTTTTTTAAATTATTTGCAAGTGACAACAATTTATTATTATCACGTAAAATTGCACCGGAAGATTTTTTCATTCTTTGAATACATACAAAGAATCCCGGAACAAGCATAGTACCCATCATAGCAACCATCATCATACCACCAAATACAGTCATTCCGACAGAATGTCGACTAACTGCACCTGCACCTGAAGCAAATACCAAAGGTAAAATACCCAAAATAAATGCAAAGTTTGTCATCATAACAGCTCTAAATCTTAATTTTGCAGCCTGCATTGCTGCTTCAACTTCATTACCACCGTTTTGAGCATACGCTTCTTTTGCAAATTCAATAATTAAAATCGCTTGTTTAGTACTTAAGCCAATAAGCATAATTAAACCTACTTGACAATAAATGTCCAGAGAATATCCTGAAACATATTGAGCAAACAATGCCCCAACCATTGAAACAGGAGCAATCATCATTACTGCAATAGGCAACGTCCAACTTTCATATAATGCAACCAAAAACAAGTATACAAATATTAAAGCCAAGCTTAAAATTATACCAATTTGACCCGTTGATTCTTGTTCTTGTAAGGAAGTTCCAGACCAAGAAAAGCCCATGTCAGCAGGTAATACTTTCTTTGACAGTTCTTCCATTTTTTTCATTGCTTGACCTGAAGATACATTTCCTGCACCTTGACCGTTAATTGTTACCGCATTATACATATTAAATCTTGTCAAACTGTATGGACCAACTATTGAAGTGAATTTTACGATAGACGTAATTGGTACCATTTTACCATTTTTATTTTTTACATATAAACGTTTTAAATCATTTTCTGAAGTTCTGTATAAAGCATCAGCCTGCACCATTACACGATAAACACGCCCAAATTTATTAAAATCATTAACATAAGTCGCACCATAAATTGCTGCTAACGTTGTATATATATCTTCTATTCGAACTTTTTGCGAAAGTGCCTGCTCATTGTCAATTTCCACAAGTAATTGAGGTAAATTTGCAGTATACGTAGTAAATACAGAAGTTAAATCTTTATCAGCATTTGCAGCACGAATTAATTTCATAGCCTCATTAAACAATTCTTGAGGTGATCTGTCGCCTTTATCAAGTAACTGATATTCAAATCCTCCAAAAGAACCTAAACCCGGAATTGGCGAAGGTTCAAAGGCAAAAACCATTGCAGACGGATACGTTGCAAACATTTCTCTTACTTTTTTAACTATTTCGCTCGATGCTTGTTCTTTTTTCTTACGCTCACTCCACGGATTCAATTGCATAATTATTAAAGATGTGTTTTCTCCGGAATAACCTACAATGTTAATAGTTTGTCTTACTCCGTCAATTTTCATCAATTTTTCTTCAACATAAGTTGCAACTTCTTTTGTTTTAACCGTAGATGAACCATCAGGCAACTGAATTTGAACAATAACAGCACCTCTATCTTCTGTTGGAATAAATGCTCTCGGTATAATAATTGATAATACCAGTGAAAAAACGACTAATACACCAAGAGTTATAAGGCTTCGTTTTGGAGACTCAACAAAGTATTTTGTTGCTTCCATATATACATCTCTTGCTTTATTAAACCAATCATTAAATTTAACTATAAATTTTAATTCGTTTTTCTGACCGCTATCTTTTAACATCATAGCACATAATGCAGGAGTTAAAGTCAAAGCTACAAGCGTTGACAATCCAACAGAACAAGCAATACAAACAGCAAATTGTTGAAACATTTTACCATTTACACCCGGCATAAAACAAACCGGAACAAATACCGCCATTAATACAAGAGATGTAGCAATAACAGCACTTGTTACTTCCCACATTGATACAATTGTTGCGTCAATCCTATTTTTACCATCTTGAATGTGTCTTTGGGCATTTTCCAACACAACAATAGCATCGTCAACAACCAATCCTACCGCAAGAACTAATCCGAATAACATTAATAAATTGATTGAAAAACCCAAAAGACCCAAAAATATAAATACACCTATCAGAGAAACCGGTATCGCACACAAAGGTATAAATGCGGCACGGGCTGAACCCAAAAAAACATAAGTAACGATGGCAACAAGTATAATAGCCAATCCGATAGCTTGTTCAACCTCCGCAATAGATTCTCTGATAAAATCCGTTTCATCGTGCTCAACTTTATATTCCATACCTTTTGGAAAACTTTCACTTAATTTTGATAAACGGTCAAAACATTTATTTGCCAAATCAATAGAATTAGCTTCAGGCAACTGGCTTATAACAATAACCGCATTTTTTTTACCGCCAATGAAAGAATCATAATCATAACTTTCAGCACCCAAATCAATTCTTGAAACATCTTTTAGTGTAACATGTGAACCATCAGGATTGGAATAAACAATAATATCTTCAAATTGTTTTTGATTAGTTAATCTTCCCTTTGTCCTCAATGTAACTTTTATGTCCTGAGGTACAGCCAACGGTTCAGAACCCAAATTACCAACAGCAGCTTGAGTATTTTGTGCTTGAATAGCAGCAATTACTTCGCCTGCTGATAAATTATAATGAGCCAATTTTACAGGATCAAGCCAAATTCTCATCGAATAAGCAGACGAACCATATACATTAACATCACTTGCACCCTTTATACGTGCTAATTCATCTTTAATATATATTGCAGCATAATTTGCAATATACAAAGAATCAAAAATATTATTTGGAGAAGTAACCGCAACCATTAAAAGTCCCGGACCACCACGTTTTTTCTTAACAGTTAAACCATAATTTCTAACTTCCGCAGGCAAACGAGGTAAAACAAGTTGTAATTTATTGTTTATATTAATTACCGCCATATCAGGATCGGTACCTACCTCAAAATAAACATCCAAAGAATAAGAACCGTTTTTTGATGTAGAAACCATATAAACCATATCTTCTACACCATTTAATTGTGCTTCCAAAGGTGCAGCAACGGTATCTCTTATAACATCAGAACTTGCACCTTGATAAGTTGCTGTAACGTTAACCTGAGGCGGAGTAATTGACGGGTAATCTTCTAATGGCAAACCAAACATAACGATTATACCGGCCAGAACAATTGTTAATGATATAACAATTGCAAATTTTGGTCTGCTTACAAATGGATTAGCAGTCCTTTGCTCTGTTTTATTTTGGATATTTTCATTATGATTTTCGACCATAGTTTTTGTTTACCTTACTTATCATATTTATCGGTATTTTCAAGCTTTTGTGCTTCTTCATTAATCTTTTGCTGCATTTCTTTTGCTTCAGCATCAGACATTATTCTGATTTTATTACCCGGAATAACAGTTTGTAAACCGCTTACAATAATTCTATCACCGGCACTTACACCAGATTTAATAATCCAATCCTGACCTTCCTGACCGAGTGTTTCAATTTTTTGAATTTGAGGTAAGCCTTTTGCATCAAGTTTATATACATATTTGTATTGAGGATTTTCCATTACGGCAACCTGCGGAACAACCGGCAAATTTTCTTTTTCGTTTGAATATACATAAACAGTAGCATAATCACCATTTATTAAAACACCGTCAGGATTTTCAAATGTAGCACGCATTAATATTGAACCTGTTGTTTCATCTACATTGTTGTCATGAAAATCTTGTATACCAACATATTTATATTTTTTACCTGAAGAAAAATATAAATCTACTTTACGGTTTGTATTTTGCACTTTGTCAATTTTTACCAATTCATTATAATTTTTTATTTCCAGAGGAAATGTAACATATATAGGGTTAATACTGTTTAGAGTAGTTAACGGACCTGATTGAGCATTTACGTAATTACCGACTGTTATTTCAATCATTCCGACTTGACCGTCAACAGGAGCAGTAACTTTTGTATAAGAGAAATTTCTCAATGCATCTTGATAAGCACTTCTGTTTAATGCAACTTGGGCCTTGTATGAATCTCTTTGTGCTAAAGTTTGGTCATATTGAGCCTTTGCAATGTAGTCATGTTTTACTAATTCTTGTGCCCTTTTTAATTGTTTTTCATAGTATATAAGCTGTGCTTCTGAATTTGCCAAATCTGCTTTTGCTTTATCAACAGCAAGTTTATATTCTTGAGGTTCAATTTCAAATAAAACCTGACCTTTTTTTACAATATCACCTTCTTTAAAGTATGATTTAGTAAGATATCCGCTGATACGGGCAACTACATAAATTCTTGACACAGAAACAATACGTGCAGGTGCTTCAAATTTTCTTATAACATTTTTTGTTTCAACTTCTTTAACAATAACAGTCGGAGCAGCAACATTTTTACGTTTTTGTGCTTCTTTCCAGCCGTTATAGTGATTTACTAAAAACCGTAATCCGACCGCACAAATCAATATACATAGTGTAATAATTATAATTTTTTTCATTTATAATCTCCCGAAAACACGATAAATAATGTATATATTACACTAAATATAGTATCAAAGTTAATTTTTTTTTGCAATAAAAGTTTTACTTTTGTTACGGACTAATCAATATCAAGTGCTAAATCAAGCGTAATTGCTTTAGCAACAATGGCACTTGAAGATATAATATCTACTCCTGTTGATGCTATTTGATTTACAGTGTCTATGTTTACATTGCCGCTTGCTTCTACTATGGCACGGTTATTAATAAAATCTACGGCTTTTTTCATTTTTTCAACAGACATATTATCCAGCATAAATCTGCACCACATTCAACAGCCTCTCTTACTTGCTCAATCGTATCGCATTCAACTTCTATTTTATGTGTATGTGAAATATTTTTTCTTATCATTTGTACAGCATTAGTTATCGAGCCGGCTAATTTTATATGGTTATCTTTAATCATTGAACAATCAGCAAGATTAAATCTGTGTACACAAGCACCACCTATAAACACAGAGTATTTTTCAAAAATTCTAAAGTTTGGGGTAGTTTTTCTTGTATCAGAAATTTTGGCTTTATAATCACCTATTTTATCCTGATATTTTCTGGTTTCTGTTGCAATACCGCTCATACGCTGAATATAATTTAAAGCAGTTCTTTCACCTTTCAAAACAGCATCAGCAGGCCCCTCTATCAAGGCAACCGTATCTCCTGCATAAATTTTATCACCGTCTTTATTGTAAAAAGTAATATTCACTTTTTCGGATAAAAGCCTAAACACTCTTTCAAAAACCTTTGTACCACACAAAATACCATCTGAACGTGTATTTAATTTTGCAATTAAAACATCACCATCTTTAACTAAATTATCAGTTGTGATATCGCCAAAACCGATATCTTCTTCTAATGCTGCAAGTACATGTTTATCTATTAAAAAATTATCTAACAAAACTTAACTCTCCTTGTTGTTTTACTATACAATTGTGTTCTGCAATATCTTTTGTATAAGGGTAATCTTCTCTATAATGAGCACCTCTTGATTCCATTCTGTTCATGGCAGAATTAACAATAAGTTGTGCAACAGTAAGCATATTCTTAAATTCATATTCCGAAATACTTAAACACTTAGAACTTCTTATAAATTTTGACTTCAAATTTTGAAGTTCAATATTAGCGTTTTTTAGAGTTTCCTCGCTTCTTATAATACCGACAAAATTCCACATCACATCTTGCAATTCGGATTTTAAAACAACAGTATCGTATTCTATAAAACCTAATTCTTGAGAATATTTTTTAACAATTTTTTCAATATTATCATTAACAACAATTTCTACCTGCTGATAATCCTTCAAATATTCAGCCAAAGCATCTGCCATAACAACACATTCAAGTAAAGAATTACTTGCTAATCTGTTCGCACCGTGCAAACCGGTTGAAGAAACTTCACCTATTGCATAAAGACCTTTTATAGATGTTCGACCGTCAACATTTGCCTTAATGCCGCCCATAAAATAATGTGCAGCAGGATGAACAGGTATGAAATCTTTTGAAATATCTATACCATTTCTCAAACAAACTTCGGAAATATGAGGAAATCTTTTTTGTACAACATCTGCATCAATTACTGTTGCATTCAAATAAACATAATCCATTTTAATTTTAGACATTTCCTCATAATTTGCACGAGTAACAACATCACGAGGTGCTAAATCTTTTAATTCGTGATATTTATCCATATACGTATTAGCATTTTTATCAACGAGAATCGCACCTTCACCCCTAAGTGCTTCACTTATCAAAAAATTTGCATCGGAAGAATTTACGGCAAGAGCTGTCGGATGAAATTGTACAAACTCCAGATCCTGCAAAATTGCCCCTGCATTATAAGCAATTGCTAAACCGTCACCTGTTGCACATAAAGGATTTGTTGTATTTTTATAAAGTTGTCCGATACCACCTGTTGCAATAATTACATTTTCAGATAAAACAGATTTATAATTTTGACCATCAAAAATTATAACCCCCTTGCACATATCCTCATCAATTATTAATTCTATTGCAATTGTGTTTTGCATTACAGTAATATTCTCATTATCGGATACAAGTTTTGATAATTGTTTTTCAATTCCCCTACCTGTTGAATCTCCGTTACAGTGTAAAATGCGTCTTACACTGTGAGCACCTTCTAAGGTAAACAACAGATCTCCATTTTCGCTTCTATCAAAATTTACACCCAGATTTATCAAATCTTTTATAACTATATCAGATTTTTCTGAAATAAATTTTACGGTATTAAAATCGCTCAAACCTGCACCTGCCCCAAGTGTATCAGACATGTGAGAAGCAACGGAATCATCTTTATTTTCATCTAAAACCGCAACAATACCGCCTTGAGCATATCTTGAATTACTTTCACCTAAATCGGACTTTGTTATCAACAAAATTTTACCATCGGATAAATTTTGTTCAAGTTTTAAGGAAGCATAAAGCCCCGATAAACCGCTACCAATAATAACTGCCGAATAGTTTAAATATTCCATAACAAGTTTCCCTAATACGTCATTTATACCGACATATTAAATCAAAACGCAAATTTGTCAAGTAAAACAAAAGACGGTTTAAAAACCGTCTTTTATCTAATATCTTTCTAAATATTTATCAAGTTCCCATTGCGAAACATATATTCTGAAAGAATCCCATTCTTTGTGTTTAGTTTCCGTAAATTCTTTAAATATATGTTCACCAAGTGCTTCTTTTGCCACTTTAGATTTTTCCAACAGCACTAAAGCTTCTGCAAGACTACCAGGTAAAGAGTCAATCCTTTTTCTTTTTCTTTCCTCTTGAGTCAAAGCATAAATATTTGCACCAACTTGCTTTGGAGGTTTTATTTCATTTTTTATGCCATCAACACAAGCACCCAATATTACCGCAAAAGCTAAATACGGATTACAAGAAGGATCCGGAGAGCGAAGTTCTACACGTGTAGCATTTCCACGCTTTGCAGGAACTCTCAATAACGCACTTCTGTTAGCCAAAGACCAAGCCAAATAAACAGGTGCTTCATATCCGGGTACCAAACGTTTAAAGCTGTTTACGGTTGGATTTGTAACAGCCGTAATCCCTTGAACATGCTTTAACATACCTCCTATTGAATGCATAGCAACATCTGATAACTTAGTTTCTGTTGTTTCGTCAAAAAATGCATTTTTTCCGTCTTTAAACAATGAAACGTTACAGTGCATACCGGAACCGTTTATTCCATAAATTGGTTTTGCCATAAATGTTGCGTGCAAACCATATTGAGCAGCAATTGCTTTTACGGCTATTTTAAAGGTAACTACATTATCTGCCGCAGTAAGGATATCTGCATATTTAAAATCAATTTCATGTTGACTGTCTGCAACTTCGTGATGTGAAGCTTCAATGTCAAAACCCATTTCTTGCAAAGTTAAAACAATTTCTGCACGAATATCTTCACCTAAATCATCCGGTCCAATATCATAATATCCCGCACTGTCAACTTTATCTCTGGTAGGATGATTTTCTTCGTCACGTTTAAACAAGAAAAATTCTAATTCAGGCCCCATGTTCATTGAATAACCTATTTTTTTTGCTTCCGACATCATTCTCTTTAAATTACATCTTGGACAACCTTCAAACGGTGTTCCGTCAGCATTATGAATATCACAAATCAAACGAGCTGTGTTTGTTCCGTCAAATTCTCTCCAAGGCAATATTGCAAAAGAATTTTTATCGGGATAAAAATACATATCCGAAGTTTCAATATTTCTAAAACCTTTAATAGAAGAACCATCTAACATCATTTCATTTTCCAAAGCTTTGTCTATATGCTCGGAAGGAATAGTTAAACTTTTAACTTGACCATTAATATCTACAAATTGTAATTCAATAAATTTTACATTTTTTTCTTTAATGATTTTTTTTATTTGAGCATCAGTAACATCTTTACCATCTAATGGTACATGCTTGAAATCTGTTTTCATTTCAAATCTCCTTTTCAATCTAATAAGAAAAGTTTAACATAATTTTAGCATGCCTTTATATAAACTTAATAAATCATAAATTTGTATGATTTTATTTTTTTTATCGCCTGCTAATATAACACTATACTCCTTAGAGACGACGATACACATATCCCTAATCAATAGCCGTGACTTTTTGTTCATGGCTTTTTTTTGTTGTGAATTATGAATTGTGAACAGACCTCTGTTCACCACATGTCATTATGAGAAGTGTAACTACAAGTAATCTAGTCAAATTGGTTTCAAGTATTTCTAATGGATTGCCACGCTCATTTCAATCGCTCGCAATGACATGGCACCACTCACCAATCATTACATGTCATTACGAGGAGTGTAACGACAAAGTAATCCAGTCAATAAATTGCTGCCGGTATTTCAAATGGATTGCTTCACTGACGTTCGCAATGACAGAATAATACAACAAATCTTATTATGCCGTATTTATTACGGCATCTTTATTTGTTTCAGATACACACAAATCAAAATATATGCTCATTTCATTTCGCAGATTTTGTATTTTGAGGTATAACACAATTTCACTACTCACTATTCACTATGTCTAACATGATTTTTTGACTTTGTTACAGAAGTGTTACATTTTAAAGACAAAAATTATATTAAAATTCAAAATATTCGTATATAATTAACTTATGAAAATTGTTACAACAGAAGAATTAATTAATTACAAAATTTTACCGTTTAACATTTATACGGAATTCGGCGAAAAAGTTTTTTCGTCAGGAGAAATTCTTACTCCCGGTAAATTATTACAACTAAAACAACTGTCAATAATATACAGAGATGACTATGACAATCCTCAAGCAAACCAAGACGATACTGACGATTACGACTCTGAGGGATACGTCGAAGAAAGTTACACAAAAACAGAACGTAATGATGAATCAACAGACATTGACGCAATTTTTGAAGAATATACAAAAATTGCAAAAGAAAAAAATAAAATAATTGAAGTATTTGATATGAACCCTAATCAAGTGCTTAAAAGTAATACTGTTGTTGATGAAATAAGTATTTTAAACTACAAAGGACCTGTAAACAAAAAATCAAAAATTGACCCACAAAATCAAATAAAATTAAAAGCCTTTTATCACGAAACAATTTCAGGTATAAATTCTCGTTCTTACGCAGAAACTGCAAATTTATTTTTAAACATTCGTGACAAAATATTACAAGATATAATATACAGAAGCAATAGTGTAGTATATTCATCTCAAGTAAAACTTATTGGTGAATATCAAAAATGTCATGCTCTTAATGTTGCTATTCTGGCAGGTATTATTACTCAAAAAATGGGCATGAATGAAACAATGATATCTGATGCGGTACTTGCAGGATTATTACACGATATAGGAAAAGTAAAAATTGACCTGGATATTGTCAACAAGCAAAATCCGTCACCTTCAGAACAACAAACTCTCCAATATCACACATCTATCGGATATAAAATTTTAAAAGAAGATTTAGAAATGCCGGAAAATATCGCTCTGGTAGCATTAGAGCATCACGAAAATAACGATGGTTCCGGATATCCAATGAACAAATCCGGTGATTTAATTTCTAAAGAAAGCCAAATTATACATATTTGTAATTATTTTGATAATTTATGCTTTAACAGAACTAAATTACTTGTAAAAAATACAAAAGAAGCAGTACGACACTTACTAGAACTTGGAACAAAAAATTTCATGCCTGAGGCATTGTATACTTTTATCCACATGTTTAGTTACAATGACACAACCAACTTTGAAGATATGATTTTATAATTATACTTTTTGTAATCTTGCATAATTTGCATCCATTGCCTTTTTACCAAATTTTGCAAATTCTATTGTATACATTAAACTTTCACCGACTTCAATTACATCAAGAACTTCACCAAAACCAAGATGTTCGTGGAAAACTTTTTCTCCTTTTGAAAAGAAATATTGAATTTCATCTTCTTGTTTTTTGCGTTCTTCTTCTTTAATTCGCTCTTGTTCTAATTCTTTTTGTCTTTGTGCCTCCATAAGGCGTTTTACTTTGTTATCTGCAAGAAAGGCTTTTATTTTTTCTTCC
This sequence comes from Candidatus Gastranaerophilales bacterium, assembly GCA_905235155.1. GTDB lineage: Bacteria > Cyanobacteriota > Vampirovibrionia > Gastranaerophilales > Gastranaerophilaceae > UBA6984. The sequence goes on from CAJOKJ010000020.1 coordinate 23,420, forward strand.
TCTTTTTGCTTATTGATTGCGGATTTTTTTACAAAAGTCTTATTTGGAGTTCTTTTCACTGTCGTTGCAGAATATTTTGGACTTTCATATTTTTGTCTTGACGGTGCAACAAAATTTGCACCGAAGCTTGTTGTAGCTTTTACATACCCGTCAGAATCCGAAGTCGCACGAATTTTTTGAACAGCACTTTTGAATGTTGATTTGCTTGTTATAGAACTTGAGGACGATAATGTATCCAGTAAATCTGATGGTATTTCTTCCAAAAATCTGCTTGGATTATAGTATTTATATTCACCCCAGCATTGTCTGCGTTTTGCAGATGAAAGATAAAGTTCTTCTTCTGCCCTTGTAACACCAACATACATTAGTCTGCGTTCTTCTTCCAATTCACTCGGTGAGTCAAAAGTTCTTATATGAGGAAATGTTCCTTCTTCAAGACCGGCAAGAAATACTATCGGAAATTCCAAACCTTTTGCAGAATGTAATGTCATAAGAGTTACATTATTTGCTATGACATCCATTCCGTCAATATCTGAAACAAGTGCAACTTGCGATAAAAACTCACCTAAAATATTGTCCAAATCTTCAGGCTCAAAATCTGCTGCAACATTAATTAATTCCTGCAAGTTTTCAATTCTTGCTTCATCTTCAGGCGTACCCTCTGATTGAAGCATTCTTATATACCCTGTTTGTTCAAGAACTATTCCTAAATATTCAGGCAATTTATAATTATTGGAAACTTCTGCCAATTTTTCAATTAAAGATTTAAATTCCTTAAATTTTGTTTTTGTTTTTTCATTTAATTCAGATTCATCAATAATATCAATGGCTGACATTAAACTCATGTCGTGTTCATCAGCAAATTTTTGCAAATTGGTTACAGATGTTTCACCTATTGCACGCTTTGGAACATTAACAATACGTTTAAAACTTTGCGAATCATCCATATTATATATAAGTTTCAAATATGCAACAGCATCTTTTACTTCTTGTCTGTCATAAAATTTCATACCGCCATATACACGGTAAGGAATACCATTTGCCATACAAGCTTCTTCTATCGAACGAGATTGAGCATTTGTGCGATATAAAATCGCATATTTGTTATAATCTCCACCACATTCGGACTTGATTGTTTCAGCTATAAAATTTGCTTCATCAGAATCATCTTGTGCCTCGTAATAATGGATTTTTTCTCCGTCACCTTTTTCAGAAAAAAGCACTTTATCAACACGTTCTTCATTATTTTCAATGATAGCATTTGCAGCTTTTAAAATGTTTTCTGTTGAACGATAATTTTGCTCTAATTTAATAATTTTTGTATTAAGAAAATCTTTTTGAAAACCTAAAATAATTTTGTAATCAGCACCACGCCAACTGTAAATAGATTGGTCAACATCGCCAACAACACAAAGTGAACGTTCTGCCGGAATTTCATCAAGCAAATTTGTAAACAACATATTTACAAGTTTGTACTGTGCAACATTTGTATCTTGAAACTCATCTACCAAAATATGCGTAAATCTTGAGTAATACTTTTCTCTTACTTCTTTATTTTGTTCAAACAGTTTAACTGCAAGCATAAGCATATCATCAAAGTCAATTGCATTGTTTTTGTTTAAGGTGTTTTCATATTCTTCAAAAACATCCGCAATTTTTTGTGCCTTAAAATCTCTTGCAAATGTCGCAAATTGATTAGCATCTTCCATTTTGTTTTTAGCATTTGATATGACTGCTCTTACATATTTTGGTTGATAAATTTTATCATCTAAATTTAGTTTTTTAATTGCGTTTTTTACAACGGTCATGCAATCAGAATCATCATATATAGTAAAATTTTTATCAAGTTTTCTTCCTGACGGAAATATATAGTTTTCTATGTCTTGTCTTAAAATTCTTCCGCAAATACTGTGAAAAGTACCAACCCACATGTATTTAACAATTTCCTCGCCAAGAATAGAAGAAAGTCTTGCTTTCATCTCTTTTGCAGCCTTGTTTGTAAAAGTAACAGCAAGTATTTCTCTGGGTTTAACACCATTTTGAACAAGATAAGCAATACGGGAAGTTAAAACTTTTGTTTTACCCGAACCTGCTCCTGCAAGCACAAGTAACGGCCCTTTAGTAGTTTTAACAGCCTCAACTTGCCTTTCGTTAAGATTATCTAATATATTTTCCATATCCCCTATTCACAAAATTATTTTTATGCTATCATAATTATAATAACAAACAAATAAATTTGCAAAAGGTAGGGAAAATGGCAGAAATGGAAACAATTAAATTACTAGGTGAAGGTGAAGGCGAAAGTCAAGGTTCAATAATGGTTCCTATTGATGATTTAGATTCTGTATCTGATGATTCACCAAACACAGTTGATGAACTTGCTATGGAATTGGCAACAATTCAACAATCTGCTAAAAGAATTGCAGTTATCGGCAGCAGAAACCTTGCAATTACCCACCAGCAAATTATTGAAACACTAGTTACAGCACTAGCACAACAAGGCAATACTATCATAACATCAGGTGGTTCTTCAGGTACTAACGCAGCAACTATTCGTGGTGCAATGAAGGCTAATCCCGATAAATTAAAAGTTATTTTACCTCAAACAATAGGTCAACAACCTTCTGACGTTCAAGACCAATTAATCGGTGTTCCTAATATCGTTGAACACCCTGACAGAGCAATGATGACGCTGGCAGACGCTTCAAGAGTTTGTAACAGAGAAATTATTGATGATTGTAACCAATTAATCTGTTTCTTATCTCATACAAGTAAAACTTTACACGGTGCTATTGAATACGCAGAAGAAGGTCACAAAGTTATTACTGCATTCTACCTTGATTAGTCATGGACTTTATCAAACAACTTACAGGTAAAAATAAGCAAGATTATGAGCATGCTGCTGCACATATCATAGATAATGCTGATGTAAAAACTTTTGAAGAACTTGTTTCAAAAGAAGATTTTTTGTTCGACTTTATAAAACAAAATGCCGCAAAAAGATTACAACTCGCCTGTAATGAACATAATTACAAAAATTTACTATTTTTTTTAAATTTTTATTCTCCTTCTTATGACAGTTTTATTGCAGAAACTCTTGCAAAATTTGGAGATGAAACAATAAAAGATAAAATGAAAAATTTATTAAACGATGGCAGTGAAAGTGAAAAATCTTATGCTGCAAAGTATTTTTCGTTTATAAAAGATGAAAGTGTTATTAATCTATTAAAAGAATATTCTTATGCCGAAAATGAAGCATTAGCATTTAATTGTGCCGCAGCACTTTCGACATTAAATGAAAGAACTTGTATTGATAGTGCTTACGAGAAATTAAATTCGGAAGACGATTTTGAAGTCCTTTCTGCTGTGAAATTTTTATCTGCTTACGGAGAAAAAAATGCTCTTGAAAAAATTTTTGAAACGATGAAAAAATCTTCCGTATCTGAGTATATCGCAAGTGAAATAGGTTATATGGAAAGTTTTTTAAATTTAATCAATACAAAACACTATGAAAATACTCTTCTTGCAATAAATAACATTTTGCAAGGGCTGGGAGAAATTATACCTTTGAGTAACGTATTTTCTTTCCAACTTTACGAAATATTTGAACAATTGATATTTTCAGAACCTAATGCAAAAAATGCGATAATTCTTCTTGCGGCTAAAAATAAATTTAATCAGCTAACAGAAAACGACGAATATCTGTTTGATGAAGATAAAAATACAAAAGACGAAATTTATGCCATAAAAGATTTGTTAAACAATAATATTGATGATGATTTAGACAATTTTATACAGTCTGAGATTAATGAAAACAGTGATTTTGTCTTTACAGCGATAGAATTGATTAAAAATCCTGAAATTATCAGACCGTTACTAAATTCAAAAAATCAAACTTTGATTTTAAAATCAATAGAGGTTATAAAATCACTAAAAGACTTATCTAAAAATGACAAAGATATTGCATTATCAAATGTTTCTGATAAAAATATAAAACAAATTATACAAGCATTATAGAGGGAAGAATGGAATTTACTGAAAAAACATTATCTACAAAAAGAGTTTATGACGGAAAAGTAGTCTTTGTTGATTATGATGACATAGAAACTTCAGACGGACACAAAAGTTTTAGAGAAGTCATACGTCATCCAGGCGGTGTTGTTATTGTGGCAGAAAAAGATAAAAATACAATTCTAATGGTTAAACAATATAGATATCCGTTGAAATCAGTATCTCTTGAGTTGCCTGCGGGTAAACTTGAATATGGAGAAGACCCAAATGATGCAGCACCAAGAGAATTGGAAGAAGAAACCGGGTATACAGCAAAAACATGGAAATCTTTAGGATATATTTACACAACTCCCGGAATTTGTGATGAAAAATTATATTTATATTATGCAAAAGATTTAACATATACAAAACCTAACCCTGATGAGGGTGAAATAATACAAGCTTTGGAATACAATATAGATGATGTTTTTAATATGATTAAAAACGGTAATATAAACGATTCAAAGACTTTATGTGCACTACTTAGAGCATACAAAATTGAGGGATAAAATGACTATAAAACTGATTGCAACAGATATTGACGGAACAATTTTAAAATATACAGGCGTATTTAACCAAGAAGTAATTGCTTGTATACAAAATTTAGACAAAAGCGGAATAAAGGTTGTTTTAGTTACGGGCAGAATGCATAAATCCGCACAAAAAATAGCAGATGAACTTGGATTAAAAACTCCTATTGTTTCGTATCAAGGTGCATTAGTACGGAATAAAGAACAAGTTTTATATGAAAAATATATTCCAAATGAAACAGCAAAGAAAATTTTAAATTGGGGTCTTAAACAAGATATACATATAAATTTGTACATGAATGACGATTTATATGTAGAAAAAGAAAATGACTTTACTCGCAAATACGCAAGCCACCAACATATACCGTTTAATGTTCAGCCTTTTGACAGCATAACTCTTGATAACGTTAATAAAATTCTTTTAATTGACTACGATGATGCGGAAAAAGTTTCAAGAGTAGCAAACCAACTTCAAAAAGATTTTCCTGAATTATACATAGTAAAATCAACGGACTTTTTCTGCGAAGTGTGCCATAAAGAAGCAACCAAAGGTGACGGCTTAAAATGTATTCAAGATTTTTATGGCATAACAAAAGATGAAACACTTGCAATAGGCGACCATAATAACGATTTAGAATTATTACTTTCGGGCGGAGTTAAAGTTGCAATGGGCAATGCAACTGAACAGTTAAAGTCAATTGCAGACTTTGTAACAGATACAGTAGAAAATAACGGTTTTATTAAAGCGGTTGAAAAATTTGTAAAAGCAGGTGCAAATGTATAGAATTGGACTGGGTTACGATATTCATAAACTTGAAGATAACAGAGATTTGATAATAGGCGGAATAAAAATACCTTACGAAAAAGGACTTTTAGGACATTCTGACGCAGATGTTTTAATACACGCAATAATAGACGGAATGTTTGGAGCGTTAACACTCGGAGATATCGGTACACATTTTCCGGATACGGACAACGAATACAAAGATGTATCAAGTATCTTATTATTAAAAAGAGCCGTTCAACTAATTCAAGATGAAGGCTATGCAATAAATAATATTGATTGTAATATTATTGCACAAGAACCAAAAATGAAACCTCATATACAAAAAATGCGTGAAAAACTTGCAAAAGAACTTATGATTGATGTAAACTTAATTTCAATAAAAGCAAAAACAAACGAAAAAATGGATGCAGTCGGAGAAAAAAGAGCCATTGAAGCACATGCAATCGTAATGCTGAGAAAGGAAATATAATGAAATTTTTACACGCAATGATAAGAGTAAAAGATTTACAAAAATCGTTAGATTTTTATGAAAAACTTTTAAATATGACTTTTGTAAAAAAGAAACGTCTTGAAGATTGCGAACTATACTATCTTGAAGATGAAGAACATACCGCACAGATAGAATTAACTTATAATGATGAAACTCCAAAAAACGGTTACGAAAACGGTAATGCCTTCGGACATTTTGCTTTTTCAGTTACATCAATGAATGAGTTTACTGAAAAATTGCATTCTTTAGGTTATGAGTATTTATACGAACCTTATGTAATATTTAGCGGAACAAAAATTGCATTCGTAAAAGACCCTGACGGAAACGAAATAGAACTTATTGAAAAAAATCATGATTAGTAAAATTAAAACATACATTCAAAACTCAATTTCTACTAAAGAAAAATTATTGCAAAATGAGCAAATATTGCAAAAAATTCAACAAATTAGTGAAGAAATTACAAAATCACTAAAAAACGGCAATAAAATTCTTTTTGTCGGTAACGGAGGCTCAGCAAGCGACTGCGACCACCTCGCAACAGAATTTGTTTCTCGTTTCTATAAAGACAGACACGCTTTCAATGCAATATCATTAACATCAAACAATGCACTCATAACAGCATTGTCTAATGACTTTAGCTATGATAAAGCATTCTCAAGACAAATAGAAGCAATAGGCAAAAAAGGAGATATTCTTTTTGCACTTTCAACATCCGGAAACTCAAAAAATATTATTGATTCAATAAATATAGCAAACGAAATGGGACTTGTTACTATTGGACTTACAGGTCAAAAGCCTTGTGATATGGATAATATTTGCTCAATACTTATAAAAATACCGTCAACAGAAACACCAAACATTCAAGAAGCACAAATGACACTTGGACATCTTATTTGTTTACTTGTTGAAGAAGAATTATTAAACCAGTAAAACACTACTAAATACGGCTTTTTAAGAGATTTAGTATATACAATTACGTAACATTTCTTAATATTTCACTCCATGCCTGCAATTTTTAAATTCAAAAATACTTTATATAAGTGTAAGAGATATTTATTTAAAACACACACGGAGGATTATTAAAATGTTTGGACAAATCGGAGCAGTTGACGCAGTTGGTAAAATTGATGATAATAAAAAGTTGCAAAAACAACAAGAACAACCACAAGTTGCATTCGTAAATTCTATTTTCGACAACTTTGGCGGTAATTCATCAAGCACTGAAACAGCTTTCAACGCTTAATTAAAGCAGAAAGATTTAAACGAAAAGAACTTCATCTAAGATGAAGTTCTTTTCGTAGCTTATTTACAAGTTGAATTTGTTGTCCAATTGAGAATAATAGATGAATTATTACATTTGCCGTTAGAATCAACTTTAAGATAGTCCATATTTCCGTTTTCAATTGCCCATCCTGTGCAGTATTGGTGCTTCACGAAACAATTTTGTTTTAAAAGTTCATCTGTTGCTCCATTACTTTTATCGTTCATACCACCCGCAGGATAAACACCTTCAGAATTTGCACGAAACAAAAAAATATCCTTTCCGTATGAATTTGCACCTTTATTCGGACCATCTATATCTACAAATAGATTACCGAATATTTCATCACCACTACAAGTAGGTGAATTATAAATGTTATAAGCTAACGAAGAACCATCTGCAAGAATCATTTTATAAATAGTTGTTGATTGACCCAGCTTAAGATCTGGTGTATCGGTTGCACAACCTTGTGAAAAACCGCAATTTTTTGAAATTTTTAAAAAATCTGACATTCTTTCGCCCATAATTTTATTTCTTGGTTTAGAATCACTGCCCGCTGGTAACCAAGAGCAAGCGGGACCATAAATTGCTTCCATTCGTCCGTATGCATCATTCAAATTTGAATATATTTTTTTTAATTTAGCAATTTTTTCTTTATCACCTGTTGAACTGTTTAAGTTAGGTAACGTCAATGCCGCAACTACACCAATTACACCCATTACAATAAGGGTTTCCGCAAGAGTAAATGCAATTGCCTTAGCGAACATTGAACAGTTTTTTGTCATTGCGAGAAAATCTCTGATTTTCGTGGCAATCCAATGTGGTTTTTGGATTACTTCGTCACTTCGTTCCTCGTAATGACATGCTCTGTCATTGTGAGCGTTAGCACAGCAATTCACTTGATTTTCTTTAGATGCCTGTTCTCTGTTTACAGACAACAGTTCACTTAAAAAGCAGATTGGAGTAAACAAAAATACTTTTAAACACTCAAAACCCTTACTACAAGCGGATTTTACCCCCCCCCGAAATTCTAAATACACTATTCATAATCAATCTCCTTTTTTATTATCCAACCAATATACCTGCAATACAAGCAGAAACAAAGCAAGTGAATGTTCCGCAAATTAATGCACTCATACCCAATCTTGCAATATTTTTTCTTTGGTTTGGTGCAAGTTCACCGATAGCACCAATTTGAGTTGCAATAGAACCAAAGTTACCAAAAGAACAAATTGCAAAAGAACATATTACAAATGCTTTATGAGAAATAACATCTTTAACTGCGATTAAATCAGTATAACCGTAAACTTCATTTGAAACAATCTTTAAACCGATTACACCACCGACATCAAAAATATCTTTAACAGGTGTACCCATAAGCCATGCAAATATTGCAAAGAATTTACCTAAAATCATTTTTAATGACAAATGAGGGAAATCAAATCCCAAAACAGGTCCTGTTAAGTGGAACACATTATAAATAAATCCGCCGCACGCAGCCAAAATATAATCAATCATAGCAATCAAAGCAACAATAGCCAATAACATGGCTATAACGTTTAATGAAACCATCATACCTTCAGAAGCACCTGACGCAATAGCATCAAAAACGTTTGAATGTGTTTTTCTCTTGCTTAATTTAATATTCTCCATTGTTTCAGGAGTTGCTGTTTCCGGATAAACAAGCTTTGTCATAACGAATGCACCCGGAATAGCCATAACCGCAGAAGCCAAAACATATTCAATAGGAATACCCATCATCGCATACACAGGCATCATTGCACCTGAAGTACAGGCCATTGAACCAGCCATTGATGAAAGTAATTCTGAACGAGTTAATTTTGCTAAGTATGGTTTTATCATAATCTGAGCCGTAACTTGACCTACAAAAGCACTTGCAACGTTAGATAATGCCTCTGCACCGCTTACTTTCATTAATTTGTTCATGGATTTACCTAAAATGGTAACAACTCTTTGCATAATTCCGTAATAGTACAAAATATTTACTATCATCATCATAAAAATTGTTGCACTTATTAATTGTACAGAGAACAGAACTGATGCATGAGGTCCAAAAACCGCCTGTAACTGCTCACCATCCAACAAATACAAATTTACCGCCTACATTTGCAAAATCCAATAATTTTTGAATACCTGCACCTATTGTTAAAAATATTTTTTGCCCAATAGGCACTTTGAATATAAATATTGCAAATATAATTTGTAAAGCTAAACCAACTCCGACAGTTTTGTAATTAATCGCTTTTTTATTATTAGATAATGCAAAAGCCATTGCCAAAAGTACGACAATTCCAATAATACCAATCAATTTATCCATTAATTAAAACTCCTTATTTACTATATATTTATTGTACTAAAAAATCATATTTTTTTAAGTTTATGCAATGAATATTTACAAATGGAAATTTTATAAAAAAAAGTATATTATTATGTGGTTATGTATAAATATAAAAAATTAATTGCAAATTTAATAATGCTAATAAGTCTTTTAAATGCTGGTGCTGTTTTAGCAGACACATATAAAGGACATGCCGAAAAATTTGATGCAACCCAACAAGACCAATCCGAACTTTTTACGGGACAAGTTGAAATACTTGACGAAAAAGATGTTATAAAAATGACAGTTTCTCAAGTTATTGACGGTTCATTTTCACTTGAAGGAGATGAGTTTTTTGCAGAAGTAGTAAGCGATGTTTCAGGCGATAGCGGAGTAATTTTACCGAAAGGTACTCTTGCACACGGTATAATAAAAGAACAGTCAGAAGCAAGAAGATTAGGCAGAAACGGCTATATATCTCTTAATTTTGACTATCTTGTAACACCTGACGGACGTGAAATACCAATTGAAGGAAAAATGTCAACAAAAATGCACCCCGTTGTTGAAGCAGGAAAAATTGTTGCAACCGACGTAGGATACACTGCGGCAGGGGGTGCAATAGGCGGTTTGCTTGCATTAAACTTATTTGGAGTTGAAGCAGCGATTGCATCTCAAGGATATACCGTAATGGGTGGTGCTGCTGTTGGCGGCACAATAGGGCTTGGAATGTCCTTGTGGAGAAAAGGAAAAGATGTTTTAATTTCTCCGGGCGACGAAATTAGAGTTAAAATAAATACAAAAGTTCCGCTTCCGGTATATAAAGATACTGCCTTAAAACAACACGAAGTCAATTATCCCGGATTGACAATAAAAATTACAAATATAGTTCATGAAAAAGATCCTTTTGGTGAAGCAAATACTATTACACTAAGTCTTTCTATTACAAATATGACCAATTTGACTTTATCAGGCATGGATTTGGCATTAGTAAACGATTATAACAATGTTTTCCACCCGTCAATTTTTGGTGACACAAATTTAATGTTCAAACAAATAAAGCCGGGTGACAGAATTGCAGGTAGAATATCATTTTCCGTCGACAATATTAACCGAAGCTTTTGGCTAACATTCTGCGACCGAAGGACTAAGAAAACACTTTCTAAAATCTCAATTGATAACGCATACAAAAATGTTTCCGATAAAGTTAAAAAGAAAAATGACAAATTAAGAAAGAAACCTAATTATTACAAAGAACGTGACCCGTTTGAAGTATAATTTTATTTAAATAGTTCTCTTGTTTTTGCTCTTATTTCGTTATCAATTTCAAATATTTCATCAATATTTGGATTTTTAACTACATTGTGCTGACGATAAATTTTTTCAACTGTTGTATAAATATCGTACAACGTAATTTTACCTTCAAGAAAAGCATACACGGCTTCTTCATTTGCTGCATTCATGCAAGTTGTAGCACTTCCACCTGTTCTTCCCGCTTCATAAGCCAAAGCAGGACAAGGAAATTTTTCAAAATCCGGTTTTAAAAATTCAAATTTTTGAGCATCAGCAAAACTAAAGCTTCTTGATTTAATACCCTGAGGTCTTTCCGGATAGCAAATAGCGTATTGAATAGGCAAGTGCATGCTTGGCACACCAATTTGAGCTAATATACTGCCATCTTTATATTCAATTGCAGAATGAACGTAACTTTGGGGATGAATTACAACATTAATCCTATCATAATCCATATCAAACAAGTGATGTGCCTCAATTATCTCTAAACCTTTATTCATCAAAGTTGCACTGTCAACAGTAATTTTTCTCCCCATGTTCCAACGAGGATGTGCAAGAGCCTGCTCAACAGTTGCATTTTTTATTTCTTCTATTGATTTATGTAAAAAAGGACCGCCTGATGCTGTTATTATAAGTCTGTCAACTTTTTCAGACTCGCCATGTATACATTGAAAAATAGCGGAATGCTCACTATCAACAGGCAAAATTTTAACACCTGCATTTTTTGCTCGTTTCATAACAATATCACCTGCCATAACAAGAGTTTCTTTGTTAGCTAAGGCAATATCTATACCGTTTTCAATCGCTTTTAAGGTAGGTCTTAAACCTATTTTACCCGACACTGCAACAACAATAATATCATTTTCTTTGTTAGAACAAATTTCCTCTAACCCTTCATCACCATATAAAACTTTTGCTCCGCAAGGATTTAAGTTTTCACTTTTTTCTGAAATGCATACTGATTTCGGCTTAAATTTTGCAATTTGTTTGTTTAACAAATCAACATTTTTTCCGCCTGCAAGTGAAATAATTTCAAAATCATCATGCAATTTTTCAATAACTTCTAAAGTTTGCGTTCCTATTGAACCCGTCGAACCAATAATACTAATTTTTCTTTTCATAATGTAATTATTATATATCAAAAATATTTACAAAATAGTTTATTCATGATTAATTAAAGATATTATGAAAAAATTTTATATTACTATATTATTACTAACTACAATAACACTTATCACAGCCGGTTGCGGAAAAAAGCAACAGCCTATGGATTTATACGACAGTATACAACAAAGAGGTAAACTTGTTATAGGTGTTGAAAAAGACATAAAACCGTTTAGTTTCCAAGATGAAAACGGCAACCAACAAGGTTTTGAAATTGATTTGGCTAAACAAATTGCAAAAGCCATTATTAGAGATGAAAATGCTATTGAATTTGTAATTGTTGAGCCTGCAAATCGAATATCTATGCTAAATTCAGGTCAAGCAGATATGCTTATTGCAACAATGACAATCACAAACAGCAGAAAAAATATTGTTGATTTTTCAGAACCATACTATTTTGCAGGTCAAACAGTTCTTGTGAATAAAAACAGCAAAATAAAATCTTTTACAGATTTACAAGACAAAAGAATAGGTGTAACTTTTGGAACAACAGCATCTGAAGGAATAAAAGCAATAGCACCTGCATCATTAATACAAGGTTTTAAAACTTATAAAGAAGGATATGATGCACTAAAAGCAGGAGAAATAGATGCGTTTGCCTCTGATGATACCATACTTTTAGGATACACAATACTTGATAAATCAGTAAAAATAATTCCTCAAAAATATACTCAAGAACCTTATGGTATAGCATTTAGAAAAGGTACAGAAAGTACCAGAACGATAAATATTGCAAATAATGTTATAAAAATTTTAAACGCAAACGGAGAAATGAACCAAATTAAAAATAAATGGTTTAAGTAAAATAGGACTAAATTATGATAATTGAAACAAAAAATTTGATAAAAATATACGGTGACAGAAGCGTAGTAAATGATGTATCATTTGAAGTTAATAAAGGTGAAGTCGTTTGCCTTTTAGGTCCAAATGGAGCAGGCAAAACAACTACTTTTTATATGGTTGTAGGACTTGTAAAACCGAATAGCGGACAAGTACTATTAAACGGAGAAGATATTTCATCTTGGCCAATGAATTTACGCTCAAAAGCCGGAATTGGTTATTTACCTCAAGAAGCCTCCATTTTTAGAAAGCTTACTGTTGACGAAAATATAAAACTTGTTCTTGAAATGAATGATAAATTAACTGTTGACGAAAAAAAGAAAAAGTTGGAAGAACTTTTAGACGAATTCGGGGTAACAAAATTACGCAGTGCGGCGGCAATCTCCTTATCAGGCGGAGAAAGACGACGTGTAGAACTTGCCAGAGCTCTTGCGGCAAGCCCTGATTTTATTCTTCTTGATGAACCATTCACAGGTATTGACCCTATTGCAATAGGAGAAATTAAAGACAATATTAGAAAATTATCGGAAGATAAAGGACTTGGTGTACTTATTACAGACCACAATCCAAAAGCAACATTGTCTATAACCGACAGAGCATACGTAATTTTTGACGGAAAAATAAAAATTAAAGGTAAAAGCGAAGATGTTGCGGTTGACCCTGTTGCAAAAGAATTTTATCTTGGAAAGGATTTCCAATTATAATGAATTTTTCATTTAAGCCGACAATATATGATAAATACATACTAAAACAAGTTCTATTTTCAACAATTGGTGCAATACTTTTATTTACTATTGTTTGGATAGCACCTGAAATGCTTTTGAATACAATAAAAGAAACTATTGCAGGTGAACACACAGTTAAAGAAGCTATTTTTCTACTTATTCTTGAACTACCTAAAATTTTAGGAAAAGCATTTCCTGTCGGTCTTTTATTAGGTACGTTATTTACATTTGACAAACTTAGCAAGGATAGCGAACTGACTATTTTTAGAGCAATAGGTCTTTCTTTCACCAGAATTATAACTCCTGTTGTAATGTTAAGTCTGGTTTTTACTGCTTTGTGCTTTATAACATACGATAAACTAATACCTTATGCAGAAAATAAAAAACACGCAATTGAAGGTCGTGTATATCCAAACATTCAATATATGTACACTCAAAAAAATGAAAAAAATCAACCAATACTTGCAGTTGTTGTGTCAAATTTTAGAAAAAACAGAATGAAAAATATAATTGTTTTAGATTTTTCAAGAAAGATTTATGATGATGTACATGGTTTAAATAAAATATATGTTGCAAAAAATGGAATAACTTATAAAAATCGCTGGGACTTATACGACGTAACAACATATAAAATATCTCCTAACGGGATTTTTGTAAACATAGCTAACAAACACAAAATAAGTATTCTTAAAGGTAAAGTTGCATCTGATGTAAATATGCTTATGTCTTATTCTGTAAAAAGGGAACGGGATATAACAAATTCAGATTTAAAAAAATACATTAAATTGCTAAAAAAAGAATCACTCGATGAAGAATACCACTACATGTTAAACAAATATTTTCAAAGATTTTTCCATCCATTCGTTTGTGTTCTGCTTGCTATAATGGGTTGCTTATTAGGCTTTAGTAAACCGAGAGAACAACGCTTAATAGGCTTTACAATTGCAATAGGTACTATTTTTGTTTATTATATAACACTTCCGTTTTTCGACTTGCTGGCTGAAAAAGGAGTTCTTCATCCGTTTTTAACGGCAATAATACCACCATTGGCATTTTTGGGAGCTATTATAGCATTTTATAAAAGTAAGGATTTATAATATATGAAAAAATTATTACTGACAATATTTTTATTTATTTTTTGTATTGCACAATGTCAAGCCAAATCTATCAATGTAGAAGAAGAAAATGGTATTTACCATATTGTACTAAGCGGAAATTCAATAAAAAAACATATACATTTCATTTCAACAGATACTCTGAAAACAAACAGAGAAGTACATAATGCAACAAAATCACTATTGACAATCAATACAGGATTTTTTGACCCAAAAACAGGGAAAACACTTTCATACATAATAGATAATGGGGTAATAATTGAAGATCCGCTTACAAATGATGCACTATATACTAATCCTGCATTAAGACAAAATATGAAAAAAATTCTTAATCGTTCAGAATTTAGAATTACTGAATGCAATGGAAAATACAAGTATTCAATAGTTCCGCATAATACACCTGTTGAATTTACCTGCAATGTTGTAACTTCTGCTCAAGGCGGGCCACAACTTTTGCCGGAACTTAAACTTGAGGAAGAATTTTTTATTCTTAAAGATGAAGAAGGAAATATTATAAGACAATCCGCATCCGTTTTGGATAGAACAGCAAGAACAATTATCGGCATAAAAGAAGATAAAATTCATATACTTATTATCACAAACAAAAATCCCAAAAATATTATTGAAGCCAGAAACTTATGTATGACACTCGGTCTTGAATACGCAATGGCTTTTGATGGAGGAAGCTCAACCTCGTTAGACTACAAAAAAATTCATGTTATCTCAAGACAAAAAATTGGCGAAGACACAGGAAGAAGATTAAAATCATTTATGATTATAAAATAGTTCTTAAAACTTGCTAACAGTTTGATTTTATTGTATAATTGGCATAATGGAACAGATTAGGGTATTTTTTAAAAAATCTGCGACATACCAGTTGTTACAAATACTCGCAGAGCAATTTGAAGATTTTATAACAACACTCGGAGAAATAGCACAAAGAGGGTTGAAAACTTTGATGTGCATTTTAACAGGACAAATAAACTGGAAAGAAGTAATAGAACAATCCTCAAGATTCGGAGTTAGCTCATTACCAATAACAATTTCAATAGTAAGCATGACCTCAATAATTGTAGCAATGCAAGTTGCGGGTGAAATGGTTAAACAAGGCGGAGGAAATTATGTAGGATTATTGGTAGCAATACTAACAGTTAGAGAAACAGGTATTATAATGTCAGGATTTGCCATAATATCAATGATAGGCTCATCTCTTGCCTCAGAAATAGCAACAATGAAAGTAACCGAACAAATTGATGCTATATCAGTACTTGGTGTAGACCCTGTCAGATATCTTTTTGTCCCAAGAGTAATAGCAGGAACATTGATGATGCCTCCTGTTTTAATCATTGCATCTACATTTGGAATTATAGGTGGAGGAGTTGCTTCAACAGCAGTTAGCGAATTAAGTTACAAAGCTTATTTTACATCTGTTTGGTCAGGATTATTTATTTATGATATAAAAGTAGCATTGGCAAAAGCATTTGTTTACGGTTGCACAATAGCCCTAATCAGCTGCACCTGCGGATATATGGCAAAAGGCGGAGCAAAAGGTGTCGGTACAGCAACAACAAAAGCGGTAGTTTGGTCATTCGTTGCAATAGTAATTTTGGATTTAATATTTTCAGTAGCATTTTTCTTCTAGGATAATAAATATGATAAAAGTAGAACATTTAATTAAAAAATTTGATGAAAAAATCGTTTTAAATGATATCTCCTTTGAGGTAAAGGATGGAGAAACTCTAGCAATTGTAGGTTTTTCAGGTTCAGGTAAAAGTACTATTCTAAAAATAATATGCGGATTATTGGATAAAGATTCAGGTAAAATAACTACATCTGAAGGTGATGTCGCAATGGTATTTCAATATTCAGCATTATTTGATTCTTTAAATGTACATGACAACATAATATTTGCACTACAAGAAAGAAAAGAATTACGCAAAAAATATACAACAGAAGATTTAGACAACATAGTTAAAGAAAAGCTTAAACTTGTCGGACTTGAAGGTATAGAAAATAAATTTCCGTCAGAATTATCAGGTGGCATGCAAAAGCGTGTAAGCTTTGCCAGAGCAATAGTTACAAATCCTAAAACAATTTTGTATGACGAACCGACGGCAGGACTTGACCCAATATCATCAACTCTAATTGAAGATTATATTGTAAGACTGAAAGAAGAAACTCATGCTTCATCAATAGTGGTAACACACCAAATGTCAACTATTGAACGCACGGCAGATAAAGTTCTTATGCTTTATAACGGAAAATGTGTATTCAAAGGTACACCAAAAGAAATGTGTGAGGCAGGCAATGAATATACAAAACAATTTGTAACGGCTTCATTAACAGGACCAATGAAAATGTTAACAGAATAATTTTTTTGATATAATTAATATATAAAATAGGGATAATATATGAAATTAAAATCATCATCTTTTAAGGTTGGAATATTAACACTCATAGCACTAACCATACTCATTTTCACAATATTATGGGTAAAGGGCAGAGCCTTTTCTTCAGCAGAAAGAATTGAAGTACATTTTAGGGATGTAAACGGTATGCGTGCAGGTTCCGGTGTACAAATGATGGGGCTACGAGTTGGACAAGTAGAAGAAATTATACCTGTTATAGACGGAGATAAAAGTTATGTAAAACTAAAATTTGTTATTACCGAACCAAACATAAAAATTCCAACAGCCTCAACAATATCTATTCAGCAATCAGGTTTGATAGGTGAACAATTCTTGGAAATTACACCTCCAAAAACAAGAACTCTGTATATTCCTGCTATTGGAAACCAACTGGCATACAAAAACGACCCCGTTCAAATTAAGTTAGATGATAAATATTATGATGTCGGATACATAAAAAATACAAATATAGTTGTAACACAAGCAATACCTTTGGAATTACAAAAAAGTATACAAACAACACACGCATACAAAATTGACTATGTAGTAAATTGATTAATTTTACCTGAATTTATGAAAGGTAAATTAATTAAAGATAATGGTGTAAATAAAATGAGAATAGCACCTCTTGACGATGCAGCAATAAGCTATCCTCATCAAACATCACCATATACAATACTTGAACCAATGCGAATTTCAGACTTTATGGATTTGCAATATAAAGCAGCAGCATCACTTACAGAAACTAACCTTAAAGTCAACGAATTATTGTCAGATAAACTTATTGCAGATTTAAAACAATCTGTTGTAAATATAAATGAATTAACGGCTAAGGCTGCAACTACTATGGAAAAAGCAGAAAAGCTTATCGAAACATCTAATAAAGATTTAGATAAAATGATGAAAATGGCAGATAGCTTTACAAATGATTTTAATAAAATTACAAAACTTGCAACAGATATCGGTGGTGATCCTAAATTTAAACCTACTTTATTTGAAGCAACAGAAGCCTTAACTAAATTGACAAACAATTTAAATAAAGTTCTTGATAACACTGACGCAAAGCAATTAGGTGCTGATTTGAATGCAATAGTTACAAATATCAATGAAATAAGCACTTCTGTCAATATGATGACAAAAGATGAAAAATTAAAATATAAAGTATTTGAAACTGTCGACCACGTAAATAAAGCAATGGTTGATATATCTAAAGCTTTGGAAGTTGTAAATTCGCTTGATGAGTGCAAAAAAGCAGATTTGACAAAAACATTAACGGATGTTGCCGAAACAGCAAGCAATCTACGTAAATTTACAGAAAAATTAAATAAGAGATTCCTATTATTCAGATTAATGTTTTAAAAATGAATTTAAAAAGTAAAATAACAGAAATACATTACAAAAAAAATTCTAAAAGTTTATTATTACCACTTTTAGAGTTTTTTTCATTTTTTTATTCAAAAATAACAGCATTTAGAAATTATTTGTATGACAAAGGATTATTAAAAGAAATAAAAGTAAATGCTTTTGTTATATCAGTCGGAAATCTCACAACAGGCGGTGTAGGAAAAACTCCATTAGTTGCAGAGCTTGCAAAATTTTATTTGGCACAAGATAAAAATGTTGCAATAATATCAAGAGGGTATGGTGGAAAATTATCGGCTAAAAAAGTAAATGTAATTTCTAACGGACAAGAAATCTTTTATACCGCAAAAGAAGCAGGAGATGAACCGTATTGGTTTGCTGAAAATTTAAAGGGAATAAATGTTCTAACCTGTGCAAACCGTGTAAAAGCGGCAAATTACGCTATACAAAATTTAGGGGTTAATGTAATAATACTTGATGATGCTTTTCAACACAGAAAAATACAACGAGATTTAAATTTAGTACTAATTGATAGCGAAAAACTTTTAGGAAATCAAAAGCACCTTCCGGCAGGCCCGTTAAGAGAAAATATAAGCGGACTAAAAAGAGCAGATAAACTTGTTATCATGAACAAATCAGCAAAAAAAACAGACAAAAATGTTTTATCTAATATATTTGAAAAATACGATGAAGAAAATACCGTTATATGCAACGTAGTACCGGGCTATACATACAACATAAAAACAAATGAAGTTATGCCTTTAAAAACAGATGTTATAGCCATAAGTGCGATAGGGCAGCCTGAACAATTTTACTCTTTTGTTAAACAAAAATTTAATTTAACAATGGAAGTAACATTTGATGATCATCATCAATACAAAATAGAAGACATTAATAAATATAAAGGTAACATTGTTACAACAGAAAAGGATGCAGTTAAACTTAAAAGTTTTAACTTAAACAATATTTATGCAATGAAATTAAAACTTGATATTGATATTAAAGGATTAATAAATGGCAAAAATAGATGATATTGTAAAAGCACTACACGAAGCAAATCAGCAAAAAAGTGATTTTGTAGGCTTAATGGACAGTTTTAATGACCCGTATTTAGTGCTTATTTCATGCATACTAAGTCTTAGAACCAATGATAAAACAACATATCCTGCAACATTAAGAATGCTAAAACTTGCAAAAACACCGAAGGAAATGTCAAAAGTAAATGAAAATGATTTAGCAAAAGCCATTTATCCTGTAGGGTTTTATGCAAATAAAGCCAAACAAATTATTCAATTATCAAAAGAACTTATTGAAAAATATAATGGTAACGTTCCTTGTGAAATAGATGAGTTATGCAAATTTAACGGTGTTGGAAGAAAAACGGCAAATCTTGTTGTTGCAAGAGGATTTAATAAACCTGCAATATGCGTGGATGTCCATGTTCATAGGATTTTTAACAGATTAGGCTATGTAAAAACTAAAACCCCTGAAGAAACCGAATTTTCATTAAGAGAAAAGTTACCTAAAAAATATTGGATAGAAATTAATACTCTTATTGTTACACATGGTCAAAATTGCTGTAAACCGCAAAAACCTGATTGCAAAAACTGTCCGATATCAGAATACTGTGAAAAACTAATTTAATTGACCGCCATAAATATAGTAATAATAGGAACAAGATATACCTTTACCTTTTTTAGAGCAATCAGATTTCAAAAGATAATCATCATAAGTTTTACCTAACGGTTCAATTTTATCTGTATAAATATTTATACCAAAGATATCATAACCCCATTTATTAGGTTTTTTCAACCCGTTTAAATCAACGGATATAATTGCAACAGGAAATTTGTCAGAATAACTAACAGGGGTGTTTAGCCATTTTAATCCAACAATTTTACCAGAATTAGTTTTATGCAAATTAGTTATATAATATATATCATCTGTATTTACTTTTGAATTATTCAAATAATAAGTTTTATATTTATTTACTGAAATTTCATCTTCCATTCTCAAATAAGATTTTAAAAGATTATACAAAACTTGTTCTTTACTTGAATTATCAACTGAATTTTCAAATGCATTATTGTCTGATTTACTCGACTGAACCTTTAGAGCTGAAAAAATATATTCCAAATTATGATAGGTATCTTTCCACTGAGCAATAACATTTAACTTCTTATTATCTTCAATTAAGTGCGGCAAAACAAGCATAATCGTAATCACGATTAAAAATAAAATTATTGCCAGTTCAATTAAAGTAAATGCTCTTAATTTTTTCATATATTAATACCTGCTATGCCATATCAAGACGTTTTTTTTCTTGAATCAATTTATCATAAATCCATTCGGGAATAAAATGTTTACCTAAAAGAATTTGTCCGTTTACCATACTTGGAGCATGAAAATCTGAACCACCCGTAACTATTAATCCGAATTTTTCCGCCATCGACGAAAAATATTCAACGACGGCAGGCGAATGCTTACGATGATATGCTTCAATACCTCTTAAACCGTAAGCCATAAGGTCTTTAATTAAAGTTTCTGCAATGTCAATATCATGAGGATGTGCTATAACAGGAACACCGCCTGCATCATAAATAATTTCAACTGCATCTTGAGGAGAAACTGTTTTTCTTTGAACATAAACAGGTGAATTATCATTTATATATTTATTGTAGGCTTCAATTACACTTGCAGTACCTCCGGCTGAAGTTATCGCCTTTGCTATATGAGGACGCCCGATACTTCCACCTTCTGCAACTTGTGCCAAAATTGAATCGAAAGAAATTTTTATACCTTCTTTTTTATCCAATAAATCAATAATTTCAAGAGTTTGATTTACTCTGGCATCTTGTTGATTTTTAATCAACGCTTTGAAATCATCGTCATTTGTATTCATAAAATATCCTAAAATATGAACCTCATAATTTTTATATAAAGTATTAACTTCAATACCTTGAATAATCTCAAGTTGGTCTAGTTTTCCAATAGATTGCAAATATTTTTGAGCAACATCATACGACAAGATATTATCATGGTCAGTCAAAGCAATCGCTTCAAGTCCTGCATCAAGAGCCGTATCTACAATTTTTTCAGGTGAAAAAACACCGTCAGAGTAATTGGTGTGAACGTGAAAATCTGCTTTTTTCATACAACACATCTCCTAAAATCAGGTTTGTACTTTTGCAAGATTAACCTCCTTGTTATTTTCATATTTTATTTTCTCATAAATTCTTTTTATATCGGTTGCATTACCTTCTGCCGCACCAATAGTAATTTCAACCGCATTCAATATTGCCAAATCATCATGAGCAACTTCAAATCTTTCAGGAAGGCAAGTTGTCATCCTGGCAAGAGATGTAGTATAGTCCATGCCAATCACACTGTCATTTGCTCCACAGAACCCTGCATCAGTAATATAAGCCATATTATTAATAATTTGTTCATCAGCTGTCTGAACGTGAGTATGCGTACCAACAAAAGCACTAACACCAAAAGAAGAACAAAACTTTGCAAAACAAATTTTTTCAGCGGTTGCTTCAGCGTGAAAGTCAATAATTACATTCGGAGTAATTTCTTTTATCCCTTTAATATTATCCTCTAAAAGTTTCCACTGGGAATCTAAAGGCTGCATAAATACTCTGCCTAAAAAATTCATAACACAGATTTTATACTCACCAACATTAAAAATTCTGTATCCTACACCTTTTGTACCTTCCGGATAATTCATTGGTCTTATCAATTTATCTGCATCATCAATATAATTAAAAATTTCTTTTTTATCCCAAATATGATTACCTGATGTAAAACAATCAACACCTGCCGAAACTAACTGATTATAATTTTTTTGAGTTAAACCGAAACCGTGAGAAGCATTTTCTGCATTTAAAATAACAAAATCATATTTACTTTTATTTTCAGCCAAATAGTCGATAATGGCATTCCTGCCAATTTTACCGACTACATCGCCAAAAAATAAAATTTTTATGTTGTTATTTTCCATATTTAGTTATTATTTTGCAATTTCTGTTGTTCTAAATTCTCTAACAACCGTAACACGAATTTGACCAGGATAATCAAGTTCATCTTCAATACGTTTTGCAATATCTCGTGCAAGTTTTTGAGATGCTAAATCGTCAAAATGCTCAGCCTCAACAATAACTCTTACTTCTCTGCCTGCTTGAACAGCAAATGATTGCTTAATACCTTTAAAACTGTTTACTATTTCTTCAATTTTTTGTAAACGTTTAATATAAATTTCTAAAGTATCACGTCTGGCACCGGGACGTCCTGCGGAGATAGCATCAGCAAGTTTTACAAGCACTGCTTCAATAGTATTTGCAGTAACGTCGTTATGATGAGCCTCAATCGCATGTATAATTTCCATTTTTTCACCAAAACGATTTGCAATTTCAACACCCAATTGAATATGAGTACCTTCTTGAGTTTGATCAACTGCTTTACCAATATCGTGTAATAAGCCTGCACGTTTTGCAACATTTACGTTAGCACCCAATTCCGCAGCAAGCATGCCTGCAATATGACCAACCTCTAATGAATGTTTTAAAACATTTTGACCGTAACTTGTTCTATAATACAAACGACCAAGAATTTTAAGCAATTCTTTATTTAATCCCATAATACCCATATCTAATGCAGCATTTTCACCCTCTGTAAGAATTTTCTTTTCAACTTCTTCTTGAGCCTTATTTACCATTTCTTCAATACGAACAGGGTGAATACGACCGTCAGAAATAAGCTTTTCTAAAGCAAGTTTTGCAACTTCACGTCTTACAGGGTCAAAACTTGATAATACAACCGCTTCAGGGGTATCATCAATAATTAAATCAACACCTGTAAGAGTTTCTAAAGTTCTAATGTTACGACCTTCACGACCAATAATACGACCTTTCATTTCGTCACTTGGCAATGATACAACCGAAACGGTACTCTCTACAACTTGGTCCATAACACATCTTTGCATAGTTGTTGATAGTATTTCTTGAGATTGCTCTAATGCTTTCTCTTTAATTTTAGCTTCATTTTCACGAATTAATTGTAATTCTTCTTGAGCCAAATCATTTTTTAATTGTTCTAAAAGCATTTTTTTAGCATCTTCGGCAGACATACCCGAAATTCTTTCAAGCTCTGAAGTTTGTTTTTGTACTAACTCTGCAAGATAATCTTCTTTTTCAAGAAGTTCATCCATTTTCTTTTGTGCTGCTGCTTCTTTTTCTGTGGCATCTTGGATTTTATCTTCCAAAACATCTTCTCTTTGTGCTAATTTTGCTTCTTGACGTGATAACTCTTGTCTTCTTGTTCTTTCTTCTTCATTTAACTGTTCTCGCTCTGTTTGTAAAGCATCTTTTGCTTTTATCATTGCTTCTTTTACCAAAAGTTTTTCTTTTTCTTCTAAATCATTTTGTTTTTTCAGAGCCTCATCTTTTAAAGCATTGTATTTTGCACGCTGGTTCACAAGAACAGCAGTAAATACAACGGCTAAAACTACGACTATAATAATCGCAACCATTGAAACTAAATCCATAATTTTTAATACCCTTACTTTCTATTTTTACAAATACACACAATTTCGGCACATATAGCCTACCGAATAACTCCTTTTAAGTTGTATATATAAAAAAGTAATTTTATTGCATATATTTTAAAAAATTTAACTACTACTAATTAAATTTTATCATGACAAATATATTTTGTATAGGTTTATTAAAAAAAATTTATATGTTATTATTAATCTGCAAAAAGAAAGGATAAAATATGGAAATTAAATTTATTTCTGACGTAAAAAAACAAGAATGCGACATTCTTTTGGTAAACATGTTTGAAGGTGAAGAAACATCAAACGACATCGCAAATGAATACGCATTAAAACAAGACAAATTTGAGGGAAAATTCGGTACAACATATCTTCTTCCAACTTATGACAAACAACCTGCAAAAAAAGTTCTTGTTGTAGGCTTTGGTAAAAAAGAAGATTTAAACAAAAATAAAGTTAGAGAAGCGTTATCAAAAGCGGTTAAAAAAGCACTTCAAATGAAAGCTAAATCACTAACTGTTGATTTTGAAGGTATAAATTTTGACTATGCGGACATAATTTCTGAAGGTGCAATGATAGCTGATTACGCTTTTGATAAGTACAAAACAGAAAAAAAAGACCATCTTGAAACACTATATGTTAATACAGATGAAGCACTAACAAAAAAAGGTCAAAAAAGAGCAGAAGCAATGGAATTAACAAGAAATATTGCAAATGAACCCGCTCAATATGCAACTCCCGAAAAATTAGCAGAAATTGCATTAAGTTTAGGTCTTGAAACAAAAGTTTATAACAGAAAAGAATGTGAAGAAATGGGTATGAATGCATATCTTGCAGTCGCAAGAGGAAGTGCAAAAGAACCTAAATTTATTCACATGAAATACATTCCTCAAAATCCTAAAAAAAGAATTGCAATAATAGGCAAAGGTCTTTGCTTTGACAGTGGCGGTATGGACTTAAAACCTGCATCATCAATGCTTACAATGCGTGATGATATGTCAGGTGCAGCATGTATTTTGGGGGTTATGAGCAAAATTAAAGAATTTGCACCAAATGTAGAAGTTCACGGTATAATAGCCGCATGCGAAAATATGATTGGACCTGATGCATACAAACCGGGTGATATTCTAACAGCAAAGAACGGCAAAACAATTGAAATAGATAATACAGACGCAGAAGGCAGAGTAACACTTGCCGATGCACTTTGTTATGCATGTGATTTAAAAGTTGATGAAATTATTGATATAGCAACACTTACAGGTGCTTGCATGGTAGCACTGGGAACACACGCATCAGGCATAATGGGCAACAATGACCAACTTGTTAAGAAGTTAATTGAAATAGGAGAAAAATCAGGCGAAAGATACTGGGAAATGCCTATGTTCAAAGAATATTTTGACAGTCTGAAAAGTGAAATAGCAGATATGAAAAACACCGGTTCACGCTGGGGTGGTGCATCAGCAGCAGGCTTATTCTTAAAAGAATTTGTAACAGATGACGTTAAATGGGCACATCTTGACGTTGCAGGTACTGCATTTTTGGAAAAACCTCAAAAAGAATTTATTGCAGGTGCAACAGGCGTAGGAGTAAGAACAATATTAAACTACATCCTCGAAGCGTAAATCCTCGAGCAATAAACCTATTTCATATTGCAAAAGCCCGTTGATATAAACAATATCTTCGGGCTTTAAAATTAACTCATCTTCGGCAACACAAATATCTATAATATTAGATAATATCATAAGATGATTACATCTGTAATCTAAAATATCTTTTATTTCTACGTGCTCATTAAATTCACATTTAAACATATAAATATCCTTTATAAGTATTATAATTCCTAAGAAGGATATTTTATACCTTGAACTATAAAAGTCAACCCGTAAAATTAAAATATGAAAACTAATAAAAAAGAATTTTTATTCAATATTGGACAAAAAATAAGAATTGAACGAACAAAAAAAGGACTCTCTCAAGAAAAACTTGCTGAATTAACAGAAATGTCAATTAAGACACTTGGAAAAATAGAGCGAGGACAAACAGATTTTGTAATATCTAATCTTATATCGATAGCCGACGCACTAAATGTCGATATAAGCGAATTGTTTATTTTCACGTTTTAAGTAAAGATTTTGTAACAAAAGTACATAGTTCTTGAAATAGTGATAAGATTGAATAATAATTTTGTAGGAAGGTTTGTATATAATTTTTTTGTGTTATAATACAACCAAGTAAACAACCAAAGAGGAATAAAAGTGGATAATTTTAACAGAGCAGCAGATTTTTTAAACGCAGGAAATTACACTCCTGACGCAGTTAGCCCTGCAAAAATTAAGGTAATCGGTGTAGGCGGCGGCGGTGGAAACGCTGTAAACCGAATGATTAAAGCAGGTCTTTCAGGTGTAGAATTTTATTTAATGAATACAGACGCACAAGTTTTACAATTTGGTGCAGCACCAAATAAGATTAGACTTGGTACAAAACTAACAAACGGCTTAGGTGCAGGCGGAGATCCAAAAATTGGTGAAGACGCAGCAGAAGAAGCAAGACAAGAAATTACGGCAGCCATAGAAGGTGCTGATATGGTGTTTGTTACCGCAGGTATGGGTGGCGGAACAGGTACGGGTGCTGCTCCTATTGTTGCAAGAGTAGCAAAAGAATTAGGTATTTTGACTATTGCTGTTGTTACAAAACCTTTCAGTTTTGAAGGTAAAAGACGTGCAAATCAAGCAATGCAAGGTATTGATAAACTAAAAGAAGCAGTTGATGCTATTATTGTAATACCTAACGACAACTTATTAAGTGTTGTTGATAGAAAAGTCGGCTTAATGGAATCATTCGCTGTTGTCGATGAGGTATTGTTAAGAGGTGTACAAGGCATTACTGACATTATCACAATACCAGGCTTGATTAACGTAGACTTTGCAGATGTTCGCTCTGTAATGAGAGCATCAGGTTCAGCATTAATGGGTATCGGTATCGGTCAAGGTGAAGGCAGAGCGGAAGAAGCTGCAAGAAATGCTATTGACTCTAAGTTACTTGAAACAACTATTGATGGTGCTAAAGGTGTTATTGTAAATATTACAGGCGGACCTGATTTAGGATTGACAGATGTAACAAAAGCAATGAATATTATTAATGACGCTGTACAAGATGACGCTATTGTTATTTTTGGTGCAGTTACGGATGAAAATATGCAAGGCGAAGTAAAAATTACTGTTATAGCAACAGGTTTTGAAATGAAATCTCACAGTGCTGTTCAAGCAAATAAATTACAAGCAAAACAACCGTTAAGTGCTGCTGAGTTCTTCGGAAACGCATTTACAAACACAACTAAGAAAACAGAAACTTCAAGTTCTGCTTTACCTGGATTTACAAATATAGAAATTCCTGATTTCTTGAAAAAATAAAACATCCGATAAAAGTATAAAAAACTCCTTATCCAAAAGGAGTTTTTTTTTGCAGAAATTTGTGTTAAAATAAAAAAGGTACAAATTAGGGAATGTTTTATGAAAAAGTTATTAATTACATTTATATCCATTGTTACAACTATAACCATTGCATTTGCAGACGACTTGCAAACGGCAAAGAATAATTTTTCAAAATATGTATATGCAGCAAATAATTACAGCCCGCAATTATTGGAATATTATTCTCCAAATGCCAAAATAATACGTCAAGTTGTTAAACCTGACGGTTCAACTGCCAATGCAACAACGGATATGGCTACTTATGCAACACAAATGAAAATCAGTCAGGGAACTGCCAAATTAAGAAATTATAAAAATAAATATAAAAACGTAACAGCGACAAGAGTTGCAAACGGTATAAAAGTTGAAGCATTAAGACAACCAATGAATGACAAATATTGGTTAAAAACATATCAAATATGGCAAAAACAACAAGATGGTAATTGGATTATTATTGAAGAAATGATGCAAACAAAGCAGCAAATTTTCTTAAGATATGCTGATAAATAAAATTATACGTTTAAAATCGTATAAAATAGGGGAAATATGAGCAAATTTAGATTTTTGACTTCCGGTGAAAGTCACGGGAAATGTTTAGACGCAATTATTGAGGGAGTACCTTCAGGTTTTAAAATTGATGAAGATTATATTAATGCAGAGTTAAAACGCAGACAAGTCGGATATGGCAGGGGTAAGAGAATGCAAATTGAATCCGATAAGTGCGAAATCAAATCAGGAGTAAGGCTTGGTTATACAACCGGTGCACCTATCTGTATTGAAATAAAAAATAAAGATTTTGAAAATTGGCAAATACCAATGAGTACAAAAGAACTTGATTTAAAAAACAGAGAAATTTTAAAACTTGTTGCAGATAAATCATTTACTAAAGTTCGTCCGGGACATGCTGATTACGCAGGGGCTTTAAAATATAAGCTTGAAGACCTTAGAGATGTTTTGGAACGTTCAAGTGCTCGTTCAACAGCGATTGAGGTTGCGGTTGGTGCAATTGCAAAACAAATGTTAAAAGAATTTTCAATAATAGGCTTTTCGCACGTAACACAAATAGGAAATGTAAGAGCAGATGTACTACCACAAAGTTATACTCTGTTAAAAGAATCTGCCGAACATTCAGAATTAAGATGTGCCGACGATATAGCAACAGACATTATGAAAGAAGCAATTGATGATGCAAAAAGAGACGGGGACACTTTAGGCGGAAAGTTTGAAGTAATTTTTGGGAATTTACCTGTCGGTTTGGGCTCTCATGTTCATTGGGACAGAAAATTAGACGGAAGAATAGCACAAGCCGTTATGAGTATTCCTGCCGTCAAATCAGTAGAAATAGGAGCAGGAATTGATGCTGCAACACTAACCGGAAGTAAAATGCATGACGAACTATTTATCTCAGATGGGAAAATATACAGAAAAACAAACAATGCAGGAGGTATTGAGGGCGGAATGTCAAATGGTGAACCCATTGTTGTAAAGGGTGTAATGAAAGCAATTCCGACAATGAGAACACCTTTAAAAACAGTTGATTTGTACAAAAAAGAACAAACTGAAGCACATTTTGAACGTTCGGATACTTGTGCTGTTCCTGCCTGTGCAGTAGTTGCAGAAGCACGAATTGCCTGCATATTAATAGATGCTTTTTTAGAAAAATTTGGTGGAGATTCATTAAAAGAAATTAAGAAAAATTATGAAAAATAATATCATTCTTGTCGGTATGATGGGAGCAGGTAAAACTTATATCGGAAAAGCTTTAAAACAAGCAAAACCCGAAATGAACTTTATTGATGTTGATGAATATATTGAAAAAAATCAGTGCAAAAAAATTTCTGAAATTTTTTCAATATACGGAGAAAAATATTTTAGAGAAATAGAAACAAAATCAATAACAGAAATTATACAAAATGAAAATCAAATTATTTCACTTGGCGGAGGTGCTTTTGAAAACAAAGCAAATCGTGAAATTTTAAATAAAAACGGATATACTATATACTTGAAAGCAACTTCTGAGATAATTTTTGACAGAATTAAATATGAAACTCACAGACCTCTTTTGCAACAAGGTTTTGGAGTTGAAAAAATAGAACAAATATTGTCAATAAGAGAAAAAAACTACGAAAAAGCACTCATTACGGTTGACACTTGCGGAAAATCTCAATATAATATCATTGGAGAAATTATGAAAAGGATAGATGAATATGCCAAATAAAATTGAGGTAGAAATTAAAGAAAAAAATAAATTTTACCCGATTTATATGGATATGGAGCATATTGAACATTTAAGAGAGAGAATTTTTAAAGATTTTAATTTTAAATGCTCTAAATTTCTTGTTGTTATAAGCGAACGAGTATATAAAATTTATGGAAAAATTCTTGGATTTAAGTCAGACGAACTTTTCATATTAAAAGATGGAGAAATAGAAAAAAACTTTAAAAACTATCAAAAAATACTTCAATGCTGCGAGAAAAAAGGGTTAGACAGAAAAAGTGCTCTTATAGCAGTTGGCGGAGGAGTGGTTGGTGATATAACAGGATTCGCTGCCGCAACATATATGCGAGGCATTCATTTTATACAAGTTCCAACAACTCTTTTGGCTTGCGTTGATTCCTCAGTCGGAGGAAAAGTTGCAATAGACACAGATTACGGAAAAAATCTAGTGGGTGCTTTTTATCAGCCTGATGCAGTATATATTAATCTTAATTTTTTAAATACACTTGATGATAGACAATATAAAAGCGGACTTGCTGAAATTTTAAAATATGCATTTATTGAAAAAAGCTGCGAAGCAAGATTTGATTACGGTCTATATGATTTTCTTTCAGTACACTGTTCTAAAATTTTAGACAAAGATTTAAGATTTATAGAAAAACTTATAAAAGTATGTATTGAATTAAAAATTGCAGTTGTAACAAAAGACGAAAAAGAAGCAGGATTGAGAAAAATTCTTAATTTTGGTCATACATACGCACACGCATTAGAAAAAATAACAAATTACAAAACATTTACGCATGGAGAAGCAATTGCTTACGGTATGCATTTTGTTTTTAACTACGCTCATAAGCTTAAATTAATTGATGCAAACTATAAAGAAATGGCTATGGTATTACTCCATAAATTTGGATTTTATGATAAAACATTTAAATTTCCAACTGATAAATTAATAAAAATAATGCTTAATGACAAAAAAACAGAAAATAATAACATCAAAGTTATCTTGCCAACAATGAAAGGATATGTAAAAGAGGACAATCTGGATATCCAAACTGCCATAAATATTTTTTGATATAAACCATTATATTGATAACTGGCTATAAGACTGTTGTATTGATGCTATAATTTGTTCCATATTATTGAATTGCTTTTGTAGCCTTGTTTTATATGAATCAACCTTTCTTTGAGCCGCATCAATAGATGTCTTAATTGAATTAACTTGAGAATCATAGGATTTTGATTTCATTGCAAAATATCCGTCCGAAGCAGAAAGAGCATCTTCTGTAATTTTTTCTAACTTATTCAATACACCACCGGATTCTGCTAAACCTTTATTGTCACCCAATAACAATTGTTTAACCGCATCCGGATTTTCTGCTAACGCTTTTTTAAATTTTTCCTCATTAATTTGAAGTTTATTTACACCTGAAGTATCAGTAGAATTAGTTGCTTCTCCTGTTGAAATACCTATATTTGCAAGAACTTTCAAGTCAGTATTTTCAACAGCAGCAGTTGCACTTCGTCTTAAATTATTTCTTAATGAAGTTAAAGAGGTTTCTCCATATAGAGTTTCTCCGCTTGCAGTATTTTTATCAATTGTTTCAATTGCATTATTGTAAGATGAAATAAAAGATTTTACCGCACTCAACAATGTATCTGAATCCTGAGAAACAGAAACAGTAGCAGGCTCTTTATAACCTTCATCATTTTCTTTAGTAACAGAATGCAATGTCAAAGTTAAACCTTCAATCCCTGAAATATCACTTGTTACAGTGTTTGAAGAAGATATAATATCAGTTCCGTTGATGTTTAATCTTGCATAATCACCTAATATCTGAGTCCCGGAAACTAAAGATGAAGTTTTTTGACCTTCACCGTCTACTTCGCTTGCAGTAAAACCTAACGCATCAGTTAAATTACTTGTGCCTGCTTCAATGTTAATGTTAAATGCTCCTTCTGCCTTTGACTTAAGAACTAATTGACCGGCTGAAGCATCCCAATAAGCATTTACACCTGCATCTGTTTTACTGTTAATATTTCCGATTAGTGATTTTAGAGTAGTATTTTCATCAACGATAAATTCTTGATTACCAATAGTGAATGTACCTTTTACATCATCACCAAAGATATCAGCTAATTTATCCGATGTACTAATTGCTGAAATAGAAGAAAAACTTGAATAATTACCACTTTCCTCATCTTTTATAAGACCCAACACAGAAGCAAAATTTGCTTCGTCAGAAGATGAGCCGATAACAATATCTTTGCCTTCTTCAGCATTTATAACAAATTTACCATTTTCAACAGAAGCATTTACCCCTTCAATTTGATTTAATTTTTCTAAAATATTACCTAAATTATCACCTTCATCAATTTTAACCGTATTCTTTTTTCCATCAACAAATACGCTAAAATTTCCTTCTTTAGCGTTACCGGAAGATAATTTATTAAATACGGTATCTTCATTTATCTTTGAATTAAAACTTGATGTTGCTGTCGTAGATGTTGCAAGCTTATTTACAACAATATCCAAAGATTGCCTTGCTGCATCTGAAGTAACGGATGCTGTTACAACATTTTTATTGGAAGTTGTTACTGTATTTTTTGCAAATAAATCAAAACTTCCGCCAAACTTAGCATCAGTTAATTTTTCAACAGATGTTCTTAAAGAAGATACCGAAGATTTAACAGTATCTAAAACAGATTTTGACACCTGCACCTTAGTTTGCTTTGTTTGCAAATTAGTTACAGACTGTTGTTTTATAGAAACTAAGGCTTCAATCCACGAACTCGTGTCCATTCCTGAGGCTAAGCCTGAAAAAGATATTTGACCCATATTAAAAACCTCCATATTTTTAATATTACCGCATTTTAAATGTATACATCCATATATACATTTATATTATGCCCATAATACCAAATTTTGAAACACAAAACAACCCCCAAAATTTACAAAATAAAAAATATTGTAACAAATCAAATAAAAATATAACAAACGAGATGATTTCTCATCCCGCTTGTAATGTTTTTATTTTTTATATTTATTTTGCCATTAATGCCAATTTTGATCCGGTTTCAACTTTCGGTGCAGATTGATAAGGGTTTGATACAAAATTGTATTGAGGGTTATACATCACTCTTGATTTTTTAACTTCTTTTTGTTCAGGAACTGAGTATAAAATCAATGTGCTGTTGTACATATCAATTTTGTTATCATCTCTGTATCTGCCTGTTGCATGTTTGTAGTCTTCTTCGCTGTTGAAACGTTTAATGAAGTAGTTACCGCCATCTTCACAAACTTTGTAAACAGATTTATCTCTGTCATCAGCGTTTTTGAATGTTGTACCAACTTGTAAACCACCTCTTAAACCTACTTTATCGTTATCAGTTGTATGTAATGAAATGCTGTCTAATTTAACATGAGTTGGAACATATTCGGCTTCTTTATCCAAGTTTACGTTATTTGCATTGAATAAAGTTATAGCCATTGCACCGTCAGCAGATTGTCTTAAAATTGCTGAAACAGGTTTACCTGATTGTGTATCGTGATGCAAATCCAATGTAAATGGCGCTCCGTCATTCAAAGACTTCAATTCAGGACGTTCTCTTAATGCCATTGTAGCATTCATTTCGTTATAGAAGTCTTTAATAAATTGTTTATTGTTATCATTTAACCATTCCCAGTGTAATGAACCACGATTTTGTAAGTATACGTTTTTAGCTTTTTCTTCGTAACCTGTAATACCTAATTCATCACCTGCGTACATTGTAGGATTACCCGGTAAGCTTACCAAGAAGCCCATCATTGCTTTAAATTTACTCATACCAGGTTTTAATATAGTTTCAAATGTAGCATTGAACAATTTAGATTTTTCATCGTTGTTAAGTTTCAAACCGTGTTTCTTTTCTGCTTGAGTCATAACGGCTTTAATTGTAACATCGAAAGGTTTTGTTCCGAATGCATCAGCAGAAAATTCTTTTTCACCGAATTTACCTGAAGCTAAATCTGCAACTGATTTGCTTATTGCTGAGAATACTTCGTCTTTTCTTTGACCTTGAAATACTTTGCCCAATGCTTTTCCGAAACCGCCCTTAATTGCATCGCCCATAGCAATTGCTTTGTTGCTTACTTTGTTAAAGTCAATGCTGTTGATATCACTATCAGTAACTTGGTCATACATTTTATCTTTCAAAACTGCTGCTGCAATTTTCTTGTGATTGTAGTTGTTTGCAAAATTAGTGTGGAATAATTCCATATCTAATGACAAGCAGTGTAACATACGAGGTTTATCGTGGTTACCTACAAATGTGTAAGAATAAAGAATTGAATCCAATGGTGCAGAATTTAAGTAGTTATCTCCACCAACCATTTTGTCAAATATTTTTCTTTCTCTGCCGTTTTGATCAACAGTCGCACCTGTTGTAATGTCTTTATTAAAGATGTTAGCAACATCAGTGAAGAAATATGAATAGTTAGCAATACTTGTCATACCTGCTTCTTGATGTAATTTCATAACAGCATCTTTTGCAGTTGAGAATTTACCTGAATTATCATGTAACGCAAATTCATCTGTAACTTCTGCTACCATATATGCGTTTTTATTTTCACCTATAACACCTTTAGAGAAGTTTCTCCAGAAATCAACAACGCTTGACCATTCGTCTTTAAAGTTAGCATTGCCGTTTCTTAAAGCATCCATATCAGCGATATCTTTTGCTGCGTCAATTCTCCAGTCAAGACCTGCATTGTTTCTGTCAACAATCATTTCAGCTAATGCAAAACTGTTTTCATTTAAACCTTCCAAACGTTTTGTTATTGCTTTTGTAATTTGGTCTTTATCTTGAGATGATATTCTTCTTACACCGTTTTTCAAATGTTTTACAAGTAAGTTTGCTTCATCTTCCGGAGAATCTGCTAAGATACCCATTGATGCTAACGTAGTTTCTTCTTTCATTTTGTTGTAATCATAAGAAACAGCACCTTCTTCATTAACTTTTACTTGTGCTTTTGGATCAACTGCTTTAACTAAAGCATATTTTGCGATATCTTGATTTACTAACGGTAATACATATTTACCAAGTTTTGTAACTTTATTTCCTTCAAATAATTTTCCGCCTAAGTTTTTATTAACTTGTTGCATTACATCATTTGTGAATGTAAATAATTCGTTTGTAAATAATGAATCTGCTTTTGCGTATGTGTCTTTGTTTTCAGCAGTTACTTGAGGATTACCTGCTTTAAACATTTCGTAACGAGACATACCGATTTGATTTGCCTTTGTTGCACGATTTGTAACTAAAGATGAACCAAGAACTGCAACTGTATCATCAGCAAATTCAATTGAATCTAAAGGTAATGACATTATTGATTGAAGTGTTAATTCTTTATAATCACTTGTAACTTTAGAAGTTTTTGTTTCGTAATCACCATTTATAACATTTGCTACAATATTTTCGTTAATGTCGTTGTTTGATGGAAGTTCACCTTTTTTAGTTAAATCAGCAATTTGTGCCATTGCTTTTTTAGGGTCTGAACTTACATTCTTTAACGAATTAGCAACATATTCATTTAAAATATCATTTGTTTCTTGTCCAGTATTTACCTGAATTTACAACATAATCTTGTGCTTCAAAGTTTTTAGCTTTAATTTTGTTTGTTTGGAATTCTTTTTCGTGCGGATCAAGATTTTCCAAACGTTTTGTATCAGCGTGAGAGAATACAAAGTTTAATTTTGCAATATCTGTATTAGCATCCCAAGTTTCAAAACCGTTTTCGTATTTATCTTCCAAAACATAAGATTCTGATTGAGTTAAGAATTTTGCTGCAAGAGGTTGATTTAACATAATTTTCTTATCAGCATTTTTGTTATAAGCGTTTAAGTTTTTAACGTTTTTGTTGTATGTTTCAGGGTTAATTTCAAATGAATATGGAACAACCGTATCGTTGTGATTGTTTATATCATAAGCATTACCTGTATCTAACTTATCGTAAGATTTGATTAAGTGTTTTGTATCTTTTTTATCTTCTTCAGAAACTAATCTGCTATCATAAATTTGAACGAATGTCGGTTTTTTAGCGTCATAATCAGGGTTCTTAGAAGATTTAATTTGACCGTCTTCACCTTGCTCATATTTGTATGGAGAGTTTACAATTTTGTGTTCAACATAATCTTTGTTCTTAGCAAAGATACCCATTGATAAAGGACCTGATTGTAAACCGCTTGCTCTGAACCAGTTATAGTATGGAGATTGTTCACCCCATTTTAACATATGTTTAAAGTGAACACCTTCCAAACCTTCGTTTACAAACGCACCGTCTGAAACAAAGTTCATACCGTTTTTAAATAATTTCTTTTGTAAAGATGCATAATTATCAATATTACCTATTGAATTTGACATTTGCATACAGTTTTTATTCCAGTAACTGTGAGATGATAAACTGTCATCAGTAAAGATAGGAGTTGAAACTATTCTTGAATAACCGGCCTTTTTAAGTCTGTCAACGTTAGCTTCAATACCTGCTAAGTTACCGCCCATTTTATTTGAGAAAGTTTTTGTTGCATATTTAGATTTTTCTTCAACATTTTTGTTTAAAATTGGTTTTCCGTTATCATCATAAACCCAGCCAACCGCATAAGAATCAGGTAAAGCAAGTGTCATAGAACCGCCTTTAGCAACTTGAGTTCCGTTTTGCATTACAAGGTTAAATTTATCAAAGTTACCATTCTTTGAATAGTCAATTACAGAACCTGCATCAACTTGGTAGAATGATTTTGAATTGTCATGTTTGTCAACTAATTTGTAGCGATATGCAAATGGTGCTTTTGACTCTAATTCATCATAAGCATAACCCATATCAATTTTAACACCGCCATTTGGAATTTTTACTGAATTTACGTTTAAATCAGTATTTTTAAGCATTTTATCGACATTATAATTATCATTTCTGTCTTTTTTAACGCTAAAAACTTCCAAATAACAGTCATACTTTTTGCTGTCGTAGGGGAAGTTAAATTCAAACTCTTGAGTACCATTTTCTGATTTTTTGTGGTTAAAACCTGTAAAATTAACTGCTTTTACGGGTTTAAATATGTTTAAATTAACTTTCATTCCCATTCCTTATACACACACTTTTATATTATAAAGAAGGTCTGTAAATATTTTTTTTTGCATGCTTTTACCCTATTTGTTACAAAAAATTTACAAAAGAATTTAATAAAAAAATACCTATAAAAATTATACAAAAAACACGACAATCAGACAGCAGATTATGTGAAACCAACAGAAACTTGCAACAACAGTCAACCGTTCACCATTTTGTTATTACGAGGAACGAAGTGATGAAGTAATCAGTAAAATTGTCATTGCAAGGAGCGTAACAACGAAGTAATCCGGTAATCTTGTCATTGCGAGGAGTGTAACGACGAAGCAATCCAATAAGTAAATTGGTTTGCCAGTATTTCAACTGGATTGCCACGAAAATCAAGGATTTTCTCGCAATGACAGACCACTATTCACAAGTAATTAGTCTTCTTTTCTGAACTTACGACTTTCAAGTGCTTTTAATGCCTTTTGAACATTAGCAGTTGACCGTATACGCTTATTGTACCGCCTGCGTCAACACGGAAGTCAAATTGATCAACATTTCCGGTAGTTTTCGAGTTTGGTCCTTTATTACCGTTTATGTCAACTGTTATAATAGCGTCTTTAGAACTGGTTGCAAATCTATCAACAACACTCCAGGACATACCGTCTTTTGTTACAAATGAACAAGATGTACCATTACAAGAGCTTGACTTTGTATCAAATAAACTTGCAAAACTGTATGCGAATTTGTTTGTCGTTTTCATGTCGCTAGGGTGATTTGCAGGTAATGTCGTATTAGTAAATACGTTACCTCTAGAACCTGCTTCAAAATTAGGTATTATATAATCGGTTGTCCCGTTTTTGTTGTCCCCGTTAGTAGTTCCCGTACCTATATTTACGGCATTATCTGTCGGTATATCAGGATTGAACACTTGACAAGAAGACGGGTCAATAGTGCAAGGATCATCGTTTCCGTTGGAACCTGCACTGCAAGCAGGATTGCTTGGATTTGCCGAACAGTCAAATGTGCTGCCGCTTGATGATGAACTGCTTGAACTGCTTGAACTAGATATTGAGCGACACCTTGTCGGACAGCCATCAGATCCGACAAGATATCCATTCGGACAGTCAAGGTTAAGGTCAGGACATTTTTTACATTCACAAGAACCTCCTTCTTTAAATACGTAGCCGTCAGGACATTTTTCACACTTTATACAATCACAAGTTTTACCTGGATTTTTATATCCTCCATAGCCTAAGCCGTTGCAATCAGTAGTTTTACATTTATTACATTCACACCTATCATCTTGAGAAGACCCTTCTTCACAAGGTTTACAAACACATTTACACGTAGTAGAATTTACTTCAATTGTATTTTTGGGGTAGCAATATCTTCTATTCGAAGCCTTATTACTCATACACATTTCTGAACAATTACAATTAGCACCAATATAGTTTAAACCATTCATCTCAGCACAACAGCCAACACATTTTATGGTATAATTAGTAAAAAAACTATCCAAATCATATTGACAAGAATATTCTGCCACTGCCAGTTGCCTATTTATTAATGCGGTGAGATATTTGTTTAGTTTATTTGTTTTATATGCTGTTTTTTGTACAGGATATAAATCATCGTCATTTGCCAGTGTTGCTACGGCTTTGGCTGTTTCGGAATAGGCTTTTCGAATCATTGAGTAGTCTTTGTCCGGTCGCATGTTACGCAAACTGACAATTGTTATTATTGCAATAATCCCAATTACTCCGACCATAATTAGTGTTTCAACTAAAGTAAATGCTTTTTCAGACTTAAATTTTTTCATATTAACTTCTCCTTCAATGCAACATTTTTTATAAAATGTTGTATTGAACAAAGTACAGAAAGGATTAATATGACAGCAGTTGAACCGATTAGAAACTTACAAAAAATTAAAAAAGTAGAACAATTTTTAGCCAAGCAAAGCTATAGAAATTTATTGCTTTTTACGTTTGGTATAAATTCCGGTTTAAGAATATCTGATATTTTAAAGCTTGATGTGAAAGATGTAAAAAACAAGGCTTATATTGAGATAAAAGAACAAAAAACGAATAAATTTAAGAAGTTTCCTCTAAATTCAAAACTTAAAAATATGATTGAAATTTACACAAAGAATAAACCTGTTAATAGTCCGCTATTCAAAACGATATTTAACAATAGAATGGATAGAGTAACCGCTTATAGGATAATAAGATATGCCTGTAAAAGAGCAGGCGTAAGGGAAAATATAGGCACACACAGTCTAAGAAAAACTTTTGGATATCATTTTTATAAAAAATATAATGATATTGCAATGTTACAAAAAATATTAAATCACTCCTCACCTGCTGTAACAATGCGATATATTGGAATTGAACAAGAAGAAATTTATAAAAATTACAAAATGTTTATTTTATAATTTTTGTGTTATAATAAATACAACATTTTATAAAAAATGTTGTATTTATAAAAAGTTTGTATAAACGGCACTATATGCTGCTACACAGTATACATTTTTAAAGTCGTTTTTTGTACTACTTAAGCGGTTATTATTCATTTGATTTTTACATGTGTTTGTTTTAGTATTTTGTTGATTAAGGAGTGCCGGGTTGGAAATAAAAAACTTACCGGCGAGTACATATAAATTAAGGAGAATGCGAAATGGCATCAAAAAACTTTTTATTTACGTCTGAATCCGTAACTGAAGGTCATCCTGACAAAGTTTGCGATCAAATTTCAGATGCAATTTTAGACGAATTTTTAACAAAAGACAACAAATCACGTGTTGCCGCAGAAACAACCGTAACAACAGGTATGGCACTTGTTTGCGGTGAAATCACATCCGATTGTTATGTAGATATTCCTCAAGTTGTTAGAAATACAATTAAAAATATCGGTTACATTGGTGAAAACGGTGGAGGGTTCGACTACAAAACTTGTGCCGTTTTAACAAGTATTGATGAACAATCAACAGATATCGCCGGCGGTGTAAACAAAGCACTTGAATCAAGAAATAATAATGCTGATACCTCAAACAGCGAAACAGAAGACATCGGTGCAGGCGATCAAGGTATTATGTTTGGTTATGCTTGTAACGAAACTCCTGAGTTAATGCCTTTACCTATCAGCCTTGCTCACAAATTATCTTACAGATTATCAAGAGTAAGAAAAAAAGGTATTGTTGATTACTTAAGACCTGACGGTAAATCACAAGTTACAGTTGAATATGTTGACGGAAAACCTGCAAGAATTCATACAATTCTTATTTCAACTCAACACGATCCCGTTATCGGTACAGAAAGCGACAATCAAAAAGTTCAATCAATAATTGAAAAAGACCTAAAAGAACACGTTATTAACTACGTATTCAAAAATGAAACCATAAAACCTGATGAAAATACAATTATTTTAATCAATCCGTCAGGACGTTTCGTAATCGGCGGCCCTCAAGGTGATGCAGGATTAACGGGAAGAAAAATTATTGTAGATACATACGGCGGTTATTCTCGTCACGGTGGCGGTGCTTTTTCAGGTAAAGATCCAACGAAGGTTGACCGTTCTGCCGCTTATGCTGCAAGATATGTTGCTAAAAATATAGTAAAGGCAGGTTTGGCTGAAAAATGTGAAATAGAGTTGGCTTATGCTATTGGTGTTGCAGAACCTATTTCAGTTTTGGTTGATACTTTTGGTACAGGTACAATTTCTGATGAAAATTTATCTGAATTAGTAAGCAAAAATTTTGACTTAAGACCTGTTGGAATTATTAATAAATTTGATTTAAGAAATTTACCTTCTAAAAATGGTGGTAAATTCTATCAAAAACTTGCTGCTTATGGTCACATGGGCAGAACAGATTTAGAAGTTCCTTGGGAAGAAACTGATAAAGCTGAAATATTAAAAACTCAAGCAGAAGCATACACTGCTTTAGTTTAATGAAATACAAAAGGGGACAAGCAATTGTCCCCTTTTTATAAGGTTTTACGATGAGCACATTTAATAAAAGAATTTTATTTGTAGGAATACCCGACATGGCATACATTTGCCTTGACGGGCTTTTGACTGCCGGTATTAACATAGTCGGAGTTATGGGGCCTAAAAAAACTCATAATACTTATGATAATTTTAAAGATTTTGCAAAATCAAGAGGAATGAATTTTATTGAATGGGATAAATTGAAAGACCCAAAATTATTAGATTACTTAAAATCATTGAATATTGACGCTGCTGTTGTTGCTTCGTTTAATTATAAAATTCCAAAAGTTCTTTTAGATATTCCCCAAATAGGTTTTATTAATATTCATCCGTCGTTGCTGCCAAAATATAGAGGCGGAAATCCGTATTCTACCGTTATAATAAATGGCGAACAAGAAACAGGAGTTACGCTTCATTTTATGGATGAAGGTTTTGACACAGGTGATATTATCACGCAAAAAAAAGTTAATATTGCACCATTTGAAACAATGGGAACTCTTTTTAACAGGTTAAATTTACTCGGAATGCAAATGCTTGTTTCGGTTTTAAATGATTTTGAAAAAGGCGAACTTCCAAGATATAAACAACCGGAAGGAGAATTTGTAACAGGTCAAAGTTTAAAAGATGCAGATTTATATATAAATTACAAAAAATCTGCCATTGAAATTGACAGATTTATTAGAGGTTTAAATCCTTTTTTAATTGCATCTACAACTTTTAGAGGCAATATGATTAAAATTTTTATGGCAAACTACATAGACAAAGATTCATCAAAATATGAACCCGGAGCAATATCTAAAGTTGAAACAGACAGATTTTACATTGCAACAGGAAAAGGTTTTATTTGCCCTACGGCTATTCAATTTGGAAGTTTCTTTGTTGGTAATGCTCAGGATTTTATAAAAATTCTTGCACCAAAAGTTGGAGAGGTATTCAAATAATGAACGAATTGAAATTTCTAACAGCGGGTATGCCGTTAAGAACAGATAAAAAAATAGGATATTCTGATGCATTCAAAGTTTTAGAAAATATGAATTTAGACGGTATTGAAGTTGAATTTGTACAAGGTGTCAGAATGAGTGAAAATTCACGAAAACTTGTTAAAGAGGCTTCTAAAAAATTCACATTTACTGCACACGGTCCTTATTATATAAACTTAAATGCAAGAGAGCAGGAAAAAATTGACGCAAGTATTACCAGAATTGTTGATACGGCAACGGTTGCCAATGAATTTGGCGGTTACAGCATAACTTATCACGCAGCATTTTATCTTGGAAATGACAAAAAAGTTGTTTTTAAACGTGTGGTTGAACAAACATCGAAAATTATTGATATTTTAGAAAAAGAAAATAATAAAATATGGATAAGACCTGAAACAACCGGAAAAGGAACTCAATGGGGTGATGTTGATGAAATTGTAAGATTATCAAAAGAATTTAATCAAGTTTTACCTTGTGTTGATTTTGCACACGTACATGCAAGAAGCGGTGGCGGTTTTAACACTTATGATGATTTTTGTTCAATTTTAGAAAAAATTGGTACTGAACTTGGAGATGTCGCTTTGAATAATTTTCACGCACACCTTGCAGGTATAGCATATTCCGATAAAGGAGAAAAAAATCACTTACCTTTACAAGACTCCGATATGAATTACAAAGATTTGCTGAAAGCTATGAAAAAGTTTAATATAAAAGGGACTGTTGTTTGTGAAAGCCCAAATATAGAAGATGACTGTAAATTAATAAAGGAGTATTATAAATCATTATGATAAACGAAAAATCACCATACTACTATAATAAAGAATTTTTTGTAAGATACAGTGAAATGGATTACAATAAAATGTTAAAACCGTCTGCTTTTTTGAATTTTTTACAAGACGTGGCTACAATCGCAGCAGATAAAGGCGGTTTTGGATACAACGAAGTTTATCCGAAAAATTTAGGTTGGTTCTTACTAAAATACCACATGGAATTTAATAACTATCCTCAAAACATAGAA
The DNA here is from genome assembly GCA_905235155.1 of Candidatus Gastranaerophilales bacterium. Lineage (GTDB taxonomy): Bacteria > Cyanobacteriota > Vampirovibrionia > Gastranaerophilales > Gastranaerophilaceae > UBA6984. The sequence continues at coordinate 66,100 of CAJOKJ010000020.1, forward strand.
AATCTTTTAATAAAAACAGAAGCAAGAGGATATAATAAATTATTTGCTCATCGTGATTTTGATATTTACGACAAAGACAATAATGAATTAATTGGCAGAGTAATAAGTTATTGGGCTTTGGTTAATTTAAAGGATAAATCAATGGCTATGCCTTGTGATATTTTTCCTGATAAATTTACAAAAGTTGAAAAACGTGAAGATGATTTAAACTTTTTAAAAGTTCATGCTCCGGAAAGAATTGATTACACAGCCGAATTTAATGTAAGATATGATGATATTGACGTGAATAAGCACGTTAATAATATGAATTATATTGTCTGGGCTTTTGAAGCGTTACCTAAAGATTTCAGAGATAAATATAAACCCAAAACTATTGATATGGTTTATAAAAAAGAAATTCAATATGGCAACAAAGTTCTATCAGAAGTTCAAACAGATGAAAACATTGCATTAATATCTGTTAAAAATAAAGATACTGATGAAGAATTATGCGTAATTAGAACTGAATTTGAAGAAATATAGAATTATGAAATTAAACGACATTTATAACAAAGAAAAAACTCAAATTTCTTATGAAGTTTTTCCGCCTAAAAATGATACCGATGGAACTAAAACGTCAAAACTTTTTGATGAAATTTTAAGTTTAAAAAAATATAAGCCTGCATTAATTTCGGTAACTTATGGTGCAGGTGGCTCAAATAAAGAACAATCTTACGAAATAGTAAAATATTTATCAGAAAAAAATTTAAATGTAATGCCTCATTTTACTTGTATCTGTTCCAGCAAGACACAGATTGAGACTTATTTAAATGATTTAAAATCTCTTAATATAGAAAATATTTTGGCATTAAGAGGTGATGAACCAAAAGATAACACAATTTGCTACCTTGATTTCAGATATGCAAATGAACTTGTAGAATATTTGCATCTTCACACGGAATTTGCAATTGCAGTTGCAGGATATCCGGAAGGACATCTTCAAGCACCTGATTTAAATACTGATATTAAAAATTTAAAAAAGAAATTAAACGCAGGTGGAAATGTAATTTTTACGCAAATGTTTTTTGATAATGATAAATTTTTCAAATATAAAGAGCTATTAGGAAAAGAAAATATAAGTACTCCTGTTATTGCAGGAATTTTACCAATATTAAGCTATGAACAACTGGATAAAATGTTATCTTTAGCAAAAGTTACACTTCCTAAAAAACTTATGGATACACTCGAAAAATACAAATATAATAAAGACGATATAAAAAAAATAGGTATTGACTTTGCAACTGAGCAGTGTCAAGAATTAATTGAAAATAAAATTCACGGTATCCATTTTTATACGTTAAACAAATCTTATTCAACATCGAAAATACTTGACAATCTTAATTATGCAACTTATATCTCAGAACAGAATTAGACCCTTGAGATGAAATAAATAACATATTACCTTTCAGATACAATCCGTAAGGCTTGTCAATATTTGCAATAAGAATATTTATAATACCATTTTTTGTAACTTTTAATACATTATTGTTACCGTAATTTGCCACATATAAATTACCTGCATTATCAATAGCAAGACCTATCGGACCGTTTATACGTTTATCTTTTACAAATATTACACGTTGTCCTGTTGTATATATCTTTGTAATAGAATTGTCAGCATAACAAGCAACGTACAAATTTCCCAAATCATCTGTAACCATGCCTGTTGGACCCTGTATACCTTCAAAAAGATATGAATTTTGAGCAGTTACAGTATCAATAGACTGCAACGGAACTTTCATCGGATTAGCCACTCCGCCTGATTTTATTTGACTAATCAATTTTTTTGCTGAATTGTATTGAGAAGATGATTTTGGTATTGCTGTTGCATATTGCAAAGCTTTTTCTTTTTGTCCTAACTTATACGCAACATAGGCAGCCTTATATACTGCTTCAAAATCACTCGGTTGTCTTATAAAAATTTGTTCAAATACCGGTAAAGCAGATTGATATTGTTCCAAAAATTCGTATATACTGCCTAAATTGTAATATGCATCTATAAAATCAGGACTAATATTTATTGCTTCTCTAAAATATTCAGCCGCCTTTTCATATTGACCTATTTTATAAAAATCAATACCTTTGTTGTAGTTAAGACGTGCTTCATTTGCAATTTGAGCCATTGCCGAAATTGGAAGAAACATTAATATAAGTAATATTAGTATACGTTTTAACATATTTTACAGACTGTTCAATTGAGTAATTAATTTATGATGTTTATCAGCAAATTCAGCACCCCTTGCTTCTATTGCCATTTTTAATATTTCAGGTAAATCAATAGGTGTCATGGTGTTAAAATTGTTTGGCAATCTCAAAGACCAATTAACATCACCGGATGTACCCGGAACATTATAAACATCTTTTATATTAAAGTAATCAGTAAAGAATATTTGTACATTTTCTGCTTTAGAAGCAAATATTTCCACCAATTTTATTTTAGCCAAAAATTCAGCATCTTGAGTCAATTTTACAATAATATCATCTTTATTATCGCAATTAGGAAATAAGTCTTCAACAAGCGATTTTGCATGCAAATATGCTTCGTGAGTATTTACCAACGAATCAGCCCACATAGAAATAGGCTTGTTATCATGAGTACCGACCATTGCCCAACATCTTTCCGTTATATTTTTGCATCTGTAAGGGTGATCCTCTTTTTCCGGAACAACAAATTGCGTTAATTTCATACCCAACAAACCATATTCTTTTAACACTGCTGCAACAGGATTTGTTAAAGTACCCAAATCTTCGCAAACGATAGAGTTTTTACTTAAACCTTCTTCTTTAGCGGCTGCAATAACGATTTTTTCAATTAATCTGCCATAAGCCTTAATTTGAGGCTTTGTAAGATTTTGAACTCTTTGTTCCTTATCTGCTTCTACTTCAAAGTTTAAATTATCTTCTGTTATCACTGCAAATTTTTTCAAAAATTCGTGTTCAGGAGAAGAATACAACCTTCCTGCACCTTCTTCTATTTTTGGTTTACAACCTGCCTTATATACCCAAGGGTCAATTAAACCTACAATATGGTCTATTCGTACACCACCTTGATTTTCACGGAACATTTTTTTGAATAATTCCTTCATTAATTTTCCGCCATCACCTAAAGAGCCGTCCTCGTTAAACATAACTTCAGGATTCATAACAGGAAATCCCCAAGCCTGACCGTCAGCAGAGAAGTAATCCGGCGGACAACCTAACATCCAACCTTCTAAGAAATATTGTTGATATGCCCAGATATCTCTATCAGAGAATGCTACTTGCCTATCTGCTATCATTTTTAATTTTTTATTATCTGCATATTTTTTTGTTTCTTCTGATTGGTAACTCAATACAAATTGACAGAATTTATAAAAATCTATTTCACGTTGATATTTTTCTTCTATTTCTTGTATTCTTTTTGCATATTCCATTTTTTGTTCAATAGATTTTGGATTACACAAGTTTTTATCAGTTTCAGACTTCCATAAAGGCCAATAATCGTTACCATGTTCTACTGATAATGCTTGATACAAAGCATCTTTATCAAGCCATGACGAATTTTCATGTTTATAAATTTCAAATTGTTTTCTGCGTTTTTTTAATTCTTCCGATTTCAAAAAGTTTTCATACGCTTCATTTAATGCATCATCATGACGTTTATAAGCATACGAAAATGACGTTTTATTAACATTTTTATTTGGATTTTCATTTACTATTGCGTTAAATGTATCTTCAGATAAAATACTATCCCATTCTTTTGTAGTTAATTGTTTCAAATCAATAAATAAAGGATTCCCTGAAAAAATTGTGCTTGTGTATGGAGAACTGTCACAAGATTTTAATTTACCATTCGGCCCCAATTGTATTGAAGTAAATACACCGGAAATATAATCCATTAAACTTTTAGCACCGTTTGAGTTATATGTTCCGTATGCAGTATCTTCTGATTCAACATCAGGGAAACTGCTTCCATGCACAATTAACGATAATTGTTTTTTACCTAAAACTTTTAATGCGTCTTTTAATATCTTTTCAGGTTTCTTGTCTAATAATCCCATAATATACTCCTTATCTCGTTTTCTAAATATTATCATGTGCAAGAAATTAGTACAAGGATATATTAAAAAAGATTTAATTGAGGAACATCAACTTCAGGTTCGACAGATTTTTTTGAAGAAATTTTTTTAACTTGATTTTTTTGTAATTTATTCATTAATTCATTTGAACGTTCTAAAACAATTGACGGCAAACCTGCCATTTTAGCAACTTGAATTCCATAACTTTTACTAGCACCGCCTTGAACAATTTTACGCAAGAAAATAATATTTCCATCTTTCTCTGTTATAGTAATTCTATAATTTTTAATCTGCGGATATGACTGTGTCATCACATTTAATTCGTGATAATGAGTTGCAAAAATACAACGAGCCTTAATATTTTGAACAATATATTCAGCAACAGCCCAAGCAATTGCAACACCGTCATAAGTACTTGTACCACGACCTATTTCATCCAACAAAATTAAACTTCTTTCTGTTGCCGAATTTAAAATATAAGCGGTTTCTACCATTTCAACCATGAAGGTTGATTGACCAAGAGTTAAATCATCACTTGCCCCAACACGAGTAAATATCTTATCAACAACACCAATTTTTGCACTATCAGCAGGGACATAAGAACCTATTTGAGCCATCAGTGCAATTAGTGCATTTTGACGCATAAATGTAGATTTACCGGCCATATTAGGACCTGTTAAAATCATAAATTGAGTTTTATCTGACGAATTTGCACAAAGTTCCAAATCATTTGAAACATACTCACCTAACGGCAAAATCAATTCCAAAACAGGATGTCTGCCATTATCTACAATAAAATCATTACTTTCATCTACAACAGGTCTTGAATAGTTATTTTCCAGTGCTGCCGTTGCAAATGAATTTAAAACATCCAGTTTTGCAATATTTTCCGCTAAAATTCTGACTTTTGAAACAAATTCCTTTGCATAATCTTTAAAATCGCAGAACAATTTATATTCCAATTCTCTAGCCTTAAATTGTGCATTAAGAACTTCGTCTTCGTGTTTTTTTAAATCCTCAGTTATATATCTTTCACCGCCGGTTAAAGTTTGTTTTCTTATATAAGTATCAGGCACAAGATTTAAATTTGAATTTGTAACCTCAATAAAGTAGCCAAAAACCTTATTAAACCCTATTTTTAAGTTTTTAATTCCAGTACGCTCTTTTTCTTGTTCCTCAAAATTTCTCAGCCAATTTTCTCCACCTGTTAAAAGGTCATTAAGATAATCCAACTCACCGCTGACACCTTCTTTGATAATGCCTCCTTCTTTTAAAAGCATAGAAGGATTTTCTTGAATTGTCCTGTCAATAATATCTGCAAAATCTGCAAGTTCAGGTGCAAAACTTCTGACATCCTCAAACAAATCTGTATCAATCACAGAAACAGCATCTAAAACTTCAGGTACTCTTTGCAATGAAGCCTTTAAACTAACAAAATCTTTAGGAGAAACAGAACCATTACTTAATCTTGTTGCAAGCCTTTGTATATCATAAATTTGCTCTAAAGACTCTGCCAAAGAAAGTCTTATTTCTTCAAGATTAATCAACTCCGAAACAAAATCCTGACGTTTTTTTATTAGTTCAACATCTTTTAACGGCTGGCAAATCCATGAACGTAATAACCTTGCACCCATATTTGTTTTTGTTTTGTCTAATGCCCAAAGAAGCGAGCCATATTTATTTTTTTCTCTTAATGTTTCTACCAATTCAAGATTTTTTCTTGTACTTGAATCAATTAAAACATATTCTGAAAGTATATAAGGCTCTATAGCTTCAAATTTTGGAAATTTCTCTTTTAAAGTTTCCCAGATATATCCTAACAGTGCTGCTGCTGCCCTAAAGCCCAATTTACAATCATCAAAACCAAGTCCGTCAAGAGTTTGTATCTTTAAAGCTGCTTTTAAATTGTTTTTTGAAAAATTTTCTTCAAAAACATTTTTAGGAAGCATTGAACAATTGTAATTTGCAGTAATTTCATCAGGCAAATCAACTTTTTGCTCAGGAACTATTTGGAATGGCAATATCTTCTGTTGAGCAGCAGGTGCAATAATTTCAGAAGGTCTTATTCGTGCAAGTTCAGAAATTATTAAATTATAAGAAGCCTGAGTTACCCTAAACTCACCGGTTGAAATATCTGTATACGCAAAACCATATAAATCACTTTTTTCATCTAAAAACATTGCACAAATGTAATTATTTTGGTTTTTATCAAGTAAATTACTTTCTGTAATAGTTCCGGCAGTAACAATACGTGTAATTCCACGTTTAACAATACCCTTTGCGAGTTTTGGATCTTCTAATTGCTCACATATCGCAACTTTTATTCCTTTTTTAACTAATTTTTCCAAATAAACTTCAACAGCCTTTGCAGGAATACCTGCAAGCGGAATTTTACCTATAACACTGCCACAATCACGTGCAGTTAAAGTTATTTCCAGTTCTTTTGACATTCTAACAGCATCTTCAAAGAATGTTTCATAAAAATCACCCATTCTATAAAGCAAAATTTTATCTTGATGTTCCTGTTTTAATTCTAAATACTGCTGCATTGCAGGAGTTGCATCTGAAATGTTTACATCAATACTATTTATATAATTTACATCTTGTATTGCCATGAATTTAAATTCCTATTAAAATAATATCATGTAAAGCGATGAGCGGAATAAAAAAACTATGGGATGTATTAAAAAAATTTTACAAATAATAATTTTAGCATTAGCACTAATAGGATTTTTCTCTATTGGCGGTAAAGAATGGGTAACGGATTTATATAATAAGTACGTAAGTAATTCAAAAGAAGCAACACTTGAACGTGCAAGTAAAATCGGAGATTTTTCAGCACTATCAGATGAATATTCTATTGATAAAGCAGCAAGTGCGTTCGGTTATGAAGGAGTTTTAGCAGAACATGAAGCAACCGGTCAAAAACTTATTATTGTAAATACAGCCAAAAAGCCTATTTTAACAGAAGCAGATTTTAAAAACGGAACTGTTAATGAAAAATTGCAGGATTTTTTAAAAAAATTTAAATATCAGTCTTTACAAGTAGATGATTTTACCATAACAAAACAAGGAACAATGAATGCCTATAATCATAGCGTACCTTATGTAAGATTTACGGCAAAAATTAATAAATTGCCAATAGGTCAAGTAGGTGGAATTATATCCGCAATTGATACAGATAAAAATAATTCAAAAATGCTTATATCATTAAATGAAAACAAGAAATATTCTCAATTAATCACTGAAGAATTTTTCAGAAAAGTAAAGTAAACCTGTCTTTGACACCACTCACAATGTCTAACACGTTTTTTACTCTTTGTTACAGAAGTGTTACAATTTTAAAATGATTAGTTTTACAAATCAGCAACATATTATTGATAATATAATTATTCTTTCCTAAAATATAATTGTACACAAGGGAAGGAAAAAGATTTATGGATATATTTTCAATATTTACACTATGCGGTGGCTTAGCGTTCTTTTTATATGGGATGAATGTTATGTCATCAGGTCTGGAAAAGGTTGCAGGCGGAAAACTGGAAAAAATGCTTAAAGCAATGACCTCAAATCCGTTTAAGTCGTTAGTACTAGGTGCAGGCATAACAATTGCAATTCAGTCATCATCAGCATTAACAGTAATGCTTGTAGGTTTAGTAAACTCCGGTATTATGGAACTTGGACAAACCATTGGAGTAATTATGGGTGCTCATGTTGGTACTACTTTAACAGCTTGGATTTTGTCATTATCAGGCATAGAAAGTACAAATTTCTTTTTAAGACTTTTAAAACCCGAATCCTTTTCACCAATAGTTGCACTTATCGGTATTATTATGATGATGAGTGCAAAACGTGATAAAACAAAAAGTGTTGGCTCAATATTAATAGGTTTTGCAGTATTAATGTACGGCATGCAAATTATGGCAGGTGCAATGAAACCGTTAGCAAATATGCCGGAATTTACTCATCTTTTAACCGCATTTACAAATCCATTATTGGGTCTGTTTATAGGTATAATTTTTACAGGTGTAATTCAAAGTTCCGCAGCATCTATCGGTGTTTTGCAAGCATTATCAATGACAGGTGGTATAACTTGCGAAATGGCAATACCAATAGTTATGGGTATGAATGTTGGAACATGCGTTACCGCATTAATTTCAAGTATAGGTGTAAATACCAATGCTAAACGTGTTGCTGTTGCACATATTACTTGTAATATTTTCGGTGTACTGATTTGCTTACCGCTTTTCTTTATTCTAGATTATATTGCAGAACATTATATTTTTCATTCACAAATTATAACTAATACCATAAACCCTGTTGGTATCGCTTGTGCTCACACAGCATTTAACGTTATGACAACAGTATTCTTATTTCCTTTTATTAAGCAAATTGAAAAAATTGCAATATGGGCTGTTAAATCTAAAACCGAAAAAGACGAAGAAACAGTATTTCTTGACGACTTATTGTTAAATACTCCTTCTTTTGCAATCGGTGAATGTAAAACTATTGCCGATAGAATGGGCATTATGGCTAAGAAAAACTTTTTCCGCTCTATAAAAATGATTAACAAATTTAGCGAAAACCGTATGGAAAAAATACTTCGTAAAGAACCGAGAATTGACCTTTACGAAGATAAATTAGGAACTTTCTTAGTTAAACTTTCTAATAAAGATTTAACAGAAAAAGATAGCCACGAAATTTCAAAACTTTTGCATTCTATCAGTGATTTTGAAAGAATAGGCGACCACGCAGTTAATATACTTAAAGTGGCAAAAGAAATGAATGAGAAACAAATAACCTTCTCGGATGATGCAAAATTTGAATTAAATGCAGTAGTTAATGCTCTTTCAGAAATTATGGATATTACAATGGAAGCATTTTGTGAAAATGATATTGAAAAAGCAAAAAAAGTTGAACCGCTTGAACAAGTTATTGATATTTTAATTGGTACAGCAAAAAACAATCACATTGAAAGACTGCAAAAAGGTGATTGTACCATTGAACTTGGATTTATGCTTACAGAAGTTTTAAACAATATTGAACGTGTTTCTGATCACTGTTCAAATGTTGCAGTTTGTATAATTCAAATAGAACAATCAGCATTTGATAAACACCAATACTTAAATACTTTAAAAAATTCAGGTGAAGAAGAATTTAAAGCAAACTTTGACTTATATAAAGAAAAATACATTACAAATCAAGGTATTACGGTTTAATTAACCAGATGCCTTGATATTATATTCATAATATCAAATTTTGAATGAAGACCTGAAAATTTTTCTACTTCTTCTCCGTCCTTTAATAAAACAAACGACGGCAAAGAATTAATTTTGTATATCCTTGCAATTTCCCTGTTTTCATCCGTATTAACTCTGCCTATCCATATTTTATCCAATTCCTCTAAGATAGGCTCCTGTCTTGTACAAAAACCGCACCAATCTGCGTAAAATTCTATTAATTTTAATCCTTTTTCTGTTTCTGCTGAAAAGTTTTCTTTATCTAATGTTGTTATCATAAAAACTCCTTTTTATTAAAAATATAATAAAAAATAGTTTTTTCAATTGCACACATCAGCAATAAAAAAGACTGCTTGTGCAGTCTTTTTTAATTAATATTTTTTTGATTGCTCACCAAGTTCAACGAACTTTTTAACATAGGACATACCTACATTTAACCAATCACCAAGATTTCTTTCTCCGGCAGGTTTTGCCTTTGATTTTTCTTCTTGTTTTTTTATAAATTTATCTGCTTCTTCCTTCATTACATCATTAGGATTTTTTGTCGGAGTATACCAATGATTTGGATGTTCTGTCCTCTTTGGAGAAACAATATTTGAAGAAACACCAATAATACCTAAAGACATAATTTTAAAACCTTTCCTATCTACACCTACACTAATATAAAGTTTTTATATTAGTATTTTTTGCTATTTTATTAAGTAAAATTTACATATCTGCAAAACTTAAAATATCGTCAAAATTTCTAAATACATAAAATACATCATGTGCGGCATTTTTCAAAATTTTGTATTTACCTTTATAATATTCTTTTTGAAAATCTAACTGAAAAATCTTATCCTCATCAGATAAAATAATTTTGTCAAAATCAACAACATTATAGCTATCAGCGTAATAATTTTCAAGTTTATCTAATTCACAGAAACAACTTTCAAATGTGCGATGTGGCTGGTGTGAATTAAAAAATTCCAATTCCTCAGAGTTACGAACCAAATAATTTAATCTAAAATCCATATAATTTTCTAAATTTAAACCTTTAAATATATCAACAATATTTTTTGATATACCGTATTTATTATCGAAAAGCTTTGGATTTCCGTTTACAGCAATTTTATAACTAAATTTAGGCAGCTTATCTTTTATTAATCCGGAAACAAAAACACCTGCTGAATATGCAATTAAGTATATTTTTTTATAATTTTCAAAATTGAATTCAAAATCAAGAGATGTATAATCCCAACAGATTAATACATCCCTTGATGATTTCATATCTTTATAAGAATGTTCATCACATCCCCATCCGCTTAAAAATACTATTAATTCATCGCTATTATTTTTTATAAGTTTTGTTTTCATAATTTTATTATAGCATTATTTTTCTTAATTCGTCAGAAGTTTTTGCACTTAAATAAGCAGGAGCAATATCAAAAATTGTTTTACATCCGAATTGACCTTCTTGATTTAATTTATAAACTGCTCTTGCAAATGCAACCAACACGCTTGATGTAAATTCAGGATTTGAATCAAGTTTTAAACTAAATTCAATTGTGTGATTTGTTTCATTATTAAGACCTGTTTTACCATTTCTTATAACAAATCCGCCATGCGGAATACCTTTATGATTTTTATCTAATTCTTCTTGAGAAATAAAATGAACAGTAGTGTCATATTGATCAAAATAATTTGGCATCGAAACAATTTCATGTTCAACACGCTTAGCATCAGCACCCTCCTTTAATACAACATAACATTCCCTTGTATGTTTTTCTCTCACAGAGAGTTCCGGAGTTTCACCACTTCTTACGGCATTTAATGAAGCATCAACAGGAACAGTGTATTGTCTTGCATCCTGCACCCCTTCAATTCTTCTAACAGCGTCTGAATGACCTTGACTTACACCTTTACCCCAAAAAGTATAATCTTTTCCGTCAGGTAAAATAGCATTTGCATACATTCTTGCCAAAGAAAACAAACCGGGATCCCAACCAACAGAAATAACTGCCGTATGTCCTGTTTCTTTTGCTGCCGTATCAACATTTGCAAAATGTTCAGGAATTCTGGCATGAGTATCAAAGCTATCGACAACATTGAACATTTTTGCATATTTTGGTGTTTGTTCGGGTAAATCTGTTGCACTACCTCCACATAATATTAAAACATCAATTTTATCTTTCCAATTTTCTATTTCAGAAACATTTAAAACCGGAACATTTGCCGTTAATACATTTAAATCATTAGGATTACGTCTTGTAAATATTGCAACTAAATCCACATCATCATTTTGTTTAACCGCATATTCAACACCTCTACCCAAGTTACCATAACCAAAAATACCTAATTTCATAAATTCCTCCATATATCAAAATTCATAACATCGAACTTACAATTTTTATTTTACACCAATTTATAAGTGTCTTTAGAAAATCTTTATACAAAAAATGGTTCTCCTTACAGAGAACCATTTAATTCAACAAATTACACCAATTAAAGCACATCACCAAACATGTCTTGCATAAATTTTTCTTGATCTTTTAAATCTTGTTGAGTATTTTTTTCAATTTGATCAAAAACGCTCGTTACATCAATTTTTCTTCCATCTGCACCAACAGCATATTCACGTTTTTTGGGCTGTGCTTTCTGAGCATTTTGACCTTGCTGCGTTTTAGCAGTGTTTTTCTTTGTAACCGGTTTTTGTCTCGCATTTTGTGTTGTTTTTGGCGTTTTTCCGACAGGTGTTCCCATAAATACCTCCTTTGCTGCTATATAACGAAGTTTAAACAAAATATTAAAATAATTATTAATACTACATCCAAAAGATATTAATCTTCACTTTTAAAGAGTCGAAATAACACAAATTAAACTTTAGTTATTTTTAATAAATATTTACAAAAATAAAAGTCCATAAGCAGTTTGCTTATGGACTAAAAAAGGAAGAGGTGGGATTCGAACCCACGGTACGCTCGTCACGTACGACGGTTTTCAAGACCGCTCCGATCAACCACTCTGGCACTCTTCCGGATAAGTCTTCCTTTTGTGTTTTTATTCTACTATAAAATATTTTTTTTTGCAAGAATATTTTAATTATTTTTTTAATGCAGCTTTTAATCTAACCATTGCTCTTGATAAAGCTGCCTCTGCTCTTTTGGCATCTATTGAAGCATCCAACTCTGCTAACCTTGCTTCTGCTCTGGCTTTTGCCTCTTTTGCACGTGCAACATCAATATCGCCACCAAATTCGCCCGCATCTGTTAAAATAACAGCTTCGTCATCCTTAAATTGAAATATACCACCCATAGTAGTAAACAATTTCGTATCATTATCTTGAACTATTCTTGTTACACCAATATCCAACGCAGACATAATCGGCTCATGTCCTTTTAATATACCAAATTCGCCATCAATCCCTTTGGAATATATTTCATTTACATCTTCATCAAATATTATATCTTCATGTGTAATTATTTTTAGGTGCATATCAATCCTTTATTGTAATGTTTTTGCTTTTTCAACCGCTTCTTCAATAGTACCAACCATGTAAAATGCTTGTTCAGGCAAATCATCATGCTTACCTTCAATAATTTCTTTGAAGCCTTTAATTGTATCTTCAAGTTTTACGTATTTACCTGCTATACCTGAGAATTGTTCAGCAACAAAGAAAGGTTGAGATAAAAATCTTTGAATTTTTCTTGCTCTGTTTACTGTTTCTTTATCTTCTTCAGATAATTCATCCATACCAAGAATTGCAATAATATCTTGTAATTCTTTGTATTTTTGTAATATTTCAAGCACTTTTCTTGTCGTTTCATAGTGTTCTTCACCAATTACGTTAGGATCAAGAACTCTTGAATTTGAAGCCAAAGGATCAACAGCAGGATAAATACCCAATGAAGCAATTTGTCTTGACAATACGGTTGATGCGTCTAAGTGTGAGAATGTAGTAGCAGGAGCCGGGTCAGTCAAATCATCCGCAGGTACATAAATTGCTTGAACAGATGTAATAGAACCATCTTTTGTTGATGTAATACGCTCTTGCAAATCACCCATTTCATTTGCCAAAGTTGGCTGATAACCAACGGCTGATGGCATACGACCTAATAAGGCAGATACTTCAGAACCTGCTTGTGTAAATCTGAAAATATTATCAATAAATAATAATACATCTTGTTTTGAAAAATCTCTGAAATATTCAGCAGCAGTAAGAGCAGATAAACCAACTCTCATTCTTGCTCCGGGCGGCTCATTCATTTGACCATAAATCAAACCTACTTTATCAAGAACTCCACTTTCTTTAAACTCATTCCAAAGGTCATTTCCTTCACGAGTTCTTTCGCCTACACCACCAAATACGGATACCCCGTTGTGTGCCATTGCAATATTGTGGATTAATTCTTGAATTAGAACTGTTTTTCCTACTCCGGCACCGCCAAATAAACCAATTTTACCACCTTTTTGGTACGGTTGAAGCAAATCAATAGCTTTAATACCTGTTTCTAATACTTCAACATTTGTATTTTGGTCTACCAATTTTGGCGATTCTCTGTGAATTGGTAAATAATTTTCTGTTTCAATAGGCCCTTGTTCATCAACAGGTTCACCTACAACATTTAAAATTCTACCTAAAATTGGTTTGCCAACAGGTATTTTTATGGGTTCATAAGTATTTTCAACCTTCATACCTCTTTTTAAACCGTCAGTAGATGCCATAGCAACAGTTCTAACTCTATTTGAACCCAACATTTGTTGAACTTCAGCAATAATATAAGAACCGTCATCTTTATATATTTTTAAAGCATTATAGATTTCCGGTAATTCGCCTTGTTGAAATTCCACGTCAATTACAGGGCCTATAATCTGTGTAATCAAACCTTCGTTTTTTGACAAAACTTCCATATTTTCTCCTTTTCTACTATTTATATATATTTTACAATAAATAAAAAATAATTCAAATATAAATAATAGTAGTAGAAATTTTTTTTTGTTTGTTTTAAAATATCTAAAAATCAATTTAAATGAATTTGGACGTATGATATACCCTTTGTTAAAAAGTGAATTAACTTCAAAAGATAAAATGATGAAGCCTGATTTGTCACAAAGAAGTGGCAGAGAGCTTCTTGCATTTTATTTGCAAACTAAGCTAAAACAACTTATTGCTTTTGACAAAAAGTATGAAAAACCTATGATTATAGAAATACGACCGGATTTTATATCAAATTTTTCAAAACGATTAATCAATAACCCCGACAAGCGTCTTTTAATTGGGATTACAGGTGCTTCTGCGTCAGGAAAATCAACTATTTGTGCTCAAATACAAAAAATTACACAAGATTTAAATCTTCCTGTTTCTATTTTAAGCACAGATAACTATTTTAAAGATATATCTTCTCTTATTTTAAAATATGGTACTTTTGACAAATTAAGAGATAGCGGATATGACATTGATTCTCCTGATGGATTTCAGCTTGATGTATTGTATGATGATTTAGAAAATCTTTCTATTGGCAACAACATAAAATCACCAAGATATTTACCAAACGGAACAGGCATATCAGTTCCGAATGCAATACCTGTTAAAGCAGAAAAAATTACTATAATTGAAGGTACAGCAACGCTTTTTGACGGAATAAAAGATATTTTTGATATAAAAATATATATCGAAGCAAGTGATGATATACGCAAAAAAAGATTTATTCAAAGGGCAGAATCGGAAAGAAATCAAGATATTGAAAACGCACTAAAACATTGGGAATACTTAATCTGTGCCGGACAAAAATATATTTTACCAACAAGAAAAGAAGCCGATTTTGTAATTAACGGTGATGCAGACCTTGATTATCTGTCACAAATAATCGAATATTTGCACTATATTACAAATGCTTTCGAATAATATCTATAAAACATTAATTTTAAAAGTACTGTTTTTTGCAAAACTACTGTTATTCAAAGAATACGCTGTGATTGCTTTTGACAATTGCAGATTTGACTGTGCTTCATAATAACCGGACATACCAACTTTTTCATAATCAGATTTTGTCAAACTATTAAAACTTTTTATTTTATTACTTATATTTGTATTACTTTTATTGCTTGCCAAATTTTTTATATATTCAGAACTGTCATTTGCATAGTTTTTCAAAACATCCGCAATTGATTTTTTTGAATTTTCGTCATTACTGTTATAATTTAATACATTTTTTACTAATGCAGAAGAATTAACATTAGTTCCTTTGTTTTCTTCAAAAAACTCTTTTAATGTAGCCTTAACTAATTTTGCAGTCGAATCAGCAGTATACAAACTTGATACTGAATCATTTAAGTATGAATTATTTGAAATTGACGATACCATATAATAATATTATAGCTTACTGTAAATATTATTTCAACTGCAAAAAAAAAAGCCGCCTAATCAGGCGGCTGAAATTTGGTTTTTTGGTTTTGGTTATTATTTTGGTTTGGTTTTAATTTGGTTTTTCTTTTTATTAATTTTG
>CAJOKJ010000021.1 GCA_905235155.1 Candidatus Gastranaerophilales bacterium
CAATCCATTAGTTTGACTGGATTACTTCGTCGTTACACTCCTCGTAATGACATGTATTTTTGTCATTGCGAGAAAATCTTTGATTTTCGTGGCAATCCAGTTTATAATCAAAATATGTTTATAGATAAACAATATTATGTATATATATTATTTAGCAAAAGAAACGGCACATTATATGTCGGAGTAACTTCTAATTTAAAGAAGCGAGTATGGGAACATAAAAACAAAGTTATAGATGGGTTTACAAAGAAATATAATGTTAATCAACTTGGTTATTATGAAATTTTTAGCGATATAAATTTAGCGATAAATAGAGAAAAGCAATTAAAAGCAGGCAATCGCAGAAAGAAAATTGAATTAATAGAAGCAAATAATTCAGAATGGAATGATTTATATTATGGTATAATTGAATAATTTGGATTGCTTCACTATCGTTCGCAATGACAGGTGGTGAATGGTGAGTAGTCAGTTGTTATTGTTTGTAGTTTTATTTGACGTATAATAATATTATATTAGATTTTTGTGAGGTTGAAATGGCTGATAAAATTATAATTTTTTCCGGTAAGCAGTATTCGGGTAAAGATACTTTAGCTAAAATTTTGCTGGAAAATATGGCCGATTACAGAAGATGTGCTATGGGCGATATTATTAAATTAGAATACGGACGCCGGCACGGTTTGACTTATGAAGAAATCGAAAAAAACAAGGCTCAATACAGACAAGGGCTTATTGATTTAGGTAATTGGGGCAGAAGCCAAAGTGATGATTACTGGATTAAAAAAATAATTTCTGAAAACGGTAATATTATGGTAACTGATGTGAGAGTTCAATTTGAATACGAAACTTTTAAAAATGCGGGAGCCATTGCAATTAGAGTTGAATGCCCTCGTGAAATTAGAGAAAAAAGGGGTACTCTTGTAGGTGAAAATGATATTACAGAAGTAGGTTTAGACCATATTACAGATTGGGATTATGTTATTTATAACGATTCTGATTTAGAAAGCTTGAAAGAAAAAGCATTTGAATTAATTAAGGATTTAAAATAGTATGAAACATTTTACAGGTTCAATTATAGTAACAATTTTAGGTTCTATTTCAGCATATCTTTGGGGTGAACACGTACATCAGGGAACAGGTGTTTTATGCGTGTTTATTGCTTTTATTCTTGGTATTTTAGAAGTAAGTTTATCTTTCGATAATGCTGTTGTAAATGCTATGAAATTGGAAAAAATGGAACCAATTTGGCAGCACAGATTTTTAACTTGGGGTATCGCAATTGCGGTATTCGGTATGAGATTTCTGTTTCCGCTTTTAGTTGTTGCTATTTTTGCAAAATTAAGCATTTTTAAAGTTCTAAATATTGCATTAAAGGATTCAAATCAATATGCTCATTACTTACATTTAACTCACGCACCGATAGTTGCATTTGGCGGAGCATTTTTGTTAATGCTGTTTTTCTCTTATTTCTTCAACAGTGAAAAAGATACTCACTGGATTAAAGGTTTTGAACATTGCTGTTCTCATCTTGGAAATATAAAAGGTTTTGAAACCATCGTAACTTCGGTTGCTGTTTTAATTACTCAACATTATGTTTCAACCGAATATAAATTATCTGTTTTAACTTCAGGTTTAATAGGTATTGTAGTGTATCTTACAATTGACGGTGTTACTCATTGGCTTGAAAAACACGAAGAACAAAGAGCCAAAGCTTTATCTGCAACTGTTAAAGGCGGAGGATTAATTGCATTTTTATATTTGGAATTAATTGATGCCTCATTCTCGCTTGACGGTGTTTTAGGGGCATTTGCATTAAGTCAGGATATTGTTATCATTACAATAGGTCTTTCTATTGGGGCAATGTTTGTTCGTTCTTTGACCTTATTACTTGTTGAACAAAAAACGCTTGCAAAATATGTTTATCTTGAACACGGTGCTCATTGGGCAATTGGTGCTTTAGCTATAATTATGTTTATGTCTACAACGGTTGAAGTTCCGGAAGTTGTTACAGGATTAATAGGTTTAGCATTTATTGTTGCTGCTTTGATTTCTTCCGTTTTGGAAAATAAAAAAAATAGCGGTGAAGTTTAATGACCGTAAGTTTTATTGTAACTTCATATAACTATGCAGAATATTTATCTGAAACAATTGAAAGTATAAAAAATCAAAGTTTGAAATCATTGTTGTTGACGACTATTCAAGTGATAATTCTGTCGAAATTCTGGAAAAAACAGAAGGTATAAAACTTATAAAGCACAATAATAACAAGGGTCAACTGGCTTCGATAATTACAGGTTTAAAACAGGCAAAAGGTGAATTTATAAGCATTATTGATTCTGATGATACTTTAAATTCCGATTATGCAAGGGTTTTAACTGAAAAACTAAAAGAAAATAATGTTGCTCTTGTAACATGTAATTGCAATGAAAATAAAAAATTAACCATTGAAGATGCTTCTTTCGGCGGCTGGTGGTGGTCGCCTATGAGTTGCGGAATGTTTAAGCGTAAATATTTAGATTGCATTTTAAAATACAACAATTATAAGTTATGGAAAATTTGTCCTGACAAATTTTTGTTTAACATGGCACATTTGCAGGGAAATTCTATGAATATCTCAGAAAAACTTGTAAATAAGAGAGAACACAATAAAAACGCAGGCAAAGTTAAAAACAGATTTTGGATTGATGTAAAAAATAATTTTGTAATAAGACAAGAAGCATTAAAAATTATTTCTGATAACAGTTTAAGAAAAATAATAATACATTCTTATCCCTATTTGTTAAAGCAAATTTTGTCTAAATTCTGAATATTTTATTAATTTTTTATAGTACTTTATTTTTTTGCGTTAAAATAGAAACATAAAGTACAGTAAAAAGGTAGGTATTATGTGGGATTATTCAGAAAAAGTAATGGATCACTATCGTAATCCAAGAAATGTAGGTAAAATAGACAATGCCGATGCGGTTGGCGAAGCAGGCTCTCTTGCTTGCGGTGATTCGTTAAAATTATATTTAAAAATAGAAAACGGTATTGTAACCGATGCTAAATTTCAAACTTTTGGTTGTGGTTCTGCCGTTGCAAGCTCCAGTATTTTAACCGAAATGATTATCGGAAAACCGATAGAAGAAGTCAGAAAAATAACAAATAAGGATATTGCAGACCAATTAGACGGACTTCCTCCCGAAAAAATGCATTGTTCCGTAATGGGACACGAAGCGTTGGAAGATGCTCTTAAAAATTATTTTAACGACGAAATGGAATTTAATTTACCTGAAAAACAAGATAAATTAATTTGCCAATGTTTTGATGTGCATGAAAGTCAAATTTTAGAAGCAATAGAAACGAATAAGTTAAAATCCGTTGAAGACGTTACAAATTATACCAAAGCAGGCGGTGCTTGCGGTAAATGTAAATCAACAATTAAATCTATTTTAGACGAATATTGGGAAAAACAAGACGCTGATAAGCCTAAATTAACACAAACTCAAAAGATTTTGAAAATTAACAGCGTTATAGAAAATCAAATTTCGCCAGAATTACAAAAAGACGGTGGAGATATTGAACTTGTTGATATTTATGATAACAAGGTTTATGTAAAACTGAGAGGTAAATGCTCAGGTTGCAAAAATTCTCACATGACGTTAAAAGTTTTTGTTGAACAAACTTTGCAAGAAACTGTTTCTAAACAAATTGAAGTTATAGAGGTGCAATAAATGGACAAATTAATATACTTGGATAATAATGCAACAACTCAGGTTGATGAAAAAGTTTTGGAAGAAATGCTGCCATACTTGAAAGAAGAATATGCAAATCCGTCGAGTATGTATGATTTTGCAAAAAAATCTTCTAACGCTTTGAAAGTTGCAAGAAAACAAGTACAAGAATTTGTCGGTGCAGAAAATGAAAAAGAAATTATTTTTACGTCTTGCGGTTCTGAAAGTGCGAATACTGCAATAAAAGGTGTTTTAGCAAATAACAAAACCAAAAGACACATTATTACAACAGCTGTTGAGCATCCTTGCGTTTTAAATTTATACAAACAATATGAAAAACAAGGTTATAAAGTTGATTATATAGGTGTTAATGCTCAAGGTGAACTAAATTTAGAAGAACTAAAAGAAAAAATTACTGATGAAACCGCTCTTGTGTCTGTGATGTGGGCAAATAATGAAACAGGTATAATATTTCCTGTTGAAAAAATTGCAGAAATTGTAAAAGAAAAAAATCCACATACTGTATTTTACGTTGATGCGGTTCAAGCAGCAGGCAAAATACCTATGAACGTTAAAAATACAAAAATAGATATGATTGGTATTTCAGGTCATAAATTCCACGCTCCTAAAGGTATTGGTGCATTGTATGTAAAATCAGGTACAATAATTTCACCTTTAATAAACGGCGGACACCAAGAACGAGGCAGACGTGCAGGAACTGAGAATGTTCCGTATATTGTAGGTTTAGGTAAAGCCGCAGAACTCGCTCAAAATAGTTTGGATTATGAATTAAAAGAAGTAAAACGTTTGCGTGATAAATTGGAACAAGGAATTGTAAAAAATATTTTTAATGCAAGGCTAAACACTGCACCTACAAACAGGGTTCCAAACACTACAAATATTGGTTTTCAATATATTGAAGGGGAGTTAATTCTTCTTCATTTAAGCGATATCGGTATTTGTGCAAGTTCGGGCAGTGCCTGCACTTCAGGCTCATTAGAACCTAGTCATGTGTTGCGTGCAATGGGCATACCGTTTACCGCACTTCACGGAAGTATAAGATTTTCTTTAAGCAGATTTACAAAAGAAGAAGAAATTGATTACGTAATAGAAAAAATGCCTCAAATAATAGATAAATTGAACAAAATTTCACCATACCAAGATGAACTTGAAGCATTGAGAAATTTGAAATAATTAACTGTGAAGTTGTTTTAAATTTTGAATAGTTTTATATAAGTATTGTAATTCTTTGTCAGAAAAATTGTTAATTTCCGACATAATTATTTTTTTTAATTCATTGTTAGATAAAATATGCTCAAAATCAAATAAATCTTTTATCTGAACATTTAATATTTTTGCTATTTTTACTAAATTTTCATCATTAGGACGTTGGTTGCCGCCCTCAATTCTTGTTAAATTGGTGCGTTCCATTTCTAATATATCAGCTAATTGAGATTGTTTTAAATTATTTGCAATTCTCAATTCTCTAATTCTTCGTCCTAATTTTTCATTAAAATTATATTCCATAAGACCTCTTTTATAGAATATTACTAATTATATAAATATTGAATGCTATAAAATAAAACAAAAGATTGACAATTGTATTATGACATAGTACAATTGTCAATAAAATTATTATATTATAGAAGTATTTAGTATTTATTGTGGCATGATATAGAAAGACTTAAAATGAAAATACGAGCATTTACTTTAGCAGAAACTTTGGTTGTAATAGGTATAATTGGTGTTGTAGCGTCATTAACACTACCGAATTTAAACCAATCAACAGGTAACAAAGAAAAAGTTGTAAAGGTCAAAAAGATTTATCAAAATTTGGTTAATGCATTAGGGCGAGCAGAAGTTAAGTATGGACCTATGAGAACATGGCCTGGTATAGTGAATGGAGAAGGACTTTCTGCTGTTACAGTGGGTTCGAGAATAACGGATTTTTTAAAAGTTTCTAAAGTTTGTGGTGCAACATATCAAGGCTGTTTTATTCAGCCAGGAACTTGGAAACGACTTGCTATAAATCTTCAGGATGGTTGTGCGTATTTTATTACTATATATAGTTTTGTACTTGCAGATGGAACAGCAATTTTAGTTCGTCAACACCCGGGTCCGGGTATTGATTTTTGGGTTGATATTGACGGAGCAGATAAAGGGCAAAGTAAATTAGGAGTTGATATTTTTGTTTTCTCTATTTTTTATAATGAGAATCAAAATAGAAATACCAATTTAAACGAATTAGAACCAAATTGTAATTATGGTTGGACGGATGCTCAGATAATAAGTAATCTTAAAAACACTGCTACAAGTGGTGGTGTGTGTGCTGCAAAATGGGTAATAGACTATGATAATATGGATTATTTGAAGTGTCTTAATTCGTTGAGTGCAACAGTAACAACATGCAAATAGCAGTACGGATTGTCTGTCATTAACTAAAAAATCTAAATTAGGTATGTTTTAAATCTTCTTCATTGAATTTGTCAACATAACAAGATGAACATATAGCCTTAAGAAATTTGAAATAAATTATAATTATTTATTGACAGTTAATAAAATATATTGTAAAATACCTGGAAATAGGAGTATATGTGAAAGTATTTGTAAAATTTGCAATATTAATAATTTTTCTTTCTAATTTAAATTTAGGTGTTTTCGCATCAGATAATAAAAATAATGATACTGTATTAGATAAGGCTTTATCACCGGTTGGTTGGGCTGTTGGTGCGGCTGTTGCACCGGCTGCTTTAGGGTATTCCTATTCTGTTGATTCAGCTTTATGGACTTACAACAATATAGTTGATCCTGTGGGTTCTGCAATATTTTGGACAGTTGATTGTGCTGAAACAGGCTTGGAATATGGTGCAAAGTACACAGTATTGCCTGTTATGAACGGTATTTTTTGGACTATGGATAAAACTGTTGATGGTATTTCTTATATCTCAGATTATACGATTTACCCTATGGTTGAAGGTTTAAATTGGGGAATTGATAAATCTGCTGAAGGGTTCGAATATGCAGCAAGATATACTATTGTTCCAATAGTAAAAGGTGCTGTAAAAGTCGGTAGTTATATAATTATACCAATAGAAAAAGGTGCAGATGTCGGATTTGATTATATGATAGTTCCTTTAGCGAAAGGCACTATGTGGGGTGCAAGACGTACAGTTATTCCTATGGCAAAAGGTGTAAAGTGGAGTGCTATACAGGTTAGAAGTGGTATTAATTGGAGTGCTGATAATGTTATTTATCCTGTTGGGTATGGAATAGGACAAAGTATTGATATGGTTGCAAGACCCGTTAATAGAGGTGTTGTCAATACTACAAAAAAAATAAAAGATATGATAAAATAAATTTTTAATACTAAAAATATCCTCTTAATGAAGGTATAAATTTTTTAAATTTCCTACATAATGTATGTATGGAAAGAGATGAGAGCAAAAAGGAAAGCAGGAGTTCAAATCCGTTTTCTGTTCCCGAAAAATTTAAACAGGCAACAAGTCCGTTTCATATTGACGGATTTGATTCAACGATGTTAGAAGAAAGAGCATATCTCAAACTTGATGATGAGATGCTCAAATTAGAATACAGAATTAACCAACTGGAAGAGGACTTAATGATTATTAACGACGAAATTTTGGCTGCAATTAACATCGATGACCATTCAAGAACTGAATTTTTACAAGCAAAGAAGGCAAGTATTAAAAAAGAACTTGAAAGACTTAATAACAAGTATTTTGATATTGGTGCAATGTCAAAATTTACGACTATTATGAGTTATATTTTCAGAAAACGCTCCTCAAAAGAAAAGACTTTAATGCAAAAAATAAAATATTTTATTTCAAAATACATATTTGCAACAATTTCAAAAAGATTAAATTTCACGTTTAATCTGAAAGAATCTTTATCAAAACTTGCGGATATAAACAGAAGCGTAGATGAATTGATTAGCCTTAGAATACCATTTGGCGGGCTTACAGGCAGATACGAAAAGCTTACAAATTATATTAACAAAGCAAATGATATTCATGCTCAAATTGCACAAAATGTCAATAATTTTGAAAACAAACAAGAAAAAGCCAAAAAACTGAATTCGGTCGGAGGTTTGCTCGATATAAGCCAATAAGGATACAATCCAATTAGCACATATAAAAGGAAAAGCACAAATTATTTTGTGCTTTTTTGTGTTTGAATTATAATTAAAATATAAATAAATTAAGGAGAAAAAGATGAACGAACTTTTGAAAAAAAGTGCATCAGAACAAAGAAAAGCACTTTTAAATAAAGAAGTTTCTGCAACGGAACTTGTTAATGCCGCTTTTGAAAGAATAGATGAAGTTGAAGATAAGGTAAAAGCATTTAACTCTTTAACAAAAGATACTGCTTTGGAAACTGCAAAAAAAGTTGACGAAAAAATTGCAAAAGGTGAAGAATTACCATTATTAGCAGGTATTCCGTTAGTATTAAAAGATAATATGAATCTTGTTGGTTCAAAAACAACAGCCTCAAGTAAAATTTTAGAAAATTTTGTATCGCCGTATAATGCAACAGTTACAGAAAAATTATTAAATAATTATGTTCCTATCGTTGCAAAGGCAAATTTGGATGAATTTGCAATGGGTTCTTCTAATGAAAACTCTGCATTTGGTAAAGTTCATAACCCTTGGAATTTGAATAAAGTTCCGGGTGGTTCATCCGGCGGTTCTGCCGCATCAGTTGCAGCGTGCGAAGCAACTTTGTCATTAGGCTCTGATACAGGCGGAAGTATTCGTCTTCCTGCAAGTTTTTGCGGCATTGTAGGCATGAAACCTACTTACGGTCGTGTTTCGAGATATGGTTTAATTGCATTTGCGTCTTCATTAGACCAAATAGGACCTTTTGCAAGAACAGTTGAAGATGCTGCAACATTGTTGCAAGTTATTTCAGGTTATGATCCTAAAGATTCAACATCATTAAATGTTCCTGTCGAAGATTATACAAAATCATTAAATAAGGATATTAAGGGCAGAAAAGTTGGTGTAATAAAAGAATTAATGGGTGAAGGCTTAACAGATGACGTTAAAAAAGCCGTTGAACTTGCAATCGAAACGTATAAACAACAAGGTGCTGAAATTGTTGAAGTTTCACTTCCAAGCTTAAAATATTCAATCGGTATTTATTACATTCTGGCAACAGCAGAATGCAGTTCAAATTTAGCAAGATTTGACGGTGTTAAATACGGATACAGATATCCTGATGCTCAAAACTTAATGGAAATGTACACAAAAACACGTGCAAATGGTTTTGGACCTGAAGTTAAAAGAAGAATAATGCTTGGAACTTACGCATTGTCATCAGGTTACTATGATGCTTATTACAAAAAAGCACAACAAATGAGAAGACTTGTTAAAGAAGATTTTGATAAGGTATTTGAAACTGTTGATGTTTTAATTTCTCCGACTTGTCCGAACACTGCATTTGATATCGGTGCAAGAACAGAAGACCCGCTTGCTATGTATTTGACGGATATTGCTACAATTTCTGCAAACTTGGCAGGTATTCCGGGTATAAGTATTCCGGCAGGATTTGATTCAGACGGTATGCCTATCGGCTTGCAAGTTTTGGCTCCTCAAATGAAAGAGGCTGATTTATTCAACTTCTCTTATAAATTTGAACAAGCACACGATTTCTACAAACAAATTGCTAATGTATAGATTAATGAAATTATTTAATTAAATAACAAAACCTTGCTTTTACATATAAAAGCAAGGTCTTGTTTGAGGTAGAGGTATGAAAAAGTTAGTAAGTTTATTTTGTTTATTTGTATATTTTTTTAATGTAAGCGTTTTTGCATCAGAAGTTAAAAATGGTGATTATTTTGCAAAAAATTATAATCTTAATGCAAAACATGTTGAGGTTATTGAGAGGATAACTGACAAATATACAAGAAATACGGATATTGCAGACGAAATTTTAAGCATGAATTTGCTGGATGATTTTGTGAATTCAAGCATTTATTATTGGGATGAAGGTGCAATGAAGCTTTATTTTATTTTAAAATGCAAATCTCCCAAAATTTATACCAAATCACAACTGAAAACATTTACCAACGGCACTTTTGGAAAAGAGTATTATATTTATTTAAATGGAAAAGTTTACAAAGGTATTTCTAAAATAAATATTTCTGATGTTTCAAAAAGTGATGAAATATATATTTTGTATAATTCTGATATGACAAAAAAACAATTTAGAAATGCTGCGGAATTAAAGCAAAAATATAATCTTGATAATGATACACTAGGCAATATAAAAGATTATACAAGAGATTATAAAAACACAAAAGTTGTTGAGCCTGCACTAAATGATAAATTATTTGATGAATTTTACGAATGTATGGGGGGAAACGCTTGGACAGAGTTCTATTCTATGCCTGAATATGAATTTTTTGAAAAATCATATCCTGTTTTTAAAAAGTTATATAATTCCAAAAAATTTTCAAAGCAAGAAATAAAAAATTTGACTATATCCTATAATAGTGCTTTACGTGTAGATGACAAGTATTACAAAAATTTTGACGAAGTAACAGCAGAAGATTTAGCAAAGGCTGGCAGGGTTGATTTTTATAAGAAAAATAAATTTAAAAATGCTAAAAACTTCAAAAAATATCTTGATTTTCAGCGAGAGTATAAGTTAGATGACAGAACTATGGATTATGTTTGGAATGATACATACAGATTACGAAAAAATAAAAAACTTGTTGATATAGCACTTGCAGACGGTTCTTTAATTGATTTTCACAACTATTATGATAATCGTAATTTTGACCGAAATTACAGCCGATTTTTTAAAATAGATTATAATTCATATTTACAATTAAAAGAAGCAGGATATTTTTCAAAAACTCAAATTTATAAGGTTTTAACGCAAAATAGCAGACCTTGTATAAGTTTTACTCCAAGATACTGGGGAAAAAATAACAAAAAAATTCAAAAAGTTTTGGAAAGTAAAAAAATAGAACAAAAAAATAAGTATTACGAAATAATAGAACGTATTTCATACAGAAAAGCAAATGCTTTTGACTTTGTAAATGATTCGTTAAAATTGGTAATACTTGTCCTTCTGCCACTGAGTGGTGTAGGTTTAATAGCACTTGCAAACGGTTGTCCGTTTACATTTACGGCTGTAAAATTTAAGTAAACAAAAATTTTTATGGGACATAGACTTATGTTTTTATAAATAATATTAAGATGTGTAAATTCGAATGGTTTTATTTTAAAGTTTTCTTGTAAATATCCGATAAAACACATGTACATTTGTATAGGAGTGTGTGTTATGTCGGATTTACCTTCTTTAAATATGTTATATCAGCAAAAGCAAGCACAAGTTGCCTCTTTGAATGAAAAAAAGAATACTGTTAGTGGCGAAGTTAATACTTTGAATTCAGACACTTCAGCTGCTCAAGTAACACTTGATGGCAGTCAAGCGTCATTGGCCGATGCTACTAATGCATTATCTAATTTTACAATTCCTGAAATTATTGATAAGCCGGATAGAGCTTCATTTACCAGTGTGGATGCTGAAACAGGTGAAGAAGTTTTTGATAGTGCTGCATTCAATGCAGAGAATGAAAAGTATCTTGCATCAGTAAGAGCTCATGATGAAGCCGTAAAACAAAAAGAAGAATTGGAAAGAGCCGTACAACAAAAAACAGTTGAAGTATCGAATGCTGAAACAAAAGTTTCAGATTTAACAGCGACAACACAAGCTAAAGAAGGTGAACTTGTATCAATCGGCAATGATATAAATGTGTCAATGAGCGAATTAGAAGATTTAAGTTCACAGATAAGTGTATTACAAGCCGAACAGGCTAAAAAAGAAGAAGTACCTGAAACAGAAGATGTGAAAAAAGCAGATACAGAAACTGAAACAAAACCGAAGGAAGATATAACTGTTGATGTTCCCGTTCAAAATAATAAAGGATGGGAATACTACGCTAAATTGGAATTAGAAGCCGAACATGAAGGCGAAGAAGGTTATAAACCAACAGCTGCTGAATTAAATGCAAAATCAAAAGAAATAATGCAACGAAATATAGAAAACGGTAATGTAAATAAAAAGGGTGATTTAGTTGTAGGAACACCTCAAGATCCAAAATATGTAACTTTAAATGGTGAAATTGATGTTTCAGGTTTACAATCTACCGAACAGGCATTAGTAAAATATAATCAAGGTCAAGAAATACTTGCAGAAGAAGCCAGACTTAAGGCAGAAGAAGAAGCAAGAATAAAAGCCGAAAAAGAACAAGCGGCTGCAATTCAAAAAGGTAAAAAAGAAGCAGAAGCGTCATTAAAAAAAGAATTGTCAGGTATGTCTGAAGAAGATGTTAGAAAGATGCTAAGTGCAAAAAACATGTCAGATGACGAAATAAATAAAGCAATAGATGATGTAATGGGCTATATATCAAAAGCATCAGATACTGCGACTGTTACAAATGCAATCGGACAAGATATTGGAAAAATGACAGGTCGTTTGGCTAAAAAATATGGTGCTAAAAATGCTCAAAAAATATTAGGCAGAATTTGTAATACTGCTGCAAAAAAAGCCGGTAAGGCAATACCCGGAATGAATGTTGCTATGGCCGGTTATGGAGTATATAAAGTAGCAAATGGTGATATGAAAGGTTTATATGATATCGCTGATGTAGCAGTTTCTTATATTCCTGTTGTTGGTACTGCTGTATCACTAATTGGTACTGAAAATATAGTTAATTTCTTCGATTTTAGAGAAGATTTAAAAAGACCGGATGCAATAGCAAGATATGATGCATTGGCTATGTCGTTATAGTTTTTTACAAAATAAAATGCCCTAATTCTACTGTTAGGGCATTTTATTCTTATATATCCTGATATTAGTGAACATAAACATTTAATTTATCTAAAATATCATCTAATACCTTATCTGCGTCTTTGTGAAGTACCTGACAAGTTCCTGCGTTTCTGTGACCGCCTCCGCCGTGTTCAGACATTAATTCTGCTACATTTAGTTGCGATGTTCTGTTTATAACTGATTTTCCAACTGCAAAAACTGTTTTAGTTCCGTCAGCACCCATAATTTGATGGATGGATACATTACATTGAGGAAATAGCGTATATACCATAAATCTGTTACCTACGTGGATTTCTTTTTCATCTTTGTAATTTACAATAACGACATTATCCTTCACTGTTGAACAACGTTTTAATTGTTCAATAAATTTTTCTTGTTCTATCATGTAAAAATTAACTCTTGCTTTTACATCAGGTGCATCAAGAATTTCTTGAATATCTGATGTTGATTGAATTAAGTCTACAACATATCGCATAAAATCAAAGTTTTTTAATCTGAAATTTGAATCATATCTTCCTAAACCTGTTCTTGGGTCAAGTATGTAATTAAGCATTAACCAGCCTTTTGGATTTTTAATTTCTTCTTCGGTTACATTGCCGGAATCTGCTTTGTCAACCGAATCAAGCATATCACCCCATTCTTTAGGAAATTTGTCAGCACCGCCAAAGTATTCATAAATAACTCTTGTTGCAGATTTAGCAACAGGATTAATTATATGGTTTGATTTTCTGTTGTATGCTCTTACGTCTTCTGAAAAATGGTGATCAAATACAAAATGAGCATTTTCATTATATGGTAAATTAGTAATTATATTGTTATCAGTAACTTCAATTTTACCGTCTTGCATATCTTTAGGGTGGCAAAATTCAATTTCGTCTATCATTCCAAATTTTTTCAATAAAGTTGCTGACATAATGCCATCAAGGTCTGCACGTGTTAACAATTTGTACTTGTTCATTCTTAATCCTTTTCAATTACCTCTATTTAACTGCTTTTGCGACTATATTTGTAATATCTGTGCCGCCATATAAAACCATGCCTTTAGCTAAAACTAAATCATAACCTGCTTTTTTTGATTCTTCTTGAATTGTTTTTGTTATAGATTTATCTATTTCAGCTAATTTTTTAGCATAATTTTTATCGTTTGTGTTTTTTATATAAGAAATATCATTTTCAAACTTTTTAACAAGTTGTTCTTTTTTCTTTTGATCTTTTTCTTTTGCAATCTCGTCTTGTGCTTTTTTTATTGTATTTTTTAGTTCTTCTGCTTTCTTTGTTTGTTCATTTTGAAGAGCAAGAACTTGTTTGGATTGCATAACAACATCACGAACATCAACAACTCCTACATTGTAATTGGCAGGAACTTTTGACATTGCAAAATTATTTGTACAAAAACCGATAGCAAAAGCAAATAATGCTACTGTTAATATATTTTTATTCATATTATTCTCCTTGCGAAAACACTGTGTTATTATTATGTAAATAATAATAATATAAAAAGTTTGAATTGTCCATTACTATAATAGGGTAATTTGAAAAAAGTTTATTTGTACAAAATGACTATATAATTTATACTGTACAAGGCTTAAAATTTGCTGTATAATTATTTTATGGATAAAAAAGTTATATCTACAAACAGAAAAGCGTTTCACGATTTTCATATTTTTGATAAATATATTGCAGGTATGGTGCTTACAGGTACGGAAATTAAGTCAATTCGTGCAGGCTCTGTCAACCTTAAAGACAGCTTTGCAAAAATTGAAAAAGGTGAAATTTTTTTGTATAATTGCAATATATCAAAATATAATCAAGGTAACAGATATAATCATGAACCGGAAAGAGTAAGAAAACTTCTTTTAAATAAAAAAGAAATTTTGAAAATGGAAGGTAAAATAAAAAAAGAAGGTTACACCATAGTTCCGCTGGAATTATTTTTAACAAGAGGCTATGCAAAACTGGAAATAGGTTTAGCAAAAGGTAAAAAACTTTACGATAAGCGGGATGATTTAGCAAAGAAAACTCAAAACAGAGATATTCAAAGAAATTTAAAAAATTACTAAAAAGGTCTAAAATGTACAGAAAAGAAGATGTTTTAAGAAAACTGAATTCAGATAATTATTATATAGATATACGAGCATTGGAAACTTTTATTCAAGATTGGCAGTTAGATCCGATATACGAAGCAAAAGACGGTACCGTATTTTACGATGATATAGCTGTATATAAATTAAAAAAAGGTATAAGTTTAAAATCACAAGGGTACAATAACGAACAAATTTGCTATCGTATTCATAAAAATCCTATTGATATGTCAGAAGACGAAAGTCCGGCGAATATTGTTAAATCAACAGCGATAGAAGAAATAAAAACGCAAGCACCGGAAGTTAGAAATGTTGCATTAAATGTAACAAATCAAACATTGCAAATGCTGGCGGAAGCTGTTGCAGGTAAAATCACCGATGACATAAAAAATCATATAGATTCGTCGCAATTTGCTGAAAAACTTGTCGAAGCAGGTTCATATAAAAAAGATAATGAAATTCTTGCAAAGCAAATTGCAGATTTGATTGCTGATAACAAAAAACTTGCAAAAAGAATAGCCGAATTAGAAAATAAACAAAAGCCTTTTTGGAAAAAATTTTTGTAATTAATTATTGTTAAAATCATGCTTGACAGCAGAATTTTAGCAATAGATAATATGGTTACGGAAGAATGGTATTAGAAAGGTAAATCGTTTTTAAAAACTCTTGGAAAGGGTTACGATTCCTAAAACAGAAAGGAATATAACAATGTACGCAATAGTAGAAACAGGCGGAAAACAATACCAAGTAGAAGAAGGTCGTTACGTAGATGTAGAACTACTTGAAGGTGAAAAAGACAGCAAAATTGTATTTGACAAGGTTGTTATGCTAGTAAACGGTAAAAAATCAAAAGTTGGTCAACCTTATGTTAAAAATGCAAGTGCTGAAGGTGTGATTTTAGGTCACGATAAAGCAAAAAAAGTAATAGTTTATAAACAAAGACCTAAAAAAGGCTATCGTGTAAAACGTGGTCACAGACAAGGCTATACAAGAGTTATGATTAACAAAATCAGAACAACCGCTTCTAAAAAGGCTGCTGAAGGCGAAGCAACAGAAGCATAATAAATAAAAAGAAGTATTACAATTTTAATCAGAAAGCAGGTTAGAAATGGCACATAAGAAAGGGATGGGTTCAACCCGTAACGGACGTGATTCGGAAGCACAACGATTAGGTGTTAAAAAATT
Source organism: Candidatus Gastranaerophilales bacterium (assembly GCA_905235155.1). GTDB lineage: Bacteria > Cyanobacteriota > Vampirovibrionia > Gastranaerophilales > Gastranaerophilaceae > UBA6984. The sequence continues at coordinate 15,845 of CAJOKJ010000021.1, forward strand.
TGGCGGTGAAGCTGTAAAAACAGGTAACATAATTGTTCGCCAAAGAGGTACAAAATTTCATCCGGGTAACAATGTAGGTATCGGCTCAGATGACACATTGTTTGCATTAATAGACGGTGTAGTTAAGTTTGAACCTCACAGACGCGACAGAAAACAAGTTAGCGTATACGCTGTTGAACAGTAGAAAATAATATAGATTTTTTATAAAAAAGCGAGATTTTCAAAAATGAAAATCTCGCTTTTTATTGTTATTATTGAATAATGAGAATTTATTAAATGGTTAAATGTTAAGTTTTGTAACAATTAATAATTGTATTTGATACAATTATTAATTGTTGGTGTTATAATCATGGTATGAACATTACTCCAGTTACAAAAAAATATACAAACCCATATAACGCTTGCTCTATTAATTTTACAAATAAGAGCAACGTTTTAAAAGATAGTGAAAAATCTTTTTCTTGCTTAAAAACAAGTGTAAAAAATACATTAAATGAATTCAGTAATTCAAGAGGCAATTGTTTAGCAGATATAGATTTATGCGATATATATATTTCAAACAAAAAAGAAGCTTTGTCAAAATCGCCTGATATTAAAAAAGAAAACAAAAATGTGAACTTTTTAGCAGATATGGATTTGGCTGATACTTATGAATTACCTAAAATGCAGTTTAAAATGAATAAAAATTTGCAAATTCCGTTCAACGGTGCATATCCTCAATATTTAATTGATCAAGATGCAGTTGAACAGTATGAATCAACAGCAAATGGTATCCAAGATATTGCACAATCTACTTATTGTTCATTTAGCGGTTTCCGTAAAGAAGAATCGTTAATTGACATGTTTGTAAGTTTTGTGAAACGTTGTTTACCACTATAATATATGCAGATAGAAAACAAATAAGAGTGTAATTGAAAAATTGCATTCTTTTTTTGTTGCTTTTTGTTGAGTTTGTATAAAAATACTTGCATTTTTATCAAATGTTATTTAGAATAATAATATGAGTGATATAAGTACAAACCAAAAAGCAAAAATCTTCTTCGATGGTGAAAACGGTATCGAAATGGAGTTAGATTGTATAGTTAAGACAATCTATGATGACAGATTAGCATTAGAATATCCTGATGATGCAGAAACCTTAAAACAGTACCTTGAAGAAGGTACTCCGATTGATGTTAAAATTTTTACACCTTCAGGTTTGATGGTATTTGAATCTATGGTTATTAATTCTCCTGATGAGGAGGATTTTATTGTAGAATATGTAGAAGAAGCAGTTATAATTCAACGTCGTGATTACTCAAGATCTCCGTTAAAAACAAAATTAACTCTTGAGTTAAGTAAAGAAGTATTTATTGCAAGTACAATAGATATTTCCGGTGGTGGTATTAAGTTTTGCAGTAAAGAGGAATTGGAACCTGAACAGGTTGTTAGAGGAAAATTGTTCTTGAGAAATTTTGATACTCCTGCGACTTTTGAGGCTGTAATTTTGGATAATCCGTCTTTACAACCTGACGAATACACATTAGCTTTTACAAATATTGATGAAAAAGAGCGTGATAAGATTATCAAAACTTGTTTTGCTATTGATATGCAAAACAGACAAAAACAAAACGCCGAATAAGTTTAAAAATCATGAAAAATAAACTTCAAGAACTTGAAAGAAAGATAAATAAGCAAGTTAAAAGCGGCAATGTTCAAAATGCGATTGAACTTTGTCAGGTTGAGTTGCAAAATGATCCTACGAATGCTGATTTGCATGTTCGTTTAGGTGATTTATATTTGGCATGGCATTTGGATATTCATAATTCTTATCAGTATATTGATGAAGCTATTACCGAATATCAAAGGGCTTTAGAAACTTATATTGATTCTGCCGAAATCTATTTTAAGATAGGTCAAGCACAGTATTTTAAAGGTGATTTAGATAGAGCAATTAATTATTTGAACATGGCAACTACAAAAGATGCTAAATTGGCAAAGGCTTATTATTTACTTGCTGAAACATATACAAAAAAGGCTCACTTTTTGGAAGCTGTTTTTAATGCAAAGCACGCTATTAAATTAAATTTTTGGACAAGTTCATCAGCACATTATCTTTTGTATAATTTATATAAAGTTTCATCATTTAGAAATCCTTTGACTTGGTGGAAAAGTAAGTTGGAGTTGCTTGCTTCGATTATAACATTGCCGTTTGATAAATTTGCAATCAAGAATGTGTTGCGTTCATTATCGTATTTGCAATTTTTACCGGTTTTGGTTAAGGGATATTATAAAGTAAGACAAAAAGGTTTAAGTAACGCTATAAGTTTATATATTGATGCAATCGAAAAGGCTCCCGGTTTTGTTCCGTTGTACTGTTTGCTAGGTGATATTTATCGTTCTGTCGGACAGTATGATGATGCAATTACCGAATACAAAATGGCTATATGGCTTGACAGTTTAAATATTCCTGCGTATCGTCATCTTTGTCAGGCTTATGAAGAACAGGGTGATTATGATAATGCGATTGAAATTTATCAAAAATTAATAAGTATATTGCCAAATATGCCTGAGTTTCATTCAAATTTAGCAAACTTGTATTATATAAAAGGTGAAGTAAAAGAAGCAATATCTCATTATCAAGCAGCAATAACTTTAAATCCAAACCGCCAATGGACAAGTATTATTACTCAGACTTTAGGTTTTGTTTATCAAGAAAATAAGGGTGATTTAGATGCGGCAATCAGTGCTTATCAAAGTGCATATTTATTGACTCCTGAGGATATTGATATATATGTAAATTTAGGTTCTGCTTTTTATGATAAAGAAGATTTTGAAAATGCTTTGACCGTATACAGAAGTGCTTTGGATTTAGATCCTAATAATGCAAAAATACATTGTAATTTAGGTTTCTTATATTGGGGTAAGGGTGATACAGACGAGGCTATAAAGGAATACGAACTTGCGATAGAAAACGACCCAATGTATGATATAGCATACAATAATTTAGGCGTAATTTACCTTGATGACTTGGGTAGGGTTCAAAAGTCAATTGAATTGTTTAAAAAATCTATTGAATGTAATCCTAATTATGCACTTGCTCATTTTAATTTAGCGAGAGCAATTACCATTGTGGGCGATAAAATAGAGGCGGCAAAATTATACCAAGTTGCACAAGATATAAATAAAATTACTAATGAAATTGATCCTCAAGATATTACAAACAAAATAAATAGTTTGTTTCAATCTTAGTCTGTCGGGCTATATAATTTGATGTTCCTTGTTAATTCTTATTTTCGTGATAATATGATATGTATAAGGGGATATTAAAATGATACAATTTTTATTAAAACTTATGGGCGATCCGCATGAAAAGAAAATCAAAGCGATAATGCCTATTATAGAACATATTAACGCTTTAGAGCCTGAATTTGAAAAAATGACGGATGATGAATTACGAGCAAAAACGGATGAGTTTAAGGAAATTATAAAAAACAGACGCACATCAGACAATCCAAAAGCTGATAGAATTTTAGAAAAAGAAGTTTTAGATAAAATTTTACCGGAGGCTTTTGCCACTGTGCGTGAGGCAGGCAAACGAGTTTTAAATATGCGTCATTTTGACGTGCAGTTAATAGGCGGATATTTTTTGCATAACGGTCATATAGCGGAAATGAGAACAGGTGAAGGTAAAACTCTTGTTGCAACATTACCTGCTTATTTGAATGCTTTAACCGGAAAAGGAGTTCATGTTGTTACTGTAAATGATTACCTTGCAAAACGTGATAGCGAATGGATGGGTAAGATTTACAAATTTTTAGGTCTTACGGTAGGTGTAATTCTTTCCGGCGGACGTAGTGCAGAAGATTTTGAAGCAAAAAGACAGGCTTATGCTTGTGATATTACTTATGGTACAAACAATGAATTTGGTTTTGATTATTTGCGTGATAATATGGCAGGAAGTGTTGATATGCTTGTTCAAAGACCTTACAATTACGCAATTGTCGATGAAGTTGACAGCATTTTAATTGATGAAGCAAGAACTCCGTTAATTATTAGCGGACGTTTGGAAAAATCGGCTGCTACATATCAGTTAATGGCAAAAATCGCACCAAAATTAGAAAAAATTACTGATTACGAAGTTGACGAAAAAAATAAAAATATAATTTTAACTGAAGACGGTATAGATAAGGCTCAAGAATTAATAGGTTGTAAGGATTTATTTGATATTCAAGATAATTATGCTCACCACCTGTTACAAGCATTGAAAGCTAAAGAACTGTTTGTAAAAGATACAGATTATGTTGTAAAAAATGGAGAAGTTTGTATTGTTGACGAATTTACAGGACGTCTTATGGAGGGTCGTCGCTGGTCTGACGGATTGCATCAGGCAATTGAAGCAAAAGAAGGTGTAAAAATTCAGGATGAAACACAAACTCTTGCAAGCATTACATTCCAAAATTTATTCAGATTATATCCGAAACTTTCGGGCATGACAGGTACTGCAATGACTGAAGAAGCCGAATTTGGAAAAATTTATAATTTGGAAGTTACAATTATTCCGACAAATAAAAAAGATATCAGAATAAATTATTCAGATGTAATTTATAAAGGTGAAAAGCAGAAATATGATGCGGTTGTTGAAGATATAATCGCAATGCACAAACTTGGCAGACCTGTTTTGGTTGGTACTATAAGTATAGAAAAATCAGAGTATATATCCCAATTATTAAAAGCAAGAGGGATAAAACACAATGTTTTAAACGCAAAACACCATGAAAAGGAAGCATACATTATTGCTCAGGCAGGACGTAAAGGTGCTGTTACTATTGCAACAAACATGGCAGGTCGTGGTACGGATATTTTACTCGGTGGTAACGCTGAATATTTAGCAAAAGAAAAACTTGAAGAATATAATATTACACCTGATGATGAAAATTACGAAGTTAAAAAAGATGCAATTTTAGCTGAAACAAGAGAAGAAACCGAACGTGAACATAAAGAAGTTGTAAAAGCAGGTGGTCTTCATGTAATCGGTACGGAAAGACACGAATCTCGCCGTATTGATAACCAATTAAGAGGTCGTGCTGCTCGTCAAGGCGATCCTGGTTCTACAAGATTTTTCTTGTCGCTTGAAGATAATTTGATGAGAATTTTTGGCGGAGAAAAAATTATTAATTTAATGAATGCTCTTAATGTTGAAGACGATATGGCTATTGAAAATCCTATAATTACTGCTCAAATTCAGTCTGCACAAAAGAAAGTTGAAACATATCACTTTGATATAAGAAAATCAGTTCTTGAATATGATGATGTCATGAATGTTCAAAGAGAAAAATTTTACGAGCAACGTAAAAAAGTTTTATTTGGCAAAAATTTATCAGAAGACGTAATTTATATGATAGAAAGGGAAATTGACAGACTTTTAAGCAGTTATATTTCACCAAATATGCATGTAGAAGAATATATTGAAGAAGATTTAAATACTTTAATTAAAGAACTTCACTCAATTATTCCGCAACTATCTTATATTACGGTTTCTGATGTAAGAAATCTTACATACAATGATATGTACGACAAATTACTGGATTTAGCAAAACAAAAATACCATGAACATGAAGAAGAAATGGTTAATTTCTATAATGAAGTTATTTCTCAATATGAAGAAAATCCAACAGTTCAACATCCGTTTGAAGATGATAATATCGCAAGAAATGTAGAACGTGATATTATGCTTCAAGTTGTAGATAATCGCTGGATAGACCACTTGCATAATATTGATATACTTCGTGACGGTATAGGTTTAAGAGCTTATGGTCAAAAAGACCCTCTTATAGAGTATAAAAAAGAAGCGTACGATTTATTTAATAATATGATGTATGATATTCAGGCAGAAACGGTAAAACACTTGTTCAGAACTAAATTTGGTGTGCAAATAGTCCAACGTGAAGAAGTCGAAACAGATTTATCTCGTGCAGCAGAAAATTTTGACAGTTCAAAAAATAAAGATGAAATTGATGTTAAACCGATAAAACGTAGTGAAAAAATTGGCAGAAATGACCCTTGTCCGTGCGGAAGCGGAAAAAAATACAAAAATTGCTGCATGAATAAATAAAAATAATAAAATTAAATTTAAGGGCGGACACGTTTTATAACGTGTCCGCCCTTTAGAATATGTGTTTTTAAATTAGTTGTAAAGAAATGTAACAAAGATAATTCAAAACTCTAAAGTTTTTGACAAGATGTGTCGATATAAAACTTGTAAGGGAAATGGAAAAATAAAGGGAATGTGTTATGGCTTTAAACGTATCTTATGTTCAACAATCATATCAAGGAATTGACTCATTAACATTAAAAGCAACTGCAAGAGATATCTTAGCAAATGCTCAAGCAAAATCAACAATCGCTCAAAAATCAGTTGACGTTGATTTATACAATGGTCAAATAGATGCAATGACAGCAAGACAAGTTGCTATGTCAGGTGCAGGTTTACAAGTTACTTTAAACAATAACTTAGAAACTGCTATCAAATTCTTAAAAACAAAAGCAGCAGAAGTTTCTGCTAAATCTGCTGATGTTATTTCTATCGAATCAGCAAAAAAAGATAAAAAAGGTTCAAACCCTTTCTACAACGGTGATGTAATGAACTTTAACAAAAAAGAAGAATCTAAAAAAGGTTCTGATTACTTATTCATCACTGCTGCATAATAAGTTTTTTAAATTTCCTTATTTCCTTCCCTATACTAAAATTTTGATGCCACCGAAAGGTGGCTTTTTTTTGTAACGGATATGTAAAAAATTTCTTTATTTCCCTCTCACCAAACAATACATAATAGTTTGGTTTGACAGAGTAATATGTACTTTAAAGTGCTGTTTTCTGACAAGAACGCTTATTTTACGTAATTAAGTGTCTTTTTTACGTGTTTAAAATATTTTGGAAATGGGAATATATATTATAGAAAGCAGGTTTTTATGAAGAAAAACTTATTTAAGATTTGTATTGGTTCCGTTGCGTTTATGGTTTTTCTTGCGGTTTGTTATCCAAAGTTTTTAGGACAACAAAAAAATTCTGTAAATGTTGCTAATAAAAAAGGATTGATATCACGTAACGGCTCGGGGCATTTTACAAAAAATACCGGTAAACATCTGACAAACACTAATAATTCCAGCTATACAGGTGTTATTTATATAGGTGAATCTACCGAAGGTTTGTTAGATTAAGTTTTATATACAAAGACTTGATTTTATAAAATAATTAAATTATTATGAGTGTAATAGTAAAATTAAAGCATGAGGTTATTTATATGTCATTAGGTTCTCTTGAAATTGAGATTTTAAATTCGGTATGGAAGTTACAGTCTATTGATGAAGATATGAACATATCTGTTAAAGATATAGTTGATGATATGTCAGAAAATGGTTTAGAACGTGCTTATACCACTGTAAAGACAGTTATGGACAGATTAAGTTCAAAGGAATTGTTAGTTCGTTACAGAGCAGGTAAAAAATTCTTCTATAAGACTGTAATGGATAAAAATGAAATGGCTGTTGCAGCTATTAAAGAAATTTCAAGTCAATTCTTTGAAGGTGATGACAGAAGAATGTTACAATTCATAGAATCTGAATGTTTGGATTTAGTATAAAATAATGTCGGATATTGAATTTGAAGACGTATTTTCTGCCAGAAAATATATTGGCAGGTTAATTATTGCGGTTTTAACGGACAAGCTTCCTGTGCGTGAGGCGATTAAGAAATTTCCTAAAAATGCAAGTGATGCATCTATAAAATGTGCATATCATGCTTTAATTCACAGAGAGGCTGACGAAGATTTCAGAAAAAACGATTTGTTGTATCGAGATGAACAGGATAATTATCTTGAGCAGGTTGCAATGATTTTGCAGCGAGGAGAGCAATTACCTAAAAATATTATAAAAAATTATAATCAATATTATAGAGATATAAAAATTAATCATTCAATAGAATTTAAAAAATGGATAAAACGTATTTGTAAATTTTTAAATGTATAGATATGGCTAAAGTTAAAAATATGTGTGTCAGGAATGTGGATATGAAACAGCAGGATATTTAGGCAAGTGTCCTGAGTGTAATTCTTGGGGAAGTTTAGTTGAAGAAATAGAAGCTAATGTTCAATGTACAAAAATTCCTGCGGCAGAATTTTTAAATACGGAAAAACCAATTTTAATAGACGATATAAAACTTGATGAAAATGTCAGAGTAAGTACAAATATTTCTGAATTTGACAGAGTTTTGGGCGGGGGATTGGTTCAAGGGTCGTTAGTGCTTTTGGCAGGTGATCCGGGTATAGGTAAATCAACATTAATTTTACAGACAAGCGGTGAATTGTGTAAGCAAAACAAAAAAGTTTTATATGTATCAGCGGAAGAATCTTCAAGTCAGTTGAAATTACGTGCTGAAAGATTGGGTGTAAATAGTGATAAATTATATATTTATCCACAAACTAATCTTGAGCAAATCCGATTTGAAATTGCAGATTTAAAACCTGATATTCTTGTTGTCGATAGTATTCAGTCTATATATACGAATAATATTTCATCATCTGCCGGAAGCGTTGGTCAGGTTAGAGAATGTTGTAATTATTTAATGCAGATAGCAAAAAATGAAAATATAACAGTTGTTGTAATCGGGCATGTTACAAAAGAAGGTAGTATTGCAGGTCCAAAAGTTTTAGAGCACATGGTTGATGCGGTTATTCAGTTTGAAGGTGATAAATATAAATCATACAGACTATTGAGGGCTGTTAAAAACAGATTCGGCACAACTTCAGAAGTTGGAATGTTTGATATGCATTCTAACGGATTGGTTGAAATAACAAATCCGAGTGAAATTTTTATAAAAGAAAATCATATTTCAACTCCGGGTAGTGTAATTATAGTAACAAATGAAGGTACAAGACCATTATTGTTGGAAATACAGGCTCTTGTCGGTGTTACTCCGTATCCGAGTCCAAGACGTGTTACAAACGGGGTTGATACGTCAAGAGTTTTGCAAATTTTGGCAGTGTTAGAAAAAAGAATTGGTTTAAATCTTTCAAAACAGGATGTATATGTAAATGTTATAGGTGGTGTTGATATTTCTGAGCCCGCTGCGGATTTGGGTATAGCGGTTGCAATAGCAACTTGTTTGAATGACGTAACTGCTGATATGCAAACCGTTTTGATAGGTGAAATAGGCTTGTCGGGTGAAATAAGACCTGTAAATAATTTGGAAAAAAGAATTTACGAGGCTCAAAAATTAGGATTTAAACGGGCAATAGTTCCTGCTGCAAATAATTTAAGTGAAAAGTTTGAAAAGATAGAAGTTATAGGTGTAAAAAGAATTTTGGACGCTATAACCAATGCAGTTGCAAAACAATAAAAATAGTGATAATATAAATAAAAAAGGAGAAAAGTATTATGAATAGTGCATTTATAGTTTCGGGGGGGGGTAAAATTCGCTTGTAGTAAGGGTTTTGGCTGTTTAGAAAAGTCTGTATTGTCTTGGTTAAACGGTCGAACAGTTGAACATTTGAATAGTTCAATATTTGTTAAATTCTTCAATATTTCAACTATTAAACTGAAAAATCTATTCACAACTCACTATTTACAATTCACGAAAAAACTTTTTGCATTTACTCTGGCTGAAACACTTATTGTAATGGGTGTAATAGGTGTTGTTGCAGCATTGACATTACCAAATTTAAA
>CAJOKJ010000022.1 GCA_905235155.1 Candidatus Gastranaerophilales bacterium
TAGTACTTTTCATCTTAATAGTACAAGGTTTTTCTGTCTTTTTGTATTAAACAAAAGTTAGAACTTTCTTATACTTTTGATGTAGTTTTTTAATTGCCTATCTAAGTCCGTTTAAAAATCTGAAGCCATTTTTCCTTTGACTTGATATCTAACACTATTAAAATGCCACATGTCTTATACATGTCTAACATGTTTTTACCCTTTTGTTACAAAAGTGTTACAAAAGATAATTAAATAATATGCGAGAAAGTCATAAAGTAGTCGTTTATAACATTAACCAGCATTGGTAAAATCCAGATTAAAATTGCTGCTCCGAAAACAGGTTTGAATAAGAATGATAATTGAAATACGTTTACTTGTGGTGCTGTTTTTGAAATTACACCAAGAATAATATCCTGTCCCAATGTTGCTAAAAGTACGGGTGATGCAATTTGTAAACCCATATACAAAACATTTGATGACATACTTATCAAATAATCAATATTAACAATTTTTGCCAGAGGAACTGATGTTGAATATATAGGAAATATATCAAAACTTCTCATAAACGCCTCAAATAACCAATAAGCACCGCCTATTTTAAGAAAAATAATTATTCCCAATATTCCAAAAAATCTTCCAACCAAAGAAACTTGACTTGATGTTGTAGGATCTAAAACCATTGCAGAAGAAAGACCCATTTGCATATTTATCATATCGCCACCCGCTTCTATTGCTGCAAGTATTAATTGTGCCATATAGCCTATCATTGCACCTACCGCAATATTTAATATGATTGCTAATAATAAATCGCCATGAGAAGGTAATCCTTTTGGATGTAATACCATTATAAATATTATCGAAAGCAAAAATGCCAATGCAACTTTCATAAGTGTTGGTATTTCTTTACGATTTAAAACCGGTGCAAATCTTGCAAAACCCATCATTCTCGAAAAAATAACCAAAAAAGCACTCATATTTTCTACAAGTCCAGGAATAAGTGAATTAAGTTGCAATAAAAATGAATTCATCTAAAAATCCTTATCTTGTAGCGTTTTCGTAAATTCTTTGACGTTCCATCAAATCAGCTTTAGGTTGTAAAATCATAGGTGCTTTTTGATATTTTTGTCCTTGTTGTTGAGCACCACCTATCGCTCCACCCGGTTTTCCCGATGTCATACGCTTAAAAGAGTCTTTGTCCGGTGTTTTAAATTTGTCATTCATTTCATTTGCAAAAGGTCTTGTATATTTATAATAATCAGGTGGCAAAACATAGCTGTCATTTTTTGGAATAACATTAAAAGCCATAGCCATTCCGTCCGTAAATAAATTTGTCAATATTCTTACAAAGCCTACACCGCCTATGATAATTACCATAAATACAGCCAAAATTTTTGGTGCTGCGGCAATTGTTTGTTCTTGTACTTGGGTTACGGCTTGCAAAATACCTACAACTAAACCTATACCTGCTGCTACAAGTACGCAGGGCATAGATATTGAAAGCATTGTAATAAAACCTCTTGCCATATATTCCATTAACATTTCCATAGACATTACCTCATTTTATTAAATTAATTATAACTTTGCACCAGACCCTGAACAATTAATGCCCAACCGTCCACAGCAATAAATACCAGCAATTTAAACGGAAGTGAAATGATTGTAGGTGATAACATAAACATCCCCAGAGCAAGTAAAATATTTGCAACAACAAGGTCAAGCACAATAAACGGAACAAATACGATAAAACCAATCTCAAATGCCGTTTTTAATTCACTTATGATATATGCAGGTGCAACTTGCCATATTGTAAGCTCATCCGGAGTTTCAGGTCTTGAATTACCGGATAATTCAACAAAGAAAGCCAAATCTGTTTCTCTTGTTTGTTTTAACATAAATTCTTTTAATGGTTTTGAACCTGCCTCTATTGCCAACATTAAGTTTTTTGTTTGCTGATATGGAGCATGTCCCTGTTCGTAACATTGTTGAAAAACAGGTCCCATTGTGTAAAAGGTCAATATCATTGATAACCCTATAATTACAACTGAAGGAGGTACACTTTGAGTACCCATTGCTGTTTTTAACATTGAAAATACAATGATAAATCTTAAAAAACTTGTCATACAAGCAAATACAAAAGGTAATACCGAAAACATTGACATTACCAATAACATTTGTAATACAGGATTTATATCCTTAAACACGTCAGCCATATTTATCTTTATCCTTTTATTCTGTTTTTGTTTCTGTTATACTATTTAATTCGACTTCATCTTCAAGTTTTGAAATCAGCGTTGTTCTTTCCAAATCGGCAGCAATTAAAAAACGTTCCTTTCCTGCCTTTATTATATATAATGTTTTTCTTGTAGAAAGTCCAAGTGCGTCTTCTACATTTAATATTCCTTTACGATTCAAAGATATTGAAGATAGTGCAAATTTTTTATACACAAACAAGGCAAAGAAAATTAATCCTATCATTGCCATTGTATATACTGCAAAATGTACTATATAGTGTCCCATTTATACCTCTTATAAATCTTCATCTTCTAAATTAAAATCGCTGTAATCATACTCTCCATCAGTATTTTCGCTCATAGGCTCGCCGTAATCTTCACCCATAGGTTCTCCATAGGCTTCACCCATTTGCTCTCCATAGCTTTCACCAACAGTTTCACCGTATTCATTAGGTATTGCGTCTTGTCCATATTGTTCTTGCGATACTTGTTGCTGAGGTATATCTTGTTCAACATTAGCCTGTTGTGGTTCTGCGTAAACTTTGTTTATTTTAACACCATAACGGTCATTTATTATTACAAGCTCCCCTGATGCGATAATTTTTTCTTCAACTTTTAAAGTTACGTTATTATTGTATATAGAACTTATATCTACTACTAAACCTTGTTCAATATTTTTAAGTTCACCTAAGGAAATTTTTACTTTCTCAAATTCTGCACCCATTTCTACTTGAATGCTGTCCCAAATATTTTTGGATGGCGTATTTGCACCCATTTCTTCACCTCCATCATTATCTACGGAAATTATTAATGCCGGATTAGGAGCTATTCTGAAATCTTTTTCGTATCCTTTGTAATTAGCTTTCATTGTTTGAATGTTACTGTTTTCTAATAAAACAATGTCTTCAACTTCTAAAGATTTCAAATCTCCTACTGTAAATACCGTTGTACCGACTTTTATATCAACATCAACAAGACTTGAGTTGAAATAATCATAAGAAAATTTTTCTTCCATACTTGCAATCGCTTGAGGAGCTACGATTTGAGTAGGAAACGTTAATATTATTTTACCGCATAAATTTGTATCGTCATCTTTTATAATGAATGTAAGATTTGTTATATCAAATTGTTTATATTGCTGATTTGCAGGAGTAAATGCGTTTTTCACAAAATTATAAAGATTATCGTTAAATGCTGTAATTAATTTTGCTTCAAGTTCTGTTATCTTATTTATGTCAAAATCCTTTTTGCTTCCCAAGGATTTTGTTAAAATGGCATTTACTGCTTTATCTGAATTTCTTATATAAATATCATTTTGTGGATCTATTTTTACTTTTGTTACAAAATAACTTTCATCTTGTGAAATGGTATTAAGACTTTTACTTACTGATATTAATTTAAAATTTATACCCGAATACAAAAAATCATCCGAACCGGCTTGCACAGCCGTATTAAACATTTGATTAAACCATTCAAACTGGCTGTATAATTCATCTGAAGTTGTATCTATCAATTCGGTCATTCGCCCGATTTATCCCTATATATCTAAAATTATGAGTATAACTAATATAATTATAACATTTTATGTATTGTTAAGATTTACTATAACAAAATATTTACATTTTATATTTTTCAAAATAATTTAAAATATCAATTAGTGAATGTTCATTACCTATATGACCAGATTTAGAAACAATCCATTGTGCTTTATGGTCTAAAGTTAATGCCACTGACGGAATAACTTCATCTATAATTTGCAATTGATTAGAATTAATTTCGGTACAGCACTTATAAGAAGTTTCACCTCCAAGAGTTATAAGTACAACCTCCTTTTTGTTTACAATCATCTTTGTTAATTCTGCCAAAAAAGCTGAAACATGTTCTAAAAGTTTTTCTTTTGTCATATCTGCATTTAGAGAGTCATCAGAAAATCCGTCAAAATTATTTATCAAATTTGAAGCATTAACTACAACAATATTATTTTCACCCAATTTATCTGAAATTTTAGAAACAAAAGAGTCATTTACACCACTCAGAAGCATTTGCATATCCAGTTCAACAAAATATTTGTTATCATATTCTTCTGAATTTTCAAGCATTTCAAGTTGATTAATGGTTGTTTGCGTACCTGTACCCGATAAAATCAATTTAGGAAGCTCTTGTATACATTTTTTTTCATTTTTTTGTTCATTTTCTTCAAGCCAAATATTACCCAATAATTTTGCTGTTGATGATGTTCCAACAGGTAAAAATTTCAAGTTAGATTTTTTTGAAGCAAGCGTAATTTGCTCAATATCAGTATTTGAAACAGCATCTGCAATAATAAGTTTTTTTCCTTCACTAACAAGAGAATTTAATTTTTGTAAAATAGGGCCTGCTCCCTTCATAATGGTCTGTAAATCCAATGAGGCAACAAGATTAGCATTTTCTTCTCCAAGTTGTTTTTTTAGCATTGTAGGAACATGAGATTCATAAAGCGGATTTAAATTTTCACGGGCATATTCAGTTCTTTCAATCGGCTGTCCTTTTACCAATTGATACCCTCCGACTGTTATTTTATTTTCAGCAGGACACGCAGGAATTATCACTGCGGCATTCCACTCTAAAACTTCAAGCATAGCAAGAGTTTCAACAGCAATATTACCCGTAAGTGCAGAGTCTATTTTTTTGAAAAAATAATCTAAATTTATATTTTCTAAAAACAATTGAGCTGCTTTTTTTACTTCCTCATAAGCAAATTTAGGTGATTTATTTCTTGTTGCGGTTGAAACAGCCCAAACTTGAGTGTTTTTGACATTTTGCGGACTACTGTCAAAATCAAGTAAAATTTGACAGTTAGCACCTCGTAAGTGAAATTGTAATGCTGTTTCTTCAGCATCTGTTAAGTCATCGGCAATAATGCCTATCATATCTGAAATAATCATTTTTATTGAACTTCGTCTTTTTTAGAACCCAGTAATTTAATAGTATTTGCAACAATCAAATAGCGTTCTTTTTCTTCACCGGAAACATCTTTCCACTTGTTTGTTGTAATTCTTCCGTCAACAGCAACCAGTCTGCCTTTTTTCACATATTCTCCCGCAAATTCTGCTTGTTTATCCCAAACATCTACATTAAACCAGTCTGTTACTTCTGACTTTGTTTTACTGTCCCAACGATTTGCAGCAAGTGAAAAACTTGTTTTTATTTTTCCCGATTCAAAATATCTTATTTCGGCATCTTGTCCTGCTCTGCCAACAATTACTACTGAATTCATTTTTATACCTCAACTTTTTCTTCTTTATTTAGCATACAATTTTCAAATCCTGTATTTTTACATATTTCAGCACACCATTTTTGTATTATTTCGTCTGCATCAAGTTTGTACGAAATAGGTTCGCCAATAACAACTGTTATATCTTTCTCAAAAAGTTTTTTTGCATATCCGTCAAATCCTACGATAGAAATAGGTATAATATCTGCTTTTGCATGTTTTGCTATTACAACAAACCCTTTTCTGATATCTTCAATTTTTTTATTTTTTTTAGTTCCGCCTTCCGGAAAAATTCCCAATGGCCAATTTGTTTGAAAAATATCTTTAACTGTTTTAAAAGTTGCTATTTCAGGCTTTTCTCTATCAACAGAGAAAGCACCTAACAAATGAATTAAATCGTGTCTTTTATCACTTTTATCAAAAAGTTCTTTTTTTGCCATAAATGCAATATGTTTATTTACCGCACTTGCAACAAACGGCGGATCCATTTCTGAAACATGATTTGGAGCAAGAATGTAATTGCCTTTTTTAGGCAGATTATTTTTACCTTTAACTTTCAACTTATACATAAAGAATGTAACAGGATTTACAACAACCCATAAAAAAATCATAAAAAATATTGAGCGAAATATATTATATTCGCTTTTATATCTTCTTGAATAATTACGAGTTTCTTTTTCTTTTCCCATTTTATTCCCTTATTTTACGCAGGATTTGGTATGTATTTAAATCCTGTCAACTCTTGAACTGCTAAAGCCCATTCTTCCATAACTTTTTCTAAATCATCACTATATGGTATTACTTCGCCTATTTTAACTTTAATTTTTCCTTTGAAAGGACATAGCGTTTTATGTTCTGAACCAACAATTCCAATTGGTAAAATACCGCATTTTGTTGCTCTTGCAATACCGGCAAATCCTTTATGCACGCCTTCTATTGTACCGCTTTTTGCTCTTGTACCCTGAGGAAATAAGCCTAAAATCCAGTTTTTAGTATTTTTAACTTCAAATGCAGTTTTAATTGTAGAAACCTCAAGTTTTTCTCTGTTTACTGCAAAAGCACCCTGCCAATCAAGCATCCAGCGTACGAATTTTTTATCAAAAAGCTCTTTTTTTGCCATAAACGCAACCGGTTTTGGCATGATAAAGCAAACCAAAAACGGATCCAATGAAGATAAGTGGTTGCCGCATACAATAAATTTATTGTCTTTTGGTATATTTTCTTTACCTTCTACTTCAACTCGGTACATCAATTTAAATTGAATACCATACCAAAATTTACAAACTATATTTTGAAAAAATTTTCTCCAAAAATTAAAGTATTTTGCTGTTCTTCTTGCGTAATTTTTAGGTTGCTTGTTTGACATACACCCTCCGATTAACCAATTATACTATAAAACAAAAAAAACACAATAAAAACATAAATTATTCATGTTATTATTGAATTATGAAAATAAAAAATTTCATTTTTGCACTTGTTTTAATACTAATGGTATCTTGTTGCAATCAGGCACAGGCAAAAAAGTTTATTGATTTACAAAAATATAATATCTATGGTAAAATTAAATCATCGAAAGGAGATATAATGACTAAAAAAACTGCATCTTGTGAATTGGAAAAACAATTATTTGAAAGTGTTAAACAAAGGACTCCGGATTATGTTAAAAATCTTAATCTGATGGATTTTAATAATAAGGGAGAATTTACATTTACACTAAAAAAAGAACATCTATACCCTTATGATGCAAACACAAATCCAGAAGGATTAAATTTAAAAGATTGGTTTGCGAATTATGCAAAAGAAGCAAAAGTTTCAACAGCAGGTATTAGAGGGCCTCAAAACATTTTATACCCTCAAGACACTCGTTTCCCAATCAATTTGGTTGGCATAACATTGGCAACATTAGCCAAAGCACTTGTTGCAAATGAAAAATATCCTAATAAGCAAATTTTAAAACTTGCAGGACGTGAAGTTCGATATAATTCAGATTTATATTTAGATGCTATCGCAAGAATACAAGCGGCACAAGGAATTAAAACATTAGTTCCCGTTGAAAAGCAAACTATTCCTATTTGGCTTGCATCATTCTTAGCTTATAAATTAGACCTTGTTGGAGGTGAATACATTACATCAAGTCATGGTATTTCCGTTAAAAATGCTACAAAAGACTTAAATTCACAAGGCAGCCAATATTTACCTGAAGAATCAGCAGAATTTGTACAAAAAATTCAAGAAATTTTTGACGAAACAGAAAAAAACGGCACTTATGAAATAAAAATTGCAGCAGAAAATAATCCGTTAATTGATGAAAAAATCATGGACAAATTAAATGACGGTGTTGATTTATATGTTGATTATTTAAAATCAGGTGTCGCAGAAAAAGATAATCTTGATTTCATAAAAAAAGCAAAAAATAAAATTGTTATTGAAAATGTAGGAGGTTCTGCATACAGAACATTAAGCAGAGTTTTGAAAAAACTTGATTTATCAGACAAATTTGTTTGGTTTAACGAAAAAGAAGATCCTTTCTTCCATTCAATCGGTAAATATGATGTTGACCCTAAAGGTAATAAAACATTTTACGACTACTCAGTAGATGCTACTGTTTTGGCAAAACGTCCTAATGGTGAAAAATATTTCCCTGTAATTGAAACATTACACTATGACAAAGTTCTTGCAGATTATCCTGTTGGAACAGCAGTTTTAATCACGGACCCTGACCATGACAGACTTACTGTTACACAAATTGAAGACGAAAAAGAAATTGCAAAATTGGATAAAGCAGGTATTGCGTATGTCAAATTGGGTAATGGAAGAATTTTGACAGTGTTTACCGCAAACCAAGCGTTTTTATTGTTAATGGATTTCAGAATGAAAATGCTTAAAGCACAAGGTAAATGGAATAACCACCCAAGATTTATGATAAAAACAACAGCATCAGCAATGAGTTGGGATGAATGGGCAAAAGCAAATAATGTTGCAGTTGTAAATGTTCCTGTCGGTTTCAAAGAAATTGCAAATATTATGAAAAAAGTTGAATTGAAACTTAAAAAGAATCCAAATGATGATGTTGTAGTTTATGATGTATTTGGACAGGCAATTAATTTAGGTAAATCACCAAGATTAATTTTTGGTGGTGAAGAATCCGGCGGTATGATTATGGGCGGCGAAGAAATGATTAAATCGCTTGCCGGCAGAGAAGCAATTGCAATGAGAGAAAAATCTGCAACAGAAGCCATTTTGGTTGCATCTGCATTGTCTGCAAAACTTGAAGAAGAAAATAAAACAATGTCTGAATATTTACTTGAAGTATTCAAAGAAAATAAAATTAACGGTCAGTTTGATACTCGTGTAGATATTTCCTACTACAACGAATCAGAACCGGATATTGACAAATTAAAAGCAGCAAAAGTTGAGGGTGAAAAATTAAGAACTAAAAATGATTTATTTTATCTTTCAATGGCAATAGCAATTCGTTCAGGCAAAATGACATTTGAAAACGCAAAAGAAGTTTTGAAAGATGCGTTTAAAGAATTGAATTTTGATAATCTGAAAGCAATAAAATTTGTAGGCGATGGAACATATCTTGAATTTGAAGATAAATATATTGAAATCAGACCTTCAGGAACAGACGCTAAAACAAAAGCTTATGGTGCAGGTTTGAACTTTGAAGAAATTGGAAAATTTGCAACAGCAATGGGCAACTATTCGGGTGAAAGAACTGAAATGCATAAAAAATACGTAACAGATGAAATGTATAATTCAACAAAAGATAAAGCTATGGATTATTACTTGGAATTTGTAAATGTAGATGCAAACAACGAAAAATTTGAAATACCTGAATATAAATATGTCGATGTGATGGAATGGTAGACATGCATGCTTGAGGTGCATGTGGCGAGAGTCGTGGGGGTTCAAGTCCCCCCGTCGACATTATAAAAGAAGTGATAATTAATATTATCACCTCTTTTATTTGTAATAAATAGGACTTTAAGCCGCCTTTATGGAACGGATTTTGCGTACAGCGAAGGTATGACAACTTGTCGGCTGAACTAATGAATTTTTTACAACACGAAAAATTCATGTTCAATCCCACCTGATACCTATAAAAATGAATTGAACATTTGTCCTAATTTATTTTTATGGTGTCGAAGGGGGGACTTGAACCCCCACGGATTGCTCCATACGCACCTGAAACGCACGTGTCTACCATTTCACCACTCCGACATTTTTATTTTATTTCTTATTTTATTAATGTTTGAACTTCTTTAAAATGAGGGTGTTTTGATGTCTTTAGCAATTCAAATAACACTGCCTCCGTTGCTGATATTTTTGCTCCGTTTTGTTCCATTAATTTTATTCCTGATTTAAAATCATCTTTTTTTCTGCTTGCACAAGCATCTTTTACTACGTACACTTCAAATCCGTTTTCCAATAAGTCAGCAACTGTTTGGTGTACGCAAATGTGAGCTTCTATTCCACCTATTATTATTTGTTTTTTTTCGTAAGATTTTATTTTATCTAAAAACCCTTCATCTTTTAATGCGGAAAAGGCTGTTTTTTCAAAAACTAAGGTATTATCTTTTATATGCTCTGCGACAAAATCAACTGTTTTTCCAAGTCCTTGAGGATATTGTTCGGTTATAATTGTTGGTATTCCTAAAATATTTGCTGCTTGCAATAACGTATTACTTTTTCTAACTACTGTATTTTTTTCCAACATCGCAACCAACTTCTCTTGTACGTCGATTAATAGTAATAAGCAGTTGTTTTCATCAAGTGTATTCATTTTTTCTCCCTAAATTTAATTATCTGACATTTTTATTTATTATCTCAGATATCCATGGCAAATAGCTGTACCTGCCCATAAGCGATGTTAATGCCAAATAAAATAATAATGTGTATATTAGTATCTGAATTACTGATAAGCCAAAAATTATTGGTATCATTAGCGGGAATGTTAGCATTGAAAAAATATTTCTTACGACAGGTACAAAATTTATAACTATTGATAACTGTTCTAAAATTATCAATAATAAAAAGTAACCCATTGATAAAAATATTGACTGAAATATATGATACTTCATAAACGGTCTTAAACCTGATTTAGTCAATACTCCAAGTATCAACCAAATAAAGCCAATCATGCCGGCAGACAAATAACTAAGAGCAGACACAATTCTCTCTATCATGTATGGTTTATCATATCTTGGATTAGACATTTTCCAATTCTTCTCCACGTCTTAAATCTTCTATGTAGTCTTCCAATAATTGTATATATACTAATTTATATTCATCATTTTCAGGTACCAAATTTACTGCATATCTGTATGATTTTAAAGAATCTTCTATTTTATTGCTCATATAATATGTATTTGCAATTAATACATGAATACTTGCATCATTAGGTTGTAATTTAAGAGCTTGATTATAATATTTTAATGCATTTTCATAATCCTTTGTATTAGAACACATGTTACCAACAAGTATGTATGCATTCATTTGATCCGGATATTCTTCAATTGCTCTCTTGTACAATTCCAAAGCACCTTCACTGTCTTTGAAATCAGATTTTGCAATAGCATAACAAATTAAAGTTTTGTAATTATCTCCGCCAAGATTCAATGAAATATCAAAGAATTTGTATGCATTTTCTTTGTCTTTAACTAAAGCATAAGTATTAGCAATACATACTATAACAGTTTTGTTTTCAGGATTTAATTCATAAACTCTTAAATAATGTTTTAATGCATTGTCATAGTCAAATAATTTGAAATAAATATTTCCTAAATCAACATGAGATGTCAAGTTGTCAGGATCCAGTGATAAAGCTTTTTCATAATATGCTTTAGATTCTACATAATCTTCGTAATCGTGGTATAACAACGCTATTGCGTTGTAAATTTCCGGATTCAGAGAATAAAAGTCAAGAGCACGGTTATAAAAGTGAAGTGCTTTTGAAAAATTCTTCATTTCGGCATAAGTATTACCTAAATTGTAATATACAAGATAATTTTCAGGGTCAACATCCATTGCCTTTGTATAATAATTTAAAGCTTTTTTATATTCTTTGTCAAAGTAATATATGCTGCCAAGATTTAATAATGCTTGAGTGTCGTTAGGATGAATACCCAACAAACTTTCATAAACAGAAATAACTTTGTCAAATTTGTTATCCATTGCATACAATTTTGCTAAAGTATGGTAATTATCAGCATTACCCGGATCTTGAGCCATTGCAAGAATTGTTGCATTCAAATCGTGCTGAATATCTTTTTGTAATTGTTCGTTTTTATCTAGTTGTTCGCCCATGACTATATCTCACCTTTTTATTTATATTTTAGCAAAAATATTTTAAAAGTCTAAATATTTTTTAATTTTCATATTCTGAGTATTCTTTTGATTGTTCTTTCCATGTTTCTTCGCTCACGCTAAATGCATGATTCCAAAACTTTTCTATTGCATAAGTTTCTCTTTCTTCACGCTGCAAAATGTGAACAACAACATCTCCGTAATCTAATAAATTCCAACGATTTTTCAAATCATTTTCTTCACCGTTTGGAAATCGTTGAAACAAATTTTTAATTTTTTCTTTTACATTTGATGTCAATGCTTTTACCTGAGTTGTTGAATCTGCCGAGCATATTACAAAGTAGTCTGCAAGCGATGATACTTGACTAATATTTAAAACGGCAATATTTTTTGCAAGTTTATCGTCTAAAACTCTTGCCAAAATACATGCAAACTTATCTGAAGTAATTTTATTTGTTTCCGTTGTCATATTATTCTTCATCCAACATATCTACTCGTTTTTGGTGACGTCCGCCTTCATATTCACTTTTTAACCAAACATCAACTATATCAAGTGCTAAAGATTCACCTGTAATTCTTTCACCAAGACAAAGAACATTTGCGTTATTGTGAAGTCTTGATAGCATTGCAGAGTGGCTTTCATGGCACAATGCTGCTCTTACACCTTTTACTTTGTTTGCAGCAATTGAAACACCTATTCCTGAACCGCAAACTATAATGCCCTTTTCGTTTTCACCGTTTGCAACACTTTTTGCAACAGCTTTTGCATATACAGGATAATCGCAAGAATCTGTTGTATATGTGCCATAATCTTTTACTTCGTAACCTTGAGTTTCCAAATGTTTTATAATAGTATTTTTTAACTTAAATCCACCGTGATCTGAACCTACTGCTATTTTTGTCATATTACCCTCCGCCATTTAATTATACTGGAATAAAATTTCCAAAGCAAACGGTAAAAAAAACTTAATATTAATAAAATTTTCAAATATCAAGGAAAAATCAACGAAATTAGCTGAGTTGACTTCTGACCTTAAGCCATTATTCAGAATTTATCAAATTGCATATCAAAACCTGATACAAGCAAGTTTACAAAACCTGTTATAAAGACAGACAAAAAAGTAAAAGTAGTACGCAAACTACACTCTGCGAGCGTGAAAGAAATCCAAGACAAATCATCCGTCAACATTTAACTTTTTAAACTAAATTATTAACTACATAATTAAATTTATTTAACGACCGTCTTGTCTGCCTAAAATTTTACCATCTTTCTCTGAGATTTCAAAAACAACTCCAAAGAAATTTGCAGCGGAAATATTGCCATTTTCAAGTCTGTACATTCCCACAAAATGAGATTGAGATTTTATTTCAGGAAAAGCTTCCGTTACAGATTGAACTGCCCATATTGGTTTTCCTTCAAGTGAAACAGCTGCAATATTTCTATAATTTGGGCTTTCCGGTGGTTCATCAATTAAAACTACAACTTTATCATCATAAATATACATGCTTACAATATTATGCTTAAAAGTTACAGTTTTATTTGGAAGTAATAATTTATTACCTTGAAATGCTATATTATTTGCCATTTATTATCTTTCTTTTATTAAGGATTAGGAGGTAATTCTCTGATATTTGAATATTTATGAGATTTTTCTCCTGTTATGAAATATTGAGTTCCGCCGCCTCTGCCCCAGCCTTCAAGAGGATTACAAGGGCCTGTAATCAATTGAGTTCCGGAAGGTAATTCTAATTCAACAACATGTGATGGCATACCAGGTAATGCAAATTTATCTTTTATTTGAGCAGGAGTTAATCCTTCAATATCTTTCAATGCCATTACCCATACGCCTTTTGCGAATGAAGGAGGATTACCTTCTTCATTAAATACACGTACAAATCTTGTTTCTCTTGTAAGTTCAATTGTTTGAACATCACTTGTTTGACCGGGTTTAAATGCAGCCTCTTTAAAGCCCTTTTCAACTCTTAAATATTCGTTGACTTGATCACCAGTACGTGTGCTTACAACTCTGCTATGACGAGCAATATCACAGTCTTCTCTTAATGTTCTTCTTCTTTTTTCGATAATACCGTTTAACTCTGCTCTTTGTGCAGGATCAGCAACATGGTTTACTTGTCTTTGAAGTCTGTCTAAATCTGCATTTAATGAATTTGCATCAATTTCAAGTTGACTTCTGACATCTCTAAATTGTTTTGAATCAAATCTGACAACACCACCATTAGCATTACCAATAGCTGATTCTAAAGTATTACCGTTTCTTGCCCTTTTTTGTTCTGTTTGAGCTCTTCTTCTTGAATCAGCGGAAGCAAGACCGCCTTCAGTACCAACAAGAGCATTATTATCTCCGGTAAAGTTTTGGATTGCGTGTTCGTCATGACCACGAACACCATCTACAACAACTGTTGTACCAACATGCTTATGTGCATTTGAAATAATATCATTACGAACAACATAATTTAAAGTATTACCGTTATCTTTTAAACCGTGTTGTCTGTGTCCTGAAACAAGACCTTCCGTTCCAACTGCATCAAAGGTAATACCCTTTACGTCAGCATATTTTGAAGCTGTCAATTCAGATAAAGCACCACCCAATGAATGACCTGTTACAATAATTTCAGCGTTAGGATGAGTTTGTCTTACTCGTTCAACAAACCGAGATGCATCACTAAATTGGTCAGGTAAACGACCGGATAACATTTGATGATCAACTCTTAAGTCTCCACCATCATCAGAACCTCTGAATGCAATAATAACTTTGCCGTCTTTTTCAAATGCTTTTGCATGGAAACCATTATCAGCAGATTGAGAATCAAATTGATTCCAACCATTAAGTCTTCTTGAATCACCCGGTTTATCACCATACGCAAATTGAGATAAATCAGCAGCGTCTTGTACAAGTTCAGGAGAAACACCTATTCTGTATGCACCGCTCCAATCACGAACTCTTGCATTACCGCCACCTTCATTAATGCCATCGATACCGTCTTGTCTTCTTGCACCTTCTTCTAACATTCTTGCTTGAAGAGCTTCAATACCTTCACCAAATTCACTGTCAGCATTTTTTCCAAGTAATTTCTTCGTTTTTGCATGTAACATATCTGCATCATCTCTTGAAATTACAGCTACGGTTTCGTCTTCGTGGCTATATGCACGTAATCTGTCAGTTGAACCTGAATCACCCGAATCAATCAAGGCTTCCCAAACATCATCATCGTCATCATTTGTTACAACTGCTCTTGATTTTACTGATGTATCTGCATCTGCGTCATCTACACCATGAACACCTGTTTTTGCTGTTGTACCATTTTCATCAACATCTTCATTGTCTGCAATCTGATTATTATTGTTGCTTGAAATAGCATCCAATGATTTTGTAATTTTATAGTTTCCAACACCGCTTGCGAAACTGAATAATGCTCTAGTACCTTGTAATGCGGCATTTTCATAATCACCATCCATAGCACTTTGAACTGCATCTGTTGCTGATGATATACCTTGTGAAAAATCAGAAACAGATTGTTTATATTTAAAGTTGCTGGTACCAACACCAAAGCCTACTGCTGAAACACCGTGAGCAATAGCACCTGCAACATCACCGTTTTCTGCACTTTGATATGTTGCAATACCTTCTCTTACCGCTGATGCACCTGTATAAACTTTATCAAATACACCTTTTATTTTATCAGATGAAGCAATTGTGCCGGAAAATGCTGCTGCACTTGAAACAGCATTTGCAGTTGCATGCATTGCACCCATAACATCACCTTCAGCAATTTTTACACCTGCTGTTGTTGCATCACCGGCAAGTTTTAGCCCGTTTCCGACCATACTTATACCATTACCAACTTTTTCAATAGTTGAACCTGTACTTACAAGCGTACCACCTGTACCGGCTACTGATGTACCTGTCGCTGTTGTCGCAACACCTGAACCTGATGTTGTTCCGCCTGCACCCACAATTGGAACACCAATTCCGAATAATGCACATAACGGAGCACCTACCGCCGTAATTGCAGCACCAATACCTGTAACTGTTGCCCCTGTAACACCTACGGCACCACCTGTTGCCGTTAATGCACCACCGGCTGCTGTTACACCAATACCTGCAACTCTTACAACATCACCAACACTATCAATTGTTCCGCCTAAATTGGATGCTGTTTGAGCATATTCACCTATTGTTTGTAATGTACTTTGTTCTGATTCGTTGCTGCTTTGTGCTTGAGCGTTTGCAGATTCTTGTTCTTGAACTTTTGATTGTGCTTCACCTGTTTGTGCATCTACTGTTTGTTGTTCTGCTTGTGCTTGTTGCGACAATTCATCAGCTTTACTTCCGTTTGCTTCAATCTGAGCATTATTAGAGTCAATTCTTGCTTGAAGATTACTACTTGAACTATTACCCTGTTGAGCTTCTTGTGCTTGTCTTTCTTCAACAGCGGCACCCATTGCCAATGAATATGCACTCGTTGCACCTGAGCCTGTTCCGTCATAAGTGCTTTCTTGTTGGATTTGCTCCATTAAAGCTCTATTTTGCTCCATTAAGGATTGATTTTGTTGTTGGATATTTGATATTTCTACTGAAAAACCGTCAATTTTACTTGTTGAAGCATCTATCATATTTCCAAAAATGGAACTTGATTGACCCATACGTTGACCGGCTTCTGCCATTGATTGATTTCTTGATTGAGAAGCTTGATGAATAGATGAAGCATCATTTCCTCTCGCTTTAACACTATCACTTGTTGGACCGGATTTAGATTCACTTTCTCCATCTTTTTGTTTTGCTTGTGCTTCATTACTATCAGTTTCAGCACTTTTTTGCTTATCTTCAGCAGCATCTACTTCACTGCCCGCATGTTTTACATCACCTTGTGCAGATTTAATATCTCGTTCTGCTTGATATATTGAAGCTTCTTCGCTATCACTCAAAACGTGAATTAAGCCAAAACCAATTGTTGCATCTTCAATAAGTTTTTTAGCATTAATGCTTTGTGGAATTTGTAAATCTGCCATTTTTTATATGTTCCTAATAAATACCTGTTTTTATTATATACAATAACACTTATACTTACACATGTTTTTAAAAACATGAAATTAGTAAAAATTGCCTTATTTAGACATGTTTTAGCCTAACATAATTAACATTCTTAATATTTTTTAACAAAATAAAATTTTACAAAATTTTACACTTATTATAATGTAAAATATATTACAATAAGCCTGTAATATCAATCGTTTAAGAATATGAAAAAGAGATTTACAACCTTGTCAGAATATGCTAAATTAAAAATATTGCTAATAAAATGGGAGTATAAAATGAAATCATTAGAAAAAGAAATTAAAAATATTTTAATAAATACAAAAAATGGTGATAAAGTTCTTGGATATATAGAAGAATTACAAAATAAAATTGCATGTTTGGAAGAACATTGTGAACATCACCATCACGAAAATTGTGAATGCGGTTGTCATAACGAAGATGAAGATGAATGGCAAGAAATTGAAACCCCATACAAAAGCAATTTAACGGTTAAAAACTGGGAAAATTTATTAAACGACGAAACTGTTTTTGATAAAGAGTCTTTAATAATAATGAAAAGAATGCGACACGTTGCAGCACCGACAAGCAGTGCAGAATTAGCGGATATGTTTGGATTTGGGGCAATGTATTATAAAATGGAAATTGATAAACTTGCAAAAAGAATTGAGCAAAAATTAAATATTGCCGATTTAAAAGAATATTCCTGGTCAATATTATTTGATGGCTGGGAAAACAAGGACACTTCCGAAAGAATTTTTGCACTCAACTCAGAATTATACGAAGCACTTGGTAATATTGATTTATCTAATATTGCATTAAGATAGGATTTATTTAATGAAATTAATAATAGCAACATTAGCAGTATCATTTGTAATAGCATTCATAATTTGGCAATTTAAAGTTATGATGAAATATACATTTAATTTTGACAATATGAGTATTGATGAAAAAAATAAACTTATTACTTTAAATAAAGAAAAAATTTTTTTTAAAGACATTGACCATATAGAAATAAACGAGTTAGAACAACCTAAATTATATGAAAAATTATTGTCAAAAGGTGCTGCGTATAACTATATATCTGAAATAAATATATACTTGAAAAATGGCAATCAAAAAAAATGTACATTTAATTACAAAATGCACTTATACAAAACACTTAAACAACTTCAGCAATATATTACAATAAATTCTGATATAGAAATATATAAACAAAAAGGTCTACCTGATTGGCTGGTACTAATCCTGCTAATATTAGGTTGTGTACTCATAATTATATTATTGCAAGTCAACTATTTACACTATTTACAAGTAGTATTTGTTCGACTTAAAGTAACACCGCTATTATTACATTTGCCACTAGCATTAGCATTGATGTAATTCATATTATCATATTGAATAACCCAATCTGCACAGGTTGTACCCCATTTAAAACAACTTGTTATATCCTTAAAGTTAGAATAATTAAAAATTTCTGAACCCAAAGGTATTAAACCATTTGTGTTTGTCCAAATAAATATAAAAATTATCACAACCATTTACTACGACATTTTGATAACAAATATTATATTGAAAAATAGTAACAGAAGGCTCTGAAGACAAAACAACCTTATAGAAAGCAGCAATATTATCGGTATAAGTATAACCTGATTTTAGTGAATTAAATGTTTGGCAGCAAAACAATCCTGTGAATTGTTTTGTGAGAGGAGGTGGTTTCCTCTCTTTTTAAGCAAAAAAAAGGAACAATCATTTTTCGATTGTTCCCTTTAATAAAATAGATGCTGGCATCGGGTTATCTTCCCAGGCGGTGGCCCGCCAAGTATTTTCACTGAAATGAGTCTTTACGACCGTGTTCGGGATGGGAACGGGTGGTTTCCTCACTCTTGGACACCAGCGAATTCTTTTAACGCTGTGTGCATTGAAAGCTGCATAAAGACTATAAACAAACGCAATCACAACTAATCCTAAATTTAGGAAAAGCCCTCGTCCTATTAGTATCAGTGGACTGAATATGTTGCCATACTTACATCTCTGACCTATCAACCACGTGATCTGCGTGGGGACTTACTGACTTGTGTCATGAGAGATCTCATCTTACGGTGGGCTTCGTACTTATATGCTTTCAGCACTTATCCGCTTGGAACACAGCTACCGGGCGTTTACTCTTGGCAGAATAACCCGTACACTGGAGGTTCCCTCTTCCCGGTCCTCTCGTACTAAGGAAGACTCCGTTCAAATCTCTTACGCGCATACCGGATATGGACCGAACTGTCTCACGACGTTCTGAACCCAGCTCGCGTGCCGCTTTAATGGGCGAACAGCCCAACCCTTGGAACGTACTACCGCTC
>CAJOKJ010000023.1 GCA_905235155.1 Candidatus Gastranaerophilales bacterium
AAGTAACACTGTATTTATTTGGCATTCAGAATTCGGCGAACACACATGCGATAATTGTGCATCGTTAGATGGCACACAATTTACATTGTAAGATGATATACCTGATTCTTTGCATCCAAATTGTAAATGCTATATTGAAATAGTTGAATTTTGTGGCGATGGTAATGGTGAAGGTGATGGAAATGGCGAAATAAGAGATAATAAAAATCCAGAAAATAAAAATACTACTCATAATGTAGAACAACGACATCCTAATCCAATGTCTGACTCACAACCAACACCTCGACAACAAAAATGGATAATGCCATGTACTGGAACGATTGTAGGACATTATGGAGAACAAAGAAGTACGCATGTTCATAATGGAATTGATATAGCAGTTCCTGTTGGTACTCCTGTAAATCCGAATATATATGTTAATTATTAACAGAACGATATTTTTCAGCTTGTTGAATATATTTGTTAACGACTTTAATTTTTTTATTTTCATAAAGTAGAATTTTATTCAATTTATCTCTGTTTACGTTATTGTCTATAAAATATTGGGATAAAATATCGTCAATAGGATTTACGCTATCTGTTCCTAATGGTTTATATTTTATCCCTAAATATTTTTCATTAGTAACTTGTAGTAATTTTCCATATAAATCTAAATCTGCGGATGGGATGTTAGTTTCTGAAATAAGTGCTAATTTTATGTAATCTTCAGTATTATAACCATATTTATAAATCTTGTTTTTTAATAATTCAGCATCTTTTACCATATCATCAATATTTTTGATTATATGCGGATATTCTTTATTTATAATTTGTTCAATTTCGTATTTATATTGTTTACTTAGATTTTGAGGAATTGGCTTATATTCTGCAAAAGCAAAATCACAGAATACAAAGATTAAACAAAGAACTAAAAATGAATTTTTCATAGTATTATTTTACAGTTGTTTTAATTAGTGTCAATACTCAAAAAGTATATTAACCAGAAGCTATACCTTTCCTAAATAGGATTAAATATCAGTATAACCATAATAAATGCTGAAATAAAAGACATAAATATTGCAAAAAGATTAAATAGCAATATAATCCAGTCTTTTTTAGTTTTATTTTTGGTAACTATTTTAAAAATAAATGTAGTAATCAATACAAGAATTCCTATTATCAAAATTATAAAAAATAAAATTGATAAAGAGAAAAATATGCTGGTTATTAATAAATGGAGGTTTTCATCATGTAAAAAAATTATAAAACTTGTCGTTAAAAAAACAAATGACAATATACCGGAAATGGTTGCTGAAATTGCTGTTATAATAAAACATTTGTCGATTTTGTTTAGCATAGGATTATTATAGCATTAAATGAATAATACTTTTATTGCCTAATTATAAAAAATAGTTTAATATAAAATTTATGAAAGAAAAATTATTTGAAATTATCGAAATAATAGTTTTTTTAGTAATTACATTAGCAAATTTAATTTTCTTGTTATTCATGTGTTTTCATGTAGGTATAGTATCGCTTACTGCATTTATTACGCAAAATGTAGATATACAAATTTTGTTTTTTGCAATATTTTCTGTTTTTTTAGGCATAATTTTTATAATATTGATATTTTACAAAATGAACTTGTTAAATAAAAATATATTAATGTTACTATTTTTAATTTTACAATTTGGGTTTATATTTTTTTCTTTAAAATTACCATCAATAAATAAAATTAATCAAATCGATTCTTGTCTTGATAGAGGCTATTGTTGGGATTATATTCGCAACAAATGTGAAAAAAGTAATCAGGGATTTTGCATAAAAAACAGTCAAGAGTGTATTGATAGAAATGGACTTTGGGAAAAAGAAAAACAGTATTGTATATTTAATGATTATAATGTTAATGCAGCCAAATAGAAACAAAGTAAAACAACGCCAAAAAATAATATTGAAATTATATTGAATAATATTATTATCCAATCTTTTTTATATTTATTTTTTGTGCTGATTTTTATAATAAATGTAATAATTTGTGTGATAAATAATATCGGTACAATAATAAGATAATTAAACACAGAAGTAACAAAAAACATTGAAAATAAAATTTCAATGTCATATTTTATTAGAGTAATTATTGCTAAAATTGGCAATGTAAAGCATAAAGTTAGCATTATCAAAGATAATAAAAAACATTTGTCAATTTTGTTTAGCATAGGATTATTATAGCATTAAAGTAACAGACGGCGGTCGGGGTTTACCCCGACCGCCGTTTTTCATTGTTTGGGAGGACAAAAAATGGAAAAATATAATATTAATTACACACTTTTAAAAGCACAGAGAGAATTTTTGGAAATTCCGCACGATTACAGTATTGATGTTGCCGTTTATCAAGGCGGTTACGGCAGTGGAAAAACCTTTTGCGGTTCACTTTTGGGAATTTTATTATGCCTAAAATATCCGGGGATAAGAGGACTTGTAGGGGCACAGACTTACACTCTTGTAAGGGATACAACGCTAAAAACATATTTTGAGCATTTGGACAATATGGGATTTGTTGAAGGTAAAGATTACGAATGGTCTACCTCTTTACAATCATTGAAATTTAAAAATAAATCAGAAATTTTATTTAAGCATTTTGACGAACCTAATCATTTAAAATCATTGAATTTGGGATTTGTTGAGATAGAAGAAATGTCAGAAGTCCCTTTTGATACGTTCAAAATGCTTCTTGCACGTATGCGTCAGAGGGTTTTGCCGTCTTGGAAAAATTTTAAATACAGAATTTTTGGTCATACCAATCCGGAAATGGTTTATAACACATTTATTAAAGACCCATTGCCTAATTACAGGCTTATCACAGCACCTACAACTCAAAACATCTTTTTGCCGGAGGGATTTTGTGAGGAGTTAAAAAAACTTTATGACGAAGATTATTACAGAATTTGTGTTTTAGCAGAAAACGGTCATTACACATCAGGTCTTGTTGTAAAAGATTTTACCGACAAAAACGTTATTTGACGTTAAATATCAGCCTGAACTTGATATGCATATATCCTGCGATTTCAATGTTGACCCTATGTGCTGGGTGTTGGCTCATAAAACAGATGATAAGGTATTTTATTTTGATGAAATTGCAATGGAAAACACAACAACCGCAAAGGCTTGTGAAGAAGTTATGCGAAGATATCCGAAACATAAAGGGCAAATTATAATAAATGGCGATGCTTCAGGCGATAACCGAAGTTGCACAAGTGAATTTACAAATTATGTAATTATAAAGAAAAAATTTCTTGAATTTGGCTATGACGTGGACATAAAGATAAAAGCATTCAATCCGCCTATTAAAAACAGGATTATGGCATTTAATTCAAAAATTCATAACGCAAACGATAATATTTCGCTTTTTGTAAGTCCAAAATGTGAAAAATTACTGTATAACATTTATAACTTGAAGTATATAGAGGGTTCTTCAAGAATTGATGTGCCGAGTTACAGACAGATAAAGCAGTCAAAGGAACTAAAATATCTCATGCACCCTCTTGATGCTGCATCATACCTTGTTGATTATTACTGGCCGATAAGTTTATAACAAAAAAGAAAGGAAAAATTATGACAAAATTTAAAAATTATTTTAATGCAATTTCTGGTGACGGCAAAATTTTTTCAAGAGAAGATATTGCAAATATGACAAATACAGAGTACAAAAATGATGAAAAAGCAATAAACTATCAACTGACAAATATTGGTATCCCGACCAATAAAGAATTGATGAACAGCGATAATGTTTTGTATGTAAAATCATATACAAAAGACGACGGCACACACGTTAAGGCTCATTATCGTTCAAAACCTGATAAATTATTGACAAATAATTTGAATTATAAAGCAGATGATAATAACAAACAAAATGTATCAACATTTAAAGAGGAATTATTATCTATAAATGCTGGTAAAAATCGAACTCGTCCTGATGCGAAGGAGTTAATGGATATATTTATTTTAGGCATAGAAAATGCACCTAAGAATGATAAATATACTGTAATTCCCAAAAGCAAAACAAAAAGTATAAATAATGCATTAAGAATAAACAATTCAATGTCATTAAAAATAGAAAATGATTGGGGTGGTGTAAGATTTGCAGAAGATAGCAGATTAAGCAAAAATTTATCAAATTCTAAACAATTACAACAACAAGTTAAAGATTATTGCCAAAAACATAAAAATTAGATAACGAAACTCGTATAGGTATAGAATTGACGGAAGATAAAATTTTACACTATTCAATCGGACACGGAACAATACTCAATCCGTCAATAGACAAAAACGGAAACTTTAGCGGATTATTGTTTGATAAATATGATTTTGAATCGCAATATTTAAAATACAAAGAAAAATATTCAAAGGTTGCATTTTATAATGAATTTGCTTATGCTTATCAACAATACAATAAGATAAATAATTATAATAAAAATTACTATTTATTGATACCGATAAAATTTAAGTTATAATTATACTATGATAAAATATTTTATAAAAAACAGTATTTTGGTACTAATTTCTAATGTTTTAGTTGCTACGTCTTTTTTATTTGAGTTTTATTTTGCATTGCTTATGATAATTTCAATTTCAGATGCTATATTTTTGTTTGGTGCTGTTTTTTTGCTTGTAGCATTAATTTTTATAGGAAAATTTACTATATTACCTGTTGTGTATGATTTCATACTGAAAAGTTCAAGAAGTGTGGTTTCTTTAAAAATGATAAGTAAATTAAAAAAATCATCTTTAATAAAAATTATAATAATGATAATATTAACTTTGTTTCCGGTATTTTTTAATAAAATTAAATTAACAAATATACTTACACATATAATATGGTCATTATTATTTGGTATATTAGGCAGTTATATATTTTTATTTTTGTATTGGTGTATAAAAGATAAATTTAGTGAAAATCATTTTATACAGAAATTGTTAGATATAATGATAAACAAATATACATGTATATTTTCTATAATAGCAATTCTTTTAGGTTATATAGTGATTATAATAATGGTAATTTCATCAAATTTTAATAAAATTTAGAACGGTTTACATTGGTCAATCGGACACGGAACAATATTAAATCTGACATAAAGTGTCAGTTAAATAAACTAATCGGCGGGTGCTTTGTGCCCGCCGATTATATGTGAAAAAAGAAAGGATAAAAATTATGGAACACTTATTACAGTATTCACCGATAATTATTGTTGTTGTGATGTATTTAATTCAACAACGAATAATTGTTACACCCGAACAATTAGAGAAAAAACACAGAGAAATTTTAGAAGATGTAGAAAATCGATTTGCATCTTTAAGCACAGTCAAAGACCTAAAAGAACAGGTTTCTGATATGAAAGAAAAAATTGACAGAATTTACGAGTGTATTATTGCGGTTAAATAGTGAATGGTGAGTAGTGAATTGTCCTTGCGAGTAAAACGAGGCAATCTATTATGATTATTTTATGTAGTTGCTTAATTTACGTTTAATAAATAAGAGTTCTTCTTTTGTAAGATATTTTGCTATGCGTGAAAATTCGTACATGATATCATCGTCTGAATACATGCCGCATTCAACTTTTTTAATCCACTCATTTACTTCTTTTGTAATCATAATCTTATTATACACAATATTTTGACTTTAAAAAAAATATTCTTATAAAAATAGATATGAATGAGAGAAGTGAAATATGATAGAAAAACTAAAAGAAATTTTTAAACTGAATAGTAAAAAAAATGAGCCAAACATTTATGCACAGATAGATGAAATGTTTGATACGCTCGGTGTTGACGAAATAAGTGTTATTGTCGGAGAAGATTTAGTTTTATTTGCAGAAGAAATTTGTGGAAAAATCAGCGAACTTCGCAAAAAAATTAAAGACCAAACAGGTCTTATAATTCCGGCAGTAAGAGTTATTGATGATGCTTCATATCAGGAAAATGAATATCAATTAAAACTTCGTGGAAAATCCGTGTATACAGGTTATACTGTTCCAAAGACCGATTATGCTTCAAACGAAATAACTCGTAATTTAGAACAAGTATGTATGGATAATTTAGATATTGTTTTAACCAATGAAATGGTTGAAAAATATATTGAGTTTGTACAACGCAATAACGGTTGGCTTGTATGGTATTTGGCAAGACTTATTCCAACAACAGGTATAAAAGTAATTCTTGCTGATTTAATCAGAAACGGTAAATCAATAAAAGATATAAACCTAATTTTTGAAAAAATTTGTGAGCAAGCAACAAAAGCAAGAGATATCTATACAATTCCGGATGTACACAAGATAGCCGAAACTTTAAATGTAGAATTGAAATAAAATAGTAAATTGTTAAATAGAAACAGTTGATACAAGTAAAAATAATAACTTGCAAAAGCTGGCAGAAGATAAATTATACGAATTAAACCGAATAACAGAAGAAAGAAGTCTTGAGTTATTAGGTGATTATCGGATATCAAAAGGCAAATTGATTGATTTTACTAATTCTGATTATGGTTTGAGTGGTACATATCTTGTAACAAGTGCAACACACGAAATAGACAGGCAAAAAGAACTTGTAAAAGTTTCTATTTCAAAATATGAAAGATAATTATTTGCTAATTATTTTATAATCATCGGGCTTTTTGTTTAAGTCATAGGGTACTATAACCTCTCTGCCATATGCTCCTAAAGGTGCGTCATAATATCCATAAGTGCCGTCTTTGTTGACATGCAAATATTTTTTATCATAATCAGCTTCAAGTTTTTTTCTTAAAGCAATATTATAAGACACATCATAAACTATCGGCTTACTGTTTGGATCATAATTAGGTGCTGAAAAAGCCGTTTGTGATGTTAAAAATAATATTAAAAATAATAAATACCAATTCTTCATACACTCATTATTTATCATTTTTCAGAAAAAAACAAGTGTATAAAAAAAATTTTGTAAAAGTTTGTGTTGATATATGTTATGAAAGTAAAAGCCATAAGCGTATTTGTGTATACATAAAACGGTCATTGTCTTTTGACAATGACCGTTTTTTTGTTTTTTCACTACTGCTACAAACTAGTATCTTGCAGGAACAGCTGCTGATACTACCTTTTTCATACTTCCGTTCACTATAACTGTTTGTATTGGAGCAGCTTGTTTTTGAGTGTTTCTCATATACATATTAGGAGAAGCATTTACCTGTTGTGCAGCTTTATATACTGGTTTTTGTTGAACAACTTTTTGTTGTGCTGCTTGTTGTCTTAGTGCTGCTTGTCTTTCCATTTGTTGAACCTGTTGTTGCATAAGTGCATATTTGCGTCTTTGTTCTTCTAAATATGCCTGTTTTGCTGCATACTCTTGTTGTTGTGCTGCAAATTTTTGTGCTAAAGTTTGTTTTTGCGGCTTTGGTTGTGCTTGTTGGGCAGGTCTTTGTGTAGGTTGTTGGTATTGTGTTTGAGCGGTATACGCAAAATTTACATCATCAATTTTGCGTTTTAAATCGCATAATCCAACACATACAGAATTGTCATTAAAAAAATCTTTCAAAAATTGTTCCATAATCTTATTCCTCTTTTCTCTTATTTGTTATATAATGTATTTAATAATTAATTTTTAAAAGTCAACATTTTTGAAAAGGAGTATAAAATTATGTCAAAAATTACGAAAGAAATGGGTATTATGGACATTGTTCAAAATTATCCGGAAACAGTAGAAGTTTTCCAAAAGTTTGGTATGGGTTGTATTGGTTGTGCTGCTGCACACTTTGAAAACCTTGAAGCAGGTGCAAAAGTTCACGGTATTGATATTGATGCAATGGTTGATGCTATGAATGAACTTGTTGGAGAAGAATAAGCATGACTGTTTGGCAATTCTGCTTATGTGCAGGTTTAGCATTTTTAATTGCTGAAATATTTATTCCTACAACATTCTTTTTAAGCATGTCTGTTGGTGCATTAGTAACTGCAATAGTTGCAGTATGGTTTGTATCTAAAACAGTTTTAATACCTGTTTTTGCTGTTGTTTCACTGCTATCTTTATTAGTATTGAAACCATTTCTTGCAAAATACAGAAATTTTAATGCTGAAAAAGAAACAGGTGTTGAAGGTAAATATATAGGTAAAAAAGTAAAAGTAACAAGTAAAATTGATAATAATTCAGGTTCTATCTCAGTTTACGGAGAACGCTGGGAAGCACGTTCTGCAAATAGTGATGAGGAGTTTGCAGAGGAAGAAGAAGTTGAAATTGTTAGAAATGAAAGTCTTGTTATGTACGTAAAAAAGGTAAGTAAATAAGGAGTTTATTATGTGGGCAAGTATTTTACTCGTTCTTGTTATCCTTTATATAATTAAAGGTGTTATTATTGTTCAACAAATGGAAGAAGTTATTATTGAACGTTTAGGTAGTTATAAAGCTACCTTAAAACCGGGCTTAAATTTTATTATCCCGATTATTGATACACCAAGAGGTATTAATTGGAAAGTTTCACAAAAGGGTATAGATGGTCAAACATATTCTTATACAAAGGTTATGACTAAAATTGATAAACGTGAAACTGTTTACGATTTTCCAAGACAAAACGTAATTACAAAAGATAACGTTACAATTAGTATTAATGCTCTGTTATACTTTCAAATTGTTGATTCAAAATCAGCAGTTTATGAAATTACAAATTTAATTGACGCTATTGAAAAATTAACTCAAACTAATTTGAGAAACTTAGTTGGTCAATTAGATTTAGATGAAACTCTTATTTCTCGTGATAAAATTAATCACGAATTAAGACAAATTCTTGACGAAGCAACAAATAAATGGGGCGTAAAGGTTAATCGTGTAGAACTTCAAGACATTAATCCGCCTGCTGATATCCAAAATGCGATGGAAAAACAAATGAAAGCAGAACGTGAAAAACGTGCTATCATTTTGGAATCTGAAGGTCAAAAACAATCTGCAATCTTAAAAGCACAAGGTGAAAAAGAGGCTGCAATTAATAAAGCAGAAGGTGAAAAACAAGCATCTATCTTAAGAGCTGACGGTATTGCAAAAGCAAGAGTTTTAGAAGCAGAAGGTGAAAAACAGGCTATTGAATTAATTATTAATGCGATAGGTGAAAAAGGTAAACCTGATCAATACTTAATTGCAATGAAATATCTTGAAACATTAAAAGGTATTTCAGCAGGTCAAAACAACAAAGTTGTTTATATGCCTTATGAAGCAACAGGTATATTAAGTTCTGTTGACGGTATTAAACAAATGTTTGATGCTACAAAATAAATTTTTTATGCAAGGCAGGCAGATGTTCTACATCTGCCTGCCTTGTTATTTTACAAAAATTTTTCATTATGATAAAATTAAGAAAAAAGGAGAAATAAAATGGCAAGATTAGTTAGACCTACTTGGGCTATAAGATGTACACAATCAAGTTGCAGAAACTTATTTGAAGTTGCAGTTCTTGAAGACGGTAAACAACAAGAAGTTGTGTGTCCTGCTTGTGGTGAACACTATGTTTATCCTATTTTGAAAGAAGACGAAGAAAGAGAAGGCTAAAAACAGGTTGTGAATTGTGAGTGGTGAAGATAATCCTGCAAATATAAAACGCTATAATCAATTCAGTGAATATTTAAAAGAAAAATTCGGTGTCAAGGTTTATAAAATTACTCTTGATGCCGGATTTTCGTGTCCAAACAGGCAAAATGGCAATCGAGGATGTATATATTGTGATGCGGGCGGAAGTTTTTCTCAATCTCATTCTGCAAATATGTCAATAAAAGAACAATTGGATTTTGGGGCTCAATACCTTACAGACAGATTTAAGGCAGTAAAATATATGTCTTATTTTCAGTCTTTTTCTAATACTTATAAACCTGTTGAAGAACTAAAAGAAATTTATGATGCAGCACTAAACCACCCTGAGATTGTCGGTATTTCTATCGGAACACGTCCTGACTGTGTTGATGAGGAAAAATTAGATTTAATAGCAAGCTATAAAGATAATTATGAAACATGGATTGAATACGGTTTGCAGTCTATGCACAATAAGACATTAGAAAGAATAAACAGAGGTCATGATTTCGAATGTTTTTTTAAAACTTATGAAAAAACTAAAGCACGAGGGCTAAATACTTGTGTTCATATTATTTTTGGCTTGTGGGAAACTCACGATGAAATGATGCAAACTGTTAAAGAACTTGCAAAACTTGATATTGACGGGTTAAAACTTCACATGATATGCGGACTCAGAGGAACTGAACTTACTGAAATGTACAAGCGTGGTGAATTTGAGTTTATGAGCGAAATGGAATATGTAAATTTATGCTGTGATGCAATAGAACTTTTGCCTCCACATACAACGCTTCACAGAATTGCAGGAAGTGGTTTGAAATCGACACTTGTTGAACCTAAATGGATAGGTAAGAAATTTGAATGCTTAAATAAAATAGATGCTGAATTAATACGTCGTAATTCTTGGCAAGGCAAGTTTTACGAGAAATAAAATTTTTGATTTTTAAAATGTAACCGTTCCGTTATTAATTTCTGCTTTAGTGCCGATAGGAATTGTTAATTTGTGTTTTCTGTGTGTTATTTTGAAACCGCTTAAGATTGGTATATTAAGTTTTTCTGCAAGTTCTTTGAAAAATTTATCTAACAAATTTTTATCATCAACTCTTAAAAAATCACCTAAAAGAATACCTTGAATATTTGTTCTAAATTCTTTCACATTTAGTAATTGAGTAAACATTCTATCAATTTTATATACAGGTTCATTTAAGTCTTCTGCAAAAAATATAAAATTTTCTTTTGGTACAAAATCTACACCACATAGAGAACCCATAGTAGTTAAATTACCACCAAATAAAATCCCCTGTGTTTTACCGGAGTTATATACATTTTTAGCTTTTAGGGTAGTAATATTGCTATTTGTAATTGTATGTATAAAGTGTTTTAATGTAAAATCAGATATTTTATCAACTCCAAAGTCGCTTTGAAACATTGGTGCATGATATGTTATAAGGTTTGCTTTGCTTAAAAACATAGTACAAAGTGCCGTTATATCAGAGTATCCTGCAAAAATTTTCGGGTTATTTCTGATTAAGTCGTAATCAATTTTATTAATAAGTCTAATGCTTCCGTATCCGCCTCTTAAGCATAATATCGCACTAATACTTTTATCAGAAAAAAAATTGTGTAAATCTTCTATTTTTTCTTCATCTGTTCCTGCCAGATATCCGTTATTTTTAAAAATATTTTTGCCAAAAATAATTTTATATCCGAGATTTTCAAAAAATATTTTGGCATTTAAAGCATTTTCTTTACTGTCAACACTTCCGGCAGGTGCAACTATGCCAATTGTATCTCCAATTTGTAATTTTTTTGGTTTAATTATGTTCATAAATATTCATTTTCCGATTGTATTAGGCTATAATAATAGCATGAATGAAAATTATATTCCATTATACAGAAAATATAGACCGCAAATACTTGAAGAAATTGTTGGTCAAGAACATGTAAAAAAAGCACTTGCAAATGCTATAAATTTAAATAAAATAGCACACGCATATCTTTTTACGGGGCCACGAGGAACAGGTAAAACTTCTACGGCACGTATTTTGGCAAAATCTTTAAATTGCGTTGATGGTCCAACTGTTAAACCTTGTGGTAAATGTGCAAGTTGTACAGATATTACAAATTCTACTCCGCTTGATGTTATTGAAATAGACGCAGCAAGTAATCGTTCTGTTAATGATGCACAAAATATTTTAGAAAAAATACAATATGCTCCCGTAAACGGAAAATATAAAATTTATATTATTGATGAAGTTCACATGTTGACGGTTCAGGCTTTTAATGCTTTATTGAAAACGCTTGAAGAACCGCCCGAAAATGTGATTTTTATTCTGGCGACAACAGAAGTTCATAAAGTTTTGGATACTATTAAAAGTCGTTGTCAAAGGTTTGATTTTAGACGTATTACAACGGATGATATAGTAAAACACTTAAAAAATATAGCAAAGTTGGAAAAATTTAATATTGAAGATGATGCACTTTTAACGATTGCAAAAAATGCAGCAGGCGGGATGCGTGATAGTTTGGCATTGTTAGACCAGCTTAGTGTTTTAGATACGGAAAAAGCAATTACCACAGATGATATAAATTCTTTGCTCGGAAGATTATCTTTTGATGTACTTAATCGTTTATCAGAAAGTATAATTAATTCTAATCCAAACGGTGCTATTGAAATTTTAGAAGATGTTTACAATTCAGGTAATGAGCCTTCTCAAATTCTTTTGAATTTATTAAACTATTTTAAAAATCTTTTGATTGTCAAGAATTGCAAGACGGAGCTTGTCTTGGAGTTGACGCAAACAACAGATTTGCAGGCAAAGGTCTTAAAAGAGCAAGCGGACAGACTTGATACACATCAAATAGTATTTTTGATTGAAAGAGCATCTCATTATATTAATGAGTTAAAATTGTCAACAAATCAACATACTTGGCTGGAAGTTGCAATGATAGATTTGGCAAATTTAACTGAAAATACAAAACTTATTGAGTTACAAAGCAGATTAATGAAACTTGAAAACGGTGAGGTTATACAAGAAAATATACCTCAATATAAGACACCTCCGCATCCTGTTCAAAAACCTTCTATGAAGCCGGCAGGTTCTGACAAACAGTTTATAAAACCGATAGTTCAACAATCTGTTGAAATTCCAAAAACAGAATATAAAGAAACTCAGAGTAAACCTCAATCGACATTACAAAAACAAGAGCCTGTGCAAACTGCAAGTTCCGATAAAAAAACGGGTGATACTAAAGAATTATGGAAAAGCTTGCTGGAACATATAGACAGCATGCCAACAAGACAACTTTTAATTCAACAAGCAAAACCTGTGTTGATTTCTGCTGAAAATGTAGTTATTACTGTGCGTCAAGAAGGTTTTTTAAATAACATAAATAATACCAATAAAAAACAAATGATTATTGATGCGGTAAATAAGTTGTTTGATAATGTAAATACAAATGTTGTTATCAGATTACCGCAAGCCTCTGATAATAATGTTAATACTATTGACGTTTCGCAAAAAGAACTTAAGGAAGAAAAATCAAAGCCAGAAGTAAAACAGGAAATTCCAAAAGAAATATATAAACCTACTGATAATCCAGAAATGGTAGAAGTTGTTGAAAATTTTGATGCACGAACAGTGACGGAAAATGAAACAGAAAGCAAAAATTCATCTGTTTCCGCATATTTGTCTGACCAGGCAAAAATGGTAAAAGATTTATTTAACGGGAAATTGGTTGAATAATTTTTAATTGTAAATTTTTTGTCACGATTTGTTATCAAGAATGTAAAAGGGGGTATTTAAATAGTATACCCCCTTATTTTACAAAAAGATTTATTTAACTCATATATATGCGTTAAAGAGCGTCCGGTGAACTCTTAAAATTCTTGTGTACCGATTTAGTTTGCCGGATGTTTTTCTTTATGCAAATTTTACTTTGAAAATTGCTTTTTTTACATAAGAAGGTTTGTTACAGCAAATTTGTGGCATGTGAACATCCTGCGGATATAAAATAATAAAATCATTTTTATTTAACGTTAGAAATTCCGTTTGTGTATTGGTTGAAAGAAATTCAACATCTTTTTCGTTGTT
The DNA here is from genome assembly GCA_905235155.1 of Candidatus Gastranaerophilales bacterium. GTDB lineage: Bacteria > Cyanobacteriota > Vampirovibrionia > Gastranaerophilales > Gastranaerophilaceae > UBA6984. The sequence goes on from CAJOKJ010000023.1 coordinate 13,653, forward strand.
ATAGTCTTCTATGGTTGTGTAGTTTTGAATTTCTCCCAAACCGATTTTTTCAGAGCCTTCAATTAAAAATTGAATATCAATATATTTTCTGTGAGCTTCCCACTTGCCTTGATTTTGCGGCTTTGTTTGGTAATCTTGAATGTTTACGTAAATATCTTCACCTTGTATTTCATATTTTCCATTTTTAAAATCTTTAAGATTATTATTTTCCAAAAATTCAAGAGCTGTTTTAAGATTTTTAGATAAATTGTGGTAAATTTTAGTATATTTTAATGAGTTTTTAATCATAAATTTAGTATAACATAAATATTATGAGCGAAAAAATCTTTTACACATATTTGCTTTTAACTGAAAATAATACATACTATTGCGGTTATACAGATGATATAGAAAAGCGATATCAAAAGCATAAACAAGGTAATGGTGCAAAATATACAAAAGCGAACAAACCTATAAAAATAGCCTATTTAGAAACATTTAAAACAAAATCGGAAGCAATGAAAGAGGAATATCGTATAAAACATCTTTCAAGGCAAGAAAAAGAAAATTTGGTCAAAGAGTTTGAATTTAGTCATACCCCGTAGGTTTTCCGCCTGTTGTTGTAAAGATTACGGGCATGTGTCTTTTAATTTTTTGTCCTCTTGTAAATTCGGAAGTATCTTCTTTTTTTAACTCTTTATAACCTTTTTTGATTTCTTTTACTTCTGCTTTATATTCCTTTTTTAATTTTTTCTTTTTTTCTAAGTTTGCTTTTTCGGCATCTTTTAATTTTTGTTTTTCGTATTTTTCCGCAAGTTTTGCTTCAGCATTTGCACTTTGCGGGTCAATAAATCCGTCTTGTACGATTTTTAGTCCGGTTGAACTTACAGGGATATTATTATCTGTTAAGGCTTCCATTCTAACTTGTGTGCCTGTGTAGTCAACACTCCAGGTTCCCAAACATCTTGGTTGATTACCTGCAAATGCGTATGCTGCAACAATTATTCTGTTTTGATTTTTAACATCAAAACCAAGAGGGAATATATCCCAGCGAACTTCCTTTGTGTCTAAATCCTTTGTCGTTCTCCAGTAATATCTTACTGCTTCACGAACTTCGGTTAGTTTGTAAAGCTTTTTTTGCGTAAAGTCATAAACGAGTATATTTGTCTGCCAGATGCCGTCTTCAGCACTTCCTATTTTCTCTTTTGCTAAAACTTTTTTTAAGTCGGTTGAAAAGTCAATAGGTGTAATTGTTTTAAATAATCCCCATTCAATTAAGGTTCTGTCAGTCGAAAAAATAGGCACGGGATTTCTTGCTGCAAAATTTGCCTTAACTATTTTTTCCACATCAGGCATACCTTTTCTTAAAGGTACAACATAAACATCACCGTCTGTTGAATGTGTTTTTGCATAGTATGAAACAACAGGAACAATCATAATACTTGTGTCAGGTGCTATCAGACCGGGTAAAATATCTTGTCTGTCATATCTTGCTCTTTTTCTGTCAATTTTTAATTCTACCATTCCGGGTGGGTCATTATATCTTACAAGTTTATATTTTGGTTGAGGAACATATTTCATCTTGCTGTCTTCAACTTTTTTTATATAATCACCGTCTCCGACGGATTTATCTTTGGCTGCGGATTCTCTTTCATACTCCTCAACAGTCATATATCCTGATTTTGGCATCAAACTCTTTTGGTAACGGTCTTTTGCTTCTTGTTGTTGAACCTTGCTTCTGTAATCCCATTCGTTAGTGTTAAGTGCATAGCAAGACGATGCCCCGATAAGCAAGGACAATATTAAAACTGCAATCGAATTTAATTTCATTCTATACAAGTCCTTCCGTAAGAACTTTTGAAACAGCTTGTGCTCTTGATTCTACACATAATTTTTGCAATATATTGTGTACGTGTGCCTTTGCTGTTGAGATTGAGATTATACGTTTTTGAGCAATTTTAGGATTTGATAAACCTTCAACCAACAATTCCAAAATTTCCATTTCGGTTTCTGTTAATCCGTAAGTATTTTTTCCTTCTTTATATTTTATTTCGCCCGTTGGGGCAACTGTTTCAACAGACTTTGGTGTTCTTTGAACTCTTGATAACACCATTCTTGCAATTTGAGGATCTAACCAGGCTGTGCCTTCCGATACGGATTTTATGGCAAGTTCAATTTGTTCTGCACTTGCTCCTTTCATAATATATCCGTTTGCACCTGCTTCAAATGCCGAAAATACATCATCCTCACTATCACGAGATGTAAACATTAATACATTAATTTCAGGATTTGTTTCTTTTATTTCTTTTGTTGCTTCAATACCGTCAATTTCGGGAAGTCCGATATCCATTAAAACAACATCAGGTAAAAGGTTTCTTGTTTTTTCTACACCTTCAATACCATTTTCTGCTTCACCAATTAAGTCAATATCACCTATTTTTTCCAAAACAAGAGATAATCCCATTCTGAACATCGGATGATCTTCTATTATAAGTACTTTTACATTTGACATTATACTGATAACCTTTCTTTTATTGGTTTAACCGCAACATCCGTTAATATAAATGAAAACTCACTTCCTTTGCTGACCTTACTTTCAAGCCAAATTTTTCCGCCATGTGCTTCTACTATTTGTCTTGATAAATATAAGCCCAAACCTGTTCCTGTTGAGCGTTTTCTACTTGTTCCCTGTGAAAATCTTTTAAACAAGTGAGGTATATCTTCTTTAGGAATGCCGTTTCCTGTATCAGAAACCGAGAATAAGAAATCTCCGCCCTGTTCTTTTACCGTAACTTCTATTTTTCCGCCATTATTTGTGTAATTTACTGCATTACCGCACAAATTTGCAATTACACGACCAATTTCTTGTCTGTCAGCGTTAATCATAAAATTGTTATCAGGTTCAAAGTTTACAATAAACTCAAGATTTTTTTTGTCCGCAAGTGGTTTTAATTCTTCATAACGCTGCATTATGAGTTCTTTTACGTTGAAATTGGTTTTTACTAAATCTATTTTTCCTGCATCAAATTTATAAACATTCAGCAGACTGTTTACCAATCCTAAAAGACCTTCGTTATTTGCTTTCATTGTGGATAATAGCATTTTTTGTCTGTCGTTTAAGTCCCCAACCGTTCCGTCAAGGAAGAAATCTAATGTCTGAATTTCTGCGGTTAAAGGTGTTCTCATATCGTGAGTTAAGGTTGCAATAAAGTCATCACGAAGTCGGTCGGTTTCTTTTTGAACTGTTACATCACGAATAACTCCTACAAATTTTGGTGATGCACTATCTTCGTTTTCTTGTGAAATTAATGCAAAATTAACTTCAACAGGAATTTGCTTTTCAGTCAAAGTATTTGCTATACTGCAATCTCTCAACACGGCTTCTCCGTCTTCTATACATTTTTCAAAAACTTCGTGTAAGTTTCCGCCAAAAAGTATATCGGACAGATTAGAAGCCAATAGATGAGATTCACTCAATCCTGAAAGGTTTTCTGTTGCAGGGTTTAATTGTTCAATTTTACCGCTTTTGTCGGTAATAATTATACCGTCAGCACAGTTTGTGATTATACCTTTAAGCTTTGAGTGTGCTTGATACAAATCCGCAGTCCTTTGAGCAACAAGGTCTTCCAAATTATGCGAATATGCTTCAAGTTCTTTTTTTGCGGCTTCAAGTTCGTCGATTTTTTCGTGTAATTTGTCGAGCAAATTACTTCTTTCAATACCGTTTTGAATTGTGATAATTAAATCGTCATTGTCCCACGGCTTTTCAATGTATTTGTACAAGCCAATTTCATTGATTGCACGAATAGCATTTTCCTTGTCTGCATATCCTGTAAGTAAAATTTTACTTACATCAGGGTACATTTTTTTTGATGCAGATAAAAATTCAAGTCCGTTCATTTCCGGCATTATAAAATCCGAAATAATTATGTCGGGCTTGTTTTGTTCCAAAAATTCAATCGCCTCTTTAGGATTGTTAAACGCCACACAATTAGTGAACCCTTCCAATTTTAAAAGAGTTTTAAATGCTGACGTAACCATTTGTTCGTCATCGACAATAACTATCAATCCGCTTTTCATAGCAATATAATACTCTACTTTTTAACCCATGCCAAATTCTTAACAAAGATTAAAAAAACGAATTATTCATCTATAAGACTAAAATCTTCACCCAATTTATCTTCTAAAACTTTAACAAACTCAGAAGGTTTCATTCCCAATGCTTCCGATATTTTCCATAATGTTATAAATTTGCAATCGACAACACCGTTTTCAATTCTGTTCAAGTTACCATTGCCTATGTCAAATTCATTGGCAAGTTTGTTGCAAGATAATTTTATTTTACTTTCTCTAAGGTGTTTTATGGTTTCACCCATAACTTTTCTTAAATTTAGTGTTTTTTCATCCTTGCGTTGCATATATACATAATACAAATATTACTTGACAATGCTATCCATATATGGATAATGTATATATGGATAAATTTGTTTTTATATTTATTATTTGTTTGCTATTTCAGTCATTTTCTCCAATTTATGCTTTGGCACAGGATGATGTTTATGCGGGAAAAGAGTATAAGAAAGTTATTATGATAGACCTTGACGGTGTATTAAATAATTATTCAAAATATGATAAAAACAGAATTCCGGAAATTAAAACAGGTGCGAAAGATTTTATTAAAAAACTTGATAAAACAGGTAAGTATGAATTGGTATTGTTTACGACTAGAAGTCCTAAACTTGCGACGGAGTGGCTTGTTAAAAACAAAATTGATAAGTATTTTAAAGATGTAACAAATGTTAAATATCCTGCTTATATTTACTTGGATGACAGGGCAGTTCAGTTCAAAGGTAATTATGAAACAGCCTTTGAAGAAATTGAGGAATTTAAAATTTATTGGAAACAGTATTAATTTAACGAACTTTAATACTTTCATCCATATATTTTATTAGCGGATAGATAAAGAATTCAATTATTCTTCTTTTGCCGATTTTAATTTCATTTGTTGTTGACATACCAAATTTAATTGTTTGTTCTTTACCTTCAACCATAAGAGTTTTGTTTTTAGGGTTAATAAATACTTCATAAACTGGGCCTAATTTTTCGTCTTCAATGCTGTTAGGTGAAACAACTGTTACTTCACCGTTTAGGATTCCGTATTTTTGAAAGTTGTATGTATCAACTTTTATTGATACAGGCATTCCGACCTCAACAAAGCCTATATCCTGATTTAGAACTTTTGCTTTTATTGCCATAGAAGCGTCTTTTGGTACTATTGTCATAAGTTTTTCCGCAGGAGTAACGACACCTCCTATTGTGTGTACAAAAATTGTGTTTACATAACCGCTTATAGGGGCTTTAATAATTTGTTTTTGTTTTTCTATTTGTATTCTTTTGTTATGAATTTCTGATAATGCCGCACTTGTTGCACCAATGCTGTGAGTTAATTCGGTTGTTTCTTTGGCGGCTTCATCATATTTTGACATTGGAATTATATCTTTAACTTCTTCAAGTCTTTTTTTGTTTGCAACTGCAATTGATAGTTTGGCTCTGTCAGATGCAAGTTGTTCGGATAGTTTTGCTTCTTCTTGTCTTAAATTATTCAGTTCCAATTCAGGTTCATATTCGGCAGGTGCAACTATTGCAACAACATCTCCGGCATTTACATAATCACCTTCTTGAACATTTATTGATTTGACAACACCTTTTTCAAGCGATTGAACAATTTTTTCCTCTCCGTTTGGTATAATTAATCCTCTTGCTGTTATAACAATGTCTACTTTTCCAAAATACATCCAAAGTGCTGATATAACAATAAACGCTATTATAAGCCAAAAAATAGTATTTCCTATCGGATTTATCGGACTGTCTTCTATTTCAGCCAAAAGAGGTTTAAACTCGTGGGAATCATCTTCTTTTGGTAATATTATATTTTTAATTTTTTCTAATAGTTTCATATAACCTCACTTTTTATACTGATTGAGCCATATATAAGTTTTTGTAATATCCATCGTGTTTAAATAAATCTTCGTGTGTACCGACTTCGACAATTTCACCGTTATCGAAGCATACTATTAAATCGCAGTCTTTTATTGTGGATAGTCTATGGGCAATAATTATCGTTGTCCGACCTTTTGAAATCATAGCCATATTATTTCTAATTATTCTTTCTGATTCGTAATCGAGTGCAGATGTTGCTTCGTCAAAAATTAAAATTCTCGGATTGGATATTAATGCCCTTGCTATTGCAATTCTTTGTTTTTGACCGCCTGAAAGACTTGAACCTCTCTCACCAACTTCTGTATCATACCCTTTTGGCATTTTTGATATAAACTCGTGAGCACCTGCTATTTGGGCTGCTTGAATAATGCCTTCCATTGATATATTTGGTCTTGGAAGTGCTATGTTATCTCTAATTGTACCTGAAAACAGGAAGTTTTCCTGTAATACTATACCAATATTTGTTCTCAACCAGACAGGATTTATGTTTCTAATATCAATTCCGTCAATAAATATTGTACCTTCAGTTGTATAGTACAACCTTTGAATTAATTTTGCTATGGTTGATTTGCCGCTTCCGCTTCTTCCGACAAAACCTATTTTTTGTCCTGCTTTTATTTCCAAATTGATATTCTTCAAAACCATAGGTGCTTCAACGTTATATCTGAATGATAAATTTTCAATTTTTATATCACCTCTTACATGATTTAACGTAATTGCATTACCGGATTGAACTTCAATAGGGCTGTTCAAAATATCACCAATACGGTCAACAGCCAAAAGTGTTTGTTGAAATTCATTCCATAAGCCTACAAGACGTAGCATTGGGGCTGCAAATTGTCCTGAAAACATTTGAAATGCTATTAATTGACCTATTGTAAGTTTATTTTCGATTACAAGCATTACACCAACATATAAAATTGCAATTGTCATTCCTTTTTGCAAAAATCCGCAAATAGAACCTGTAAAATTACCCATAATCGCAAGGTTAAAACTCGATTTTAAATATTTGCCAAGTTTTTCTTCCCATTTTTTAAACATTGAGCCTTCAATAGCAAGTGATTTTACTGTTTGAACTCCTGTTATTGATTCAACAAGGTAAGAATTGGAATGGGCACCCATTTGGAATTTATCTTCTAATCTGACACGCAATTCCGGAGTAATTAACACGTATATAATTGCAATTATTCCCAAAAATCCCAATGATATAAATGTTAATTTAGGACTGTAAACAAACATTATTGCCAGAAATACAACTGAGAAAAAAGCGTCAATTAAAACCGATACTGATTTATTTGTTATAAATTCTCTTATTCTGTCTAGTTCTCGAACTCTTGCTGCGATATTTCCGACTTGCCTGTTTTCAAAATATACGTAATATAATCTAAACAAATGTTTGAATAATTTTGCTCCTAATTTTGCATCAATTTTATTTGTTGTATGTATAAAAATGTAGTTTCTTGACAAGTTTAAGCAAAGTTCAAAAATAGCGACAACGACAAATGCAAATGCTAATACGTCAAGTGTTGCAAGAGTTCTGTTTACTAAAACCTTATCTAAAATTACCTGAGTAAATAAAGGTGTTACAAGTCCGAATAGTTGAACTACAAACGAACCCAACAAAACTTGTCCGATTATTTTTTTGTACTTGAATATTTCATTGAAAAACCATTTAAAACCGAATTTTATGTCATTATTAAGCATTTTATGCCTAATTATAAGAATTTCGTCCTTCATTTGTGATTGTAAATCTTCGATTTTATGTGCAACCGGATGGTCTTCAAGCGGAGTTAATGTTAGTGCTTTACCTTCTTCCTTTTTAAGTCCCAAAAGTACCATATAAGAATTATCTTTCAGCTGTATGATTGCAGGCAGTGGATATTTTTCAGGAAAATCTTTTAATTGAAGTGTTTTCTTTTTAACTTTAAAGTCTTTACCTTTTGCTATTCTCATTATTTCTTCAGGCGAAATATCAGCAGTAGAAATTCCGTATTCACGAACGATTGACCTCATATCAATATCAACATTGTTCATTCTTGAAATTATTTCAAGAGAAATTAATCCTGTATTTACATTTTTTGGTTTTTCTTGTTTGTTTTCGTTTATTTGTTTGTCTTCCATTGTTTAAGTCCTATGCTAGTATTCTGTTGTAAGAATTTGAATACCTTTAGTTATTGCGTCTGCTGTTATTCTGTTTTTTTCTGCTTCTATATTATGTTCTAATATAGAAACTTTTACATCATTTTCTTCTATTGGAGATATAATTTTTTTAGAAACAAGCCTGTGAGTAGCTTTTTCTTTATCTAAAAGCATTTTTGTTATTTGGTTGTTTTCTTCATTTTGTTCGTTTAAATATATTAAATTTGAACGCATTGTTGCAAGTTTTGCTGAAAATTCGGCAATTGCTTTATCTCTTTCAACTTGCAGTTGTTGAAGTTCTAATTGAACTTTACCGATATTTGCTCTGTTTTTCATTCCGTCAAAAAGTTGTGTGTTCAATGAAACTCCAACCGAAAAATTTGAAGGTCTTATATTACCTACACTTCTTGGATAATTTGTCTGATCAGAACCATATAAATAGTATTTTGAATATGCGTTTATTTTGGGATAGTTCATTCTTTTTTGAACATAAAGTTCAAGTTCTTTTTTCTTTATATTATGTTCATGAACTTTCCAAATAATACTTTTTGTATAATCTCTAAATGCGTTTATATCAAAATCAGTTCTTTTTATATCACATACTTTTAAATTATTTATGTCATAAGTTTCTCCTGTATAAAAGGACAGCCAATTTAATGATTCTTGCAGCATTGCACTTAATTCACTTATTTTGTTTTTTACTTTTGAAACTTTAATCATAGCATCATCATATTCGGTTTTTGAAAGTTCTTTTGCGTCATAAAGTCTTGTTTTATATTCCAAGTTTTTTTCTTCAAGTTTTAAAATTTCCTTATTCAATTCGATTTGTTTTTTTGCTAATAAAATTTTTGCATAAGTGTCTATTAAAGTAAGGTTTAATTCTTGGAATTTTTCTTTTTCTTCAAGTTCTTTTATTACAACATCTTCTTTTGCAACTTTTAATCCGCCGCCTCTAACGCCAAAATCAAAAATGTTATATGTTAGAGTTATACCCATTACAGACTGAAATCTTGTGTAAGGATTGATAAATGCATCTCCAATTGACACTACCGTAGATTCTCTTGCGTTACGAAGGTTCTTGGTATATTCTGTACCCATATTAAAGCCAAGCTTGGGAAAATAATCAGCTCTTGCAACTTTTACACCCTGTTTTGAAATAAGAACTTGAAAATCCGCTATTTTTAAATCGTATGAGTGTTCTTTAGCTTTTTGTAAAACTTCATCAAAATCAATTTTTGCGGTATATGTATTTTCATTTTTTGTTAAATTTAAAACTTCTTCTTGTTTTTTATTTTTTACTTTTTTAATTCTCTTTTTCTTTTTTAGTTTAGTCGTTTCTGTTTGATATTGTGAATTTATTTGTGATTCACTATTATTTTGCACTGCCATATCTTCAATAGCCATAGCACTTCCGCCAAGTAATTGAAAAAAAATGATAATATATAATATTTTTTTTATAAATCGGCTAATTATACACATACTTCAATAGCAAAATTATAACATGAAGTATTAAATAAAGAAAATTATATGATATATTTAAAAATAGCAGAATAATATTGAATTTATTTTATACCAATAATTTTTTTGAATTTTTCATCTGAATAATTTTCTTCTATTGTATTTCGTTTTAATTCATATAAGTTACTGCCTTGTCGAATTTTTCCTTTATGAGTTGAAAATGCGGCTATTATACCTGCTTTTGCCAATATATTACAAACTTTTTTATTGTATGAGCCGTACGGATATGCAAAATACGGTTTATCTGCGTGTTTTAGGCTTTCTTGAATGTCATATATAATTTCTTTTTCAGATTTTAATTTTAAAAACGGTTCATTAGTTGTTTTATCTCTTTTATGCATGTTATGCGTATGACTTGCAAATTCAAATACATTTTTGCTTTGTAATATTTCATCCTTACTTAAATATTGCATTTTTGAAGGTTTATAGTTTTCATTTTTATCAGATATTTTACTTGTAATTAAAAAAATTACCGCATTCATATTTTGGCTTTTTAGTATCGGATAGGCATTTACATAATTATTTTTTCTTCCGTCATCAAAGGTTATTAAAACGCTATTTTTGGGTACTTCTTTTTTCCCTTCAATAAATAATAGCACATCATCAAGTGTCAAAGTGTTTATATTATTTTCTTTTAGTATATTCATCTGATGCTCAAATTTTTCTGTTGAAACAATGAATTTATCTCTTATATTACCATTTTCATCTAAATACTTTTTAGGAACATCGTTTTTATTAATTATGTTATGGTACATTAAAACAGTTATATACGGAGATTTTAAATTTTCATAACCCCATAATACAGATAATAAAACAAAAATTATTATTGTTATTATACATATTTTCTTTTTCATCTTTTATAATTCCTTAATTTATTCAAAATTATACTTTAAACAAAACGGGAAACTTAAAGACCATACCATTGTTCTTTGAAAAATAAATAAAGAAAGTCGGAAAAATCCGACTATCTTTATTTACCCCCGACACGATTGTCTTGAATTTTTTGCGTTAAACGTGTCTTCGGATTTTGTTTCAAAGTTCTTTGAACTTTTCACAAAAGTCCTTCGCACTCTGCAAAAAATTCGCTCGAACGTAAAAACGTTCTCATCGTTTGTCAAAAATAAATAAAGAAAGTCGGAAAAATCCGACTATCTTTATTTACCCCCGACACGATTCGAACGTGCGACGCCCTCCTTAGGACGGAGGCGCTCTATCCAACTGAGCTACGGAGGCTCATTTATATTCAATTTTAAAATTTTCAACTCGCTCAGTTGGTCTTAATGCAGACAAGTTGCGGAGTTTCGCTCCGCTCACCTCGTGGCTACGGAGGCTCATTTATATTCAATTTTAAAATTTTCAACTAGCTCAGTTGGTCTTAATGCAGACAAGCTGCAGACAAGCTGCGGAGTTTCGCTCCGCTCACCTCGTGGCTACGGAGGCTCATTAACTTTTTATTAATAATTATATCACTTTACGTAAATATCTTCAACTGATTTTGGTGGAGTATTAGGAATGTAATTTTTTAAATATTCAATTACTTCTTCCGGTGTTTGTGCCAAATAAAATAATTCTGCTGATTTTTGACGTGCAAAATTTTCTTTTATTATTTGTTCGAAAAATTCAAACAATTTTTTGTAATAATTATTCGTATTCAAAAAAATTATCGGTTTTGTGTTGTAACCTATAATTTTAAGGTCAATAATTTCAATAACTTCATCCAATGTTCCGAATCCGCCTGCCAGAGCAATTGTTGCATCAGAATTAATATCCATTTTTTCTTTTCTGTCACGCATATTGTTGGTTAGGACAAATTCATCGCAGCTTCCGCCTTCGTGGTTTATCATTTCGTAAATTTTTTTAGGCATAATTCCGCAAATATGTGCCCCATTTTCTTTGGCACTTTTTGAAACTGTACCCATTAATCCAAAATCTGAACCTCCGTAAACTAAGTCATATCCGTTTTGACCTATTAGTTCGCCCATTTTTTGAGCGTCTTTATAATAAACTTCAGATATTCCGTCACTTGCAGAGCAATATACACAAACTTTTTTCAAATTTCACCTTCCTTAAAAAATGATATCACAAAATTTATGTTAAAAATATGTAAATTTTATGAGGTTTATATTTTTACGTGCTATAAATAATTTATAAAAATTTTAAGGAGGAATTCATGAATAGTTATGTGGCTAGAGTATTAGAAGAAACAACAAAGAAAAATAAAAACGAAACTGAATATTTGCAGGCAGTGGAAGAAGTTTTAACTTCAATAGAACCTGTTGTTGAAAAGCATAAAGAATTTGAACAATTAGGTATTTTAGAAAGAATGGTCGAACCGGAAAGGATTATTACATTTAGAGTTTCTTGGGTTGATGACAAAGGGCAAGTTCAAGTAAACAGAGCATTCCGTGTTCAATACAGTTCACTAATCGGACCATACAAAGGAGGTTTAAGACTTCACCCAACCGTAAACCAAAGTATTATGAAATTTTTGGGTTTTGAACAAATATTCAAAAACGCTTTAACAGGTTTACCAATTGGCGGTGGTAAAGGTGGTTCTGATTTTGACCCAAAAGGAAAGTCTGACAGAGAGATTATGACCTTTTGTCAAGCATTTATGACCGAATTGCAAAGACATATTGGTCAAGATATTGATGTTCCTGCCGGTGATATTGGAACAGGTGCAAGAGAAATAGGTTATATGTTTGGTCAATTTAAACGTATTAGAAATGCTTATGAAGGTGGAGTTCTTACAGGCAAAGGACTTTCTTACGGAGGCTCATTGGCAAGAACTGAAGCAACAGGATTTGGTCTTTCATACTTTATGAGAGAAATGCTTAAAGCCAACGGTAATCAATCATTTAAGGGTAAAACAGTTACTATTTCAGGTTCAGGAAATGTAGCAATTTATGCTTGTCAAAAAGTTAAAGAAATGGGCGGTAATGTTGTAGCAATGAGTGATTCTAACGGTTGTGTTTACGATAAAAATGGTATTGATTTGGACTTAATCAAAGAAATTAAAGAAGTTAAAAGAGGAAGAATAAAAGAGTATTTAGATGTTCACAAAGACGCAAAATATATGCAAAGAACATCCGAAGATTCTCCTATTTGGACTATTAAAACAGATATTGCACTTCCTTGTGCAACTCAAAATGAAGTTACACTAAATTCAGCAAAAAAACTTGTTGAAAACGGTGTTATTGCTGTTGGTGAAGGTGCTAATATGCCTTGTACAAAAGAAGCAACAGAATATTTCTTAAAAAACTGCGTTCTTGTAGGACCTGCAAAGGCAGCTAATGCCGGTGGTGTTGCAACTTCTGCAATAGAAATGAGCCAAAACAGTATGAGATATTATTTAACTTTTGAAGAAGTTGATAAAAAATTAGATTGCATTATGACAAACATTTTTAAATCTTGTCAAGATGCAGCAACAGAATACGGATTTGGTAATAATTATGTTGCGGGTGCAAATATTGCAGCATTTACAAAACTTGCTGAAGCAATGAAAGCACAAGGTGTTGTATAAAATAATGAATTTATAAAAAGGCGGTTTCGCTTTAGCGAAACCGCCTTTTTAATTGTTATTAATAAAAATTAACAAATAGACCTATTTTTAAACGTAAGTTAGAATGTATAAGAGAAACTGTCACAAATTAGAAATAGGGATAAAATGTACAAAAATATATTTAAAATTTTCATTTATACAATATTTGCTTTTTTAATAACAACTCAATCTGCTCATGCTGCATTATCTTTTCCAAATATAAATATTGGTATGCAACAGGCAAATACACCGCAAGATTTTTCAAACGGAATACAAATTCTTATATGGTTGACAATTTTAACTCTTGCTCCGAGTATTATTATAATGACAACGGCATTTGTCAGAATTGTAATTGTTTTGGCACTTACAAGACAAGCTTTAGGTGCCGGTTCGTTGCCGCCAAATCAAGTTTTAATAAGCTTGGCTTTGATACTGACTTTTTTTGTAATGGCACCGACTATTAATAAAATTAATACAACTGCACTTCAACCTTACATGAATAATCAAATTACGCAGCAAAGAGCATTGGATTTAGGATTAAAGCCTGTTAGAGCTTTTATGTTTGCACAAACAGACGAAAAACAACTGGCATTGTTTATTAAAATGTCAAAAATAGATAAACCAAAAAATGTTGACGATGTTCCGACTTATGTTTTAATTCCGTCTTTTATTGTGAGCGAATTAAATACTGCATTTAAGATTGGATTTGTAATATTTTTACCTTTTTTGGTTATAGATATTGTAATATCCAGTGTGCTTGTATCAATGGGTATGATGTTTTTGCCGCCTACAACAATTGCTTTGCCGTTTAAACTTATCATGTTTGTAATGGTTGACGGTTGGTATTTAATTATAAAATCGTTGGTAGAGGGTTTTGCTGCTGCTTCGTAGATAAGGGAATATATAAATGAATCAAGATATAGTTATAACTTTATTACAAAAAATGTTTGTACTTGTATTAGAACTGTCGACACCGGTTTTGGTTGTTGGTGTTGTAGTTGGTTTGGCTGTAAGTATTTTTCAAGCAATTACTCAGATACAAGAATCAACTTTAACAATTGTACCTAAGATTATTATCGGTGTTGTAACACTTATAATTTTAATGCCTTGGATGATGGATTTAACAATATCTACGGTAAATGAATTTTTTAGTATGATTCCCGGATTAATAAGTTGAGGTAAATGGTGGATTTTACTTTGTTAAATATATTTTCACCTGCAAACATTATTGTTTTTATGGCAATATTTGTCAGAATTGGCGGATTATTAGCATCAGCACCTTTGTATTCCACTTATCCTATACCCGCTCAGGTTAAAATTTGGTTGACAGCATTTATTGCTTTTATTTTATATCCGATAGTGCAGGCTCACTCTCAATTTATGATTCCTCATGATGTTATTGGTTTGACTTGCGTAATGATTAAAGAATTTGCCATCGGATATACTATCGGTTTTTGTGCAAATTTAGTATTTTTAGCTGCTGAATTGGGGGCAAATATGTTTTCAATTCAAATGGGATTATCAATAAGTCAAGCACTTAATCCTGCTTCAGGTGCTGCTTCGCCTATTATTTCTCAAGCGTTTACATTACTTATTGCAATGATATTTATAGGATTAAATGCTCATCAATGGCTATTATCAGCATTATACAGCAGTTTTGCACATGTTCCTATCGGATATTCATTTATTTTTGACGGTGCTTTTGTTCAGAAAGTTTTGTATATGTCAGGACAAATGTTTGCTATTGCAATTGGTATATCAATGCCTATTTTTAGTGTTTTATTGATTAAAGATATTTTATTAGGTTTTGTTTCAAAATTAATGCCTACAATGAATATATTTATGGTTGCGATGCCTTTGAAGGTTCTTGTAGGTTTGTTGTTGTGTATGATTTTTTTAAGACCGACAGCTGAATACGTAAGTGCTATTCTTGAAAAGATACTTACGCAAATTTCAATGATTTTTTAAGAAAGAAAGGATATAAAAGCAGATAATGGCAAATGACGGAGCAGACAGAACCGAAGCCGCCACACCCAGAAAACGGAATAAAGAACGGCAAAAAGGTAATATAGCCAAAAGTAAAGATTTAATGTCTGCTGTGACTATTACAATCGGTATTATTATGCTGTTTGCACTTTCAGGCTGGATGATGAACAGAATGCTTATTGCTATGTATCATGCTTTTACAAATTTGAATCCTAAAAGTTATGATCCAAGTGAATTGATGGGTACTCTTGCACCTTATATAAAGTTGATGGCACAAGCAGTTTTACCTTTTTTCTTAGCCGTTTTTATTTTAACAATTGCAGCAATAAGGATGCAAGTCGGGCAGATGTTTGCACTTGACAAAATAAAACCTAAATTCAGTAATGTTTCACCTAAAAAGTGGGTAGACGGTTTAAAACGATTGATAAATCCTTTTGAGCCAAATAAAATGGTTGAACTTGCAAAATCATTGCTAAAAGTAATTATTGTTGGTGCATGTGGTTTTTCGGTTGTACATGCTCGATTAGATGAATTGTATGCTCTTTTGGGAGCAGATCCTCATGTCGTATTCGATGTAATAGGGTCTATTCTTGCTCAAATGTTTTTAAATATGTGTTTAGCGATGTTAATTATTGGTTTTTTGGATTTGAAATTTCAAACATACCAATTTGAAAAATCAATGAAAATGACAAAACAAGAAGTTAAAGATGAAATGAAAGATACCGAAGGTGATCCAAAAATAAAGAGTAAAATAAGGGCTTTCGGTATGAAATTAGTACAACAACAGATGATGGCAGCAGTTCCTACGGCAGATGTGGTTGTAACAAATCCTACACATTATGCAGTTGCAATAAAATATGACAGAAGTGTGAAACCGGCACCTTATGTAGTCGCTAAAGGTGCTGATTTTATCGCATTTAAGATAAGAGAAATAGCTCAAAACAACAAAGTTCCGATAATAGAAAACAGACTTGTTGCAAGGACTCTTTACAATTTAGTGCAAGTAGGTGATATAATTCCGGCGGATATGTTCCAAGCAGTTGCCGAAATACTTGCATACGTATATAATAAGAATAGAAGATAAGGTAATCTTGGGGTAAAATGAGTTTCGGTAAAATTTCGGAATTACTAAAAAATAGCGATATATCACTTGCCGTAGGGCTTGTGTTTATTGTTGCAATGATGGTAATTCCTGTACCGCCTCCGTTATTGGATATTCTTTTAACTATAAATATTTCATTGTCAGTTATAATTCTTTTGGTTTGTTTATATACAAAAGAACCGCTTGATTATTCAAGTTTTCCAACTGTATTATTGATTGCAACGTTATTTAGGTTGGGTTTAAACGTAAGTTCAACCAGATTAATTCTTTTGTATGGTGAAGCAGGCAGCGTAATTAATTCCTTTGGTGAATTTGTAGTTGGCGGTAATTATGTTGTAGGTTTTGTAATATTTGTAATTCTGGTATTAATTAATTTTATGGTAATTACAGGTGGTGCTACACGTGTTGCCGAAGTAACAGCACGTTTTACTTTAGATAAAATGCCGGGTAAGCAATTAAGTATTGATGCTGATTTAAATTCCGGTATTATAGATGAAGAAGAAGCAAAGAGAAGAAGAAAAGCACTGGAAAGAGAAACTGATTTTTACGGTACTATGGACGGTGCTTCAAAATTCGTAAAAGGTGATGCAACAGCAGGTATTTTAATTACGGTTATAAATATTGTAGGCGGCTTTATTATTGGTCTTGTAATGATGAAAATGAATTTTCAAACAGCACTTACAACTTATACTATATTAACTGTTGGTGACGGTCTTGTTTCACAATTACCTGCACTTTTAATTTCTACCGCAACAGGTTTAATAGTTTCACGTGCAAGCGGTAAAGATGAATCATTATCTCAGGATATCGGAAAAGAAATGTTTTCCGACCCTAGAGTTTTAAGTGTTGTTTCGGGTTTACTGATGTTTTTGGGCGTAATTCCTGGTATGCCTACGATACCATTCTTTTTAATCGGTTTAAGTTCCGGTGGTTTAGCATATTATAAATATACAAGCAATTTAAGAGCAAAAGAAGAAGAAGCCCGTGCACAAGCAGAAGCTGAAAAAGCGGAAAAAATGGGTAAACGAAGCAGTAAAAAGGGTAATAGAGAAAGTGTTATGGAATTACTCAATGTCGAAACTATTGAAATTGAGTTGGGATACAGACTAGTACCTTTGTTACAGGTTGATATGGGCGGTGATTTGCTTGAACGTATTGCACAAATAAGACGTCAAACTGCATTGGATATAGGTATTGTATTGCCTTCAATAAGAGTTAAAGATAATTTACAACTTTCTCCAAACACTTATCAGATAAAATTAAAAGGTGTACCAATTGAGGCAGGAGAAATATATCCGGATAGAAGCCTTGCAATGAATGCAACAGGCGGTGAAGATAATCCTAATATTAAAGGTATAAATGCAGTAGATCCTGCATTTGGTATTCCTGCTATTTGGATTGAAGAAGATCAAAAAGATTATGCAGAAATGTACGGCTATACTGTTGTAAGCCCGTCTGCCGTAGTTTCAACACATTTAACAGAAATTATTAAAAAGAATGCGGCAGATATTTTAACAAGAAATGATGTACAACAACTTATTGATAATTTGCGTACAAAAGTATCAGATGCCTATGTTGATGACTTGTTAAAAGAAATGACTATCGGGGATATTCAGCAAATTCTCCATAATTTGTTGATAGAACGTGTGCCAATAAGAGATTTAAAAACAATTTTGGAAACAATAAGTTTACAATCAAAATTCAGTAAAGATTACGATTTCTTAACAGAAAGAGTAAGAGAAGCACTTTCAAGAAATATTTGTAAACAAAATTTAAATGATAACGGAGAACTTATGGCAATCGTGCTTTCTGCTGATGTTGAAAGAACGCTTGCACAAGGCATGACACCTGATGGACGTGATGTTGCGATAGATCCGTCTTATTCAAAATTATTAGGTATTAGTATTGAAGAAGAACTGAAAAAAGCAATGATGACTTATGGTTGTCAGCCGATAATTTTATGTTCTGCTCCGATAAGATTACCATTTAGAAGATTAATTGCAAATAAGTATCCACAAATTTCAATTATGTCGTATAATGAAATTAGTTCAAATGTAAAAACAAAATCGGTAGGATTTATAAAAGTAACAAAAAATACAGTGTAAGAAAGGTTTATAACTAATGAACGAGCTTGTAAAAAATGAACAAAAAGTAACAATTGTACCAAAGGATTTTAATTATACAAACAAAGGTGTTGTAACGGAAGTTTCTCCAAAAGGGTTTAGAATGAAAATGAAATATCCTACAACAGGAATAAATTTAAAACATTATTGCGATTTTTATTCTCAAACTCCAAATGGTATTTTATTCTTTTCATCATACGCATCTGAAGTTACAGAAAACGAATTGTTTATTGAAAATCCTATAAAACACAGATTTTTACAAAGACGTCAATTTACTCGTATTCAATTTATTACAGATACAACAATGACTGATAGTGATGGTGAAAAATATAGTATTCAAACAGTAGATTTATCCGCAGGCGGTCTGAAATTTAAGGCAGAGTCTTCAATAAATCTTGATAAAGAGTACAATATTGAAATAAAATTAAACGAAGAACAAACTTTATATTGTTGGTTGCAGCCGATAAGAATGGAAAAACTTGATACAGGTAAATTTATGTTATCAGGTCGTTTCGTAAACTTGGTTAATGTTGATAAAATGACATTAATTCAACACTGTATGAATAAAAATATGGAAGCCAAAAACCAATAATGGCAACAGTAAAGAAATTACAATACAAAGAAAATTTATCAATGCTTTTTGCATGTATATCTTTGCTTGTTTTTGGCGGATGTGCATTGTATGAAAACGGAGGTATTACGTATACTTCGCTTATTGCATCAGGAATAAAAATTATCCCTGCTGTTACTGTAATGTACATTTTGGGTTGGCTTATGGGTTGGATAATGGAGGCTTCAAAAACAGTTAAAAAGGCAAAATCAATTGGCTATACAAATTCTTTGCTTGAAGAAATTTTAAAAGAAGAAGGACTTGATGATTTAGAGGGTGAAGATTTTAAATTGAATGAGGACGATTTTACTGATGTTGAATTAGAAGGTAAAGAATGATGAGTTTGGAAAACCTTTTCAGACAAAGAAAAACAACAATTTGCTTTACAACACCAAGCCATTCTCAAAAATTTTTTATAACATCAAAATTTAGACAATTTTACAAATATGATATATCCGAAACCGATACGCATAATCCTCAAGGTGCTCTGAATTTGGCTCAACAGGCTGCTGCAAAAATTTATGGTGTAAAGCAAACATTATTTTTAACAAATGGTTCAACCAGTGGTGTAATGGCAGCAGTTTTAAGTTGTGTCAATAAGGGTGAGAATGTTTTAATTTGGGATAAGGCTCATCCTTGTCATAAAAATTCTGTTGAATTAGCAGGTGCTGTTCCTGTTTTTTATTCGCTTGATAAAGATTCTGAATGGGGTATATTTAAAGAAGTTTTACCGGAAAATATTGAACTGTGCTTGAAAAAAAATAAAATAAAAGCTGTTATAATAACTTCTCCAAGTTATGAAGGTGTTGTAAGTGATATATTTGAGATAAAAAATATTTGTAAAAAATATGGTGCTTATTTAATTGTAGATGAAGCACATGGTGCATTATATCCGTTTTCTGATGAATTGCCTCAAAGTTCCGTAAATATTGCTGATTTTACAATTCAGTCTTTGCATAAAACAGCAGGCGGATTGAATCCAACCGCATTGTTGCATAATAATTCAGATATAGATGCAAAAACTGCATTAAATAAAATTTCTACAACTTCACCAAATTATGCCTTATTAATGACGATAGAAAAAAATATTAATTATTTAAATTCTCAAAAAGGAAAACAAAAAATAAAAAAACTTATAGAAAATATTAAAAGTCTTCATCAGGAATGTCCTAAAGTTGATTTTTATTGCGGAGATATAACAAAAATTTTGATAAAAAAAGAAGGCTTAAGCGGCAAAGAATTGTCTGAGATACTGTATAAGAACGGTATAGAAGACGAAAAAACAAACGAAATATCAACAATGCTCTTATGTGGACTTGGTACAAGTAAACAAAAACTGGAACATCTTAAAAAAGTTTTAAATAAAATTTATATTAGCAAGTGAAAATAGAATACGAATTCCAAACGCTTATACTAAAAAACTTTTTTAATATAATTCAAAATCTTACATATTTTTAAATTAGGCTTGAATGTTCTGTTTTTTTCTATGTTGTCCTTCTGCTGTTTCAAAGTCAATATTTTGATTTGTATTTTGTGCTATAAGTAAATCATCTTGATTAGTAGTGTTTTTATTATGATTTTTTACAATCAATGGTGCTGAAGTCGGTTCGCTATCTTCAGGTTTGAACCAGTTATCATAAACATTTTGAACTTTACCGTTAAATTTGTAGAAGTTGCTTTCTGCATCTGCTGCACCACTCAAATATTTACCCAAATTGCTGCCATTTTCTGCATTGCCTGCCATTTGTCTTGTATGAACCGCATCACCTGCGGCAAGTGCACTTAATGCATTAAATCCTGCATTTGCAAATTCTCCGTTTGAAGCATCTTTTGCTGCTGCAATGCCATAAGAAACACTATTTGTAATGTCGCTAATATTGTCAAAGCCTGCTGCTCCGGTTCCGTATGAAACGGCAGATAAACCATCAATTGCAATTTGACTTATATCTTTGCCATCTCTAATATCTTGATATGTTTGAACGCTATCTTTTACAGCATTTGCTATATTTTGTGTATTTGTTAACAAGTTTTTATGAGTTTGTGCAAATTCCGTGATAGCAGTAAATTTACCATTAAGGTTTTTACCAAGACCTCCCAGTGCAGAAGTTGTACCTGCAACATTAACCGTAAAACCTGCTGCATCTTGAATAACTTTATCCCACTTGCCTTGCATTCCGTGAACAACACCGTTAGTTGCTGTTGTTGCAATTTTTAATCCTTTACCGGTTGCTTGTAAACCTTTTGCTGTTGCATTAATTGCGGTTCCTGCACTATTTAATGATATTCCTGCTGTTGTTACGGTACCGCCTGTTGCTGTTGTTGTTGCTCCACCTGCTGTTGTTGTGCTACCACCTGCTACAACAGGTGCACCTGCTCCAAAAAAGGCACATAAAGGAATGCCTAAAGCGGTCAATCCTGCACCTAAACCTGTAAGAACACCACCTGTTGCGGTAACTGCTCCACCTGTTGCGGTAGTTGTTACTCCTGCTGCCTGTAAACCAACTCCAACTGCGTTAAGAACTGTTCCTGCCACATCTAAAGCATCGCCAACGGTAGCAACTTGTTTTGTAAAGTCTAAAACTTGATTTAAATCACTTTTTGCTTGTCCGGCTTCGTTTTGTGCTTGCTCTGCTGTAACTTTTTCGGCTTCCGCATTTTGTGTTGCTTGTGTGATTTCATTTTGTGTAGTTTCTTGTGCTGAAGCGGCTTGACTTGTTAAGGAATCAATTTTACCTGCATTACTATCAATAACTGAAAGTTTTGCATTAACTTTTGACCCGATGTCTTCATCTTCTTGACCTTGAGCTTGACCATTAGCTTTTTGTTCTTCAATTTCTGCTCCGGTTTTCAATGAATATGCACTTGAAGTCCCAACACCTGTTCCGTCATTATTTTGATTTTGTAATGCTTCAATTTCTGCGGCAGCATTTTCGCTGGATGAAATCAACGCTTGTATTTCAGCATTATGTGAATCAAGTTCTGTAATAGTTGATGCAGTACTTTGATTTGCACTTGAAGATGCTTCTTCTACTGTCATTTGTGATTGTTGTATTGCTTGTGTTTGTCCGTCTGCATTGGCACCTTGTGCTTCAACACCGGTACGTCTTTGTTCTACTGTATATTCAGTCGGAGCATTACTTTGTTTGCTTTTTGCTTCATTTTCATCTGAAGATGCATCAGTTTTCTTTGTTTCGGCATTACTTTGAGCATCATCAGCTTTAACAAGTTCATCGTTTGCACTATTTATATTGTTATTAGCATCATGCATTTTTCTATCTGCTTCATAAATAGAATTTATAATTTCATTTTGTTTTGCATCAGATATGAATAAAGAAGCAAAGCCTTCGGTTACCTTGCTTTTTATTTCACTTACATTTAATGCTTGAACATTATTTATGTGAGTCATATCTTCTGCTCCCTGTACAATTATTATTTGTCAGTTACATGTTCTGTATCGGTTTTGAATTTAAAAAATTTAGTGCTTTATAAAAAAAATGATACAAAAATTTACAAATACATGAAGAAATCTTTTTAAATTAAGTTTATGTAAATATTTGTAAAAGCATGCTGTAAAAAGGGCAATAAAAAATCTTGAGGATATATAAATAATTGTATGCTTAGTCCAATTAGTGTGTCTCTGAATAAAGTTCAAATACCTTCGCTTGTTAAATATCAAACGAATCCGTTATCTTTGCGTGCATTGAATGCAGACACCTTTGAAAAAGCATCATCAGTTGCAAATGTTTCATTTACATCGGTTGATAATACTACTGTCGGACAGGCTGTTAGAGATTTAGGAGATGTACCTTGCCCATATTGCGGTACAAGAGTAATAAACGGAAAAGAAATATCACATTTAAATAAAGATAATTTAGGACAAGCAAGTAAAAATGTAATTAATTTACTGCAACCGTTTGAAGACAGGATGCATCCTGTTGAAAAACAAGTTTTTGGAATTATTAAGGATTTAAGCAAAAAAGAACCCGAAAAAAACATTCGTGAATTGTTAGATACTGTAAGACCTGAACATCTTGAAAAAGTAAAAAACCAAGAATTAAAAATTTTAGACAAGCTTAAAACGTACGGTAATAACCATATTAAAAATGAAAAAGAAGTCGAAAATATAAATAATCTTGTTAATGAAGCAAATTTAATTATTGAAAAACAAGATGAAAACTATATTTTCCGCAGACGCAGATTTATGGAAAAACTTGATAAGATTACTGTAAATATGGAAGATAAACAAACAGCGGAAAAGATAAAAGAAATTGCTGAAGAATTACCAAAAGCACAAGAAAATGTAAGTACATTTATCGTTAAATATACGCAAAAAGACCCAAAAACAAAATTGGAAAAAACACCATATCAAATTGGTATTGCATTAGTTGAACCATCTGTTGGTTCTTTAGAGCATATTGTTCCACGTCATCCTCAAGATAATTCAAAAGGTGGGGAGAATAAATATTCAAACTTCATTTACGCAAGCCGTGAGTGGAATACAAAAAGAAAAAACATGCCTCTTGACCAATGGGTTATGAAAAATCCTCAAATCAAAGACAATATGCAAAAATATATAGATGTTGTCATTGATAAAATTAACAAAGGCGAAGCAATGAAAAGATGCAGAGTGTATCCTATTATTGTTGCAGAAACTTTGGAAAAAGAATCAAAGGGCTTAATAAAATTAGATACATCAAAATTGAAATTAACTCCTGCTCAAATCAAAGCTGAAAGAGCACGCATTGAACAAGAAGAAGCACTTAAAGAAACAAAAAAAAGTAATAATAACAAAACAACAAAGAAATTAAATTTAGTTGCTTAAAAATAGGAAATGGAAATGATACAACCAATTCAACTTTTTTCAACACTTGCACCAAAGAAAGTCCAAGCGAACAAAAATACTCAAGCATTTTATAGTGTGAATTTTGCTACAAAGCCGGACACTTTTGAAAGAACTGAACCAAAATCGAAAAATATTGCTCCTGCGTATGTTTCTTTTTTAGGTTATGCACATGATGAACCTATAAGAGCATTGGGAAATATTGTTTGTCCGTGCTGTGGTGTTGAAATGATGACTCAAAAGCAAATGAATGATGTTTCAAAAAGATTAGGCAACACTTCATCTCAAGCAGTAAGTACATTAAAAAATTATGAAAAATATATGCATCCGGTTGAAAAAGAGTGTTTTAATATGATGAAGGATTGGGCAAAATCAAAACCTGATGCAAGTTTAAAAGATTTGTTGCAAGAAAATAAAGAACCACAGCTGATAAAACTTCAAGCAAAACAAAATACAATTTTGGATACTGTTGATGAAATATCAAAAGAGTTATCTGAAAATGAACAGGCAGAAGTTAAAAAAGTAACCGATATTACAAGAAAAATGGTTTCATCAACTGATAAAGAAATTAAATTTAAAAGAAAAACCTTTTTAAAAGATATGGATGAATTACAGTCTAAGATATCAAATGAAGAAGTTTATACAAAAATGCGTAAAGAGGCTGCAAAAATGCCAACATCACAAAATGATGTAAGTGCATTTGTTGTAAAATATGCAGAAAGAACGCATCAAGAAATTGGTGAAAGACTTGTAAAATTGTCTGTTGGTACAATAGAGCATATAAAACCACGCTCAGAAGGCGGTAGAAATATGGTTAGCAACTATATGCTGGAATGTGGCGGCTGCAATCACGAACGAAGCAGTATTCCTTTAGGTGATTGGGTAGATTCTCATCCTGAAATGAAAGAAAATACTCAAAAATATATTGACGAAGTAATAAAAAGAATAAATGACGGAAAAATGAAAGGTTTTTCTTTCTATCCTGCTGCTGTTGCGAGAACTTTATTTGAGCAATCTGACGGCAAACTTGATATAAAAGTTGAAGGTGTTAAAGAAGAAGATCAATAGTGGTAGTTATATACCTTTTTGCAGTAAATAGTATTGAATGACTTTGTCATACCGTACTAATGAAATGAGTTGCGGTATTTGTCGGTTAAATATATAGATACCGTGTCAAGCACGGTATGACAGAATTTACAGGTAGTAAGCAGTTAGGCGAAATTCTACTTACTATTTACCATTCTGTTTTGTTTCAACCAACTTATTTTAAATTGTTAAACCTTTACTCACCATTCCCATTAAATAACGGTTCCAGTTTTTGGCTTATTATGTCTGTAACTTCTTTGTAATCCTTTGAGACAGGAGTAGGTTTTGATGTTTTGATTATGTCAAGAAATATTTTTGATGATTTTGGTTTTCCTAATAAAAAATCTTTTGAATTTGCAACATCAATTCGTGCAGGTGTTATTAAGCCGCTTTTTGTTATTTTAGTTATATTTTCTTTATTTGATAAATACTGTATAAATTTAATTGCTTCTTTTTTATTTTTGGATGATTTGCTTATAGCCCAGCCTGAAGCATCCATTTGCACAATACTTCCTAATTTTCCGTTTGGAAAATTGATTACATCCCAGTTAAAATTTGCTGCGGTTCTGTATTTAGGGACTAACCAGCGACCTGAAACTTGCATTGCAAGTTTTTGTTGCAAAAACATTTGTGCCATTGTTGTACTTGCACTTTGTGATTTTTTAGGTGCAACATTGTATTTATTCCTTAAATCTGCATAAAATTTTAGTGCTTCTTGTGAATTTTGGCTGTTAATATGATAAAAATCGCCACCGTTACTCATTAAGTATGGAAGATACAATAGTGGTTCTTCATCAAAACTTATACCAAAAATATTATGTTTTTTAAATTCTAGTGATATATTCAATAAATCGTCAAAAGTCCAATTCTTATTAGGTTTATACCATACTTATCAAACAGTGTTTTATTGTAAAAAACGACTAAATTTGAAGCGTCACGTGGTATAGCCAAAATTTTGTTATCATAACTCAATGCTTGTAATGTTTGAGTATAAAAATCAGACCTGTTTATATAAGGTGTTAAGTCCTCAAGATAGTTTGCATAAACAGGTAAATATAAATTATTTATAAAAATAACATCAGGTGATAAGTTTGAAGCAATTAACAAATGTATTTTTTGAAAATAATTTTGTGGAATATGCATAAAATCAATTTTTAAGTCAGGATTTTCTTTTTCAAAATCAGAAATTATAGGTTTCAGTATTTCTATTTCGGATTTTGAACCCCAACTTGCAAATTGTATTACGGTTTTACTTTTATTTTTTGTGCAAGCCGTACATAAAACTAAAATTACTAATAAAGAAATTATAAAATGTTTCATTTATTATAAATCCAGTAACTGTCGTATACTTTGAGGTTTTACCTCAACAAGAGTTTTGTAGCTTCCAACTTTTATTATGTATATCATTGTTTCAGGGTCAGGTTGTTCATTCATGCGAACTTGCATTTTGCCTTTTAATTCTTCATCTTTAAATTTTCTTATTACACTTATTTTAGAGCCTACATAGCCTATTAAAGCATTTATTCCGTCAACACTAACTTGAGCAAAGCCTCTATTTGAATCTATAACAAATTTTGATTGTACGGTTAAATGTTCAAACGGATTGATTTCTTTTTGCGGAGTTGTGTTTTGTTGTTGGTATTCATTATTCTCTACGTATTCTGCGTCATATTCTGATTCATTATACTCTTTGTTATCTTGAAGTTCATCTTCATATTCATATTCATATTCCGAATCGTTTTCATCATCTTCATATTCACTGTATTCATCATCATCGTCATATTCTTGTTGATATTCTATATTTTCATTATCTTCTTCTTCATCTTCAAAAATAAAGAAATCTTCATCACTTGTATCAGAGCCTGTATAGTTAAAAAACTCATCCTCTGTATTGTGATATTTGTCATCTGCAAAAGGTGTATTTTGTGTAGCAGGTTCGTCTTCATCGTCAAATAGTTTGTCTTCATCTTGTTTACTTATGGATTTTAAAGGATTTCTAAAAATAGATTTTTCTATATCTTGAGCATTTTCATCAAAAATAGACATTTTATCTTCCTCATTGATTTCATTCAAAGGTTTATAAAAATTATTTTGTGCGGAATATGGTTGTGGCTGGCGATAATTATTTAATCCGTTTGAATAATTATTTTGTTGAATTGTAGGTTTATTTGTGAAATTATCAGGTACAGATAGAGGTTTTAAGTTAAAACCTTCTTTTCCGTCTTCTTCAAATGTATCTCTGTTATTGTTATATACATCCATATTTGAATATGACGGATATGCTTGTTCAAAATTTTCACTATTATCGTGTATTAGTCTTCTTGTAATTGTTGTTGGTTGATTTTCATTATTTTGTAATTTTTTTACCAAATCTCCAATAATTTTAACTAATACAACTAACAAGATTAATTGTAATACAGTCATAAAAGAAGATAAAGTTATTCTTACGGACAATAATTTTTTAATTTTTCTTACAATTTTTTGTTTGAATCGTACAATTTTTTTGAAAATTTCTAAATCATTATCAGTTAAGTCTTCATCTATTTGACCTGCATCATCAATGGCTTTATTGTTGTTTTTATTAATTTGTTCAGTGTTATTTTGTGTTGTTTGCGTAGCGTTGTCTTGAGTTGCAAGTTGTTGTTCTTGTTGGACTGTTGATACTTCTTGAGTTGCTGATTGTGTATTTTGTGTTGTTACGGGTTGCGAAACAACAGTCTGTGGTTGTTGATAAACTCGTTGCGGTTGAGGTGATACCTGACGTAAATTGTTGTATTGTTGTTGTGGCACAGGTATTGAAGGTAATGTATTTGGAATAGGATTAAAATTTTCTTGTCTGTTTGCTTGTCTTTGTCTTTCATAAGACGGGATAAAATCACTTGTTGTGACAGGTCTTTGTGGATTTAATACACGTTGAGGAACTGCCATTTGTACTTGTTGTGCAGAAACAAAAGGTTTATTTGTTGAACGTTTTTGACTTACTGCTTTTTTACTTACAAATGCCTGCGGTACAACTTCAATAGGAGTTTTACTGTCTATTGTAATTTTTGTGTAGCCTTTTCCGGGTAATGATGAATATTGTTGAGTTTTTACTTCCACATTATTTAAATTTTTGAAATCTGATATATCACGTAATTGTGCCGTTCGAGGTTTCAGGTAAAAGAATGACATATTTATTGTTAGGTTTTTTGTTTACAATAATTTTTTCTTTATATGGTTTATCTGTATAGATGTTTAATTTAATCGAATTGTCTGAGGCCTGGTCTAAATCAACTTTTAAAAGTTCATTATTGTATTCGCCCGCAGCAAATGCTTGGGTTGTAAAGAATAATATTGAGAAAATTATACTATATCTTAACAAGTGTTTTTGCACAGACTATCTCCTAGTTTAATATTAACATTATAATAATAAAAAATATATGATTTTTCAGAAAAATACTGCCTTTAGTGTATCTTTGTGTTATTCTGAATTTATGAAAAGCGGATTTGTAACGATTATAGGAAGACCAAATGTAGGTAAATCAACACTTTTGAACCAAATATTAGGACAAAAGATTGTTATAACTACTGATAAGGCTCAAACAACAAGAAAAAGAATAAAAGGTATTTTGACAAACGAAAAAGGTCAAATTGTTTTTGTTGATACACCCGGAGTTCATAAACCATTGAATAAATTGGGCGAATTTTTGCTTGATGAAGCAAAAATTGCTGTTCCTGACAGTGATTTAATTTTATTTTTAGTTGATGGTTCTGAACCTGCGGGAAAAGGCGATAAATGGATTGCCGAAAATATAATTAAAAAGGCAGAACAACCTGTAATAATTGTTTTAAATAAATTAGATAAAATAAAAAAGCAAGATAAGGTAGAGGCGAATTTGCTAACTTATAAAACCTTATTTGAACAAAATTTTCCTGTTGTAAAAATTTCCGCAAAAACAGGCAGAAACAAAGATACATTGCTGGATAACATATATAAAAAACTTCCTGAAGGTGATTTGTTATACCCTGATGACGTATTAACGGAAGAAACAATGCGTGATGTGGCATCGGAAATTATACGTGAAAAAATATTGTTAAACACAAAAGATGAGATACCGCATTCCATTGCTGTTATGATTGATAATTATAAAGAGGAAGATGCTATTGATAAGATTTATGCAACAATTTTTTGTGAACATAAAAGCCAAAAGGGTATATTAATCGGCAAAAACGGTTCTTTGTTAAAAACTGTTGGAACTCAGGCCCGTATTGAATTGGAAGAAATTACAGAAAAAAAGGTTTATCTGGAATTAAATGTGAAAGTTGAAAAAGATTGGCGAAAAAAAGATAAATCTCTCAGTAATTTTGGTTATAAAACAATAAATGAATAATAAAGCAAAAAAAAGCCTCCCTTTTGGGAGGTGTAAACTTTCGTTTAAATAATTGAGAGAGAGAGTATTAAATATAATATGAAATCTTGTTTAATAATCTTTAATAAGATTATGATAGAGAGTA
>CAJOKJ010000024.1 GCA_905235155.1 Candidatus Gastranaerophilales bacterium
AGGCACGAACGAAGTGAGAGTTGAACATCAATAACAAAAATGTTGAATTTTTGTTTTGATGTGAACGTTGCCGTTTAATGCGAGGGCGTATATAGACAATATTTTAATATTAAATCATTTTAAATATTTTCTGTCGACCAGTTCATCGGGCATAAATTGCTGATACTGTTCGGGTGCGTTGTGTGAATACACGTAACCAACTCCAAAACCGTATTTTGCAGCATCTTTATAATGAGCATCCCTCAAATGCATTGGCGGTGCATAATCTTTTCCGTTTTCTATATCAGAAAGAGCTTCATCAATTGCACAAATTGTTTGATTAGATTTTTTTGAATTTGCGACATATATAACGGCTTCTGCAAGCGGTATTCTTGCTTCAGGAAAACCCAATATTTCTACTGCTTGATATGCACTTACTGCAAGTGATAATGCCATAGGATTAGCGTTGCCAACATCTTCTGCTGCACAAACTATTAAGCGTCTTGCTATAAATCTTGGGTCTTCACCTGATGCAATCATCTTAGCAAGATAATATATTGCTGCGTTTGCGTCAGAACCTCTTAGGCTTTTTTGAAAAGCAGAAGCACAGTCATAATGCTCTTGTTGCGAATATCTTGTTTTTCTTGACTGTGCAAGACGCTCTAAATTTGATAAATCAATTATGCGTTTATTGTTTTTTAATGAACCAGAAAAATATGCATTTTCTACAAGATTTAGTGCAAATCTTGCATCTCCTCTCGATAAATTTGTTATAAATTCAATAGAATCATCAGAATATTCAACTTCTTGATATTGTTCTGATAAATATTTAAATCCTTTAATTATGACTTTTTTAATCGAATCATCGTCAAGATTTTCAAGTCTTATTACTTGTACTCTTGAAAGAAGTGCTGATATTACTTGAAACGATGGATTTTCTGTGGTTGAACCTATTAAAAATAATGTACCGTTTTCTAAATGTGGTAGTAGTGCATCTTGTTGCGTTTTTGAATAACGATGTATTTCATCAATAAATAAAATTGTTTTTTGATTATTTCGTAGGGCTTCTTTTGCTTTTTCTACCGCATCTTTTATATCTTTTACACCGGATGTTACCGCAGAAATTTCGATAAACTGTGCATTAGCCGTATTTGATATAATTCTTGCTAAAGTTGTTTTTCCGCATCCTGAAGGTCCCCATAAGATTAGCGAAAATAAACGACCGGAGTTTAGTAAGTTATATAGCGGAGAATTTTTTGCAACAATGTTTTTTTGACCAAAATATTCATCTAAATTTTTAGGTCGTAATATTTCCGCTAAAGGAATTTGTTTATTTTTATTTTCTATTTCCGTAAATAAATTATTCATGATATAATTTTAACACTAAAAGGCTTAAATATGAATAAAAAAAATATTATAATAATAATTGCAACAGTATGTTTATTTGTTTTATTTATAACTTTTGCAATGACAAGAAAAAATGATATTAACGAAAAAGAGATTGTTTTCTGGACATTGCAAATGAATGATTTTACACCTTATATGACGGATGTAATTTCAAAGTATGAGTATGAACATCCTGATATTAAGATAAAGTGGATTGATGTTCCTTTTTCAGAAGGAGAAAAAAGAACGCTTGCTGCTATTTTGAGCAATAATCCTCCAACGCTTGTTAATTTAAATCCTGATTTTTCAAATATTCTTGCTCAAAGAGGTGCTTTAGAAGAAATTCCGATTGGTAAGTTGGCTGATTATAATAAATCTCTTTTAAAATCACTAGAAGTTGATGGTAAAATGTATGCAATTCCTTGGTATGCTACTTCTGCCGTAACTATATATAATAAGTCATTATTATCAAAAGCCGGTTTTTTAATGCCGCCTGTAGCTTATGAGCATTATATGCAGTATGCAAAAGATGTTAAAGATAAAACAGGTGCATATATTTTTATGCCGACAATTACTGAAAATGATACAATGCTAAAAGTATTGAATAAATTTGGTATTAATTCTCCGAGCAAGTTATCCAAAAAAGAAGCTGTGGATATATTTGATTTTTATAAAAAATTATATAAAGAGGATTTAATTCCAAAAGAAACAATAACGCAAACTCATAGAGAAGCACTTGAAAAATACATGTCCGGTACTATTGTAACTTTGCAAGCAGGTGCAAATTTTTTAAATATGATACGTGAAAATTCACCTGATGTTTTTAAAAAATCAGATGTTGCTCCTCAAGTTACAGGCAAATTAGGTCAGTACGATTTTTCAATGATGAATTTTGTTATTCCAAAACGAGCAAAAAACAAGGATATAGCACTTGATTTTGCATTGTATTTGACAAATGAACAAAATCAATTAACGCTTGCAAAAATGACTAACATTATAGCAACTAACGATAAAGCTTTACAAAATGAGTATTATACAAAATATAATAACGACGATTTAATGGCAAAGGCAAGAGTACTTAGTGCAAAACAGCTTGATAAGGTTGAGCCGGTATATAAATCACAAAAATCACAAAAAGAGTTGAATACTGTTATAAATACAGCAGTACAAATGATATTGATTGATAATGCGGATACTAAAAAAGTTTTGGAATCTGCAAGTAAAAAGTGGAGTAATTTAAATGAATAATTGCTTTACACTAAGTAACGATTTTATTTAACGTCATGCTAAAGGTTTGTTTTTATAATATAATATAAGTACAAATTGATTAATTTATTGGGGGATAAATATGGAAGAAATGCAAAGCGGGACTGCCGTTGAAGCAAAACAAGGATATGATGCAAGTAATATTCGTGTACTTGAGGGCTTAGAAGCAGTAAGAATGCGTCCCGGAATGTATATCGGTTCAACTTCTCAAAGGGGTTTGCACCACTGTATATATGAAATCGTTGATAATTCTATTGACGAATCATTGGCAGGTTTTTGTACTGAAATACGTGTAAAAGTGAATACAGACCACAGTATAACAGTCGAAGACAACGGTCGTGGTATTCCGGTTGATATTAAACCTGAAAGTGGAAAGTCTGCATTAGAAATTGTACATACTGTACTTCATGCAGGCGGAAAATTTGGTGATGGCGGTTACAAGGTGTCAGGCGGGCTTCACGGTGTAGGTGCATCTGTTGTAAATGCTTTATCAGAAAAAATGGTTGTAGAAGTTTCAAGAGATGGCGGAGTTTATAAGCAAGAATACTTTAGAGGCGAACCTTCTGCTCCTGTTGAAAGAATTAGAGATACTGATAAAACAGGTACGAAATCAAGATTTTGGCCTGACCCTGAAATTTTCCAAGAAACTATTGAAGTTGATAAAGACGTTATTGCAAACAGACTTCGTGAAATGGCTTTTTTGAATAAAGGTTTAAAAATTATATTTATTGATGGGAAAACAAATGAAGAAGAAGTTTTCCACTACGAAGGCGGTATAGCAGAATATGTATTATTCTTAAATAAAAATAAAACAGCATTATTTGAAGAACCTGTATATATTGACAAAATGGTTGATGATATGCGTATTGAAGTTGCAATGCAATATACGGATGCATACAATGAAAGTATTTTATCTTTTGCTAACAATATAAATACTCACAGTGGCGGAACTCATTTAACAGGTTTTAGAAATGGTATTACTCGTGTTTTAAATGACTATGCCAGAAAAAATAATATTTTAAAAGATTCTGACCAAAATCTTACAGGTGATGACGTTAGAGAAGGTTTAACAGCTATTGTAAGCGTAAAGCTTCCTAATCCTGAATTTGAAGGTCAAACAAAAGAAAAACTCGGAAGTCAAGAAGCAATGGGTGCAGTTCAAGATTCAATCAGAGATAAGTTCCAAGAGTGGCTTGAATTTAATCCTAAAATTGCAAGAACTATTATTGAAAAGACACTTCAAGCACAACGTGCAAGAGAAGCCGCAAGAAAAGCAAGAGAATTGACAAGAAGAAAAACTGTTCTTGAAAATTCAACGCTTCCGGGTAAATTAGCTGACTGTTCAAACAGAGAACCTGAAAAATGTGAAATATTCCTTGTCGAAGGAGATTCCGCAGGTGGTTCTGCGAAGCAGGGCAGAAACAGAATGTTTCAGGCGATTTTGCCTTTAAGAGGTAAAATTTTAAACGTTGAAAAGGCAAGATTGGATAAAATTTATGCCAATAACGAAATTCAATCTATGGTGCAAGCTTTTGGTGTTACAATAAGCCGAAACCCTGAAGAAGTTAATATTGAAAAATTAAGATATCATAAAATTATTATTATGACAGATGCCGATGTTGACGGTGCTCACATCAGAACATTAATGCTTACTTTCTTCTTTAGATATTGTAAACCATTGATTGAACAAGGTTATGTGTATATCGCTCAACCTCCTTTATATAAGATTACGCAAGGTAAAACAAGCGAATATTTGTTTGATGAAAAAGCTTTGGATAAAATGCTTAAAGAACGTGGTATTAAGTCTGTTTGCTTATCTGATAAAGCAAAATCAAAATCAGCACAGGGTGAAGATTTATTGAAGTTAATTTCTAACATGTCTGCTTATTATAATTCTTATAATAACCCTATTTTAGGCAGAATTCCTGCTGTAATGCTTAGAGGTATGGTTCGTGCTGATATTAAGGAAGCAGATTTTGATGACCAAGCAAGAATGAATGAACATCTAGAATATTTATCTCATTATTTGGTTGATCATGCTGAAAATTATAATATTTCAGAAGCAAAGAACTATACGCTTGAGCTTAAATATAATGCAGAAAATGCTAAATATAATATAAAAATGCAATTAGCAGATGACGATTTTGTGTTAATTACACCAAGTATTGTAAAAAGTAATGAATATAAGCGTTTAAAAGCAGCATATCCATTAATTAGAGAATATTTAATTGAAGAAGAAGACGAATTATTATTGGAAACTGATTCCGAAACTGTTTCAATTAAGTCATTTGACCAATTACATAAGATATTAGATGATAGAGGCTCAAAAGGACTTCAAATTCAAAGATTTAAAGGTCTTGGGGAAATGATGCCTCAACAATTGTGGGAAACTACTATGGATCCTTCTTCAAGAACTTTATTAAAAGTTAATCTTGAGGATGCAATGCTTTGTGACCAATTATTTGATATTTTGATGGGTGATAAAGTAGAACCTCGTAGAGATTTTATTCAGGCTCATGCCGTTTATGCAACAAATATTGATGCGTAGTTATTACAATTTATATAATAAGAAAAGGAATGATTTATGAAAAAAGAATTGATATTTTTAGGACCGCCTGCATGTGGTAAAGGTACACAAACAAGCAAACTTGCTGAATTTTTAAAGTTTCCGCATGTAGATACAGGGTCTTTATTACGAGCAGCAGTTAAAAACAAAACTCCGGAAGGTGTTACTGCTGAGAGTTATATGTCAAAAGGTCAGTTAGTGCCTGTTGAAGTTGTGGCTGCAATTATTAAACGCAGACTTTCTGAAGCAGATTGTGCAAATGGCTATGTTCTTGACGGATTTCCAAGAAGTGTTGAACAAGCAGGTATGTTGGAAGAAATTAATAATGAAGTTGATAAAACCGAATCTGAATTCAGAGCAGTATACTTTGATATTGATACAGAGTTGTTGATTGAAAGAATTGTAAACAGAAAGTCTTGTCCGAAATGTGGTGAAATTTATAACATGAAGTTCAAGGCTCCTAATGATGGTGTTCATTGTGATAAATGCGGTGAAGAATTGACTCAAAGAAAAGATGATACGGAAGAAATTGCCAGAGCCAGATTTGATACTTATTACAAAGAAACGGCACCTTTAACCGAATATTATGAAAATAAAGGTGTTTTAAGAAAAATTGATGCTAATGGTACAATCGATGAAGTTTGGGAAAGACTTTTAAAGGCAGTAAACGATTAGTATAAAAAGAGTCGTAAGACTCTTTTTATTTGAAAGAAGGTTTTAACTTATGATTAATAAAAAATCAAGAGATGAAATTAAGAGAATGAAACATGCAGGGCATATTGTAGCTTTAGTTCATAAGGCGATGAAAGAAAACATACGTCCGGGTTTAAGCACAAAAGATTTAGATGATATAGCAATGGATGTTATAAAATCAAATAAGGCTATTCCAACTTTTTTGGGTTATCATGGTTTTCCTGCAAGCATTTGTACATCTATAAACGAAAATGTTGTACATGGTATACCGTCAAATGATGTTATTTTAAAAGAAGGTGATATTATAAGTGTTGATGTTGGTGCTACCTATGGTGGTCTTGTTGGCGACAGTGCTTGGACATATCCCGTTGGTGAAATATCAGAAGATTTAAAAAAACTTTTGCAAGTTACAGAGGAAGCTTTATATGCAGGTATAAGCAAAATGCGTGCAGGTAATGTTTTAGATGACATATCAGGTGCTGTTGAAGATGTTGCTAAACGTGACGGTTATGGAATTGTAAGACAGTATGGCGGGCATGGTGTGGGGCATACAATGCATGAAGACCCGTTTTTATTTAATTACAGAGTGGGTGATAAGACTTTGATAAAGTCAGGATATGTTATTGCAATTGAACCAATGATAAATTTAGGTTGTGATGAAGTTGAATCTCTTGCTGACGGTTGGACTGTACAAACTTTAGACAGAAAGCCATCGGCTCATTTTGAGCATACTGTTTTGGCAACAGATGGTGAACCTGAGTTGATGACTATTATTCGTGAGGAATTCCTATAATTCTTTTAAAATAGACTATATGCATGAGTTAGAATGAGCAAAATTATAGTTTAATATAAAAGAGATAAATATGGAGTAAAATCATGGATATATTTGCAGTAGTAGGTATGTTTTTAGGTGTAACATTCATCCTTGTAGGTCAAGCGATGGAAGGTGGTAATTTGGGGCAATTGTTACAAATTACTGCGGCCTTTATTGTTTTTGGCGGTACGTCAGGTGCTGTTGTATTAAGCTTTCCGCCGAATGTTTTAAAAAAGGCTATTATGCTTATTAAAGATGTTTTTATTCCGCCTGTTGTTGACATGGATGCTATTATTGCTGAAATTGTAAAGTTCGCACAAAAAGCAAGACGTGAAGGATTAATTGTTTTAGAAAAAGAAGCAAAGGGTGCATCTGATCCTATAATGACTTTGGGGCTAGAAGCAGTTGCGGATGGTGCTGATCCGACTTTAGTTCAAAGTATGTTGGAAAATCAAATTGGTCAAATGGAAGCAGAGGTTCATTCTGCGGCAAAAGTTTTTGAATCAGCAGGCGGATATTCTCCAACTTTAGGTATTATTGGTGCCGTTATGGGTTTAATCCAAGTTATGCAGAATTTGTCTGATCCGTCAGCACTTGGTGCCGGTATTGCGGTTGCTTTCGTTGCAACAATTTACGGCTTATTTGCTGCAAACTTATTTTTAATTCCGTTAGGTACACGTATAAAATTTAATTATGGTAAAGTATTCTTAGCAAAAGAAGTTATGCTTGAAGGAATACTTGCAATTCAAGCAGGTGAATCCCCTGCTTTGATAGAACGAAAGTTAAGGTCATTTATAATTGAACAACAAGAAGGTAAGAAATCAGAAGAGTAGTTAAGTTATGGCAAAAAAGAAACCACCTGAAGAACATGAAAATCTTGAAAGATGGCTCGTTTCATACGGGGATTTTATTACGCTTCTTTTTGCTACTTTCGTAGTGTTATATGCTTTGTCGCAAATTGACCTTTCTGATTTAGGTAAATTAGAAGACGGTATGAAAAAGGCATTTAATGCTCCAAGTCTTTTAGAAGGTACGGATTCTATTTTAACAGGTAAGGAAAGCTTGTTGGATTTTGAAGTTGCAGATTCTCCGATTCCTCCATTAATGATGGAATATGTAAGTCAAAAGTATGAAGAACAATCGTTTAAGGATATTAAAGACTCTGTTGACGAAATGAAAAAAAACGGGGACTTGCAAGGTGTTGATGCAAAACTTACTGATGCAGGTTTAGTGATTTCATTTAAAGATGATTTCCTTTTTTATTCTGCGTCTGCAACTCTAACTGATAAAGCCTTAAAAACACTTGATAACGTAGGTGCTTTATTGAGTGAAAAATTTGCTTTACATTATATAAGAGTTGAAGGACATACTGATAATCAGCCAATCAACAGCTTTTTATATCCTTCCAATTGGGAATTATCAGGTGCTCGTTCAAGTTCCATTATAAGATATTTAATTCAAAGATTTAAATTTATGCCTAATCTGTTCACTGCTGTTGGCTATGGTGATACAAGACCGGTTATTGATAATGCTACACCGGAAAATCGTGCTAAAAACAGACGTGTTGAAATTTTAGTTCTAAAAAATAAATTTAAAGGTTTAGAACATGCTTCGGTTAGTATTTTAGTTAAATCAAAGCAAGCACAGGAACAGTTCCAGAAGGAAAGAGAACAAGCATTACAAACTGTTACGCAGTCTTCACCTGAGCTTAAACGTTTGAAAGAAAGTAGGGCTAAAAAATCAAAAAATAATTCTAATGCCGAACAAATTAACAGTGTAAATTTGAAAGACGGACAATCAACTTCAAATGAAGTTTCTGACAATCAAGAAGATAATTCTATATCTATCAAAAATAAATCTATATATGAGCAAGTTGGTAAAGGTGAGGCTTCTTCTGTTAAAAATCAAAATGAAGATGATAATTGGCTAAATAATTCTAAAAATAATAAAATTTTACAACGTGATATCAATAAACAATTTGATATGGTAGGGCAGTAAAATGGAATATTTCATGGGTATATCAATGTCAATGGCATCAACTGTTGATACAGGTGTTGCAGTCATAGACAGTTTTGGAAAAATTATTTTTCTGGATAAGCTTTATACTATGAAAGATATTCAATTTTTCATGGATAATTATTCGTCTTTAAGTAAGTCGCATGTTGCTATTTCTTTGCCGTGGGATAATTCTATGTTAGAAGGTAAATGGCGAATTTTGTCAAAGCCGTATCAAATGGTAAGAACCAATGAAAATATACTTAATCGAGATAATTGGACACAAAGATATTCAACGAGAGGATGTGAATATTTTAAATCTTTAGTTGAAAAAGGTATTGATATTTCAAGATTTGAGTTATATTTAACACGTCAAAAATTGAGCTTGAGCTCTTATTACAAAGAAAGAACTCCTGCTGACTGTAAATTTTTGCAAAATGCATTAAAAACCGAATATCAATTTGAAGATTTACCGCCAAATATGATGCCAATGTCGCAGTTGGAGGCAATTGTGGGTGCATTGATTGTTCGGGAGCGTTCAAATAATCCCGATAATATAAAAAAAATATTTGAGTTTGGCGGTATCGATGTTATTAATATTGAAGAAAAAATTGTAACAAATTTTTAATATTCTCCAAAATACTAACAATTTTTTATATTTATGACCTTTTTTATACATGTAGTGTGTAAAAAGGAAAGATTATAATGACTTTTGTAAGTAATCCTGTCGGAATGCCAAATATATTGCCTCCGAATATGATTAATCCAATGGTACCTTATACCATAAAGATAGATGTTATTCCGCATAATTTTCCGCAAGTTTCTCAACCTGTTCAACCGGGTGTGATTTACAATGTTCCTCAAACTTCGGTTTTTGAGCCTAAAATGGTTGAGCCTAAACATGATGAAAAGAAAGTTGTTGATACTCCAAAAGTTGAAAATAATAAAAAAGAAAAGACCGTAGAAAGTACTATGGCTGAAATTCTTGCTGCTCAAAAAGGTGTAAAGCCACAAGAAAAAACTGAAAAAAAATCTACTGAAGATAAATCTGAGGTTAATGCTGAAGTTAAAAAGAATAAGCCTGAAATTGTTGAACCTGAAACTATGAAAACAGGTATTGATTTAGAAGGTTTGTTGACTATATTGAATAGTTCAGATTTTGAAGAACAAGCAGATGCAATGGAAGCAATGGCTGAAGTTGCGACTTATGCTCCTGAAAAGGCAGGGGAAATGCTTGATACAAAAGTTATTGACTCTCTTGCTGATATAATGAATAAAGATACATCTGCATTAAATGAAAAAGACAAAAAGTTGGCAGATAGAAATAAAGAATACGCAATGTTTACAACTGCTACTTTGCAAAAATTATTTTCCGATGAAGTAAAAGCAATGGGAAATGTTGATGTACCTCCGAAAGATTTAGTAGGAATGGAGCATATTGTTAAAAATCTTGCTACAAATCCTAATGAAAGTGTAAGAGAAGCGGCTGTTGCTTCATTGGGTTATGCTACAAATCATAACAAGCAAGCTGATGTTAAATCTTTATTAAACGCTGCTGCTGATGATATTAGTCCTATTGTTAGAGCTCAAGCAAGTAGACAGTTAGCAAAGGCTTAATTTTAAAATTTTATTTAGTTTTAAAACGAGTACGGTAATTATTTTTTACCGTATTTGTTTTAGTAGTTTTATTTTTTATTTTATGTTTTAGGCTTTTTTTCTGTTTTTTCTCTATCTTATCATTTTGAGTATTTTTATTTATTATGTCATTTATTGAGCAGGCTCCGCCTGTAACAGTGCAAGCCGAATATGCAGGCATATTTAAAATTACCGATAATATTACACTTATAAATATCTTTTTCATATACATCTTAATATCCTTATATGTAATATTATGTGATTAGTAGTGTACTAATACATTAGGAAAAAGCATTATTTTTATGGTGATTTTTACCGCAAATTTTCTT
This sequence comes from Candidatus Gastranaerophilales bacterium, assembly GCA_905235155.1. Lineage (GTDB taxonomy): Bacteria > Cyanobacteriota > Vampirovibrionia > Gastranaerophilales > Gastranaerophilaceae > UBA6984. Next base: position 10,664 of record CAJOKJ010000024.1, read on the forward strand.
AATCACTTAAATTTTATATTGAGTTTTTGCATAATTAATAATTTATTTATCTGAAAGTAGTGATTTTGCAAATTTTATTGCTTCATCTGTTTCTGAGCCTGATGTAAGACTTGCGATAGCAGATATTTTTTCGTTTTCGTCAAGTGCTTTAATGTTGACAAAAGTTTCGTTACCTTGTATTTTTTCTACAAACAAATGTAAATCTGATTTTGCGGCTATAATTGCCTGATGTGTTATTAGTATTATTTGTCTGTATTTTGAAAGTGCAGAAATTTCTTCTGCTACTGCTTGGGCGGCTTTGCCTGAAATACCTGTGTCTATTTCATCAAATATTACAGTGTCAATTTCGTCTGCTTTTGCAAAAATAGTTTTAATCGCAAGCATTACTCTTGATATTTCGCCTCCGGAGGCAGTTTTTGCAAGTGGTGTTAAGTCTTGAGAAACATTTGTTGATATGTAAAATTCAACATTGTCAGTTCCATTTTGATTTATATCAGTTTTATTTATTCGTATTTCAAAACGTGATTTTGGTAGTTCTAATTTTTCAAGTTCGTCTTCTATCAATGCTGATAACACAAGTGCGTAATTTTTTCTGTTTTCTGATATAGTTTCTGCTTGGTCATTTAATTTTTTTGTAATTTTTTTAAGTTCGTTTTCAAGTTCTTCTATGTTTTTAGATGAAAATTCGATAGAATTTAATTTATTTGATAATTCATCATAAGTTTTCATTATGTTTTCTAATGTTGAGCCGTATTTTCTTTTTAATTTGTCAAATGTGTATAATCGTTCTTGAATTTCATTTAATCTGTTTTCATCTGCGGATATTGTTTGTGTATAATCTCTTAAATTTGCAGATAAATCTCTTGTGAGTTCGGTCAAATCTGTAATTTGAGATTCTATGTTTTCAAGATTTGTATCCGTGTTTGCTGCTTTTGTAATGTTTGATTTAACTTGTAGAAGTGCGTCAAGAATTGAACCTTCATCGCTGTTTAAAATTTGATATGAGGAAAAAGTTAATTCTTTAAGCTTTTCAGCATTTTGTAAAATATCCAATTCTTGTTTTAATTTTGATTCTTCATCAATGTCTTCAATTTTTGCTTCTTCTATTTCATTTATTTGAAATTTTAAAAAATCAATTTCAGATTCTGTTATACTTGATGATTGTTTTGAACTTTCAAGTTGTTTTAATATTTTCTGATATTTTTTATAAAGTTCTTTATAGTATTCTAAATCTTGCCCGTAAAATTCTTTTGCATAGTTGTCTAAAAGCGTAATATGCGATTTTGGTTGTAGAAAAGAGTAAGTTTGATGTTGAGAATGAATATCTAATACTTGTTCTCTTAGTTCTTTCACAAAATTTTGATTTACTATTGTTCCATTAATTCTTATTCTTGAAGCTGATTGAGTAATTTCTCTGACAACAGAAATTTCGTTGTCAAATTCTATGCCGTTTGTTTCTAATAGTTCTCTTAAATTCTCTTTTGTGCTAACAAATAATTCAATTAACGCTTTGTCGCATCCTTTTTTTATTAAGTCAGAGGTTGCTTTTGTACCAAAAGCAATATCAATTGCGTTAAGCAAAATACTTTTACCTGCACCTGTTTCACCCGTGATAACATTCAAACCGTTTGAAAAATCAATGGTTAGGTCGTCTATCAATATGTAATTTTTTATGTGAATAGACTTAATCATAAGCTTTTTGGTGAAACTCCCCAATTTAATTTGTTTCTGAGTACCGAATAAAATATATCATCTTTCAGTAACGCAAGATGTGCAGTATGTTGTGCTTTTGTAATTATAATTTCTTTATCGATTTCAATATTTTCCGACCCGTCAATTATTAAATTAAACTCTTTTACGTCATCTTCAAATGAGGTTATCGTGATGTTTTCGCTTGATGGTACTACAATTGGTCTTGCATTCAATGTGTGAGGGCATATTGGCACAATGACAAATGCTTCAAGATTTGGATGTAATACAGGTCCGCCTGCTGATAAACCGTATGCGGTTGAACCTGTCGGAGTTGAGATAATTAGTCCGTCAGCAATGTATTCACACACGTATTTGTCATTGATTTTTAGTACAAATTTTGCAGAGCGTGTTTTTGAGATACCTTTTACAACAAAGTCATTAAGAGCATAATATTTTTCGGATTGCAGCATTATTCTTTTTTCAATGTTGAACTTATTTTTGTAAACGCAGTCAACGGCATATTGTATTTTATCCGTGTTCACTTGTGATAAAAAGCCTAAACGACCCAAATTTATGCCTAAAACCGGAGTTTGTGACATTGCATAAAATTTTGCAACATGGAGAATTGTACCATCTCCTCCAACTGCAAAAACAAAATCAAAGCCGTATTTTATTTCTTTTAGTTCAAGAACTTCCGGATTTGCACCTTTATCCAGTAGTGTTTGTTCTAAATTTTGTAATATTGGATATGGATTTTTAACACACTCGTTAAAAACGACTGCTATTTTTTTTGAGTTAAAATCAAAGTCTGTATATTCCATAATATTACCGTTATTGTTGTGTTTCAAGCTCACGTCTTATTTCATCTACCGATACGTGTTTTATTTCGGAACTTTCATCTTTTTGCAAATATACATCTTTTATTCCTGATTGAACAATAAATCTTTTGCATAATATACAAATCATTTGATGTCCCCAAATGTACATTGTTGCGTTTTGACATCTGTCTTGTCCTGCTTGAATAATAGCATTTTGTTCGGCATGGATTGAACGACAAGTTTCATATCTTGTACCTGATTCAATATTGTTCTTTATACGGAAACACTCACCTCTTTCCAAGCATGATTCTACTTTTGACGGTGTTCCGTTATAACCTGTTGCTTTAATTTTTTTATCTTCACCGACAATAACCGCACCGACTTGTGCTCTAATGCAGTTTGAGCGGCTGGCACAGGTTCTTGCTAAATCTAAAAAATATTCATTCCAAGGTTTTATTGCCATTTTAAATTCCTTATTTTGCTTGTTTTACCCAGTTTTCAAAAATTTTCATAGGTGCACGACTTAATGCTAATGCCCAAGATTTTACGTTTTTGGTTGCAACTGCACCTGCGGCTACAAATGCTCCTTCTTCCAATTCAATTGGTGCAACCAATACGGAATTAGAACCGGTATTTGCATAATCGCCTATTATTGTTCTGTTTTTAACTTTTGTTACAGGATTATAATTTGCTGTAATAGTTCCTGCTCCGATATTTACGTGTGAACCCAATTCGCTGTCCCCAACGTAACTTAAATGTGAAACATTTGTGTTATCTTTTATTATTGAATTTTTTACTTCAACAAAATTACCGATGCGAACATTGTTGCCGACTTCAACATTTCCTCTTAAGTGTGCCATCGGACCGATGGTGCAGTTTGAACCAATAGTATTTTTCCCTGTAATATAAACCGAAGGGTAAATTATAGTGTCTGTTCCAATTTCCGTGTCTGCACTAATCCAAGTTGTATCAGGGTCAACAATTGTAACTCCGTTTTTCATTAATTTAACAAGATTTCTTTTGTTTAAAATCTTTGCTGCTTCTGAAAGCTGAAGCTTAGAGTTTATACCCAATATTTCAGTATTGTCTTTCAAAGTATATGCCTGAACATTCAAGTCGTGTTTTACACCCCAAGAAATTATGTCTGTAAGATAATATTCGCCTTGAGCGTTGTTGCTTTTTAGCTCTGTAAATGCTTTTTTAACTTTGTTCCAGTTAATGCAATAAATTCCTGCATTTACTTCTTGAATTTGTTTTTCCTCAATTGTTGCATCTTTTTCTTCAACAATTTTTTTAAGTGTTTTGTCAAGATTTCTGACTATTCTTCCGTAATTAAAAGGATTTTCAAAAATAGCACTCATTACTGTTATGTCTGCTTTATTTTCTTTATGATATTCAATAAAATCAGAAATTGTATCAGAAGTTATAAGTGGAGTATCTCCGCATAGGATAATTACTTCTCCGTCAAAATTTTCTAATTCCCCGCAAGCCATGCTAACTGCGTGACCTGTGCCGAGTTGTGGTGATTGTAAAATTGTTTTACTGTTATCTGCATAATGATTGTTTACAAATTCAGTTACGGCTTCTGCCTGATGTCCGACAATAATATAGGATTGCTCAACCATGTGAGTATTGTTTACTGCATCTAACACATATCCCAATAAAGTTTTATCAAAAATATTATGTAACACTTTTGATTTTTCAGATTTCATTCGTGTACCTTTTCCGGCAGCAAGAATTATTGATTTTATACCCATGACGTACTCCTTTTTCTATGTAACAATATTAACATAAACATTACTACTATTGAAATAGTGTAAACTTTGTGAAATAATTGGTTAGTATCTAGTAAAAGGAGAAAAATATGCCGACCGTAATTGAAGATATTGTAGCAAGACAAATACTTGATTCAAGAGGAAATCCTACGGTTGAAGTTGATGTAAAGTTAGCTTCAGGTGTTGTTGGCAGAGCATCTGTGCCTTCGGGTGCATCAACTGGTATATATGAGGCTTTAGAACTTAGAGATAACGAACGCAGCCGTTTTGGCGGAAAAGGTGTTACAAAGGCTGTTAATAATGTTAATAATATAATTGCTCCTGAGTTAATAGGCGAAGATGCTTCAAATCAATTTAATGTCGACAGATTAATGCTTGAACTTGACGGTACGGATAACAAGTCAAGACTGGGAGCAAATGCAATATTGGGTGTTTCTCTTGCTGTTGCAAAGGCTGCTTCTCTTGCTTTTAAAATGCCTTTATACAGATATTTGGGCGGTATTTCTGCAATTACATTGCCTGTTCCGTTAATGAATATTATTAACGGAGGTGTTCACGCTGATAATAATATAGACTGTCAAGAATTTATGATAGCTCCTGTTGGTGCGGATTGTTTTCAAGAAGCTGTAAGAATGGGGTCTGAAATTTTTTACGCTTTAAAACATATTTTACAAGACAGAGATTATGTTACTTCTGTCGGTGATGAGGGCGGTTTTGCTCCAAATTTATCATCAAATGAAGAAGCCTTAGAAATGATAATTATGGCGATAGAAAATGCAGGTTACACAACGGATGATGTTAAAATATGTGTTGATTTAGCGTCAAGTGAATTTTATGAAGACGGCAAATATACTCTTGCAGGAGAAGGTAAAATTCTTACAAGAGAAGAAATGGTTGATTTTCTTGCAAATTGGGTTGATAAGTATCCTATTATTTCAATCGAAGACGGTATGGCAGAAGAAGATTGGGAAGGCTGGAGATTATTAACTCAAAAAATAGGTGCAAAGTGTCAACTTGTTGGCGATGATTTATTTGTAACTAATACAAAGCGTTTACAGGAAGGTATAATGAGGAAAATTGGTAACTCAATATTAATTAAAGTGAACCAAATCGGTACTCTTACTAACTCTTGAAGCTATTGCAATGGCTCATTCCGCAGGGTATACTGCAATATCTTCACACCGTTCAGGTGAAACAGAAGATACATTTATTGCAGATTTGGCAGTTGCTGCTAATTGCGGTCAAATTAAGACAGGTTCTGCTTCTCGTTCTGACAGAATGGCAAAATATAATCAATTAATAAGAATTGAACAGGAGCTTGGTATGTCTGCAAAATATATTGGTATTAAGGCTTTTAGCGGTCATAGGAGCTTTGATAATACATTATAAGCATGAATAACTTTACACAATAAAAATAAAGTAGTATTATTATATTGAAAATGGACAAAAACTTAGACGAAAAATTTATAGTAACGGGTGGAACTGCACTTAAAGGTGAAGTTTCTATTGGTGGTGCAAAAAATGCAGTGTTAAAGCTTATGGCTGCTGCTGTGCTTACTAAAGGTGAAACTCTTATTCATAATGTGCCTGATTTGACAGATGTTGAGATTATGCTAAACGTAATTCAGGATTTAGGTACAAAAACTCATTATGATAAGGAGCATAAAACGGTAACTATTGATGCTACTGATATTACCAGCGTTACTGCAAAGTATGAGTTAGTAAGCAAAATGAGAGCTTCTTTTATTATTTTAGGAGCATTGGTTTCAAGATGTAAAGAGGCAATTGTTGCACTTCCCGGAGGCTGTGCTATCGGTGAAAGACGTGTAGATTTTCATATTAAAGGTCTTGAAGCATTAGGTGCTGATATTAAAATTGAAAACGGCTACGTGCATGCAAAGGCTTCAAAATTAAAAGGTGCTGAAGTTTATTTAGATATACCATCTGTTGGTGCAACAGAAAATATTATGCTTGCTGCAATTTTGGCAGAAGGTGAAACAAGAATTCAAAATGCTGCAAGAGAGCCGGAAATTATTGATTTGGCTAATTTCTTAAACGCTATGGGTGCAGAAGTGTCAGGTGCCGGTACATCTGATATTGTTATTAACGGTGTTTCTCCTGATAAGTTGCATCCTATTGAATATACAACAATTCCTGATAGAATTGAAGCGGGTACGTTTATGACTGCGGTTGTGGCTACTCGTGGAAAAGCTATTATAAGAAATATTTTTCCTGCACATTTGACTTTTTTTAATAATAAATTGTTAAAAATGGGTGCAAATATTAAACTTATAGAGCCAACTGCTATTGAAGTATCAGCGAAAGGCAGGCTTAACACTGTTAATTTTGTTACTCAGCCTTATCCCGGATTTCCTACTGATTTGCAATCAATGGCAATGGTTCTTTTATCAACTGCAAACGGTGTTGGTATTATTACGGAAAGTCTTTATGAAAACAGGTTTATGCAGGTTCCTGATTTAAGACGCATGGGTGCTGATATTCATCAAGATAGAAACCATGCAATTATTAAAGGTGTAAAAAAATTAACAAGTGCCGCTGTATCAGCAAGTGATTTAAGAGCCGGAGCATCATTGGTTGTTGCTGCATTAATGGCAGAAGGTACTTCTGAAATTGATAATTTGTATCATATTGATAGAGGTTATGAAAATTTTGAAAATAAATTAAAGGCTCTTGGCGGTAAAATTGAACGTATAAATACTTCAAGTTATGTTGATGGAGGTATTAATGAAGCCAGAATATAGACGCTGGTATGAGCATGATCCTCTTTTGCTTGAAGTTGTTGAATTATTAAAAAATTATCAGGATGAGTTGCGTTCGCAAGCCGAAGTTTTTTTAAAGAAAATTGAAGAAAAGGTTTCAAAAGACGCTATCGAACGCTTTTATGACATGGTTAAGCCTTTAAATGGTAACAGGTGGTATGACAAGGATCCTGTTATTTCAAAAACTGTTGAGTTGTTGCGTGTCGTTCCGCCGGATGTTCAAAAAGCGTGTGCAGAGCATTTTATTAATGCACTTAAAGATATTGGTGTTGATTATCAAAGCCCTAATATTAAAGAATAATGATTAATATTGACTGTAAAAAGTTTGATAAATTAAAAGTACTTGTTCAAAAGGGCAAGTCTTTTTCTGTAAGTGGTGTTACATCTTTTTTTAGGCTTGTTTTATTAAATAAAATAAGTGAAATTTCAGAAAAAAAAATTTTATTTATAACCTCGAGTGAGCAAAATGCTTTAAGGTTGAGGGCTGATTATGAAAAAATTTATGGCATAAATGCTGATTTTTTCCCGTTTCAATCTGTTTCAATGTATGAAACTATTGATTTAAATAAATATGAATATTCAAGGCAGGTGCAAATATTATTAGGCAAACCGAATATTATTTTTACTCCTGTAAAATCACTTTTAGAAAAATTCCCTTCAGTTGATTTTTTTAAGCGTAATGAAATTGATATTAAAGAAAATGATAATCTGGATGTTTCAGCTTTGGTGTCAAAACTTGTTGAAATGGGATATAAAAGGTCTGTAATGGTGTCTGATATTGGGGAATTTTCTATTCGAGGTGATATTATTGACATATATTCTTTGGCTAAAAATCCTTATAGAATAGAACTTTGGGGCGATGATGTCGTTAGTATCAGAGAATTTAATAATGAAACTCAAAAATCTGTTTTAAAAATTAGTGAATGTAAAATTTTGCCTATATACAAATTTATATCATCCGGGCAGGTAAAAATGCCTTTGGAGCTATTAAATAAGGTACAGGAAGATAATTATTTTGAAGGTGTTGAAGTTTATCAAAATTATTTCAATGATAATATGGTTGATATTTTTGATTACTTTAAGGATTACATAATTATTTTTGATGAAGCAAGTGAGATATATTCGAAATATAAATTTTTAGACGAAGAATATGAAAATCATTATGTGGAAAATTTAAAACTTGCTCTTAATTATGAAATAAAAGATAAAAATCATATTACGTATGAAAATTTTATTAATAAAATTGCAGGTTTTCAAAAAATTGCTTTAAATAATTTTATTGATGCAAATATGGGAGATATACTGGAATTTGATGTGCAACCCGTAAAAATATTTAATGCAAATTTGCAATTGATTTCTGAATATATATGCGAAAATAAAGATTATGAAACCGTAATTGCAACAGATTACCAAGATCGTGTAAGAGAAATTTTAGCAGAAAAAAATATTTTTCATTGCAAATATATTGGAGGTATTTCTTCTTTTGGTACTGTTTCAGATGAGTGTAAATTTTTACTTTTGACTGACAGAGAGCTGTTTAATAAACGTTCAAAGGAAGTTACTTCAGAGAAGAAAAAATATTATAAAGAAAAGCAAGAATACATAGAAAGCATAAATGATATTCAAGAAGGTGAATATGTTGTTCATTCAATTCATGGTGTAGGTATATATAAAGGTTTAACACAACAAGAATTTGACGGACAATTAAAAGATTATTTAACAATAGAGTATGCAGGTAAGGATAAATTGCATATTCCTGCCGAACAAATAAATTTACTTTGCCGATATAGAGGCTCAGGTTCAGTTAAACCAAAACTTTCAAGAATGGGTGGTAACGATTGGGAAACCACTAAAAATAAAGTTAAGAAAGCAGTAGAAAGTATAGCTTATGATTTGCTGAGATTGTATGCAAAACGTAAAATGAAAACAGGGATAAAATTTGATGAAGATACAAATTGGCAGGTTGAAATGGAAGAAGCCTTTGAGTATGTAGAGACTCCTGATCAGATGCGTGCTATTGAAGATGTAAAACGTGATATGGAATCAGAAACACCTATGGATAGGTTAATATGTGGTGATGTCGGATTTGGAAAAACAGAAGTTGCAATGAGAGCCATATTTAAGGCTATAACTTCAGGAAAGCAAGTTGCCGTAATCGTACCAACAACGATTTTGGCATTACAACATTATAAAACTATATCAGAACGATTTAAACCTTTTGCAATGAATGTTGGTTTACTTTGTCGTTTTAGAACTTCAAAAGAGCAGAAAGAAACTTTGAAAGAAATGGCACTTGGTGAATGTGATGTTGTTATTGGTACGCATAGGCTTCTGCAAGACGGTATTCAATTTAAAGATTTGGGTTTACTGGTAATAGATGAGGAGCATAGATTTGGTGTAAGACATAAGGAAAAGCTAAAACAATTGAAAGAAAACATTGATATAATTTCCATGTCTGCAACTCCTATTCCAAGAACTCTTTATATGTCGCTTTCCGGTATAAAAGATATGTCATTAATTAATACACCGCCTAAGAACAGACTTCCTATAAAGACTTATGTAGGTGAATTTAATGAAACTGCTGTCAGAAATGCTATTATTCATGAAATTGACAGAGAAGGGCAAATTTATTATCTGTATAACAGAGTTGAAACTATTGAAGAATTCAGTCATCAACTTCAAAAAATTGTTCCAAATGCACGAATTGTTGTTGGTCACGGCAGGATGAATGAAAATGAGCTTGAGCAGGTTATTCTGGATTTTGCTAATTATGAATATGATATTTTGCTTTCAACTACTATTATTGAGTCAGGACTTGATATTCCGAATGCAAATACAATAATCATCCATGATGCTGATAAGTTTGGATTAGCACAACTTTATCAATTAAGGGGTCGTGTCGGAAGATGTGAAAAACAGGCATATTGCTATTGCTTTTATAAAAAGAATAAATTAATTACGCAAGAGGCTGTTAAAAGACTAAAAGCCATAAAAGAATTTACTACATTGGGCAGTGGGTATCAGATTGCGATGCGTGATGTTGAAATAAGAGGTGTAGGTAATTTGCTTGGTACAAAACAGCATGGACACATGATTAATGTTGGCTTTGATACTTATTGTCAATTACTTGATGAAACTATTAAAGAACTTCAAGGAGAAAAAGTTGAAAGTAATATTCCGACAATTGTTGATATTAACATAACTGCATATATACCTGATGAGTGGGTTGGTTCTTCAGAACAAAAAATGATAGAATATAAACGGCTTGCGGATGTAAAAAATCAGCAAGAACTGGATTATATTATAGACGAATGGAAAGATAGATTTTCAAAATCTCCTGAACCTGTTGAAAATTTAGTTAAATTAATTAAAATTAGGCTAAACGCTACTGATGCAGGTATAAGTCTTATCAGAGAAACAGAAAATGAAATTAGAATTTATACTCCGTATACTCTACCTGAATGGAGAATAATTTATTCACAACTTACTGATAATTTGCGTAAAAATATTAAGTTCACAGAGGCTCCAAAAAGTTGCAAAGACGGTAAATCTGTATTGCTTCTTAATAATATACATGTTAATTTTGATGAAATATTTAACATGTTATCAGATTTGTTTTATTATATTAATAAGGTACGTTACGGGTACTCACAGCAATAAGGAGAAAACAATGAAAAAATTAAAATTATTTGCAATTCTTCTATGTACTGCATTTGTTTTTACAGGTTGCGGTATAAAAAATAAAGAGGCAATTGTAAAGGTTAATGACAGAGTTATTACACAAGGTGATTATGATGAATTGTTTAATCAAACAGCAAATAACCCCGCATTGCAGATGTTTGGTTTGAATGCGAAGAATGCTGACAAAAAAAGTTTCATGTATACAATGATTAAAGACAAAGTTGTAAATGAATTAATTATCAGAGCTTTGCTTGATGATGAAATGCAAAAAAGACATATTGTTGTAACTCAAAAAGATGCTGATGAAGCATTAAATAATGCAATAGAACAAGTTGGTTCAAAAGCTAAATTTAATGCAATTTTGAAAGAATATGGTGTTTCATTATCTGACTTTAAAAAAGATTTAGTAGAAGAAGTTAAAATGAAAAAATTGGTTGATATGCTTGAAAAAGTTAATATCACAGAAGCTGATGCGAAAAAATACTATAATCAAAATATAAATAAATTTAAATATCCTGATAAAGTAAGAGCATCTCATATATTGATTGCGGCAAATCCGGATGAAATCAAAGAACTTGCACGTGCTGATGAAAAAACTAAAAATCTTACTGAAGAAGAACTTAATGCTTATGTAAAAGAGCAAATGCAAGAAAGATTAAAAAAAGCTGAAACTCTTTTAGCACAAGTTAAAAAAGATCCGTCTTCTTTTGCAAGAATTGCAAAAGATAATTCTGAAGATTACGAATCTGCAAAACAAGGTGGTGATTTAGGATTTTTTGCAAAACAAGAGATGGTTGAATCTTTTGCCAATACTGCTTTTGCTATGAAACCTGATACTATCAGTAATATTGTACAATCACCTTATGGTTATCATATTATTATGGTAACTGACAGAAAAGCAGCAGGACAAGATTCATTTGAAAAAGTAAAACCTGAAATTATTTTATTTTTAGAAAATGAAAAGAAGGTTAAAATTTTAGAAAATTTTGTTGAATCATTGAAAAAAACTGCTAAAATAGAATATTTAAATAAAGAATATAATCCAACAGATATAAAGGCTGTTTTAAAAGAACAAGCAAAGGAAAATTCTTCATTTGCAGAACAAGTTGATGAAGCAAATCATTCTGCTACACCTTCTCCTGAAAAGAAGTAAATGTTAGTTTAATAAAAGAGCGGAGGTACTTTTTGCACCTCTGCTTTTTTATCAAAAATGTGTTTTTATGAAAAAATTTATATATTACATATTACTATTTAAAAAAGCATTTTATCTTATAATTTATCCGTTATTTACAGGTAAATCATATTTTAGTAGTATTATAAGAGCCGGTATGGAAAATTATCTTATTTTTCAACCTGCAAAATTAAGGGCAACGAGAGTAAAGAGAAGTCTTCTTAAAAAGTTCAAAACTGTACGATTTTCTTCGACTGATGGTGCAAGACTTTTTGCTTGGTATATAAAACCGGTTAAAGATAAACCTACTATATTATTTTTTCACGGGCAGGCGGAATCAATTTTACATCATCAAGATTTAGCTGAATTTGCATATAGAAATGGTTACGGAATTTTTTTATTATCGTATAGAGGGCATTATAGAGCTTGGGGACTCCCTTCGGAACAAGGTGTGTATAATGATGCTCAGGCTTCTGTTAATAAATTAAAAAGTTTTGGTATTAATTCCCAAGACATTATTCTTTGGGGACATTCATTGGGTACAACCGTTGCAATGCAAACTGCCGTTAATAATGAAGTTAAGGCTTTGATTTTGCAGTCTCCGATTAAAGATATAAAATCAGCATCTCTTGATTTGGCAAAATTTTACCTTCGACGGATTAAAATTAATTGGTTAAGAAAAAACATAAAAAAGCATTTACAGGAAATTGAATTTGTGCAAAAATTTGATAATATTAATAAAATATCTAAAGTAAAATGTCCGGTTTTGCTTGTTCATTCAAAAACAGATAGAATTGCCCCATCAAAGAATTCAAGAGATTTGTATGAAAAAAGCTTAAATGCACAAATATATTTGGCAGAACGTGGAAGTCATTGGGAAAATAAGTGGTGCATTAAGAAAATATCAGAATTTATTGAAAACCTATAAATTTATTGCTAGAATATACTCGGAGGTAGGTATGGAACAAAAGAAAAGAATAATGTCAGGTATGCGTCCGACAGGAAAATTACACTTGGGTCATTATATGGGTGTAATTAGTAATTGGGTTAATTTACAGAATGAATACGATTGCTATTTCTCTGTTGCAGACTGGCATGCACTTACAACCGGATATGATAAAACAGAGCAATTAAAGGAGAATGTATTAAATGTTGTAATTGACTGGCTTGCTTGTGGTATAGACCCTAAAAGGGCTACGATATTTGTTCAGTCAACCATTCCGGAAATTGCAGAATTAAATATATATCTTGGTATGGTTACTCCTCAAAATTGGGTTGAAAGAGATCCTACATTAAAGGATATGGCAAAGATATTGAAGAATAAAGAAGGTCAAAATTCTCAAATAGGATTTGGTTTAATGGGTTATCCTGTTTTGATGAGTGCTGATATAATGGCAGTTAATGCACATTATGTTCCGGTGGGTATTGATCAGGTTGCTCATGTTGAGCTTACACGTGACATGGTGAGAAGATTTAATAATATATATCATACGGATTATTTTATTGAACCTCAGCCAAAATTGAACAAATGTTCTTTATTATGTGGTGTAGACGGTTCAAAAATGGGAAAATCATTTAATAATGATATAAAAATTTCAGATGATGAAGAAACAACTCAAAAAAGGATAATGCAGTGTATTACAGACCGTTCAAGAGCAAGAAAAGATGATCCGGGACATCCTGATAAGTGTGAAGTTGCTTTTAAATATTGGCAAATATTCGGAACGGAAGATGAACTTAATAATGTTGAAGATGAATGTAAGGCTGGTAAACGTGGTTGTGCTGACTGCAAACGTCAACTTGCAGTAAAAGTAAATGAATATTTTAAAGATATTAGAGATAGGCGTAAATATTACGAAAATCATGTAGAAGAAGTTAAATTAATTCTTGAAGAAGGCACTGAAAAGTCAAGAGCAATATCTAAAAAAGTTCTTGAAGATGTGCGAAATATTATAGGAATGTACTAAATTTAAACTATCATATAAAAAGACCGTATGTTTAATTTAAATGCGGTCTTTTTTTGTTTTATTAGCAGAGTTTAAATTTTAAATTAATTAATCTTGCAGGTACCGATAACATATATTATGTAAAAACAAAAAAGGAGCCGTTATGGGTTTAGCAGCATCACAAGCAAGATTATTATTTATTACATCTCGTCAAAGCGATGTATCAGCAAAAATGCAAAGAATATCAAATCAAAATATGATATTGGCACGTGATGAAGATGATGTATCTACAAAATATAACAACATGCTAAGTGAAAAAGTTATTAAACTAAAAGACGGTTATAGTGACGGTATTTCACTTTCCTACGATGCTATAATG
>CAJOKJ010000025.1 GCA_905235155.1 Candidatus Gastranaerophilales bacterium
TGAAGTTACTTACTCTGAAGAAGCAGAATCAATAACATCAGGCAAAGAAATTGACTTAAACGGTGCTAACGGTAAGAAGAAAAAATATTCTCAAGCAGAAATTGATGCTTTATTAAGCAAATACGGTATGGGTGACTATTACACCACATTACTTAACGGTAACAAAAGAAGATCATCTTTCTAATAAGAGCAAAAAACGGACTAACAAGTCCGTTTTTTAATTTTTAAACATGTTTTTATGTTCATGCTATTATGTAAAAAAAAAGAAGTATGAGGAAAAATATGTCTATTCTACTTGAACAAAAACAAGCCCTTATAGCAGGTGATGGTCAATTACCTGTTAAGATGGCGGAAAACGCTGCAAAAAACGGTTTAGATGTCGTATGTATATCATTATCAGGCGATAATTACAAGGATTTAAAAAAAGTTTGTTCCAAAGTATATCCTGCCGCACCAGGTGAAGTTTTAAAAATTCGTAAAATATTGCAAGATGAAGAAATTAAGCAACTTACATTTTTGGGAAAAGTCCATAAAGGACTTATTTTAAGACGTCCGAAATTTGATTCAAGAGCAATAGAAGTTTTAAAATCTGCTAAAAAACTAAATGATGATCAAGTAATGCTTTTAATTGTGAAAGAACTGGAAAGCATTGGAGTTACTGTTTTAGATCAAACTTTGTTTATAAAAAATTTAATGATACCTGCCGGTGTTTTGGGTGATTTAAAGCCAACTGACGAGCAAATAAATGACGTTCAATACGGATACACAATGGCAAAAGAAATGGGTAAATTAGACATTGGTCAGTCTGTTGTTATAAAAGATAAAATGATTATGGCAGTTGAAGCCATTGAAGGTACTGACAAATGTATTGAAAGAGGTGGCAAAATCGCAAAAAAAGGCGGTGTAGTTGTAAAAGTTGCAAAACCTCAACAAGACAAACGTTTTGATATTCCTGCAATAGGACTTAATACATTAAGAACCATGAAAAAATATAAGTTGTCTGTCATTGCCGTTGAGGCAAATGAAACAATAATTGTAGAACAAGATGATGTTATTAACTTTGCAAATAAAAATAATATTGTAGTTATGGCAGTTTAGTATGAAAAAGATATTTATTGTAACAGGCGAACACTCAGGAGATATGCATGCTGCAAATGTTGCTAAGCATTTATTTGAAATATTACCTGATGTTCAAATAGAAGCAATTGGAGGAAAAAATTTAAAAGAATTGGGCATAAAACTGTTCTCGGACCACTCTAAAATGAGTGCAATGGGACTTTCACCCAAAATAATATGGAATCATTTAAGATTGGGAATTAATCTTGTTAATTACCTAAAAAATGAATTTAAGCCTGATTTAGTTTTACTCATAGATTATGGTGTTTTCAACTTAAAAATTGCAAAGCATCTTAAAAAAGCTGGAATTAAAACAAATTATTATATACCGCCTCAAGTTTGGGCCAGTCGTAAATGGCGAATATATACAATTAAAAAGTATATAGATAGAGTTTTTTGTATATTTCCGTTTGAAAAAGAAATGTATGAATCTTATGGTATAAATACAACATACTGTGGTCATCCGTTAATTAGTCAGCTATCAGAACCTGCGGACAGAACAATATTTTTTGAAAATCATGGGCTGGATGTTAATAAAAAATTAGTTGCTGTATTTCCCGGTTCAAGAACTTTTGAATTGAAAAATTTGATGTCAATATTTGTATCTTCGGCTAAAATATTAAAAAAAATGCATCCTGATTTACAATTTGTATTTTCACAAGCACCTAATTTGTCTGACGAAGTTTACAACAAATATTTTAAAAACTCTGATTTTAAATTAATAAAAGGAGAAAATCAGGCATTACTCAGCGTTTCTGATGCTTTAATATTAGCCTCAGGCACTGTTGCGTTAGAAGCAGCACTTTACAATACACCAATGATAATTGCTTATAGAGGTCCTCTTTTATTTTATTTAATATACTTAATTGTAAGGTGTATTAAGCGTGTATCATTGCCAAATATAATTGCTAACAAAGATATTTTACCTGAAATTATTGAACTAAAAGCAAAACCTGACTTTATTGCATATAATATAGAAAAATTATTGTATGATGACGAAGTAAGAAACAAACAAATTGAAGGTTTAAAATCAGTTAAGGAGCTTTTATCTGATAAGAATTCTTCCTTAGAAGTTGCCAAAGAAATTGCGAAAGAATTAAAAGAACAATAATGGAATATCCTAAAAGTGCATATATACACATACCTTTTTGCAATTCAAAATGCTATTACTGTGCCTTTGTTTCAACTGTAAATCAAAAATTACAAACCGGATACTTAATATCATTATTAAAAGATATAGACACTAATTACAAAAAAAATTTGCTATCAACACTTTATTTTGGCGGTGGAACACCTTCGCAAATACCCGCTAATTATGTTGAAAAAATTATTAATAAGTTTGCATTTGAAGAAAATCCTGAAATTACATTTGAGCTAAATCCTGAAAATGTTACTGAAGATTATTTATTATGCCTAAAGAAATTTGGAATTAATAGAATTAGTATAGGAATTCAAACATTTAATGACGGTATTTTGAAAATAATAGGTAGAAGACACGATTCAAAGCAAGCACTATCTGCTCTTACAATTGCAAAAGATATCGGGTTTGACAACATTTCCGCTGATTTAATCTATGGACTACCAAACCAAACAATAAGCGATTTTAAAGACGATTTACAATGCCTTAAATCATTAAACATTCCACACATATCTCTTTACGGATTAAAAATTGAAGAAAACAGCATTTTTGGAAAAAAACGGCCTAATAATTTACCTGATGATGATACTCAGGCTGACATGTATTTAATGGCAACTAAATTCCTAAATAATTATAATAACTATGAAATCAGCAATTTTGCATTATCCAGTCAATATAAATCACGCCATAATCTCAATTACTGGAAAAATAGTGAATATTATGGATTTGGATGTGCTGCACACGGGTACGAAAATGGCATAAGATATGCAAACATTTTTGATATTCACAAATATATTGAGAATCCTCTACTAAAGGATTTTGGGCATACAGAAACAAAAGAAGAAAAATTACAGGAAGAAATTTTCTTAGGTTTTAGAATCACTGATGGAATAAATGTTGAAAATATTAATCAAAAATATGAAATTAATTTTGAAAAAAAATACGAAAAGGTTTTAAGCAAATATTTAAACACAGGTTACATTATTAAAACTAATAATGGATATAAACTTACTGATAACGGTTTGCTAATAAGCACAGTTATACTTGCAGATTTCATATAAAACAGGTGAGTTATTTAAACTCACCTGTAAAACTTTTAAGAACTATTTTATTTTCATTATTTACCGGAAATTTTGCCTACTGCTTTATCTACAACAACATCAGCCGCAGCCCTTGTAAACGCATTTACTGTAATATCAACAAATTTACTTGCAGCATTTCCAATTGTATCAACTGTTTTTGCAAGAAATCCTTTTTCTTCCTGATTATTCTTTTTTGATGAAATTTCTAGTGTATCCTCATCAAGATCTTCAGCACGTCTTGCTTGTACATAAACTCTTCTTGTGCCTGTTGTTTCATTTGGCACAACATACTTAACATGTGTTGTTCCGTTTACTTGAGAAACCATTTTAAAATAAACCTCCAAATTTATAAAATAATAACCATATATATAAAGTTATTTTTGATAAAAAAATTGCTAAAATTGTAAATTTAAATTAAATAATTAAAAACATTAGATATCTAAGTAAAAAAAAAAGATAATAACAACCGTTATTATCTTTTTTAATTTAAATTTATTATTAAAAACTATGCAACAGTATCAGTACCTTTTTTGCCAAACAGACCTTTAACCCAGTCTATTCCTTTTGTAAGCATATCTTTACCTTTAGTTGCCAAATCAGTATTTTTAACTTTATCATAACCTTGAACTAATTTATCACCTGCATTGAATGCCAAGTTTTGCAATTTTTGAGTCCATTTTGTAGGGTTATCAACTTTTGCTAATTTACCTGATTTAACACCATAAAAAAGTGCACCTGCTGCAACAATTGCTGTACCGATAGCAGCAAATATAGATTTTTTAGCAGTACCTGATTTTTTACCAGAAAGTTCAACTGTATCAGGAGCGTATGCTATTCCAGGATTTGCCTGTTGTATATATACCTACTGAACCTACGTAACCTTGTTGACCTACTTGTGAAATACCAGAAACCATTTAAAAAACCTCCTATACATTACCTACACCATGATAAAGTTTGTTTTGCAAAATAAATTGCCATTTTGAATATAAATACTTAACAATTTGTTACATAATCTTTGGAATATTTTTATATCTCGTGTAATCTTAATATATAGAAGGTAAATTATGAGTATTTTTGACGATAATAATTATATAGAAATAACACAAGAAGATATATCAGATGCGTTACAATCTTCAAATCACTTAGATTCACGTATACAAAAAAGGGCATTTGCAAATGTATTAGGTGCAAGGCTCGGTATAAAATTATTTAATATGCTTGAAGTTAAGGCTGATAACTTTAACAGCATGTATACAATACCTTCTATTCTAAAAGATATGGATATATCTGATATTCGTACATCAAATAATATTACAGCCGATATAAGATTAGTTCAAGATGAAAATCATTTATGTATCCCAAAGGCACATTATGATTTTATTGTTACTCCTGATATATATGTATTTATAAGGATAACGCCTGATTTTTCTGCTGCTGCTTTAATAGGTGCCATTGCACCTGATGAAATAGATAAGTCAGTTGAATTAGACGGATATTATTTTATTAGTAAAGATACATTATACAACGAGACTAGTTTAAAAAAAGTTCTTTTAGCAGGCAAACCTGCAAGCAATGTGCATCCATCTGAAAATGAAATTATCAGAGGACAAAGCATGATTGTCAATTTTATTGACGGTGATGTTATAAATAGCGAAAAACATTATATATATGAGATATTAAGACAAAGTGACGAATTAAAACAATTTTTTAAAGATTTTGAACATTTTGAACTTATTTCAACAGATTTAGCACATACAGAAGAAATTTTAAGTGATTCAGTGCTTGACGTGCTGGGAGCACAAGAGATATATAAGAACGAAGACTTCAATGAAGTTTTTGCATCTCAAATTGACTTGGATGAACTTGCAGCAGAAACAGCAGCAGACTTTGTTGAGGATTTTGTTGAGGATAGTAAGGAAGCAGAAATGCCATATAATGACGACATAATTGAAGGTGAATATGAAGAATTACCTGATGACGCACAGATAGAAGAACCCGGAGAATTGGAAGAATTGCCTACGGATGAGGAATTAGCAGGCTTTACCAGCAGATTTGAAGAAATATCTGATGATGAAACAGAGCCTTTGGAAATTCTTAATATTGACAATTCATCATTTGAAGGTTTTGAAGGATTAGATGTGCAAAATACGGATGTAGCCGAGCATGAGCCGCTTGGTGCAGAAACACTGGAAATGTTTAATGAAAGTGATATTAATAGCAATGATGTCTTAACTTCAAATGTTGGCGATAATAATATTCAAGATGATACAAATAATAATGATAACAGTATAGATTTATCAGAATTTTTACAACAGGATAGCACAGATATAACTGCATCAAATGTGGATGCTTCGTCAAATATTGATAATTTAGATGTACTTGATGAATTTTCATCTCTTGATTTGCAAGATACTGTTGATAATTTAGACGAAGTAAATACTGAAATAGATATTAATGATGAATTATCGTCTAATTTAGAACAATATGAAAATGTTTCAGTTGATGAGTTTGATATAAACAATACAGAAGTTCAAGAAAGCACAAACGATGACTTTGTGCAAGAGAATGAAATAATTGAGCCGGTACCTTTTGATGATGTTTTAAGTAATGAAAATTTTGACATATCTAACGATAACGGAATTGCAGAAAATGATATTGTTCAAGATGAAGCATTCGAACTTCAAGAAGCCGAAAATATAGGTTCATTAGAAGATTTAGAAAACTTCGAATTACCAGTAAACATGGATTTACCAGCACTTGAATATAACGAAAACTTAGATAAATTAAATGAAAATAGTTTAGAATTTGAACAAGATACTCAAGAGGCAGAAATTGCAGAGACAGAAGAATTACCTCAAACTTTGGATGAAATTTCTCAAAATGTTACTTTCGATGAACAAGGTAATATTGAAGAAATTAGCCAATCTGATGAAATTCAAGAAAGTATTGAAAATAACATTCAAGGCGAAGAAATACAGGAAGAAAGTACTGCCAGTCAATCCTCATTAGATGACAATGATGACATGAGCGGTCTTGAAGAATTTACGGTTGATATGGCTGCGGCTTACGAGCAAGCAAATCCACAGGTATTTTCAAGTATAAACAATGTAAATTATGATTCACCTCAACAAGAGCAGATAATGCCTGAGTTTAACGAAGCCGATTTTAATTTAGCAGACGGTTTACCAAAGCTTGATGATTTTGAACCGCTTAATTTAGATGAACAAAATTCTATACTTGAAGAAAATGCTCAACCGGAAAATACTTTAATTAATGACTCGGTTGAAATGTTAGAGCCTGAGATTCAAAGTAATGAATTAGCCGGATTACAAGAATTAGATACTTTAAATAAAGCAACTGACTTGCAGCCGGATATCATCAATGAATTTTCATCCATGCAAATTGATAATTTACAGGACGATACAGAGACTGCTACGGAACAAGAAGCATATACACAAACAGAATTGCAGCAAGAAGACTCTTTAAACAATAGTTTTACAGAAATGGAAGTATACAGACCTGAAACAGATATTACTGCTGATGTACCCGCAGAAAGTTTTGAAGCACCTTTGCAAGAAGAATTTAATGCTAATGATTATAGTCAAACAAATGAAATTGAAGGATTTAACCTTGATGAATTATCCGGACAGCAAAATAATGAGTCTTCTGCATATTCTGATATAAACTTGGATGATTTAGATTCGGATGATGATGAATTTGGAGATTTTAACTATACTGACACTGATGATAATAACTATACAAATGCAAGTAATCTCGACATTGACAATATAAATATTGATGACATAGATATAAATAATATTGATATAAACAATATTGATATAAATAGTATCGACATGTCAGAATTTGATGTAAATAATTTATCTGCAATAGAGGATATACCTGATGCCACTCAACAAACACCAGAGGTGGAATTTGTCCAAAATGATGCCCCTAATGGCGAATATGTCCCTGATTTCAACCAAAATGATGCCCCTAATGGCGAATATGTCCCTGATTTCAAACAAAATGATGAAAATACCATAAATTCACTTTATGATGAAAATATTGATACACAAAATCCAGGAGAGGCAATTAATCAATCATTTGACCAAAATAATGTAGGAACTCAACAACAAAAACCTAAAAAAGCAAAAGGACAACAAAAAACATCACCATTACTTGGAATATTGCTAATTGTCTTAGTAATAGCATTTGGCTTTATGAAAAAAGATTTAATTTTAGAAAAATTTAATGCTCAAAAAGGTGTAAATTACGAACAAGACCAAAATATGCCTGTTGAGGGTGAAACACAAGAAGACATTGAAAATGCAAAACTATTAAATGAAGAAGGCAATAATCCGCAAGAAGAAAATCAAGGACAAGAACAAATGCCTGTTGGTGATATACCGGGAGAAGCAGGTGGGCCTCAAGATGCAGCCAGCATGGAAAAAAGTTTACATCAAAAAGGTAGCATGGCAAATGATATACCCGGTGTAAAACAAGAACAGCTACCGACTTCAACACCAATGCCAATAGCAACAAATACAATAAAACGCCTGTATTGGGAAATTCCGCAAGATTTAACATATAATGACAGTATTGTTTATTATTTAAAAACTGTCGGTAAAACAATGAAATTTGCAATACAATCAGATTTGTTAAATATTACCGAAATGCCTTATTCAAATAAAACTATTGTTGAAGTTGAAATTAAAAAAGACGGCAGTGTAGGCGATGTTAATACGAGCGTTTCAAGTGGTTCAAAACAAATTGATGCTATTGTGTTACAAAGTGTTAAGGCGGCTCTAAAATACGTAAAAGCACCTACTTCGGAATTTAAACAAGATAGTTATCGTTTTTCACTTATTATTAATTTTTAGATTGTGATATGATATAAGTGTTAGTTAGCAGATTTTTGATGAAAGTTAAAAATTGGAATTATCGGAAAAACACTTAGACTTAATTAAGGATATTATCAAGTCTGACAAAAAATTCCAAAATAACGAAGATTTATTTGACGATTTTTTTAATGAGACTTGTAAACGTGCATTATCTATTGTTGAAACAATGGATGATGATGATATTGTTGAAGCATATTTAAGAAAAGTAGTTTCAACGTCAATAGTTGTGGTGCTTAAAAATATGGGAAGAGTAAGACGTACTCATCAAAATTATGTTAATAATGAAAAAGAAGTAACACAGCCAATAACAACAGAAACATTTACAATGTCAAGTGTTGAACCCTTTATTGTAAACTACGAATTTATTAATATAAAAATGAATCCCGAAGAAATAGCCGTAGAAAAAGAATTATTACAGAATGTATATGACTCGGTAGTAATAGCTCACAGTCAAAATGTTGAAAAACAATATCTTCAGTTGTATGAACTCAGATATGTAGAAGGGAAAAAACAGGCTGAAATAGCAAGAGATATGAATATATCACAATCTCAAGTATCAAAAAGATTATTTGAACTTATGGATATAGTAAAAAAATCAATTAACTAACAATGGTAGCACATGATTTGTCCTAGATGTAAAAAACAAATACCAAAAGATACTATCAGTTGTCCGCACTGCAATATGAAAATAGGGACTATCTGTAAAGATTGCGGTGCATATAATCTTGTTTACAATAAATCATGTGTAGAATGCGGTGCAGAATTAGTAAAATTTTGTCCGAAATGCAAATCTGCAAATTTCCCTAATGCTACAATGTGCCGTAAGTGTGGAACTTCATTAAAAAAATCTGCTAAAAATAATACAAAAAAAAGAAATTTAACACCCCCAAGAAAATTTGTATTACCGGACAAATCAAAAGCTAAAAGAAATGAAATACCGGAATTTAAAACAGTTAAAAAAAGCTCTATAATAAATGTAAATCCTGATAAAATCGTTTCAGCAGGTTCTCCGATATTACCTGTAAAAGAATTACTGCAAAATGATGATAGAATGTTATCTGCACATACATCAACTAAAAAAATAACAAATTCATCAAGACAGATGAAAGATAAAATAAAAGTAAAAAAAGCTAAAAAAAAGCAATCAACGCAGGAAAATGAAAATATCCAAATTCAACTGAATACACTGCAAAGTCAGTTGAATGGATTGCAACAACAACTTCAAACATTACCTCAGCAACTAAGTTCAATAAGGCTTCAACAAAATGAAACTGATGCGATGCCAGTAAGTTCTGAAATTATTGAAAAAAAGCCTAAATCAAATCAAAAAAGCGTATTACCAAAAACATCAAAAAATCAAACTAACAAACAAAATGGTACAATACCAAGAGTAAGTACTATTAAAGGATATCATGGGGTTTTACCACTTAAGTCTAACATTTTACCTAATAGTAAAAATGTTATACCAAATCCGAGAAACATACAAAAATCTAAAAATATACTATCAGAAGCTGCCGGAAGACAGTTTAAAATAACTGAGCCAAAACCTGAAATTGAAATTCCGGTTAAAAAACAACAATCTGATTCTAATATTCCTGAGTATTCTCCAAATCTGTTTACTCAATCAAGTGCAAAAAATATTTTGGTTAATACTTTATTAAATACCTCAGTAAGCATAATTTCACTTAGCGGTGAAAGTGGTATTGGTAAAAATATTGTTTTGCGTTCCGCAATAGAAACATTAAAAGAAAATCAATTTGTATGGCTTGTGGGAAAAGCAACTCCTCTTAGCCAAATAACCCCTTGCGGATTATTTCAAGATATTCTGCTTACATTCTTTAATGTAACAAATTTCTGCTTAAATACTAACAAATTAAAAAAAGAATCACTAAAATTTTTTAAAACTGAATTTCCAACATTAAAAAATGATGAAATTGATGACTTAATTAATTTCTTATATCCGGAAAAATCTGCTTATTATGAAAATATATTCAAAAATAAAGCAAGAACCTTCTCTATTTTAAGAAAAGTTTTTGATACAATTGCCTCAAGAATGCAAACAGTTTTTGTATTTGACAATTTTGAACATATAGACAACATGTCTTATGAATTTTTAAAAACTTTAATTAATGGAAAAACAGGTTTGCAAAATGCAAAATATATATTAACATACAATGAACCACGTTCAGCAAAAACGTACTTATATGACAAAACATTAACTGATGCATCCTACGCTGATATATCATTAATACCATTTAATGACAGCCAAACAGATACATTTATAAATCAATATAATCCTTTGTTTGTTGGAACATCACAAAATCTTAGAGATACCATACATAAACAAACAAATGGAAATCCTGCTTATATTGAACAAATCTTGAATTTGGTTACTGATTCAAGCAGAAATTATGTTTCATTTGTTTTGCCTGAAACATTTGAAGATGTTGTAAAACGCAGATTAACAATACTTAAAAATGAAAATTCTATGGTATATGAAGTGCTTATTGCCTCTGCAATTCTTGGTTTAAAATTTTATCCTATTATATTAAACCAATTATTCAAAGTTGATGATAAAAGCTTTGTAGAAATGTTTTTAAGTCTTTTAGATTTAAATTATATAACTCCGGTTAATGAAACTGCATACGAATTTAAAAGTACAAAATTATGGAAAACAATTCTTGAAATTGCTAAAAAAGATAAAAACTTTTTTAATATAAATGAAAAATTATTTGTAATTTTATCAGGATTTACACTTTCATCTCATTCCTCACTTGCACTAATAGCAACTAACATAAAAGAAAATCTTAGTGCTTTAAATGCGTGGTCAGAAGTAGTCAGACAAACATCAGCAATTGGTGACGAAAATATTTATATAATGGCTCAAAAATATTCTTTGGTACTTGTAGATAAAATGCAAGGAATGAATAGTTCATTAATTAAACACAATATATATGAGCGGCTTGGAAAAGTTATGTCATTTACAAATCCAAAAGCAGCAATAGAATATTTGCCAAAAGTAATAGAACATTCAAGACACTTAAACGATAACTTAAAAGAATTTGAATTAACAGGTTATTTAGCACAGTGCTGTCAAAAAATAGGTAATCACTTTGGAGTGATTGAATGTATAGACAGTGCGGCTGAAAATATTGATCAAAGCTATGACCTTGAAATAGCAATGGTTAAATCAAGAAAATTACGTTCATTGCTTACAATCGGTAATCTGGGCGAAGTTGTAGAATTGATTGATAACCAAATTTTACCTATATTTGAGCGAAATCTTGACACTACGCATCAACATAAAAATATAAAAATTGAAGATTTATTTGAAGCATGGCTAAATACATATTTAATTTTAGCAAATGCATTGGTATTGCAAGGCGATAATCGTTCAATAAGCGTTATAAGCTCCATATTTGAAATTGTTGAAAAAAATCATATTCAAAACGATTTATACGTATGCAAAATTAAATTAACACTTGCTCTTGCAAATACTCTAAAAGGCGATATTAAAGAATCGGAAGTTATATTGGAAGAAACGCTGAAACAATATAAAAATAATGATATCATGGACACTCAGGCAATCACAATATGGAATATGATTAGCGTCTTGAACAGTATAATGAGAAATCAACTTGAAGGAATACAAGACGAGTTATTCCAAATTGTAACGTTTGTAAATAACAATAATGATCAGTTCAGTAAAAATGTTCTTAAATTGCTATTAGGAAAAGTTCTAAAAGAAAAAGGCAAGTTTAAACAAGCACTTGCTATATATTCAGAGCAGGTATCATACTTTGCAAACGACAAAAATGCACTTGGTGTTCTTATGTCTTGGTATTTTATTTCAGAAGTAATGTTATTAACTGCTGGTGCAGAAAAATCGCTTGAATATTCACTAAAAGCACTGGATATTGCTCAAAGTCCAAAAATTCAAAACTTTTATTTTATAACACAATTTAATAAAATAATTGGTGAAGCATATCTTGCACTACAAGACTATGACTCTGCAAAAGCATACATAGAAAGTGCTATTGGTATTGCACGTCAATTTGATATTCTTGATGTATTATCGGAATTATACTTCTTATATGGTAAATATTTACAAGAATTATCAACTATTAAATCAGATTCTCAACGAGATTATGCTGTAAGTGCCTTTAAAATGTATGATAAATCTGTAAATTTAGCACAAAATTTACACAACGGAAATCTTGTAAGTACTGTAATGGCAGCAAATACAGAATTAAGAAGATACTGCCAAAAAAACGGTATTGTAATCAGATAATTTATAAATTTAGTTTAACAATACAAAAAAGACCGCCTTTAAGGCAGGTCTTTTTGTATTGTTAGTGGTAGTATATTTTATTTAAGATTATGCATTTTGAGCTTTTGCTGCATCTTTTTTATCTAAATAATCTGTTAATTTAGCACCTAAATTATTAGCAACTGGAGTAATAGCAACAGGAGTGATAAATCTGTTGATTGAAGAACATACAACTAAATCAATAGCATTTCTTGCACCTGTTTGTAACATTTCCATTTCTTTTGCAGATTTACCGCCTTTAGCAGCCATTAACTCGCCAAATCTATTTGCTAATTTGTTTGTTGTACCTTTTAATGCACCAACAACAGTGTAAGTTAATGCTGTTGATACAGCGAATGTCAATGCTTGGTTTAAAGCCATTGTGATTCTTTCATTTTTAGATTTTTTCTTATCAGTTAAGTTTTTGTAGACATATAAACCTGTTGTAACTGCTGAACTTGCTGTTGATAAGTGAGTCATCAAGTTCTTGCTGTTGCCAACTTTTTCCATTCCTTTTACAAAAACGTCAGAGTTGCCAACTTTTCCTAACATATTTGCAACACCATCAGATAAACCTGAGAAATTAACATTTTGTGTTTTTTGAGGAGTAACTGCATTAATAGCTGATACGTTCATTATTGTTGACCTCCTTTGAAATTATCAAGTACAGGACGTTGTGCAACTTGTTCTGTTTGAACAGGTGCAGCTTGTTGTGGTTGAGCAGGTTGTTCTGCTGCTTTCTTTTTACCAAACAACGCTTTGTTTACAACACCTGATAATTTTGATGTTAAAAGTGCTCTTGGTACTGCTAATAAAATATCAGGTCCGAATGATAAAACTTTGTTTACATTCTTTTCGAATGCCGGATTTGCTTTCATTTTTTCGTGCATTTTAGGTAAATATTTTTCTGTATCACCCATTACTTTTTGTAAACCTGCTGAAATAGGCTTCATAACTACTGAAGTAATTGCAAAACCGATAACTGCGGATGCAATTGCGTGAGCAGCAGCATTACCTTTGTTTTTTTGGTCATTTTCATTTTTAGCAGGTAAAGCCATAATTGCTGCAGGTCTTAAAACACCTGCCATAACTAACGAAGATGCTGCATTAAATGTTGCAGAGTTTTTACCTGCAAATTCAGCAACTTTTTCGAATGCTTTGCTTCCCAAAACTTTGTCGACAGCACCTGTAAATTGAGGTTGAGCGACTTGAGAAGTTGCACCAATAGGATTGATTGCCATAATAGTTTCATTTCCTTTACTACACTAACACATGTCTATAAAGTATTTAAAATGGCAAAATTTGCTATAAATTTATGCATGTTGTTACAAATGTTAACAAAATTAATCTATATTAATTGGTTCTCTTTGAATACCATCAATAGCTTCTCTTGCCGTGAATACAAGCCAATCAGGAATATTATCAATGGTACACAATTGTCTTAAAACATCAACAGTACGCTTAAATACACGGACAATATCACCCTCACCAATATCAACTTCTTCTATCAGGCTATCCCACTCTGCACCATTTACCCACATTTCTATTAATGGTGAATAAAATGAGTTAATATACATAGGTTCTTCTACATTATTATTTTTTTGAACTCTGTCAACCTTCTTTCTTATATTACGTATAAGATTTAGAGTTTTTCTAACATTTGGAGAAAGTGGAATTTGTGCATAATTATCAATTCTCATTTCTTCAGTTGCAACGGAACATATTACAGAAGCCAATTCAGCAGGAGAAAGACCTTCTAAAACATTAGAAAAGAATATTTCTGCATAGTAAAGTTCGTTTTCAGCTCTGATTTGAGAAACAGTTACACCACGTTCAGTCGGATAATCATCATTTAAATATCCCATTTCAATCAATGCAGAGCGATGATTTAAAAAATTATTCCAAAAATAATCTTTTTGAATTTCAATTTCTTTTTCTAATTTTTTTAATCTTGCAGAATATCTTTCAATAATTTCAAGATTTTTAGCATGTTTTTTATAAAGCTTACATTGGTCACAATTACATTCTTGCATTTGATGAAGCATGTCTTTTGTCGTTTTTTCAAAAGCTAAAAAATCGGCAGATAGAGGTCTGTTTTTGTGTTTTTCTTGTTTCCTTACAGTTTTACATGTTTGCCTGTTAGCTACATAATTATTTTTTAAAACAATATAATTAATTAAATCATTATTAGTTAAACCGCAATAGCATTTAAAAGCATTCATTTCATCAATTTCTGCCTTTAAAACATCTCTTTGTGCCAATAAAGGAGCAAGCCTTGTATTTGAAGAAAAATATCCAAAACTTTTCAAAATAAGCTGTTTTGCCTCATCAAGATTAAATCTTTGCAGCAAGTTCAGCACCATTGAATATCTTGGAGAAAAACGACTTTCCAATGCATTTGCACCGGACAAAACCAATTCTGCAACATCTTGCGGTGATTGATGAGGTGTTCCAACAATTGTTACATAACCAATTTCATCCATGCCACGACGCCCTGCACGACCTGACATCTGCAAAAATTCACTTGCTGTCAACATTCTATGACCGCTATCTGTTCTTTTTGAAATCGCACTAATTACAGTTGAACGAGCAGGCATGTTAATACCTGCGGCTAATGTTTCAGTCGCAAATACAACTTTAATTAAACCTTCTTGAAACAACTTTTCAACAAGAACTTTCCAACCCGGAAGAAGTCCTGCATGGTGAGATGCAACACCACATAACAGATATTCCAAATGCTTATTTTTTGCTAAATAATAGTTATCAGCAAGATACTCATCAACTATTTTTTGAATTTTTGCTTGTTCTTCTTTTGTTACAAGACACAAATTTGCACATTTTTCCATTTGTTCATCACATTTTTTACGAGAAAAAGTAAAATAAATTGCAGGAAGCATGTCTTGTTCTGCAAGATTTCTAACAACATTTCTTACGGGACTTTGTGCTTTTTTATTTTTATTTCTACCCCAAAGTTTAGGTTCAGGCTTTATTTTATTATTTAATGCTCCTGAAGGAGTTAAAAGAGGTAAAAGTTTATAAGGCTGTGATGAATCATAATAATAAAATCTTAATGGAACCGGTCTAAAGTCAGTATTAACAAGTTTGCAAGTCGGATGTACGGAATTTATCCATTCAGTTAATTGGTCGCAATTTGCAACTGTTGCAGAAAGGGCAATAATTTGCACATTTGTTGGACAATATATAATACTTTCTTCCCATACTGTACCTCTGTCTTCGTCGTTCATATAGTGAACTTCATCAAGAACAACATATTTTACATTTTTTAAATTATCAGCAACAGAGCCCAAATTCGTACCGTAAAGCATGTTTCTGAAAACTTCCGTTGTCATAACAACAATTTGAGCATTACGATTAATAGATGTATCACCTGTAAGAAGACCTACTTTTTCATAACCATATTTATTTCCAAAATCGTTATATTTTTGGTTTGAAAGAGCCTTTAAAGGCGTAGTATAAAAAATCCTTACATTATCTTCTAATGCTCTATGAATTGCGTGCTGTGCTATTACGGTTTTACCTGCACCGGTAGGTGCACATACAACAACACTTTCACCATTATTAATAATTTCACATGCTTCTTTTTGAAAATCATCTAACTCAAATGGAAATCCGTATGACATAATACTCCTCTGCTAATAACAAAATAATAACAGATTAAACATATAAAGTCATAATTTAACAGAAAAGTTACAAATCTCTAAAACCACATTTTTGAACATTAAATCCAAAATCTTTTAATTTTTCTTTTAACTTTACTTCAGAACCTCTAAAAAAAGCAAAAAATCTAAACTTTTCGCCATTTTTTAACACAAAATAAAATACAGTAGAAAATATAGTATATTTAAGAGGTTTTAAAAAACCATAATTGTATTTTATATAAACTATATCATCGAAAGGTATAATTTTATTTTTTATTCTAAAATATCTATTATATATATTTACATATACTTTATCTGCTTGGAAAACGAAAAATACAGGTGTTAAAAAAATAACAAAGAGCAATAAAAAGAATTTAAAATAATAATCCCCATCATAAGTTGCATTAATTAATTCATCTATAAAAATACCAATAAAATATAAGCCAATAATAAAGAAAAGTATAGCGGTACCATAAGTATACACGTACCAAATACCTTTTGGAAAAAATAATTTTTCTCGTTCTTTTCTAACTATTGTCCCCATATTTTAGATTTTATCAAAACCTGTATATTGTCTTAAAACTTCAGGAATGATAATAGTTCCGTCTTCTTGTTGGAAATTTTCAATTATCGCAGCAACAGTTCTACCGACAGCAAGACCGGAGCCATTAATTGTATGAACAAATCTTGTTTTGCCTGTTGTTTTATCTTTATATCTAATATTTGCACGTCTTGCCTGATAATCACCAAAGTTTGAACAACTAGATATCTCTTTATATGCGTTGTAAGAAGGCATCCAAACTTCTAAGTCCCAACATTTATTCGCTGAAAAACCGATATCTCCGGTTGAAAGTGCTACTCGTCTGAACGGAAGATTTAATTTTTTAAGCATGTCCTCAGCATCTTCTGTTAATTTTTCGTGTTCTTCAGGACTTGTTTCAGGTGTGCATAATTTTACAAGTTCAACTTTGTTAAATTGGTGTACTCTTATAAGTCCTCTGGTATCTTTTCCGGCCGAACCTGCTTCACGTCTGAAACATGGAGTATAAGCCGTCATATACTTAGGCAAGTCATCTTCCGACAATATTTCATTTGCATAAATATTTGTAACAGGAACTTCCGCAGTAGGTATTAAATATAAATCTTCATCTACGCACTTATACATGTCATCTTTAAATTTAGGCAATTGACCTGTACCTGTCATAGTAGCAGCATTTGCCATAAACGGTGGTAAAATTTCTTCATAGCCCTGTTTTTCCGTGTGTTCATTTAAGAAGAAATTAATAACTGCACGTTCAAGTCTTGCACCCTTGCCTCTGTACAAAGTAAATCTTGATTGAGATAATTTTACGCCCCTTTCAAAATCAACAATATTTTTTTCTTCACACAAATCCCAGTGTGCTTTAAATTCAAAATTAAATTTAGTAGGTTCGCCCCATTTTGAAACTTCAACATTATCAGCATCAGAAGCACCAATCGGTGTTGTTTCATCAGGAATATTAGGAGTTCTTAACAGCATATCTCTTTGCTTTTCATCAAGTTCAACCTGCTTTTCTTCTAACGCCTTTATTTCATCACCCAAAACTCTAACTTCTTCTTGAATAGTATCAGTATTTTCGCCATTTTTCTTCATCATACCGATTTTTTGAGATTCAGATTTTCTTTTTGCTCTCAATTCATCAGCCTTTGTCTGAATTTGGCGTCTTTCTTCATCTACTTCCAAAATAGCGTCAATTGATAACTCAGGATTACGTCTTTTTAATAACTCGTTTACTTTATCCGGATTTTCTCTAATCATTTTAATATCTAACATAAAAAACCTTCTTTCTATATTTATAATTTATAAAAAATAATTATAATAATCAATATGTTATTACTATATGTGAATTTCATCTGTTTGAAGGACAACAAAAAAACAAAAATAGCAGATACTAAATATGTAATAACTTGTAAATTTTAAATAAAACATACTCTAACAGGTTGATAAAAAACATGAAAAAAACATGGATAATATTAGAGTAATGGGAGAAAAGGTAATATGATACACGGGATTAATAATAACGATAATAACGAATTAATAAACAACAGATTGTCAGGTCAAGGCTCTGTTGGAGGTATTGTTACAAACCCTATCGGAAACAATAATCCGTATAATAAAGAAGCAAAATTTAATCTTGTTGACGTAAGTGCAATATCTCAAGATGCATATTATCTTTACCAAAGAGAAAAAGACATTCAACATTTTAACGATATTGCTCTTGCAGGTATGAATGACACTTCTTATAACGATAGAGTTGAAGCACTATTTGCACAAGGTGTCATGGATCCGTTTTTAGTTGATAATACTAAAGATTTGGCAGATGATTTATTTTCAAATGAAGAATTCGTTAAAGATATTGAATTTAACATGTTATAATTTATAATTAATCTATGGCAGATGTTGACGTTCAATCACAAATTATGACAAATGAGGATTTGCAGTACAATTTGGCAAATGCTGCGGATAAGTTATTTGTTGAAAAAAAATATGAGCAGGCTCTTAAAGTATATTCTGAATTGTTACTGCACACAACAGATTCAGATTTATATGTAAAAATGGGTAATTGCTTTGAAAAAATATCAAAACTACAAACTGCTCTTGAATACTGGGAAAAGGCAATTGATGTTGACCCAATGAATTCTGATGCTTACATTAGTCTTGGTAATTACTATTACAGCAAAACACAACGTGAAAAAGCAATAAGCTATTGGCTGGCTTCGCTGCTTTCTATGCCTGAAGAACCAACATCAAATCTGAATATCGCAGTTGCTTATGCAGAAAAAAACATGAAAACTGAAGCATTTATTTATTATGAAAGATATCTAAAATATGCACAAAATAAAACAAGCAATAAATACATAAAAATAAAAAATAGAATTGAAAAAAGCAAAAAACTTGGTAATGAATACTTGAAACTTGGAGTTCAACTACAAGCACAAGGAGATAAATTATCAGCCTTAAAATGTTATAAACGTGCAGCACACTACTGCCCAATTTATTCAAAAATTCACTTAAATTTAGGTTCATTTTTCTACGCAGAAAAAAATTACGAAGAAGCCGTAAAACATTGGACACATGCTTTATACTTAGACCCGCATTATCCAAAGATTATAAATAATCTTGCAATTTCCTATGATATGCAAAAAAAATTTGATTTTGCATACTGCTATTACACAAGATACAGCAAATATATTCAAAAACTGCGGAACTGGAAAAAATAAGTACAAGATGCCACAAACTTAAACCTGTACTGAACTCAAATCCTTATTTAATAAAAAATCATCTTGAATCGGCTGAAGAAGCAATTTCAGAATGTGATTATTTTAAAGCACTTAATGAATATAAAAATTATGTAATCCTTGAGCCAAATGCAATGCAAGATTATGTACCATTAATTAACAAAATAGAAAACTACCTAAATCCTGAAAAAGGTATCATAGAAAATTGTATTATACAAGGTCGAAAACTAATTACTACGGAACGAGATTTTGCACAAGCACAACAATATTTTGCAAGAGTTCTTGTACTTGCTGAAAATAATACTGACGAATACAATGAAGCAAAAGGAAGATTGGCATTATGTATGAAACGCTCATTGTAAAATTTTATCACTACTACAAAAAAATTAAAAAATTTGTATATACAAAAATTTTAAGGAAAAAATACTATCGTACAGGCAGATGTAAGTGCTGTGGAGAATGCTGTAAACATATATACATTAAG
Organism: Candidatus Gastranaerophilales bacterium; assembly: GCA_905235155.1. Lineage (GTDB taxonomy): Bacteria > Cyanobacteriota > Vampirovibrionia > Gastranaerophilales > Gastranaerophilaceae > UBA6984. Next base: position 19,969 of record CAJOKJ010000025.1, read on the forward strand.
CACGGAAAAAACGTAATAAAAGATGAAAAAGTATTTAAACGTCTTCAATACTTACATTCCTTTTACGCATATCTGGAAATAATTGGTAAAGATGAAACCGGTCTGATTTTTTCCTGCACTATGCAAGACCCGATTACAAAACAATGCACTATCCACAAAAGCAGACCGGGAATTTGCAGAAGATACCCGCAAGAAGAACTTTTTATGATGGGAGGAACACTGTCTGATAACTGCGGATATAAGCTTGAACCAATAATAAAATTTGAAGAAGTTTTGTCAAAATTAATGAAAAAATCTTAATGATTTGACATGCTTAATAACTTATAGTGTAATAATTATAAGTATACTTGGGTAGGAATATGTACATAAAGCAACTTGAAATTGATAATTTTAAGTCTTTTGCTCGAAAAGTTGATATACCGATGTTAGAAGGATTTACCACAGTATCGGGTCCGAACGGTTCGGGTAAAAGTAATATTATTGACAGCGTTCTGTTTGCACTTGGATTAGCGAGTGCAAGAAGTTTACGTGCCGAAAAAGTTGCACATCTTATTTCTACCTACACAAATAAAAATGAAGCAACAGTTAAAGTTACTTTTTCAGGAATAGAAAATGAACCCGATTTTTCTGTCGCAAGACGCTTAAAAAAAGCTTCTAACGGTACCTATTTAAGTACATACTACCTAAATGACAAAGTTTCTACCGTTACTGATATACATTCCCTTTTAGAAAGATATAATATTACACCGAACAGTTACAACGTAATTATGCAGTCCGATGTAATGAGTATAACAAATTGCACTGCAAATGAAAGAAGAAAAATTGTAGATGAGATTGCAGGAGTTGCAGACTTTGACAGACGTATAGAGCAGGCAACAAGAGAGCTTGATACTGTTGAAAGTCGTGTTGAAAAAACAAATTTTATTCTTGCAGAAGTTGAAGGAAGATTGCAACAACTTGAAGAAGAAAAAGAAGTTGCATTAAAATATCAAAAATACAAAGAAGAAAAAAACGGTTACGAAAGCCAAATTCACGCTGTAAGATTTTTTGATATTAAAAGAAATCTTGAAAAAGCACACGAAAATATTTTAGAATTCGGTAAAAAGAAAAAAGAAGCAGAGCTTGACTTAAAAGATACTTCTGAGAAGTTAAATTTAATAAAAGAAAAATATGACGAAATTGCAAAAGAGGCAAAAGAAAAAGGCGAAGATAAACAGCTTGAACTAAAAAAACAAGCGGAAGAAATAAAAGGTTCAATTGACAGAAAAAATAGTGCTATTATATATGCGGAAAAGCAAATTTCAGATACCCTAAAATCAATTGAAAATGCTATTAACGGTATAGATAGTCAAAAAAAGCAAATAGAAGATACTAAATTAAAAATTGAACTTAAACAAGATGAAATTAAAGTCATTGATAACGATATAGCTGATAAAAATAAAGAACTTAAAGATGTATTATCAGAAATATCAGGTCTGAGTGAAACTGCTGACCACTATATAGATAAAATCAATGCCCTAAGAAATAAAAAAGATGAGTTAAAAGACACTGAAAGTAAGCTTTTACAAGAGAAATTGCCTCTTGAAAACGAGCTAAAAAATCTTAATGAAAAAATATCACAAGCAAAACAAACACTTTTAACTCTTGAAAAGTTTAAAGAAGATTTTGAAACAGAAAAAGATAAGCGTGAATTGGAAATTCAAAATCTTGAAAAAGAAATTGAAGACTTAAAAATTGTGCATACAAAATTAATGAATGATGCACAAACAAATAAAAATGAACTTGAAGACATAAATTTTCAAATAAATACTGTTTATAAAAGTATCTCAAAATTACAAGCACAAAAAGAAGTTCATCAAGCAAATTCAAATTATGCTGTTGAATATGTAATTAATGCCGGCATAAAAGGTGTTCACGCACCAATAGTAAAACTGGGAAAAGTGGATAAAGAATATGCACTTGCACTGGAAACGGCTATTGGCGGAAGAATGGAGCATATAGTTGTTGAAAACGAATATGTAGCATCAAGTGCTATTGAAATTTTAAAATCAAGCGGTGCAGGCAGGGCAACTGTGCCTCTTAATAAAATAAAAAAAGCACCAACAAATTTATCTTTACCGAATGACAAAGGTGTCATTGATTTTGCAATTAATTTAATTGATTTTGATGATATATACCTTGATGCATTTTTCTATGCGGTAGGAGATACTCTAGTTGTCGAAAATGAGAGTGTTGCAAGAAAATTAATCGGTAAATACCGAATGGTTACTTTAACAGGTGAAATTTATGAAAAAGCAGGTTCAATTACAGGTGGAAAAGCAAGACGTTCAGGACCAAAATTTAGCCAAAATGATGATGAAGAACTTGAAAAATTAAAAATTAAGCAAAATAAACTTGAAGAAGACTTAAAAAAAGCAACTCTAGAAAAAGACGAAATAGAGAAAAAATCGTTAAAAGTTCGTACAGATTATTCAGAAACAATAACTGCTCTAAGTGAGGCAAAAGCAGATTTTAAACGCTTTATGTCAAATGCGGAAGAAAGTGAAACAAAATTAGAGGAAACAAGAAATTTTATTAAAATTGAAACACCTAATATTGAAAAAATTACGACTAAATTGGACAAACTTGAAACAAGAGATGTTGAACTTCATACTCAACTGCTTGATGTTGAAGCACAAATTAAGGAAGTCGAAAGCCTAATAGATAGCGACACATTAAAGCAGCTTAAGTCAAAAACTGAAACAATAGAAGACGGTATAAAATATCTTGAAAAGAATAAAATGCAAGCAGAAAGTGATATAAACGAGTTTCAAAGACAAATTACATTCTACGATTCAATTATAAAAACAAGATACGAAGAAATTGAAATAAAGAAGAAAAATAACGAAAAATTTGAATCAGACAAAAAAATTGCAAAAGAAGAAATAGAAAGATTAAATGTACAACTTGAAGAATTGAACACAAAAATTGAAGTTATTACTAATCAACTTAAAGAATTGCTGGATGAACGTGATAAAATAAATGAAGAATTACTTAATCTTGAAAAACAAAAGCACTTAAAAGAATCAGATATAGAAAAAATTGCGGAACAAGTTGAATCATTTAAAGCAAGAAGACGTGAACTTGAACCTCAATTAGAAATTGCAAAACAGGAGCTTGAAGCAACAGGAGTTGATATAAATGCACTTGAGCCTTCCACTGTTTCAATTGACGAAATAAATGCAAAAATCCAAAGACTTCAGAAGAAAATGGATGAATTGGGCGACGTAAATATGCGTGCAATAAGCGATTATGAGCGAGTTTTAACAAGACAGACAGAAATGAAAGAGCAAATTGAAACACTTTCAAAGGAACGTACTCAAATTCTTGAAAGAATGCAAGGCTACGAGCAAATGAAAAAAGAAGCCTTTATGAAGACTTATAATCATCTAAATATTCATTTCAAAGAATCATTTAGAGAATTAGCAGGCGGAGAAGGCACACTTATATTGGAAAATCCAGAAGAACCTTTTGAAGCAGGTTTAACAATTGATGCTCAACCAAGAGATAAAAAACGTCAGAGATTGGAAAGCATGTCTGGCGGTGAAAAATCAATTACAGCACTGGCATTTGTGTTTGCAATTCAAAAATATTTACCTGCACCATTTTATGCTTTTGATGAGGTTGATCAAAGTTTAGACGGAATTAATGTTGAAAAATTGGCAAATTTAATACTAACTCAATCAAAAAATACGCAATTTATAGTAGTTAGTCACAGAAAACCTATGATAGAATCAGCAAATAGGACTATTGGTGTTACACAAAAAGAAAAAGGTATCACAAAAGTTACCGGAGTGAAATTAAGAGATTAAAAATATGGCAGAAGCATTTATTTATGACAATTTAGAGCAACAAAATAACTATCAGGCAGAAGGGATAGAAATTCTTGT
>CAJOKJ010000026.1 GCA_905235155.1 Candidatus Gastranaerophilales bacterium
ATTTAGAAATAATCCGACCTTATTGGAATGAGTAATTTTATCTTAACGAAACAACAGCAAAGCAAGCATTGTCTGAACGCAGTGAGTTTGCTTGCTTTTGGTTGAGTTTAGATAAAATTAACGAATGGAAATAGGTCGTGGTTTTTGTGAAACTTTTGCCACCAAAAGTTTCCTCCGTCCGAGCAGGACATTATTATTTTTTTGTAAATTTAAAATATTGATTTTAGCAAAAATGTTTGATATAATTGATTTATGGGAATATATATCATGTAACATTTTATGGAAAATGTTACATTGATTTTTTATATGAAAGTCAATTTTTGAAGATTTTTGGTAGGGTGAAGCCGAACGAAGTGAGCAAGAGCAAATATACGTTTGCAAAATGCTAAACTTTGTTACCTTTTTACTAAATATCTATATTACTAGAACGGACAAATTGTTAGACGTTCCAAAAATCTTACAAATTTTGTTAAAATATTTTCATTCTTATTGATAGAACCTACCAAAATTGTTTTTGTTCCTGCTAATTTCCCTGCTAAAATATCTGTTAATGGTCTATCTCCAACAATTACAACATTTTTTGAATTCATAAACAATCCTTTTACAATATTCTTTATTGTTTTTGGACACGGTTTATTTGCACCCCAATACACTTTACAAGGTGAATGTAGTGTTACTTGTTCAATATATTCTTGTTTATGATTGTTTGTAACTATTGCCAAATAAAAATCTTTTTTGAATTGTTCAAACCATTCCAAAGTTTCTTTTGTAAACACACCTGTTTTTGACTGCATAGTAGTACTGTCTAAATCAAGAAGCATTGCATGAATACCCATTTCTTTCAGCATTTCCGGTGTAATTTCATAAATGTCTTTCAAATTTTTGTTAGGACGCAATATCATCGTTTTTTATCTCCTTTGTTCTTGCAAGTGCATATTTGTAATTTTTAGGTGAACGCTCAAATTTAATATACAATTCATCATTTGTATTTGCAACTTCAAGTTCTTCACCTGTTTTTTTACTTACAACTTTCATAACTTTAGTAAAATACTGTTCATCAGGTGTGATAATTTCTATTTCCTGACCTTTTAAAAATTTATTTTTTGTTTTTACAAGAAAACTATCATCTTGCTTATCCCAAAATTCACACAAAAAGTCTGAACCTGCCAAACCCTTTGAAATATCGTAACTATAACTGTCAGAATTATTATTACCAAAGTAAAAGCCTTGTGTGTAACCACGATTTCCAACTTTTTTTAATTCAAGAAAATATTTATGTAAATCGTCGCTTTTTCCGTTCATTACTTCATCTATTGCACTTCTGTATGCTTTTGTAACGGCAGAAACATAATATAAACTTTTTGTCCTTCCTTCTATTTTTAAAGAATCAACACCTGCATCAATTAATTCGGGTAAATATTCAACTAAACATAAATCTTTTGGACTTAAAATGTGAGTTCCACGCTCATTTTGTTCTATTTCATAATATTGTCCGGGACGAGTTTCTTCCACAAGCTTATAACTCCAGCGGCAAGGCTGGGCACAATTTCCATGATTGGCTTTTCTTTCACCGTCTGTCATATAATCACTCAACAAACATCTTCCTGAAAAGGAAACACACTGTGAACCGTGTACAAAAACTTCCAATTCCATATCAGGAACATGTTTTTTTATCTCTGCAACATCTTTTATTGGTAATTCTCTCGCTAAAATAGAGCGTGTAGCACCCAAATCCTGCCAAAATTTTACTGCCTCGTAATTTAACGTATTCGTCTGTGTGCTGACATGAACAGGTACATTGGGCATATATCTTCTAACTACCCTAAATACACCCATATCACTTAATATTATTGCATCAGGATTTGAGTCTTTTATCCTGTCCATAACACTTTCTAATAATTCTATATCATTATTAAATGCAAAAATATTAAGTGTTAAATATGCTTTTGCTCCTAAAGAATGTGCTAACTCAATAGCCTCTTTAAGATTTTCCATTGTGATTAATTCACCCTTACGCATTGCTCTAAGGCTAAAATCTACAACTCCCAAATAAACAGCATCTGCACCGTATCTTACGGCATATTCTAACTTTTCTTTATTGCCTGCCGGCATTAATAATTCTGGTTTAACAGTCATAAAAATAGTTTACATCAAATTGCCTGCCTGTGCAATGCACTTTACAAAAAATCCTACTAACATTTTATAATCAAAGGAGTTTTAAATGAAAAAAATTATTATTTTTACACTTTTAATTTTATTTGTTAGTCCAAAAACATTTGCAGCAACTTCAAGTTTTAAAACTTTTACACCTGCACCTAACTATTATAATAATAATTATTACAATAATTATAATAATCATAGAAGGTATCTTCCGCCTCCACCTCCGCCAAGTACTCAAAATAATCAAGGTAACAAATATTGGAAACGCAGAAACTATTATAACAACTACTATAATAGCTATAATAATCCTTATTATTATCAACCAAAACAATCTGTTTTTAGTACTATCGGAGATTTTTTCAGTTCAGGTAAAATGACAGGATATACAGATTCAAACTTTGATAACATAGACATTCCTTACGGATATCAAACTGAATATAAAGACGCTAACGGAAATTATTATAAAGATGATTACGGATATCAAAGCGGTGCAAGTGTAAAAATTCTTGATTAATATGAAAAAAGCCTTGATTTTAAATCAAGGCTTTTTTCTCATTCTCAATTATTTATCTAAAATTTATTATACTGCTGCAACAGGTCTTTTTTGAGGTTGTGCACCAGGAATTTGTTGCCAGTTAGCAGACATGATTTTTTTGAATGATTTTAATGCTGTATCTTCTAATTCACCCAATTCATCAGCTTCCATAATTAATTCTCTTAAAGGAAGTAATGCTCTTTGGTCACGAAGAACACCTAATGCTGCTGCTGCACCTGCTCTAACCAATTCGTTTTCATCACGTTTTTTCATAACGTCAATCAATGCAGGAACTGCTTTTGTATCATTTAATTTGCCTAATGAAGTTACTGCGTAAATTCTTACGTTTACCCATTCATCAAACAACATGTTAATTAATTTATCAACTGCTTTTTTGTTACCAATTTCACCTAAAGCACGAGTTGCATCGCAACGTACGTTTACTTTTTCGTGGTCTAAAGAAGCAATTAAAGCATCTGTTGCAACATCACCAATTTCAATTAATGCTTCTGTTGCTGTAATACAAACTTGAGGGTTTTCATCGTTTAATGCTTCAACCAAAGGTTCAACAACGATTTCACCGCCCAATCTTCCTAATGCTCTTGCTGCACGAACTCTAACATCAACATTGCGGTCTTCACGTAAAGATTCAATTAAGTATGTTGTTGCTTTTGAATCGCCCAATTCGCCCAATGCTCTTGCTGCATATAAACGAACTGAACCGTTTTTATCATTCTTTAATACATCGATTAATGGTTCAACTGCTTTTGATTCACCCATTTCACCAAGAATACGTGCTGCATTATATCTTACTTTTTCTGAATTGCTTGTTTTTAAATCTGTGATTAATTCTTCAAATGTTTTTTTAACTTGTTTCTTTTTGCTATTTACACTAATAGTCATTTAAAAGTTTGCCTCCACATATTATTGTACCGATATATTCTTATAAAGTTTTTCTTTTATAAAAAATTGCCTTTTTGTGAATTAATTGTTAAACAATGTTAACTTATTACTAACCATGTCTAAATCATGCTACGTCTGGATTTAGACCCTACAAGGTTTTAAGGGTAAATCTGACACTTTATGCTTTTATATTAACATTTTTTTTTAATTTTGTCTTGTTTTGTTAACAAATTTTCATACATTTGTAGTAATTGTTTTATTAATGTTATGCACAAATAAGTTTTACAAATTATATTTGATTAAGTTATATTAAGATATCGGAATTATGATTTCAAACTCTGTTCCATGCCCAAATTCGCTCTGTACATGTATTTTGCCATGATGAGAATCAATAATTTTTTGTGAAATTGCAAGTCCTAATCCTGTACCAAGTCCTGATGATTTTGTTGTAAAACCTTCGTTAAAAATTTTGTCCAGATATTCTTTTTTTATGCCTTCACCATTATCTTTTATTGAAACTACAAGATTGTTCTGTTCTACTTTTGTTGTAATTTCTATTTTGCCTTTTGTTTTAATAGCATGGCATGCATTTACGAGTATATTCATAAAAACTTGATTTAATTTGTTTGGATAACACTTAATCATTGGCAATTGGGAATAATGTTTAATGATTTGAGCTTTATTTTTTGTTTCGTGGTGAATTAATGCAAGAGTTAAATCAATTTCCTTATTAATATCTGCTTCTTGAAGTTCTGCTTCATCAAGGCGTACAAATTTTTTAAGTGATGTAACCAGGTTTAAAACTCTTTGTACGGCTTCATTATCGACAGAATTTATTTCTGAAAACATTTCTTTTAGGTCAATATTTTCAATTTTAGCAATTAATTTTGTCATTATTGCGTTATTTGATTTTATTGACGCAAAAGGTGTATTTATTTCATGTGCAATTCCTGCAACAAGTTGACCTAAGGATGCCATTTTTTCAGCGTTTATGAGTTGTAGTTGAGTATCTTTTAATTCTTTCAATGTTTTTTGTAATTCTTCAACTGTTTTTAAATTATCCTCATACAATTTAGCCTGTGCAACGGCATTACCAATTTGTGCCGAAACAGATTCAAGAATATCAATTTCATCGGTCATATCTCGTTTTTGGTAACTTAACAAAACAATAACACCGAGCAAATTTGATAAATGATATATTGGTAAAATTACACGCATTAAAGGGGTATCAAAAAGTTCAGCTTCATTAAACTCTCTTAATACCATTGCGGATATTGTTTTTTTATTCGATAAGTCATTAAAGACTTTTGAATCAAAAGTTACTAATTTACCGATAAAATCTTTTTTTTCTTTTCCAAAAGCATGCTCAATTTTAAATCCTTCGGTTATATTTGACGCATAATATGCTCTAAAAGCACCAAAAACGGTTGCAAGCTCTTTCAATGCAGAATTAAGAATTTTTTTTGAATCTATTGATTCTCTTATAATGTTTGAAATTTTATTAATAAGTGTCATTTTGACGGCTTGAGTTTGATTTGTACGAGCAGTCATTCTTAACTTTTCAACTTCTTTTATAACATCATTATATTTTTCTTCAAGATTTGTCTTATCATTTAAGACTTTTTCTAAATTTATTTGTGCGGTTACATCGGAAAAAATCATTATAATATACTTATTTTTTCGATAAGAAGATAAATCAAAGTATAATAAATTTCCTGAAGATTGTTGGTAACTGACTAATGCACTCAAATTTTCGTGTATTGTAAATAACTGGTTTATAGGTAAAAAATCAAGTGCATTTTCAACTTCAAACGGAATAAAATCAAAATTTAATTTATGAGAAAATCTGCTAAAATCAGTATAATCGTAAAAAATACGCTTAAAAGAATTATTTACAAACACGACCTCTTTCTGTTGGTTTGTAATAATTACGGCATCTTTAAATTTGTTGAAAAATTTAAATTTTTCCATGACATGTATATTATATACATGTGTCGAGAAAAAGTAAAAATATTAAGCATTATAATATTTTCAAGTATTTGTAAATTAATAATAATAAAAGTTTACGTTATGAAATATTTTAAGCCGAATATAAAATTTCATGATAGATTAAAAGATACAGAGGGAATTGAAATATTATCACAAAAAATTAAAGGAGTATAAGGAGATATATGTCAGAATATTTGACTAAAGAAGAAATTAAGCAATGGAGAAGTTCATTAGAAAAGATTACACTGGAAGAATATGCAGCAAGATTGGGAAAACAAATAGAAGAAGCAAAACAAACAAATGACTTGGTAGACATTGTATTAAAAGGTAAATCTTACATGTCATCAACACCTTCTTCAAGTATGACAATATCAAGAGCTGAAAAAATTAATTCAATTGCAGAACGTTCAATTGAAAAGGAACGTCAAATGACATCTGAAACTCGTTCTATTGAACAAGCAAAAAGAGTTAAAAAAGAAACTGTGAAAGCCACTGTTGAAGAAGCAAAACCTGTTAAAAAAGAAGCTCCGATTGCAGAAAAACCTATTGTTGAAAATATTGAAGAACCTGCTTCAATACAAGAGGAAGTTCAAATTGTATTTAAAAAAGCACTTACAGACAGAGAACAGTTGGTTTTTGATTATTTCTTAAAAAATAAAAATCAGATAGTATATGCAAAAGATTTGGCTTCATTGTTGAATCTACCAAGAGATTATGTGTATAAGTATATTAAAAATTTAAGAGCAAAAATCGAAGGTGAAAACCTTAAAAACGCTGAAGCAGGCGGATTTATGCTTACTGTTTAATAAAGTATGAAAATTAAATCATTAAATTTATTAGAATTGTTAAATAAAACGCAGGTACTTTATTCAACCGAATTTGCAGGTGAATATAGAGTACCTGCTGATTTATTGGAAAATTTACTGGAAGTTTCACAAACAAAAGAACCGTTGTTTGACGGCTTAATGTTTATGCAAAAAATTGACAATGATGCTTATATTGTTGTTGACGGAATGAAAAGATTAATTTCACTAAGCCTTTTATTGCATGCTCTCTGTGAATGTTACAAATTGACTAATAATAAAAACATTCATGCCATAGAGTTGATAAAAAAAAGATATTTATTTGGCAAATACGGAACAAAAATTCAATTAAACGATTATGAAAAACAAATTTACGAAAAACTCGTAAAATATGAAAAAATGACTGATAAAGAAAAAGAGCATCCGATGTTTAAAGTTCTTCATGAATTTTGGGCAAAAATTAAGATGAATAATTTATCGGCAGTACAATTATTTAATCAAATAAAACAAATAAAAGCCCTTGTTTGCATCTATGATGAAACTGATATTGATAATAGAGATTTATATCAATTTTTAAATTGTAATAATTCATATATTGAAGAATTAAGGCTTGTCAAAAATTTTTTGGAAGAAAAAGCAGGTGATAGCGTAAAACTGTGGTATGAATTTACGGATATGTTTGAAAAAGCAGATATGGTGAGAAAAATAAAATATTTCTTCCTTGATTTTTTGACAATTCAAAAAAACGGTATAATTCCAAAAGAAAATGAAATTTATATGTGCTTTAAACACTATTATTTAAGAATGATAAACAACGGGCAAACACCGGATGAATTTTTTAGTTCAATGAAAAATGTTGCCAAAAATTACATAAAAATTTCAACCGCAAATTTTGAAAATACAGAAATAAAACAAAGAATACAAACAATAAAAGATAATAACATGTACGAAACATTCCCGTATTTGCTTGAAGTAACTGATGATTATGAAAATGGCAGAATAACGGAAGAAACATTTTGTCAATTACTTGATACAGTAATTTTGTTTGTTGCGGAACAAAAAAGCGGTAATTTTGAAAGTATTATCAATTTTGCAACCCTAAGTCATGAAATTAATACAAGAATTATATAAAAGATTGGATTAATATTTTTTTAATTGCAGTAATGAAATATAGTCCGTGAATGAAATTTTATATCTTAAAAAATTGCACAAATTCCAAATAATAAAGAGAAGCCAATAAGCATCATAACAGGTGTATCCATAGAATGTGGTGCAAACGCTTCTGATAATGTCATTATTGGTGGGAACAATATTATGGCAGACAAAAATTCCCGCATATTTGCAAATTGTTCTTTAAATATCAATAAAAATACTAAAGCAGAAATATAAACACAAGCACTTCCTGCATAAGACCTTACATATCTGTTTTTTAAATTCCATGAAGGGACAACATATTTTTTCTTGCCTAAATAAGTTCCGACAGGTTCAGCCAAACCATCACCTATTGCAACAGTAAATACTACAACCGATGCCAACAATGGTAAATGCAGATACATTTCAAAAATTTGTTTAAATACAGTTATGATAAGTAAACCCGGAAGCATATTACCTAAAACAATCCATTTTAGGGTGTTTGGTCTATCTTCTATTCTGTCCAGCGAGTTAAATTGCAACATAAAAAATGTTGAAAACTCTCTTATTGGTTTTATTAAAACTAAAAACATAAAAAGTACAAATAAAGATTCCCAAAGGTGCGGAAGAATACCGAATGGTTGTGTAGGCGGACTTAATAAAGGTACAAGATATGCGGCAAAATGCTGTATTTTCCTTGTATAATTTACCTTAAACCAATTGTTTTTTGATGTTGTAATGTAACCTTTATCATCTATATTGCAATAATGACGACATAAAACACCTCCTAAAAGTGCTAAAATCATCATTACAGAAAGTTTTATTGCTGTTCTGAAGAAAAAATGCTTTGCATTAAAAAGGTTTGGGTCAAAAATTATTGTCCAGCATAACAAAAATGCAAATAAAACCAACCATAATATTAAAAATTGCAAATCAAAAGTTTGTGTCCATTTTTTATCATAATTACCCGCAGAATCGCCGGGCATCAATATTTTATTTTCCATAAATCCTCTATTAAATGCTTGATAAAATAATTATATAGCAAAAAGCGTCAGAAAAATATTATTGTTAAAATTTTTATTAAAATAATTTTTATGATAAGATTTATACAATAAAAGGGGATATTTTATGATAGATTTTTTATCTAATCCTGATTGGGTTAGACCGCAAATGGATTTTTTAATTTATTTACAAAATATAAGAATTAACTGTTCTGATATTTTTGATAAAATTTTTCTGTCAATTACCATGGTAGGTGAATTTTGGCTACCTACGTTAATTTGTGCCATTGTATATTGGTGTATAGATTTTAAAGCCGGAGTATATTTATTCTCGCTTGAAGGTTTTAATAAATTATTTACCTATTTATTTAAAATGTTGGCTTGTGTATATAGACCGTGGATACTGGATAGCAGAATTCATCCGTCGCAACTTGCAATACCTTATGCAACAGGTTATTCCTTCCCGAGCGGACATTCGGCAATGAGTTCGGCTGTTCTTGGTGGTTGTGCTTATTTATTAAAACATAAAATATGGAGTACCATTTTAATTTGCTTGGTTTTACTTGTCGGTTTTTCAAGACTTTGGCTTGGTGTGCATACTCCGCAAGATGTTGTAATAGGACTATTAACTGGTTTTTCTCTTGTTTTTATACTTTATCCTTTAATTGATTGGGCGGAAAAGGATAGAAACAGATATATTTTATTGACGGTTATTGTGGATATTTTAACTATTATTGCTTTAATTTATATATATTTTTACAATACATACCGAATGGACTATGTTGCAGGAAAATTGCTTGTTAATCCGCAAGCTCTTAAAGATGATACATTAATAACTTTTGGATATTCACTTGGATTTATAAACGGATGTTTCTTATGTGCAAAGTTTTCGCCATTTAATCCCAAAGAAACTCCTTTAAAACAACTAATCATAAGAGGCATAGTTGGCAGTATTATTGTAATTGTCTTGGTTAAATATGCTTTTAAATATGTGTTATTAGGTGGTTTACAAGTGTATTATGCTGCTTCACTTGCGTTTTTAATCGGCATAATGATAACTTTAGTTTATCCGATTATTTTTATAAAATTAGAAAAACTAATATTTAATTATTGTAGGAGAAAAAATGAGTAAAAGAACTTTGGTAGTATATTATTCATATTCGGGTAACACAAAATCTGTTGCCGAACAAGTGCAAAAACTTACAAATAGCGACTTATTTGAAATAGAAGTAAAAGAAGCATACCCGACAGGGTATAATGATGTTGTAAAACAAGCAAAATTAGAGAAACAAAATGATGTATATCCGGAATTAAAAGACAATGGAAACGTTGAAAATTATGATGTAATTTATCTTGGTACACCTGTTTGGTGGTATACAATGGCAACTCCCGTAAAAACATTCTTAAAAGAAAACAATTTTGAAGGAAAAATAATTATACCATTCTGTACTCACGGTGGAGGCGGTGAATCCTCAACGTACACCGATATTTCTAAATATGCACCTGATGCAAAAGTTTTACAAGGATTTACTTCGTATGAAAATTCTGCAAAAGAAACAGAAATTCAGCAATGGGTAGAAAATAACAGAAAGGATTTATAACATGCCATTTATTGAAACAAAATTATCTGTCAAATTAGATGAAAATAAAAAAGAAATATTGCAAAATGCCTTAACTGATGCTGTTGCATCGGCAACCGAAAGGTTTTGTCATGACAGGAATTGAGGACTGTCAAAATTTATATATGGGCGGTAAAAAACTTGAAAATGGTGCTTATTTGGCAATAAAATTACTTGGCAATACTTCAAAACCTACATGTAACCAACTTACTCAAAATATATGTCAAATTTTAGAAAAAGAACTTGGTATATTAGGTCAAAATATCTACGTATCATATCACCCTGTTGAACTATGGGGCTGGAACGGTCAAATGTTCTAAATAAATTTATCTATAATAAATTTACAAAAAGATTGTAAAATTTTATTTGACAATCTTTTTTGTGTAAATTAAAAAAGTTTGTAACAACTTTCACTAAATGTTTTTGCTTGAAGTCCGTTATTTTACGTATGTAAAATAACGGACTTCGTTTAATTTTAAATTTTGTATAATAAAAAAAATTATTAAACAGAAAGAATTACGAAAAATAATATCATTACAAATATTTCTAATATTGCCAAAATAGCACCAATAAAACTTATGACGCATATAAATTGTTGTCTATAAAATTTTAATATTTTTCATGAATTAATTGTATTAAAAATAGAAAGGAAAACATATGTAACAAAACCTATTATTAAAACAAAAGTAAAAATTATTCCAATTGTAAAAAAAATTTTTAGACATTTATTTATATTAAATTTATATCCGTTAATTTCTTCAAAAATACATATAATAATGGAAATTGAGAGAACTAAACCTATAAATATCAAGTGTTGATACAATTTGTAGGATAAATTTTTAACGTAATTATCATACAAAAATAATAAAAATACATACCAACCCACTAAAGAAAATAAAATTCTACCTATTGAAAATTGAAAATTATTCATAAAAATATTTTATACTAAACAGAAAGGAAATTCTCAATGAAAAATTAAACGCTAGTATCAGAATTAAAACAACTATCAGGACATATTTATAAAAATAATAATATAAAAATACCATCCGTTTGGATTTTTATTTCGTATAATGAAAATAAAATTACAGGTTTTTACGCAGAAACTTTTGTAAAAAATAATAATGTCGTAATTATTTTTAGAGGAACAGACATTACCCAAAGTAATATAGAAAAAATTAAAGATATATCAAATGACGCTATGATGTATCCATTTCAATTACCACCTTCACAAATTATAAGTGCAATGAATTATTATAAAGAAATAAATAAAAACTTTAAAAATTTTAATATTATTTTTACCGGACATTCTTTGGGTGGTAGTATCGCACAAATATTAGGTTCTCAATATGGGAATAAAACATATACATTTAGTGCTTATGGAACTGCAAATTTATTAAAACATCAAATTAAAAATTATGAAAATATAGTAAATATTGGTAACAGGCAAGACCCTGTCTTTATATCAAATATCCAAAATCAAATAGGAAAAACTTATATAATTGGTGATTTCGAAAAAGATACAAAAGAAATCACAAAATCACCTGGCATTATCAGTGTAAAACCAAATTTAGAAAAACATAAAATAGAAAATATGGGAGATTTATCTGATGCAGTTGAATATAAAGGTGAAGATTTACAAACTAAAGAAACAGTATTATTTAAACTTAGCATCGAGAAAAATATTGATTTAAGATATGCAGACCCAAATACAATTATAACAACAGAGGAAATAGATAAAATGACTTCTGAAGAATTTACAAGAAATGAAGACTGTATTTATCAAAAACTAAAAGAAGGTAAGATTATGCCTAAAGCAGAAGCAAACAGAAGACATCTTTCCGTTCAAAACACTAATACGGAAAAATCCAACACAAAAAATACAAACTCACAATTGCAAAATGGTGATGGTCATTGGGTTACAATCAACGGAAATCATGTTCTAATTGACTAAACAATAGTTCTGTGTAATCTTTCTGTACGATTTTCCGAAAGAATATTTTTTAATTTCATAATTGCCTGTGCGTGTAATTGACAAACACGTGATTCTGAAACTTCTATTGTTTCACCGATTTCTTTTAATGTCATATTTTCGTGATAGTAAAGAACCATTATCATTCTTTCACGTTCAGGCAAACGTTTTAAAGCATTTTCAAGTTCGGATTTAACATCCTTTTCTTCCATAGCCTCAGCAGGAGTTAATCTGTTTTCATCCTGAATAGTATCAATAATGGCTACACTATCATCGGAAGAACCTTTTTTATCATAAAGTGACCCGATTGTTGTATCTTCTGAAAGAATTTGGTCAACTTTTTGCGGTTCCATTTCCAAAAAGTCTGCAACTTCAAGAGTAGTGGCAGGTCTTCCGAGTTTTTGTCTTAATTGCTCTTGTGCCTGTTTAACGTCTTTAATTTTCTTTCTTGCACTTCTTGGTATAAAATCTTGGGAGCGTATTTTATCAATAATATTACCCCTAATTCTCATTAAGGCATAAGTTTCAAATCTTGCACCTTTGTCAGGAGTATATTTTTCAACAGCATCAATCAGACCCTCTACACCGTAACTTGAAATATCTTCAACGGAAAATGTAGGTGGCAACGACACTTTAACACGGTTTACAACGTAACGTGTCAAATAAATATATTGAACAATCAAAGTATCTCTGACTTTTTTATCAGAACGGTTTTGAAAAAACTTTTTCCAAAGAGCCTCTAATTCCGCATCAGAAATTCTTTTGATGTTGCTATATGAGTTGTTGTAATCCTCTGTCATTCCCTCAAGTCCGCTATGGCTACTTTTATATCATTATTACTACACTATAATTCTATCGGAAATTGACAATATATCATCATTTAAAAAGAGGATATTGTTTTATAAAGTTTTTAGATATTCAATAATATCCGCAGATTCGTACATAACAACATTGTTATCGTTATCAAACATAAGCGGAACTTGACGCTTCCCGCCAAGACGCATCATTTCATCATAATTTGCTTTTTCATCAATATTTAAAATATTGTATTCAATATCAGTCGTATCAAGATAATTCAAAACTTTACGGCAATAAGGGCAAGTTGGTAAAATAAACAGACTAATCATAAATCTCTCCTTTTTAGTTATAATTTAATTAAAATAAAAATTTTTAAATCCGCCAATATGATAATTATGTAAATTCATGTAAATATTACACTTTATAGGTAGCAAAAAAATAATTTATCATTTTTACATAAACATAAAACAATTATTAAATAAAAGTAAAATAACTTTTAATACATTAAAAATTGTAGTATAATAAGACCACAACAAACAAGTAAAGGAAAGGGATATATAAAAATGCCAAATGTAAACAATGACGTAAAGGTTAAAATGCCACTACAACCACAAGTTTCAGCAAAGAAAGCTGAAGAAACAAAAACAGAAACAAAAGATTTATCAAATGAAGTTATGGATAAATTGTCCGCAGCAGCAAATATTAATAAAGCAGCAGTAACAAAACCGGCTGAAAAATTTGAATTAAACTTATCAACGGAAGAACTTGAAAAAAGAACAAACAAAGACTTTTTAGCACCAAAAGTTCTTTTAAAACCTGATTCAAAAGAATATGCAAATCTTGCAGAAGGTGATAAACAAGCGTTAAAACACCTTGCAAAAACCGCAAAAATTATGGATACGGTTTATATGAAGATGGATAATGAAAAAAATCTTCAATTCAAAGAATATCTTGAAAAAGAAACAGCAAAAGGTAACAAAAATGCTGAAATGTCATTAAAATTATTTAATGCACAAAAAGGTATTTCCGGTATTGATATGGAATCAAATATGGTAACTCTTGCAAAAGGTCAAAAAGATTTACCGGGTAAAGCATTCTATCCTGCTGATTTAGAAAAAGAAGAATTCCATAACATTTTAATTAATATGCTTGAAAACGGAGAAAAAGAAGAAGTTGGAAAAATTCTTAATCAACGTTCAATTGTAGAACGTGATGGTGATAAATTAAAAGCTGTTGATTATTGTGATAAATTTAAAGAAGAATTTTCACAAATGGCTGATGAGTTGGAAAAAGCAGCAGAAACATCAACAAATAAAGATTTTAATGAATATTTAAAGCTTCAAGCAAAAGCATTAAGAAAAGCAGACCCAATGTTAGATGCAGTTGCAGATAAAAAATGGGCAACACTTCAAGATACACCTCTTGAATATACAATTACACGTGAACAATATGCAGACAGAATGACAGGTTCAGTTGTAGAAAATCCAAAATTAAGCAAAATGCTTGATGAAGCGGGAATTGTTCCACAATCAAAAGACTCTCTTGGTTGTCGTGTAGGTATTGTAAATAAACAAGGTACAGATGATTTATTAAAAATCAAAAAATACTTACCAATGTTAGCAGAAAAAATGCCTCACGCAGACAAATACAAACAAACAATTACAGGTGATGGTGATGCAAAACAAACAATGGTAGACGTTGACCTTGTAGCATTAACAGGTGATGGTGGTGCATATAGAGGCGGAGTAACATTAGCAGAAAACTTGCCAAATGGTGACAAAATGTCTTTACAAATCGGTGGTGGAAGAAGAAATGTATACCACAGACAAATCAGAGCAACATCTCAACCTGAAAAAATACAAAAGAAACTTGATGCTGTATTAGATCCTAAATTCCACAAGTTATATAACGAAGAAGCTGATCACTGGTTTACAATCGGACACGAAAACGCTCATTCACTTGGGCCAAAAGATAACTGTGATGCAGGTTTAGGCAAATACAGAAATATTGTAGAAGAAAATAAAGCTGATATGGGTTCATTGGCATTCTTGGATGATTTGGTAGAACAAGGAATGTATACAAAAGAACAAAAAGACCAAATTTTAGTAAACTTTGCAACAAATACATTCTTAAAATCAAAACCAACAATGGATCAAGCACATAGAGTACGTTCAGTAATGCAAGCAAATTACTTTATGAAAGAAGGTGCTATTGACGTAAGTAAAGACGGAAAAATATCAGTCAACATGGAAAAAATGGTTCCAACAGCAAAGAAAATGCTTACAGAAATTGTAGAAGTACAAATGTCAGGCGATATGAAAAAAGCTGAAGACTATGTAAGCAGAAACTTTGAATGGGGTGAAAAGAACGAGGCCGTTGCTAAAAACTTGAGAGATATAAATAAAACTCTAAATGGTGTAGTTGAATCTCCATTGGCAGATGAATTAACAAAAGACTAATAGGTTAAAAAATATATTCAGCGGAATTTGTGTTTAGCAAATTCCGCTGAAATTTATAAAGAGGGGTGTCCGAGCGGTTTAAGGTGCAATCTTGGAAAGGTTGTGTGGGATCAATTCCACCGTGGGTTCGAATCCCATCCCCTCTGTATAAAACCCATACAGACATTTGTCTGTATGGCTTTTATTTGATATATTTTATCTGGTAGTTTCGGAATTGCAGACAGTTTGAGTATTTTGTTTAAAATCCATTCATATCAAGTGTTTTAACTTGGAAAAATTTGCGAGAATCCATTTCGCAAACTACTTGAAATTACCACTTGTGCAGACAGTTTTGGGATTTTTTGTAATTTGGCACTACACAAGGGTTTTAACCAATTAAATTATGTTGCAGTCAGTTCAAGAATTTCGGGCGGTATTATTTTTTCTGAATAACCGGTAGTTTGAAATTTTATATAATTTTTCATAAAAATTTTTATAAACATTGCTAATTTTTGCTAAATTCAAACTCGGTAAAATTTTATAAAAAGTCGGTAGTTTCAAGATATAAAGTCGGCAATAAATTTATTAACTATTTTTTTCTAATTGAATTTCTGTGTCAAATGCGAGATTTGAAATTGTAGGTTCAAATGCAATACTTATTGATTGAATATTAGTATTAATATTATTTAAATCTCTTTGAAATGTTAAAATATTTCCATTTATTGAATTAAAATGATTTGTACAATTTTTACAAATTCGTAATCCTGCATTTTTCTCAGTTAAATTATAAACTCGATATATATTATAGCAATCATTGGGTACGGACAATGCAAAATCTATTTCTTTATTACTATATATGATTCTTTGCTGGAAATCAAATTTTGTTGTTTTTACATCTAAATATATAACATTATCTGATAAATCTTGGTAACAAAAATCGTAAGGATAACCACTTTCAGAAGATTCATTTACCCAATTATAATTTTTAATCTGGTTATTATATTTTAATTTATCAAAATATTCAGCAACAAATTCTTCTCCTTGTTTTCCTATATCTGTGAATAATTTCTGAGCTCTACTAATATCATATTTCCTTATTCTTTTTTCTGTTATTAACCTACCTGGAATTTGTGTTTCTATTTCCAATTCTTTCATAACACTTTCTGTAGATTTGTCTAAATCACTTTCAATATATAAAAGTATTTTATTAAATATTGAATCATTTTCAGTAAGACGTCCTTTTGAATTACAGTTTAATGATAATCCTAAATTAGTTATGTCTGCATATGTTTGAGACATGTTATTAAATAACCAAAAAACAGCCTGCTCGCTTTCTAAACCAAACCAAAATAAATACCAAGTCAAAGAATTATCTGATTCTCGTGCAATGTTTCTTATAGTTGAAGCAATTGATACTGTATCCCTTCCTCCAATTCTTATTTTAGGACTTCTAAAAGAACCGTCTTTATTTTCTATTCTATCAAAATTTAAACTTAAAATATCCGCTTGAGAATTATAGATAAACATTGCTGAATCCTCAATGATGGGTTGATTTGGCATGAAAGTTAAAACATCATCAAACAAACCAATATGTGTCTGGTGGCTTGTTATACTTTTACCTAAATCAGCATCTGTTAATGCTTTAAATCCTATTATTTTTTCATTGTGCAATTTAAAAAATTTATCCATTATGATTTAACTCCCAGTACATCTTTTTCAATAAGTAAATAATACAATATCGCATATACAGTATTTACACTAACCGCATTTCCTGCTTGTTTATATAGTTGATGATTACTAATACCTGCTTTTTGAGCATTTTCACAATATGACTTTGGAAATCCTTGAAAATTTAAAGCCTCTAATGGAGTTATTTTTCTTATTTTTTTCTTTAATAATTGATTCATAGTAAATACTTTTTCTTTATATTTAATTGGATCCTCACAATGAATAAAATCATCACTAAAATAGTTATCTTGGCATGCTCTGTGCATTTTAACCATTGTAGCAGTAAGGGGCTTGGCAATAATTGGATTAATTTCCGATTTGCTCGAAAAATTCTTTGTTCCATTTGATAATATTGTCGGTTTCAGTATTTCAGAAATATAGTATTTCTCATCTACATTTTTTTCTAATACGTCCAAAACATTTTTTTGTAGCTGTAAAGATGTTTTAGTCTTAATTTTGTCGAAAGAATTTTTTACAAGTTCTTGGGTAAAATCGAATCCTTGTGGTAAATCTAAATCTTCACGAAAAGCAAATATAAATACACGATTTCTTGTTTGGGCTAATCCAAAATTATTGGTATTAAATACATCTGAATAAACATTATATCCTGTATCTTTAATTAGTTTTATAATTGTTTGAAAAGTTTCACCTTTGTTATGCGAAATTAAATTTCTTACATTTTCTAGTAAAATCATTTTAGGTTGTTTTTCTTTTAAAATATCTATGATTTTGAAAAATACATTTCCTCTTAAATCTTTAAAGCCTTTTTGTAATCCCATCATACTAAATGCTTGACAAGGAAAACCACCGGTTAATAAAGAAAAATCTTGTAAATTTTTAATATTTTTTTTATTTTCTGTAAAACTAACAATATCGCCAATTTCTATATCATTATCAGTGTCAAAATTTGCTTTATAACTTTGAGTAGCATAATTATCTATCTCTGAAAATCCAATACAATTCATATCAATACCAAAATCCTCGCCCAATAATTCAAGAGCAAGACGAAATCCCCCTATGCCAGCAAATAATTCTAAATGTTTTATTTCTTTAATTTGTTTATTATGCATTTACCTATTACCTCTGCTAATTTAACTGGCACAGCATTGCCAATTTGCATATACCAACTGTTTTGAGGACCTTTAAAAACATAATCATCGGGAAAAGTTTGGACACGAGCCGCTTCTCTTGGGGATAGTCCTCTTGCTTGTGTAGGGTGAATATACATGTTACAGTCAAACTTCATATGAGATGTTATTGTTTTACAAATTTCATTTTCTGATAGTTTAAAATATTTATCTTTAAAGATATTGTTTCTACTTTGATAAGGCATAATATCCTTTATTGATTCATGTAAAGAATTACAACCCTGCGGAAGTAATCCAAATATTTTTATATCCCTATCATTATTGTATCTGCTTTTATGATTGTATAACTTCGTTATAGTCCTACCATTATTTATGAAATTATAAAAATTGGTTTTTATATAATTATAATCTTTTTCAAAATATCCACAATTTTCATCTTCAAAATCTGTATTGTTCTTCAATTTATTTGGTTTTAATTTCGGTAAATCTAATATTGCTTTACCTAATGTTACTTTATCAAATACTTTGTATGATTCAATTTCATCAAATATTTCTTTTGATTCAATACCGATTCTATTGCCAATAACAATAAGACGTTCTCTATTTTGCGGAATTCCAAAATCTTTCGCATTTAATATTTTATACGCAATACTATATTGATTTCCAAGCTTATTATGAAAATCCTCTAAAATTTCATCAATTTTATTTGCCATGCCTTTAACATTTTCCATAATAAAAAAATTAGGCATAATATTACTCAAAAGTTCTAAATAACTTTTATAAAGTTTATTTCGGGGATCATCTATTAATCGTTGTCTATTTGCCATAGAAAAACCTTGACAGGGTGGTCCACCGCAAACTAAAGAAACATCATCGAAATATTTTTTATATTTATCAATGTTTTTTATAAGGTCATTTATATCACCTATAAACATTTGGTCACTTGATAAATTTCTGTTGTACAAATAAGTTTCTGCACATGTAGAATTAATTTCATTTGCAAAAACTACATTAAAACCTGCTTGTTCTAAACCTAAACTCAAGCCTCCTGCACCTGCAAATAAATCAATAAAATTGTATGATTTTTCCTTCTTCCCCATTCTACACCCTTACAAAATAAATATAGCATAAATATTAAACTTTTAAAAATATTTTACAATAATGTAAATATTTATATTT
This sequence comes from Candidatus Gastranaerophilales bacterium, assembly GCA_905235155.1. Taxonomy (GTDB): domain Bacteria; phylum Cyanobacteriota; class Vampirovibrionia; order Gastranaerophilales; family Gastranaerophilaceae; genus UBA6984. The sequence goes on from CAJOKJ010000026.1 coordinate 19,342, forward strand.
CTTCATAAATTTGTTGCTAATTTTAATGGGAAATCAGTAGTTTTCAGCGTTTATTTGAGATAATTTTTAGGTTGTAATGTAGTCGCTATATAGTTTGGCAAAAAGTTGCCAAAGTGAAAAACACTTGTATTGAAATAAGCAAAAATATTCGTTAGAATACATTTAGACATAGTTAAATTACTTGTATTTACAGGTTGTTTAGCGTTAAATATGAGGTCGTCAAAACGGTGAAGGTTCGTTTGGATTACATATTATTGCAAGACTAAAATGCGGTTATATTAAGAAAAAATTTGTTTTCCGGTTCGAATCCCTACTTCTCCCGATTAAAAATCTCAAATTAATTGATAGGCTACATTTGAGATGAAGATGAAAAGATGCTTTTTGTCTAAATATTTTTTGTACTTTCTATTTGGAATGAAGGTCTGCCTTTTACTTCTTGTAATATTTTTGCTATGTATTCGCCTAAAATACCTATTGATAACATTATAAATCCGCTAAACAATCCCATTGCAGAAATTAAAATCATTAATTTATCTTTTTCATCAAAGATTACAAAATAAATCAGCATTATAATAAAAGATAACATTGCCAGTACAATAAATATCAAACCTGTTATTGTAATCAAACGAATTGGAAAAACAGAATAATCCGTTATTCCCCTCCAAGCCAGCTCAAACATTTTTACATAGTTATATTTAGATTTGCCTAAAATTCTTGATTGTCTATCATAATAAACAACTGTCGATTTTAATCCTAAATGAGGAATAAGACCTCGTAAAAAAACAACTTTTTCGTTATATTCTTTTAGTAAGTCAAGTGCTTTTCTGCTCATCAACCTATAATCTGCGTGATTATAATAAATTCTTTTACAACATATTTTCATTAGTTTGTAAAATAAAATAGCAGTTGTTTTTTTTAAAAAAGTATCATCATCTCTTTTATCTCTACAACCATAAACAATTTCATAACCTTCATGATATTTTGTTATCATTTCATCAATTGAATCAAGACTATCCTGCAAATCTGCATCAATAGTAATAACTATATCGGCATTAACAGTTTTCATGCCTGCAAGCAGGGCGTACTGATGTCCAAAATTTCTGCTTAAATTTATTAAAGCAATTCTTTTATCTGAATCTGCAAGTTTTGATAAAATTTCTGCGGTGTTATCGGAACTTCCGTCATTTACAAAACAAATTCCGCTATCTTCGGAAATGCTTTTTTTATCCGATAAATTTTCTATTTTTTCTATTAATTTTTTTACAGTATAATTTAAAGTTTCTTCTTCGTTATAACAGGGAACTATAATTATTAATTTTTTGTTTTTACGCATAATATTCACTACTATCTTACTATTTTACCGTTTCTAACTTTGTGTACATCTTCCGTGTTTATCAGAATATAGTCTTTAAAAATATATTCTTTATCAAATAACGGAATATAATCTTCAAATCTTACAATGTTATCATTTTTTAGATACATTATATAATTTGGCCATATCCAATTTCTATTAGCAAGTACAACCGGTCTTAAACTTTTTGTTTGCTCATTATATTCAAATTTACTTATATCCAAATTATTTGAATTCCTAAAATAAGACATCATACCTAAACACTTATATTTTGAGTTGTACATATTGATATCATAACAAACAGGAAATAAGGAAGATAAAAGCATAATAATTATTGTAATTGTTGCCAAAGGTGTTTTTAAATGATAAACAAAATATGCAATTAAAAGTCCAAATACAGAAAAAGTAGCAATAATATATCTTACTGCTACATCTTCATGGAATGGTGCTATTGAACATATTAAATATGCGTATAAAGCAACTAATGCAAATATCATAAAGAAATTTTTTGTTTCTTTTTGACCAAACTTGTCATTATTAAAAATAGGAATACCAATAGCGGATAAACCTAAAAGCAAAATATAAAAAGTCATATTGTTATAGACATATTTGCTTAAATTTTCCAAAACATACATTCCGTAGCGGTGAAAATCCGAGAAATTCCATAGATTAGATGCCTGTTTGGTTTCGTTTAAGTGTTCAATTGTTTCAAAATTCTCAAAATATATTGGGCAGGATAAAAGCACTATAATAAAAGCACTAACATAAATTGCAAGAATTCGTATTAAGAATTTCAAATCACTTTCCCTAAAACATTTATAGGTCAGTACAAGAAAAATAATTACACTAAAAATCAAAGCGTAATATTCTGAAAGTAAAAAAATACTCAACCCAATTGAATATAAAACAAGTTGTTTCTTAGAAAGTTCTGTTTTTTTACCGATTGATTTATACAGAACAAGGAATATATATAAGACAAATATAAAAAAAGCTTCCATCATTGGGTAAGCCCGAATTAAAAGAGTATTTGATATTGTTCCGGTAGTAATAAAAGCAAAGAAAAGACCGAATGCAATAAATTTTTTATCAGGCTTTATTTCATTCAAAAACTTAAACATAAATAAAAAGGCAATTGTAAAAAAAACAAGGTTCAGCGAACATCCACGCCATTTCATAGCATTAATATCCGAATAATCCATGCCTGCTGTCCAAATTCTCAGTATGGAATAATATAAATTTGGATGCTGTCTGTCAAAAGTATTGTTATGAAGAAAAACTAAGTCCGAGATTATTGACTTTATGTCGGCTTTGCTTTCAAAAAGCACTTTTTTTAATGAAAGCACTGTATAATTTTTATGATAATAAAACCTCAAATCTGCCCAACCGTATTTTATTCTTGAACCATCTTCAAATGAATTGTTAGGAGTTGAAACATTAAAAGATGCAGGGTCATCAAAAAAGAAAGCTGTTTTATTATTTATTGCACAAACCCGTAAAGAAAAAAGCAGACAAAATATTACTATATATATCCAATTTTCTTTAATCCAACTGCTAATGTGCTTTAATATATTCATACGAAAAATTATATCATAAAACAATATTACATTAACTTATTTAAGAGTAAATTTAAATGTAAAAATTTTTAACTCAAACACTGGAAAACCCTAAAATCAAGAGCTATAATTAAAATATATATTATAATTAATTTGCGAGGTGGCTTATGGATATAAGTGAAATCGGCGGCAGCCAAATGACTCCTGAAATTCAAGCAAAATACGCTGTTAAACTTATAAAAATGGCTCAACAATCAGAGCAAGTAATTGGTTCTATACTTACTGATACGGCTGAAATTTCAAAAGAAGCTATGGATAAATATTTAAGTGAAGCGAATGCATAGCAAAATCTGATTTTAATTAATGTATATTGAATTAAGAGTTTATATTATTTCGAATTGTAAATAAATAATGTTTTTTGTTAAAGTTTTTTACTTTATCTCCGAAAAAAACATGTGAGATGATGTAGGAGTATTGTTTATGAATTACTTGGAATTTTTAACAAAAAAAGCTGAAGCAGCAAAAATAAAACAAAATGAGCAAAAAACAGATACATCTGCAACAAAAGAAACTGAAAGCAAAGACCTTGTAACTCTTTTTGGTGAAGAATTTACCGCAATAGAAAAAGAGGATGGTTCTTCAGTATTTAATCTTGCATCTAAAGAACAACTTTCAGATATTGATTATGAAAAAATAGTTTCAAAAGATGAACCGGAAGAAAGTAATTCATTAACTTCTGTTTTAAGAGATTTCTTTTCATTTGATGAAGTGAAAAAAGAAGCTGATACAGACGGTAACGGTGAAATTTCCGCTGAAGAAGCAAAATCGTACATAACAAACTTATCAGCACAAGATGGTGACGAAAATACTCTTTCAATGGATGATTTTGATGCTGTTATTGAAGCAAAAGGAATAGATTTACAGGCAGCAGCAGAACAATTATTATCACAAGCAACGGGTGCAGTACCGGAAACACAATCAGTACCGGAAGAAAACGATTCTGCAACACCTGATATATCTGTTTCTGCTCCTGCAACAGATACATCATACAATGATAATTATTCAAATTACGGTAATGGGTCTTATTCTGACTATTCAGGAGGCTCGTCTTATTCTTCAACACCGGCTAATCCATTAGATTCAATGTCTTTAGAACAACTGGAATCAGAAAAAGCAACACGCCAAGCAACAGTAAAAGAAAAACAAAATGATGTAAATGCTGTTAATAACGGTTCTAATGAAAAAGTTAAAACCGCAAAAGACGAAATGAAAAAAGCAGAAGATGATTATAAAAACGCAGTTAAAAATGACCCTAATGTAAGTAAAAAAACTAACAAAGAATTTGAAAAAAATCTTGAAAAGATTAATGAAAATAAAGCTAAATTAGATGAAAATGCAGTAAAAATTAATGATAAAGAAGTTGAAATTGATGACCAAGAAGAATCAATTAAGTCTTTAACTGCCGAATCAGAAGCCTTAAATTCAGAATACGAAGGTTTTAATAAACAATTATCCAATTTGCAAAATTCCTTATCAAATGTAGGCACACCAACAGGTAAGCCTGAAGATGCAGATAAAGATGCCCAAATTAACTCTAAGAAAAAAGAAATTAACGAAAAAATAGCTGCTAAAAATAAAGAAATTAAAGAAAAGAAAAAAGAAATTGAATCTAAAGATAAAGAAATTAAAGAAGCAAATAAAAAACTGGACAAATTAAAGAAAGAACTCGAAAATTTAAACAAAGATAAGTCGAAACTGGAAGAAACAAAATCAAAATTAGAAGAAGAAAAAACAGCAATAGAAAATAAGATAAAAGAAACTTGCAGTGCAGATACAAAAGCAAAAATGGATGCGTATAACGCTGCTGCTAAAAAAGTTGAAACAGTAAAAGCAAGCGAACTGGAATTTGCAAAAGCTGCTTTAACAGAAGCACAAACTGCTGTAAAAGAAGTTAATACAAAAATAAATGAAGTTAAAAACAGAAAACTTTTTGATGGTGAACTTAATGTCGAAAATATCCCTGCTGAATACAGAAATCAAATTTCAGTAAAAACACTTCCAAACGGACAAAAAGTATTAACATTTGGTTATACAAATTACAAGGATTTAAAACCAGAAATGCAAGACCAAATCGCTGTATTCAATGAAGTTGCAGCAGAAAAGGGCTATACATTTGTAATGTCAGACGGTTTTAGATCAATTGCGGAATCAAATGCAGCAAGAGCAAGAAAAGGTAATCTTGTAGCACCGGGAGGTCAATCTCCTCACAATTACGGTGCTGCATTTGACTGTGGAGTTTATAAAAAAGGCGGACAAGGGCTTTCAAGAGATGAATGGACAGCGTTTACAAGAGAAGTTCAAAGACGTACCAATAACATTACTTGGGGCGGTGATTTTAAAAATAAATCTTGTGAAGTATGGCACTTTGAATTGACCGACTGGCGAAAATATAAAACTGCATAAATGATTTATTAGAAAATTTTAATATTTTCTAATAAATTATTCAGAAACTTTACTTTTTATTTTACAGATATGATGCTGATCAATTATATCATGATTTAATATTGTGTAATGAAACTGATGACAGTTTTCCAATGATAATGCACCTTTTGTATAAATGAAAAGTGCTGTTTTGTATAACTCTAAATCTATTAAATCAGGTCCCATATTACTTTCTGAATATAAAAAGTAAATATTATTATTCTCTGCAAATGTTTTTATTAATTTTTTTTGTAAATATTCATTTATGTAATATTGATTTTTATAGAAATCCTTATCTATCCAAAAACCATATTTAACAAGGCGTTTTGGTAGGCTATAACCAATATATTTTACTTTTGTATTTTGAAAAGGAGCAGCTGCACATGCAGAAAAATTAGCACAAATTACAACCGCATCATCTTCTATTTTTAGTGGTATAGGACGTATAATTTCTTGTTCATTTTTATATGGATATTGACCCAGACCAGAATATCCTTTAAATAAAGACCTGTTATTATTATAAGCGGATATACATAATATTCTTTTTTTACTGTTGAAACAACAAACAAATAATAAATAGCAGGTGCTAAAACAAATAAAGGTATTAAGTATCTTATATTGGTAAACAAAAAATTATTTGTATAATAAGTTGTTATCATAAAAATTAATATAAAATACAAAATTTTTAAATTAATTATATTGCTAATTTTTTCTCTTATTGATTTATTTAGTAGCATAGTAATAATACAGACAATTAATATAAAAGACAATGCTATCTTTAAATCATAATATTTTTGTTCAAAACCTATAAAAGCTTTTTCAGCAGTGTTTCTAAGCGGGTAAAATATAAATTCCCAAATTGTATTAGCTTTTAAATGCAAATAGTCCATATTTAAAATTGATTCACTATTTGCAAACGGAGATTTGAAAATATCATTAAAATAAGGGAAAAACGGATTTTTAAATTTATGCCAGATTGTGAAAAACCACCAACCGCCTGTACACATAAAACCTGTAAAAATACCTAAAATTTCAAAGCAAATGGTTTTTACCGGTTTTTGTATAAATTTGATTAAACATAAAGTTGTTAGCAGAAATGAAACAATATATATGATATTTACATATTTTAAGCCTAATGCCATACCCTCAAATACCATTGCAAAAAATATTAAATAATATCTTGATTTGCTTGAGTTCTTAAATATGCTTTTTAAAAATAAATATAAACCTATCAAAACTAAGTTGGCACACTGAATGTCAGTATTATCAAAGCTCAAGCAAAACAGAATAATTGGAGAAGAACATGCCAATATCAATGAAAATATAACACCTATATACTTATTAAATTTATCCAAATTATCAAATAATAATTCATACAGCTTAAAAGATATGAACATTAAAATTCCGTATTTTAAACCCGAAATCAATAAAAATATTAAAGGATGGTGATTTAGCCTTTCTATACCAAAATATATTAAACCATCTAACAACGGATTAAAATAGCTTCTAAATAAATTAGGCAAAAAATCAATATCAAGACGATTGTGCCAAAATGCCCAGCCATTATTAAAATGATAAGAATAAAAATCCCAATCCGGAAGGTTATTTAATTTTATGGTTACAATGCAATTTATAATTAAAATTATAAAAAATACAATAAAATCTTTTAAATATTTTTTCATATTAAACCAATAAACAAATTACTTGAATCGAGCCTTGATAAGATATTTTAAATGTCTAAAACCATCTCTCCAAGGTCTTAAATGCGGTTTTCGACCTTCAATATCTTTATATAAAGATATTGGAGTTTCAACTATTTTAAATTTATGTTTTGCAAATTCTACAAATAATTCACTGGCAAACTCCATACCGGTAGCCGTAAATTCTATTTTATCCAAACATTCTTTTTTTATCAATCGCATACCGCATTGAGAATCTGATAATTTTGTTCCATATAATAAATTTAGAACAAAAGTAAGAACAGGGGTTCCAAGATATCTGTTTTTTAGCGGCATTGCACCTTTTTCAATTTTACCTTTCAGTCTTGAACCTGTAACCATATCCGTATCCGGTTCTAATTTATTCCATAATAAAGGTATTTCAAGAAAATCATAAGTATTATCTGCATCTCCCATAATAACATATTTGCTGTTACTGTTTGCAAATCCAAATCTTAATGCATTACCATAACCTTTTTCGCTGCAATAAACAACTTTTGCACCTGCATTTGTTGCAAGCTCGGATGTTTTATCCGTAGAACCGTTATCAACAACCAGAACTTCACCTTGTATATTTAATTGTTCAAAGACTTTCTTACACTTTTCTACACAAATAACTATCGTTCTTTCTTCATTTAGGCAAGGTATAACGACAGTTAAATCCGACATAATATACTCCAAATACAGTAAGTTACAGATAGTACAAATACTTTAATATAAATAAAGGCTTGCAAATATCTTATCACAACATTTTTTTATTTGTCAATGAAGGTATCTTACAAAATGTACATTTTTAAATTGATTTAGTCAAATTTAAATTCTTTTCTCATTGTATTTAACCAAGATTTATAAGCCTCAACTGATTTGTACTTTGCGATATATTCTTCGTATTTCAATTTATCAGAAGCCGTATTATAACTACTAATTTGTTTTTTATATGCATCTTGTGCAATTTTTAACGCTTCTTTTGATTTTTCCGTATTGCCAATTTTTTTATATAAATCTGCTTTTAAGAAATTTTCTACACCTTTATTTTTTTCGGAAAAGGTATCTATCGCCTTTTGATATTCATTATTCGTAATATATATATTGCGTAAAGCAAGTGCATTGATTTTTAAATTTTTGTTTAAATCTTCTGTTTTTTTATAATCACCTTTTAGTGAATACCAATGTGCAAGCATTGTTGTTTCGACTACATATTTTTCATACTCGCCTTTTAGTGCTTTTTCCATATAATCTATTGCTTTATTACCATCTTTAATACGTTGATTAAAAATATCGGCTGCATAAATTTCTGCCAAATATTTGTTACATAAACGTTTTTCATAAGGATTTATTGATAATTTTAGTGCCTTTTCAAGACATTCCGGATTTTGATAATTAAACCCCCAAGCAACAAGCAGTGCAGGAATATATAAGTACATTCCTATAAAACATATTAAAACCGCTAAATAATCTATGACCTTAAATCCTGTTTTCTTAACGATGTGAATTACAATTAAAACAATTAATGTTATCAGCGATAAAAGACTAATTATATTGGTTAATAAAAAATACAACAGGTTATCCATTCAAAGCTCCTTAAAAATATTTATTTAACTATTCTATATCTTGTTCTCTATACAGTTTTTCAAAATATTCCATTGCTGATTTAGAAATATCAGGATTATCAGTATCACAGGAAGTTTGAATAATTCTTCGTGTGCCTTGAATATGCTGTACTTGGCAATTATATCCGTTCCATGAATGAGTTTTTGTGATAACAGGTGTACACATACCTCTGTAATATTTAATCTTTGCGTTATTAAAATCAGCTATACATTGGTTATATGTATACGTCATTGGCTCATCAGATATAATGATATCAGTTTGTAACCATTTGCACTTTTGTTTTGCTGTTTGGTCTGAAAAATACAAATCTGTACTGTTATAATTATTTACGTCATCACCACAATAATATTTTTCGGCTTGACATGTATGTATAAAAGACACTAAACAAATAATTACAAGTAAAATTTTTACAACTTTCATATAATCCACCTTTAATAAAATCTATAATCAAAAATTTATCTTAACTTATTGTCTTATAATAAAAGAGATATTAACAATAGTCAATATCTCTTTTATTTGTATTTGTTACGTTAATTTATAATTTTTGAAAGCATCATAATAATACCGACGTATAGACTCTTTATCAAGATATTCAACTATATCTACGTTATCAAATAATGACTCAAAGTAATCCCAAGCTTCAAACTGTGTTGCGTAACCGTTTGGTGATAATGTCCACAATTTAAGCAATTGATTTTTGGTAAAAATTTTCTTATCTAAGGCTGTTTTAAGGTTTATATAACCTTTAGGAATAGCCTCATTAGGTTTTACATAAATAATCGCACCATATTTTTTGCCTTTTTGATTACATATATAAACTTGTTCATTTTTACTCATAAAATCAAAATATTTCGGCGCAGACATAAGTTCAGACCCATGAACATGTAAATCTGCACCCTTAGGAAGTTTTTCGCAAAACGGTATAATGCACTTTCTGTAAGCCTTTTGTCATTAAGAATCGGAAAATTATACGGAAAAGTCCCTTTATATGATTTAATTAATGTGTGCTTCATTATATAGAGTTTCTTATCAAATAGTTTTTCTTCAGGTGTTAATTTAAAAGAAACATGATAATTATTAGATTTAATGATACTGTTACGCTGCTTAATGTAATGTTGTTCAGAAGCTATCGAATGCTGTGAACAGCAAATATTCATAAAAAATAACGTTATTACTGTTAAAATATAAAATTTTTTCAAAACAACTCCAATTTATTGCATGTAAAACTATCATGTTTTAATAAAAATGGTCAAATTTTTGAAAAATTTTAATATTTATAATTTTTATAACACATTCATTCTACAAAGATTTTTGTACGGACAGAATTGTGGATTTGTACATTTATCCGGTCTGTCAAACTCTAAGTTATGTATGCGATTTACTATTTCTATAAATTCTTTTGCTATTTCTTCGCAATCGGAATCCGATATTTCTGTCGGCTTAACTTCTTCTTCAATTAATGGGTACAAAAATCTCGTTTTTATATCTGTCGTAACATTTTCCTGTTTCTTGAATAAATATTTATAAAATCCTATTTGATAGTAATAATCGGAATGAATGCCTGTTTTATTTATTCCTGAACTATCTGTGCCTGTTTTGTAGTCATAAATAGAGTATGTGCCGTCAGGATTTTTGTCTATACGGTCGATGCTTCCATTGAAATTTATACCGTCTTCTGTTGTATAATCTAACTTAAGCTCTGCTCTTGTATCTAAATTAGATATATCCGCAAGTTTTATAAAATTTTCTTCATAATATTTACCTTTCGAAAAAATCTTATCTTTTCCGCTTTGTTTTAGGTTTTCAGGATTTTCACAAGCAGATTCGTTTATTGTTCTTGCAAAAATTTCATAGGCTTCTTCTGTTGTCGGATATTTTTTGTTATTCATTGCATAATTTAGCGTATATTCAAATGCTTTGTGAACTGCAAGTCCGTATACAAGATTATTTTTACTTCCTGAATCTGATTTTAAGTCTAAAATGTAGTTATAAAAATATTCTCTCGGACATTTTCGGTATTTATTCAGAGAACTTGCAGAATAACTCTTTTGAAATCTGTTTTTAATAAATTCTTCAAATTCTTTTTTGTAGTCATAATCTGTATGTGGTATTTCAAAATCAGTTAATTCAGGTTTTTCCGGATAGATTAAATAATCTTTCTTTCCTTCAAATTTTTCTTTTAGTTTGTCAATAAACCAAGTTAATTTCCCGTTTTTTTCGCCCGTTACGACAGATGTCAGCACAAGTGTATGTTTTGCTCTTGTCATACCTACATAAAGCAGTTTTATATTATCTAAAAATTTTGCTTGTTCTTGTCGTTCTTCCAATTCTTCAAATGTTAAGCCTTTGGAATTAAGCGGTATACTATCTTTATAACTTGAAGAATTACTTTCCCATTTTAGGCTTGTTAGTGTTGGCATAAATACATATTCAAATTCTCGCCCTTTTGATGAGTGATATGTTGACAGTTGAACGGCATTTTGTGCTTTTTCTTCTTTATCAAGGTTAATTTTTATTCCGCTTTCCATCATTTTTGTTAAATAATCAACAAATTGGGCAAAAGAATTTTCTTTATCTGTATTTACGGCAAAATAGCCGTCTGCTTCTGCCAAAAGTTTTTGAATGCCTTTTATATTTTCAACTTTATTTATATTGTCATTCAGATAGTGTTTAAAAATCCCTGTTTTGTTACCTATTTCAAGCAATGAATTAGCATAATTTTCATTAGTAATATAGTTTTTTAGGTATTCATACGTCGATATAAAATCTCTTAATTTTTCTTCATTGTAAACGGTATAAATTTTATTTTCCGTAAGTTTTTTAATATCTTCCGTTATGGTATTAGAGTTGGATTTTAAAAGTTGTTCTAATTTTGTTTTAAGTTTTTCTTCGCTGACTCCTTTTTCTAATAGTGAATGTATGTTATCTGTCAAAGTTCTGTGGTGAGATTTGAATTCTGTTAAAGTCTTGTAATCTCTCGGGTCAATATGAAACGGTTGCATAAACAGATATGACAACAGTTTATCCGAATAGTATTCAGGATTTGTCAAAAATTGCATATATGTAATCATTGCATTGACAGAATTTATATCAAAAATATTTTTACCTCCTGTAATTTCAACAGGGATTCCGTTAGCTTTAAGATAAACTTCATACTGTTTTAATTCATCATTTGTTTTTGTTAATATTGCAATTTCGGATAACTTTTCAGGACATTTGTCGGAATTTATCAAATTTTTTATTTTGTTTACAATATAAGCTCTTTCGTCTGTTTCTTTTTCAAAAGCCAAATATTCAACGGGTTTTTTCTTGTTATAAACAGGTGAAGTAACAGGTGATTTTAAATCTTTTGTTATGTTCAGATTTTTAAATTTTTCGTTTGAGCAGATACGAAGATTTACTTTCATACTTTCATAAAGTGCTTTTTCTTTTTTTGTAGTTGCCTTTTCTGCTTTATATTTGCAGAAATCATCCTGTAATTTTGCAAGTTCTTGTGATACATCGAGGATGGTTTGAGTAGAACGATTATTTTCTTCAAGACAAATAACTTTTACCTCTGGAAATTGATTTAAAAAGTTTTCGATAGTATCAAGATTTGCACCTTGAAATGTATAAATAATTTGATCATCATCACCTACAACAAAGATGTTAGTACAATGTTTTGCCAAATTAAATACGATATCGTTTTGAGATTTATTTGTGTCTTGATATTCGTCAACAAGGATATATTCATATTTATATGCAATTTCTTCCAAAAGTGCAGAGTTTTCATCTTCAAATTTATCTAAAACCTTGTTAATCATATCGAAGAAATCAATATACCCTGTTTCTGTCATCTTTTTTGTATATAATTCATAGAATTGCCACAATTCTTTCATTTGAGCAATGCGTTTAGTTAATCTTTCAATTTGTTCTTTTCTGCCTTTGGTAAATTTTTCTTTTTGTAATTTTTCTAATTCGTCTATTCTTTTTTCCCAAAGAGAATTTTCTTTCAGATTTTTGAAAAAATCTTCTTTTGTTACTCTGTTTTTCTTAATTTCTTCAATTCCGTCAAGAATATTTTGAGAATATTGATAAGGATTATTTTTGTCATTGTTATATGCAATAGGTTTAATTTCATCAATACATTCTTTTATCAAGGTACGCTTTGTAGCATCTGTAATAATTTTTAGATTAAGAATGTCAAACCGGTCGGAAAATTCTTCCATTATGTCTAAACAAAATTCGTGGTATGTAAAGACATTAACAGCATTATTTTCTCCGATTTTTGTTTTCATTTCTCTTGCTGCGGTATTAGAAAAAGTTAAACAAAGTATTTTTTCGGGTTCAACACCTTCATTTTCAATCATATTTTTAATTTTACGTGTAACCGTAAAAGTTTTCCCTGTTCCCGGCCCTGCAATAACTAAATATTTGCCGTTTTTTGTGTTATAAATACATTCTTTCTGAGCCTTGTTAGGTTCAGGTAATTTTTTAATTTGTTCTTTTTCTAATGTGTTTTCCATACTTTGCCCCTTATTTATTGTGTATTATAACATGATAAATATCTTGTCTTGATTTATTTCTGATAATTATATAATAATATGTTAATATGACAAATATGGTCGTAATGATAGGTTTGTCTTGATTTTTGAGGCAATACATTGTTATTAGTGAATGTTGAAAGTATCATGTCATATCACAAAACCAATTGTTATATTTAATAAACAAATAACTATTTGCAATTTTATTATGTGTTATTTAAAATTAAAATACGAAGGATAAACTATGGGTAAATCTGCTAATCAATACTTAAAACCTCTTACAACAGAGATTAATGCAAATGGTAACTTGTCTGTTGGCGGTTGTGATTTGGTTGATTTGGCAAAAACTTACAAAACTCCGCTTTATATTATTGACGAGTTTACTTTAAGAGAAATCTGCAAAAATTACAAAGATGCATTTTCAAAATATGAAAAATTTAACTTAATGTATGCTTCAAAAGCATTATGCACAAGTGCTATAACGACTATTATAGCAAGCGAAGGTTTTGGTTTTGATGTTGTTTCAAGCGGAGAACTTTTTACTGTCTATAATTCCGGTGTTGATATGAAAAAAGTTCTTTTTAACGGAAATAATAAAACTTATGAAGAACTTGAAATGGCTATTAATTATGATATTGGCAGAATTTCTGTTGATAATTTTTCCGAATTAAATTTGCTTAATGATATTGCAAAACGAAAAAATAAAGTTGTTGATATATTACTTAGAATTACTCCGGGTATAGAATGCCATACGCACGAGTACATTCAAACAGGACATTTAGATTCAAAATTTGGTTTTGATATGTCGCAAATAGATGAAGCGTTAATCCTTATAAAAAATAATTATAAAAACTTGAATTTAAAAGGTTTACACGCTCATACAGGTTCACAAATATTTGAATTAAAAGTTTATCAAGATGAAGTTGAAATTTTGATAAAAGAAATTTTAAGAATAAAAGCAAAATACGATATAGATATTTCAGAAATAAATTTAGGTGGCGGATTAGGTGTTAAATATACTGATAGTGATAATCCTCCGTCTGTTTTTGAAGTTTCGGAAATTATAATAAACACTATCAAAAATATGTGTGAAAAATATGATGTTGATTATCCCAAAATTTATTTAGAACCCGGAAGAAGTATTATTTCTACGTCAGGAGTAACTTTATATACGGTAGGCAGCCAAAAACAAGTGCCAAACGGTAAAAAATATGTTGCAGTTGACGGTGGAATGGCGGATAATCCACGTCCAAGTTTATATCAGGCAGAATATGTGGCACAAGTTGCAAATAAGCCTAATGAAGTAAATTATGAAAAAGTTACTATTGCAGGAAGATATTGTGAATCAGGCGATATTTTAATTAAAGATATAGATTTGCCAAAACTTGAAGAAGGTGACGTTATTTGTGTTTATAATACCGGCTCTTATAATTATTCTATGGCAAGTAATTATAATCGTACACAAAAGTCCGCAATGGTACTTGTAAATTCAGGTCTATCTGATATTATAGTAAATAGAGAAACACTTGATGATTTAATTCGTTATGATGTTATTCCAAGTAGGTTAAAAGAATGCTAAAAGAACTTATTACACCGTTACAAATTCATTGGTCAGTAAATTTTGGCTGGCTTGATGTAGTTGAAGTTTTTATTATCATAGGTTTTTTGTATGCTGTATATAGAAAATTTATTAAAAATACTCAGGCGGAAAAACTTGTCAGGGGCTTGTTGATTATCGTTTTAATGTGGGCTTTTTCCGAAATACTTATGAGAATAGATTTAACTATTCTGGGTATGTTTTTGAGAGCTATGGTTATGATGATATCTTTAAGTTTGATTGTAATTTTTCAACCGGAACTTAGAAGATTTTTAGGCTACTTGGGACAAGGTGGTTTTTTTAATGAATTAATTGGTGCTAATCATAATAAAAAAGATATTGAAGTTGATGTTATCAAGGAAATTATCGAGGCTGTAAAATATTTATCAAAAAACAAAGTCGGTGCTTTAATTGTTTTTCAAAATGCCATTGATACTTCATCTTATTTTGATGTCGGAACAAAAATTGATGCTTTAATTTCGACAGAGCTTATTTTGACAATTTTTCACACAAATACACCACTTCATGACGGTGCTATGGTAATCAAAGATTTTAAAATTCATTCGGCAGGTGTGCTTTTACCTTTGACGGAAGATCCTAAATTAAGCTGGAAATACGGCACAAGACACCGTGCTGCAATCGGTGTTACAGAAATTAGTGACTGTGCCTGTTTAGTTGTTTCGGAAGAAACAGGTGATGTTTCTGTATCAATGGATGGGGTATTGAAAAAATATGAAGATTTAGCTACGTTAAAAGCTGATTTAGAAAATATTTTAGGTTTGAAAAAAGATATTGAAACTATAAATCAAAAAACAATATTTAAAATTGATAACTTGATAACAATTAAGAAAAATGAACATGAGAAAAAATAATGGGAATTTTTAATAAAAAGAAAAAAAGAGTACCGGAAATTAAAACAAAAAAGCAGATTGTAATTGAGTATTTATCAAAATATTTATTTATTACTCTCGGTGCAATGATTGCAGCATTTGCTTTGGAATGTTTTTTATTGCCAAATGATATTATTGATGGCGGTGTAATCGGTATTTCAATGATGATAAGTTACATTACAAAATGGAACTTAGGTTTAGTTATTTTTATTATAAATCTTCCGTTTATATACCTTGCTATACAAAAAATGGGTAAAACATTTGTTTTTAATGTTTTTTATGGCGTAACAATGCTTTCTATTTTTGTTAATGTTTTATCAGGTTTTCATGTAACGGAAGCACAATTGCTTGCAACGGTTTTTGGTGGTGTTATTCTGGGTGTCGGCGTTGGTATTATACTTAGAAATAATGCCGCACTTGACGGAACAGAAATTCTTGCAATAAGACTTGCCAAAAAGATAGGCTTTTCTGTCGGTGAAATTATAATGTTTTTTAACGTATTTATATATACCGCAGCAGGATTTTTGTACGGTTGGGATAGTGCAATGTATTCTATTTTAACCTATTTTATTGCATATCGAGTTATTGATATTGTTTTAGAGGGTTTGAACAGTTCAAAATCAGCACTAATAATTTCTGAATATCCTAAAGAAATTGGTGATGCTATTATTAAAGAATTGGATATAAGCGTTACTTACCAAAAAGGTAAAGGCGGTTATTCCGGACAGGAAAAAACACTTATTTTTTGTGTAATAAATCGTTTAGAAGTTGCAAAGATGAAAAAGCTTATTCGAGAAATTGACCCTACGGCATTTTTAGTGATACAAGATGTTCACGAAGTTGAAGGGGTAAGAGTTAAGAAAAAGTAATTAAAAACTGGACAATTATATTGAAATGTTATAATATAAGAACAACAAGGAGAAACCATATATGGCAGGCAAACATTCAGACACAATTCCTATTGAGGTAAGCATTTTAACGGCTGATCACGATATAAAAGGTACTGTTCACGTATCTAAATACACAAATACAAACCGTGAATTAACAGATCTTTTAAATGATAAAGAAAGACGTTTTTTAGCAGTTACAAATGCTGAAATTTATTCAAGAAATTCAACTCAAGCACCAAGAAGATATAATTTCTTGGAAATTCACATGGATTATGTATTAATGGTTCATCCTTCTGCACAAGCAGTGTTTAAAGAATCTGCAAAGGCTCAAGAAGATATATCAAGATTTAGAGAATTAAGATTGAAATTAAATCAAACAAAACCGTTTAGATAAAAAGCATTTACCCGATTGCTTAAATCGGGTTTTTTAATGAACAGGGATAGGAGATATTATGAAAGTTTTGGTTACTGATAAGTGTAATGATTTGGCTCGTGAAATTGTTTCTCAGGTGGCAGAGGTTGATGTTTTGCCGACTATGACTGAAGATGAATATGTCGAAAATATTGGCAAATATGACGCTTTAATAATAAGAAGTGCATCAAAAATTACAAAAAGAATTATAGATGCGGCTAATAATTTAAAAATTATAGGCAGAGCAGGTGTTGGTGTTGATAATATTGATGTTGAAGCGGCAACACAAAAAGGTATTATTGTTGTAAATTCTCCTGACGGAAATACGAATGCAGCAGCAGAACATACAATTGCAATGATGCTTTCTATGGTTAGAAATATTCCGAGTGCTTGCCAATCAACAAAGGAAGGCAGATGGGACAGAGCAAAATTTACGGGTGTTGAAGTTTTTGGTAAAACTTTAGGTGTAATCGGTTTGGGTAAAATAGGTTCTCATGTTGCAAAAGTTGCTATCGCTTTAGGCATGAAAGTTCTTGTATATGACCCTTATACATCAGAAAAAAATGTTAAAGCAATGGGTGCGGAATACGTTGCAAATTTAGATGATTTTTGGGGTGAATGCGATTTTATTACAGTTCACGTTCCAAAAACAAAGGATACCGTTAATTTGATAAACAAAAACACTATTGCAAAAATGAAAGATAATGTAAGACTTATCAACTGTGCAAGAGGGGGCATTATAAACGAAGAAGATTTAAGAGAAGCCCTTGACAACGGTAAAGTTGCAGGTGCTGCAATTGATGTTTACTGTAATGAGCCGGATATTCAATCTTGTCCTCTATACGGATGTGAAAAAAATCTTTTAATGACTCCTCACTTAGGAGCAAGCACATCAGAGGCTCAAATTAATGTAGCAGTAGATGTTGCAAAACAAATAAAAGATGTTTTGTCGGGTGGTTCTGCAACAAGTGCGGTTAATATTCCAAGTTTAAAACCTTCTGTTTTAGAGCCGGTAAAAGATTATATGACGCTTGCTCAAAATGTTGGTGAACTTGCAGATCAAATTATTGAAGGTAATTTGAAATCAATAGAAATGACATTTAAGGGTAATTTGGCATCGTTAGATGTTTCACCTTTGGAAACCGCAATTTTAAAAGGTATTTTTTCTGCTTCAATGCAGGATGTGAACTTTGTTAATGCACCAATTATTGCAAAAAATAAAGGTCTTGATGTAAGCACCTTGAAATCTGCTACATCAGGTGATTATATTGGCTCAATTACGGTTAAAATGACCTCTGATAAAGATTCTGCAATTGTTTCCGGAGCTTTGATTGCAAAAGGTGTAAAACGTATTGTTAAAGTAAATAATTTTAATACAAGTATTGAGCCGGAAGAACACATGTTACTTGTTCCTCACGAAAATAAACCCAGTATGATTGCAAAAGTTTCAACTGTAATCGGTGAAGCAAATATAAATATTAACCACATGAGCGTATCACCAAGCGAAGAAAAGCAATTATCATTGATGATTATTTCAACAGGTTCAGAGGTTGATGCAAAAACTTTGACGGGTATAAATCAAATTAATGGTATTAATAATGCTACTTATGTTCATTTAGGTAAATAATCGAGGTAGCTGCATAAAAGGTTACGGTAAATTTTTCAAACTTATTATGCTAAATTTATTAAACTGTTATTAAGTATTAAAATAGCAGTTATAAGGCTTTTAATATAATCTAATATATTACGAAAGATTAAGAAAAACATAATTGTAACGAAATGTAAATATAAGTTTAAAAATGGCTAAAACCCTTGTATAATCCTTGATATGATATGATATGATATGATATGAGGGATAGTCTAAAGTTTTAAGTTTACCTGCCGATAACTCATTTGTAAGGAATGTGTAAAGGTACAAGGAGTTCTTATGGTAGTAACATTGAATATACAAAAGAGTAATTTTTTCAATTTAAAAAAAGCAGAAAAGCAAGAGGCTGCTAAAAAAACAGAAAAAAGTGAAACTACGGAAAAAAGCAAGTCAGATAAAGTTGATATAAAATCTGACAAAGAATCTTTTGAAAAAATTTATGCAGAAATGCAAACAAATATTCCTGACAGAACCTCAACAATTGAAGAAAAAGAACTTGCTATTGAATACATAGACAGAATTTTAAAATCAGATGCAAACGATGAAATTAAAGGCTATTGGTCACAAAAAAAGATTGAAATTCAAGGTGAAATAGCAAGAATAAAAGCTGAACAAGGTAGTACTTCAAATATGCCTGAATTTGAAAAACTTTATGCAGAAATGAGTGCTAATGTACCGGACAGTACCACAACAATTGAAGAAAAAAATTTGGTGCTTGAATACATACAAAAAATAATGGATTCTGATGCAACACCTAATATCAAAAAATATTGGCAAGGTCAAGCAGACACAATACGTTCTGAAATTAATCAAATGAAAAAAGCTGAAAAAAATTCTAACAGCGAAAAAAAATCTAATACTGTTGATAATAGTAATCAACCTAAATATTATGAGATTATATCCGAAATGCGTAAATATGTTCCTGCACCTGCTGAAACTTTAGAAGAAAAAGAATTAGCAATGGAATATATTGAAAAACTTTTGGATACCGATGACATTTCGACACGTGATAAAGACAATTGGACAAGAACGGCTAAAGAATTAAGCAAAGAAATTGAAACAATGAAAAATGAACGATTACAAAAACAAAAATCTTTTGATGAATTATGGGAAAAAATCCAAGAATATTCTTCTTCTTCATTAAAGAAACCAGAAGAGAAAGATGCATTAAATAATATTTTAAGTGGTATTATTTCTTCAAATAATGTGAATTCATTTGAAAAGTTATATTGGCAAAATAAATTACAAACAGCTTAATTTTAAAAAAACAAACGAAGTCGGTTTTGAAACTATCAAAACCGACTAAAATAATGCAAAAACGGAAAATTAAGCATAGGGATTTTTAGTAAAATAGTTTTATTAATCAAAATACGAAAAGTCTGTATTTAAGCTATTTATTATCGTATTCTTGTTTGATTTCGTTTTACTTTTTTAGTTGCTGTTCTTGGCAAAGGTTCTCTTGAAACAATTATGGATGTTGGACGTTTGAAGTTTGAAAGTCGTTTTGAAAATTCTTTAACTTCTTTTATAACTTCTTTTTCCAAATCGGCATCATTTTGGTAAGTGTTCAATAATTCTTGAGTTGGAACAATTTTTATAACTACATCTTCGCTGCCGTCTTTTTGACCTCCCTTTCTTTTACCGCCAAATACACAAATTTCTGCAAATTTAGGTGATTTTTCCATAACTGCTTCAACTTCTTCAGGGAATACCTTTTTACCGCCCGAAAGTACAATCATATTTTTAATTCTGCCTGTAATCCAGATAAAGCCGTCATTATCAATGTGTGCGATATCACCTGTTTTTAACCAGCCGTCTTCTGTTATTACATCAGCAGTTAAGTCATCTCGTTTGTAATAGCCTTTCATAATGTTAGGACCTTTTACTTGCAATTCACCTGTTTCTTCGTCAATTCTTGCTTCAACTCCCGGAATTGGTCGTCCGACAGAACCTAATTTATTATGACCTTTTGTGTTTAATGATACAACAGGGCTTGCTTCTGATAGACCATAGCCTTCAAAAACTTCAATACCAACTGTATTAAAGAATTTTGCAATATTGACATCAAGTGGTGCACCACCTGAGATAAATCCTCTAAATTTTCCGCCCATATTTTTTTGGACAGTTTGAAATAACATTCTTCTTACTCTGTACCATGGAATAAATGGTGCAATTCTGTATTTTAGTTCAAAGAAAAATCTTTTTACAGGCCCATATTGTTTTATTGTTGTATCCAATGTTGTTTTTAATAGTTTTAAAAATGCAGGAACAACTACCATAAATGTAATACGTTTGTGTTGAATAATGTCAAATAAATCATTCGGTTTCAAGCTTTTTGAGTAGTATATGCTTGTTCCTAAACTTAAGAATGTTAAATATCCCACAGAAAGTTCAAAAAGATGGTTCATAGGTAAAATTGACAATAGTCTGTCATTTGATGTTAGTGGGAAGCATTCCGAAATACTTTCGGTTTGTGTCATTATATTTTTATATGTAATTTGAACACCTTTAGGCATGCCGGTTGTACCGGATGTGTAAATAATTAGTGCAGTTTGATTTAGACTTCTGTGAATCCATTTTTTTCTTGGTTCTGATTTTATTGTATAAATACTTTCATATTCTTTATTTGAACCTTTATCATCTATCAAAATTAATTCTTCAATAGACGGTATTTGTTCTTTCATTTTTAAACCTGTTTCAAAATAAGCACTTGAAACAAGTAAAATTTTAGGTAAGCAGTCGCTCAATATAGAGTTTAACTCATATTGAGTTAATTTAATATCTAATGGTACAATTGTACCTCCTGCTATAACTATTGAAAAAAATGCTGCACTCCATTCAGGATTTGATTCTGATAAAATGGCAACTTTGTCACCTTTCTGAACACCTTTTTCAAGCAAATAACCTCCAAGTCTTTGTGCAAGAAGACTAATGCCTTTATATGTCATTTCAGACCAACCAAATTTTGAACGAATACCAAGTGCCGTATTTTCGTCCAATTCTTTTGTTTTTTCTTCCAAAAACATTAGTAAGTTCTTTTTCATTTTTTAATCCTCGTGTTTATTTATCCAATTAATGCTAACAAAAAAATAAAAATATTGCAATATATTTGTTATAAAAATAGTTATTATCAATGGCAAACAGGGTAATATTATTTTCTATTAATCAACATATAATTTTATTAAAAAAGGAGAATAAGATGCATTTGAAGGGCAGTAAAACAGAAGAAAATTTAATAGAGGCTTTTATAGGTGAATCAAAAGCAAGAAATAAATATACATATTATGCGTCAAAGGCTAAAAAAGACGGATATGAGATGATTGCCAAAGTTTTTGAAGATACTGCCAACAACGAAAAAGAACATGCAAAAATTTGGTTTAAATTGTTATGTGGTGGTGAAATTCAGGATACTTTAGCTAATTTAAAAGATGCTTGTGAAGGAGAACATTATGAATGGACTACAATGTATAAAAATTTCGCTAAAACTGCAAGAGATGAAGGCTTTAATAATATTGCCATTCTTTTTGATATGGTTGCAACAGTTGAGAAATATCATAATAAGCGATATGAAAAACTTGTTGAAGAAGTAAAAGAAGATAATATTTTTAAGTCAGAAGTACCGGTATTATGGGAATGTGCAAATTGCGGTTTTCATATTTTAAGCGAAGTTCCGCCGGAAAAATGTCCGCTATGTGAACATTCAAAAGCATATTTTTTCAAAAAAGAAACAGTTTTATAATTATTTTGTTAAGCAGCCCGAATCTTCAATATCAATTTTTTCATCAAAATCGTTATCAATTCCGTCAAAGCAAGAACCTGTTGAATCGTGTGATTCGCTGGAAGGATTACGAGTTAGCCATGTATCAGGTATTTTTGACCAAATGTATAAAAAGAAATTTTTATAATATTTTGCAAATGCAGTATTTTCTATTAAAAGAGTATTTTCATCATTTTTAATGCTTCCGTTTTTGGATAAATTCATTGAACCGGAAATTATATATTTGTCATCAATAATTAAATTTTTGGAGTGCATTTTGCCTGCATAATTTTCTGCTTTAACCTGTATACCTGCTTTTCGTAATTGTTCTACCGATGAATATTTTTGAGAAGCATTAGTTGCATCAATAATTATTTTTACATCTACACCTCTTTTATGTGCATTGATAAGTGCTTGTGCCAATTTTTTGTGCGTAATTACAAACATCGGCATATAAATATACTGTGTTGAGTTATCTATTAGTGGAATTATTGCATTATTTACAGCATCGTCTTGAGGTGAAAAGTATATAGATATAATTGAATTGCCTAATAAAATATTTTCTTTATCTTTTATTTTTTGCTTTTTACGATGAAATTTATTATTAAACATTTGTTTAAATTCTTGTTCATAAATTTCAGCAATTTCAGGAGAATTTATGAACAAAATATCATTTGTATTAAAGCCTGAAATATCTGTTGAACTGTAATTTGCAGAACCTGTTATAACAATTTTTTTGTCAATAATCACAAATTTATTATGCATAATAGCATTTTGATACGTTAAATCTCCAATATCGGTTTGGCTTTCTACAAGTGTTTTAGCAAGCTTTAGCGTGTCAGGATAGTAGTTTGTTCCGTTCGCATTTATGTCATATACAAGTCTGATTCTAACTCCTCTTTTAATTGCACTTTGTAGTGCGGTTGTTATGTCGGGTATGTCAGAATAGCCGTATAATGCCATGTCAATTGATTTCTGTGCGTTATTAATTTGTTTCAAAATTTCTATGCAATAGTCTGTGGTACATTTGTCATGAGGAGTAAAAACAGTTGTTAAATCAGTAAGATATATTTTTATATACTCATCAGAAATTGTAAATTTTTTAGGTTTTATATTTTTGAGTGCATCAATTTCTTTTGCCAGTTTTTCATTGCTTTTTTTAGGTATGGAGTTTTTAACTACATTTTCGCAAAATTTACAGCCTTGTGCATTTTTAGGTATCTGATTTTTAGGTATAATGATTGAATCGTGTGCAAGTTGTCCGTATTTGCAGTTTAAACGGTGATATTTATTACTTTTGTTGTTGAATATTCTAAGCTCTGAACTTTTAGCCAGTTGAATTTGTTTTTCAAATGCTTTTGGATTTGCAGGTTTTCCGTCTTTCAGGGCAAATGGCGAATTTTGAAACATTTTATTATAATTTTTTCCGTTTAAGGTTATTGAAATATGACTATTATCAAGTTTTTTGTAATTGATTTTCTTTTCTTCAAGCAGACTTTGAGCGTATTTTTCAGCAAAATATCCTATTGATAAGGCTGTTTCTTCATCTATATTAATTTTTTCGGCAATATTTCTTTGATAGTCGCTTGTTTTTGACGCAAATGTTTCAATACCATCCACAATGAACTTTTCATTAGCTTCAACTTTACCGTTTTTATTAAGGTCAAGTGCAATTTGTTCCGGTGTATAAACTTTAATAACTTGTATAGAGTCTTTATTTGCAATTATGCAATATGTAAATATTACAAACAGACATACTATCAGTATTATGCTAATTTTTTTCATCTGTTTCTGCCATTTTTTTGTAGGTTGTAAATTCAAAACCAAAGTTTTCTATTTTAAATTTCATTTCTTGGTTTTGTGTGATGTTGTATTCTGACATTTTTTCCGAAAAATAAGGATGAATTAGTGATTCAACCAGTATATTTTCATCTTTTTGGAATATTCTTAAGCCGTTTTCAACAGTTTTATTGTCCATCATTCCTGTATAGCTCACACCTACAAGGTAATCATTAGTTTTTAGTGTCGGATATTTTTTTAATGTTTTTTTGTTTTTCAATGTAAATCCGTTTAAAAGTATAACTTTTAATTGATTTATCGGATATTTTATATTTATATGTTTGCTCAATAATGGAGTTATATAAGGTTTTTCATACTGCGTTCTGATATAAGGTATTTTGTATTCTTGTGCTAATTTACAGGTTAGTTCAAAAATGTTTGGAATACCGTGAGTATGTACATGTGAATCTATATGAGCAGGATTTAAGTGCATTTTTATTTTTTCAATTTGTGCTCTAAATTCTGTTTCTAATTGGTTAATAAATTCTTGTTTATTGGCTTTTGTCATTAACTGAGTATAACTGTTGTTAAAATATCCGTTTTTATCAACAAGTAAAGGTATCTTTGAAGCTTCGGAAAGTGCTTTACCTTCGATGATATTGAGGTGAACGCCAATACATAAATCAGGACATTCGGGCATGATTTCATTAATAACGGCATCGAAGGCTTCTCCATTTGCACACAGACTTGCCGATTTTAATACTCCGCTGTTATATCCGTCGATAACACCTTTGTTTATGTTGTTTGATAACCCTAAGTCATCCGCATTTAATATGAATTTCTTATTTGACATAAAATCCTTGCCCTTTATCTTAAATTATTATAATATAAAAATATAAGAGCAGCAAACGGAGTGAAATATGAAAAAACCTACATTGGCAATAGCAGTTCCTTGTTATAATGAGGAGTTATGTGTAGAAAGCACTGTGGAAAGCCTTATAGAAGTGTTAAGCGATTTAATGGCAAAGGATAAAATTAATCCTGATAGTTTTTTGTATCTTGTTGATGACGGCTCTAAAGATAAAACTTGGGATATAATATCACGTTTGCATGAAAAAAATAATCTTGTAAAAGGTTTAAAATTTATAAGAAATTTTGGTAATCAAAAGGCTCATATTGCAGGATTACTCGGGGCAAGAGAAATGGGCTGCGATTGTGTAGTTTCAATTGATGCGGATTTACAACAAGATCAATGGGCAATAGAAAAATTTATTGACAAATATATGGAAGGGGCAGATGTTGTTTCAGGAGTGAGAAATAGCCGTGATACCGATACTTTTTTAAAAAAGACAACTGCTCTGTGTTTTTACAAATTTATGAATATTTTAGGGGTAAATATTCCTGTAAATCAAAGTGATTACAGATTGGTAAGCAAAAAAGCTTTGGATATTTTAGCTATGTATCCAGAAAAACAAGTTTTTTTGAGAGGATTTTTTAACGAAATAGGTTTAAAAAATGAAATAGTGCATTTTGACGTAAAACCAAGACTTCAAGGAGAATCTAAATTTAATTATATGTCTTTAATCGGACTTGCCTTAAACGGTATAACATCTTTCAGTATTACTCCGCTCAGAATAATTGCCGTATTGGGATTTTTAATGGCATTGTTTGCTGTTGGTCTTGGGGTAGAGGTTTTGATAGAAAAATATTTCTTGCATACAACTCCTGCCGGTTGGGCAACAATTATTGTATTAATGGCATTTTTTGGCGGTTTGCAATTGTTTTGTATGGGGATTATCGGAGAATATTTAGGACAAGTTTATAGAGAAGTTAAAGCAAGACCAAGATATATTGTTGAAACAGAATTAAAATAAACCAAATAAAAAGCGGTCTTTGTGACCGCTTAAAATAACTTACTAACTTTTACTTACCTATTCCTTTTTCCCTAAATGTTTCATCAAGCTTTTATGTGCTTGTTCAAAACTTTTTTCATACAAATCAATTATTTATGACTTAGTATACTTTATTTTTTATATCTTGATTATTTTGCCTGTTTGTTATCTCCGTTAAAATTGATTACAAATACGTTCAATACTTGTTAATATGCTAATAATAACTTAAATATCGCTCGTACTTTATATAAGTTTTTTTGAATAAAAAAATTGCTTTTTGAAATTAATAAGTGTTTACAAAACTTAACAGGATATTACAAAGTCTTGTAATATCCTGTTATAAGCAAATTTGTATTTTAAATTAAACATCTGCTCTTGAGTTTCTAACTTGTTCCATCAATTCAACAAATTCTTTTTCGTCAAGAGTTTCCATTTCAAGAAGTTTATGTGCAATGGTATCAAGCATATCTCTGTTGTCAATTAAAAGAGTTTTTGCAAGTTCATATTGTTCATTAACAATTCTTTGGACTTCGTTATCAATTTCAGCAGCAATTTCTTCCGAGTAATCTCTTTGGTGTCCGAAATCACGTCCCATAAATACGTGGTCTTCGCTTTTACCATAAGCGAGGTTGCCGAGTTTTTCGCTCATACCGTATTTTGTAACCATAGCTCTTGCCATTTGGGTTACTTTTTCAAGGTCGTTTGAAGCTCCTGTTGTAATAAATTCTTTACCGTAAATTATTTCTTCTGCAATTCTTCCGCCAAGTGTCATTGCAATTTTATCTAACAATTGAACTTTTTTCATTGTTAAGTGGTCTTTTTCCGGTAAAACCATAGTAACACCCAGAGCCATACCTCTAGGTATGATAGAAACCTTATGCAATGGGTCGCAGTTGCCTAAAAGTTTTGCTAATAATGCGTGACCAACTTCGTGATAAGCGGTATTTTCTTTTTCTTCATCGGAAATGATACGACTTTTCTTTTCAGGTCCTGCCATAACTTTATCAATCGCTTCTTCTAAGTCGTCCATATAAATTCTTGTTTTGTTATGACGAGCGGCAAGGAGTGCAGCTTCGTTAAGAAGGTTTTGCAAATCAGCACCCGTAAATCCCGGAGTACGTTTTGCAAGAACTTTCAAATCAACTTCATCCGCAAGAGGTTTATTTTTTGCATGAACTTGTAAAATTTGTTCTCTGCCTAAAATATCAGGTCTGTTAATAACTATTTGTCTATCAAATCTGCCGGGTCTTAAAAGTGCGTTATCCAAAATGTCAGGTCTGTTTGTAGCCGCAATAACAATAATATTCATTGTTTCATCAAAACCGTCCATTTCAACAAGTAATTGGTTAAGAGTTTGTTCTCTTTCGTCATGACCACCGCCAAGACCTGCACCACGTTGACGACCTACGGCATCAATTTCATCAATAAAAATAATGCAAGGTTGATGTTTTTTTGCTTGGTCAAACAAATCTCTAACACGGCTTGCACCTACACCAACAAACATTTCAACGAAATCAGAACCCGAAATAGAGAAGAACGGAACACCTGCTTCGCCTGCAACTGCTTTAGCCATTAAAGTTTTACCTGTTCCCGGAGGGCCTACAAGAAGAACCCCTTTAGGAATTTTTGCTCCTAATTTTATGTATTTTTCACCATTTTTTAAGAAGTCAACAATTTCTTCAAGTTCTTTCTTTTCTTCGTCAATACCTGCAACATCTTTAAACATAACTTTAACTTTGCTGTCTAAAAGCATTTTTGCACGGCTTTTACCAAAAGACATTGCTTGAGAGCCGCCTGCTGAAAGTCCTTTAGCCATTAAAATTAAGAAAATTATAAAGAAAATAGGCAAAGCAAGAGAGCCTATTGTACTCATCAATTTTGAAGATTCGCTTGGTTTGCTAACAGAAATTTCTACATTTGCATCTTCAAGTCTTTTCATAAGTCCTGCGTCATTAGGAGTAAGGACTTTGTATTGAAGTGTCGGTGTTGCTTGCGACATGCCGTATAGCATTGGAAAATTTTTTTTGTCTTCTTTTTTAACTTCAGGTTGTTTAACAGGAGTTGCTATTAAGAAAGTTTTGTCGATTTCTACCGACTTAATTTCGCCATTGGAAAGTTTTTGTAAAAAATTAAGTAAGTTCTTCCGTTGTGGTAGTAGGGCCTGTAAAAAGCATTGAAACGAATGCCAGCACCATAATACCTAAGATTATGTACATACCGAGTGATTGACTTTTATTCATTTATTTTACCTCTCAAAGTGTTTTATAATAACTACATTATACCAACATAAAATAATATGGCAAGAAATGTTATTAATATAAGTTTATAAAAATATTTCAACACTTGTATAAAATAAGAATATGGTGCATAATAAATAATATAAACTGGAGATATTGTGAACCGATTTTTGCGAAAAAATTTTATAGCTTTCACATTAGCCGAAATGATGGTTATTTTGGCACTTTTCAGTACGATTGCAGCGGCGACGCTGCCTGTTGTAACGGCACGCAGAGCATTGGATGTTTCAGAACTTGCAACAGGCGGTTCAACACTTGATCCTTGGACTTATTCTAGTTCTTATCACGGTATATCATATTACAATTCTCAATCCTCATTACCTACAACATCTGCTGTAATGGTTGGCGGACAGGTTAGTGCGGATGCTGCGTCTATCGGTTATCCGCAATTGATTGTAAAAGATATTTATGGTGCTTCAACTGATTTTGGCAGGCATATAGTGTTGTTGAAGAAAAACACAAACAACAATACATATTTAGGCGGCAGTATTATGATGGGTAATTCCGGTGTGTACAGTATTGCTATTGGTGCCAATACAATGTCTAATAAAAACAACAGATATCACAGAAGACCATGGAGTATAGCAATAGGTTCTTATGCTATGCAAAGTGGAACTGACGGAAGTGAGAGTCCTCAAAATGTTTTTATCGGACAAGGTGGTATTAATTCTAGAAGTTCAAACTCGGTTATTATCGATAATTACAGTAACCGTAATTTTAATTCTACCGACACAGTAAATATTGGTTATAAGACAAGCACTATTACAAAGGAGACAGTTGCTATTGGTCATGAAGCAGGTGCAACTAACTTTGCTGTTGCGTTAGGTTCTTATGCAGGTTATTCTACCGGAAATTATAACAATGTAGCTATAGGTTATTATGCAGTTTATACTGGTGGTAGTGCATCTTTCCTTACCGGTATTGGTTCATATTCCGCTTATAGATTGAATTCAGGGGAGAATGCAGTATATATTGGTGCAAAATCGGGTTACAATACTACGACTACGACTACGTGTAATTCAGCATACAGTGTTAATATAGGCAGTTATGTTGGTGCTAACGGATGTTCCGGTGTGAAGTCTGTTTCTGTTGGTGATTATGCCGGATTTGGTTATGATTACAAAAATGTTGTTCCTGTTTTGATTGGCTCAGGTGCGGGACGAGCTGCCGGTACAAGCAACTCTGCTGCTATTGGTTCGAATAATGTATCTTATCCTGTTATTATAGGTATGAATGCTTTTTTAAGAGCTTCAAATGGTGCTACAAATCCTCCTGATGTTGCGATTGGTACGGCTTCTACTGCGGGTGGAAATAATACTGATTTAGCTGGTTCGGTTTTCATAGGTCCATATACGGCACAAAATAGTTATGAGATTAAAAATTCTGTATGTATTGGTCATAGAGCATGTGATAATAGTAAAGGATTAAATGTAGTTCGTATGGAGCCTTACGGATATTATTCAAAAGATTTAGGTAAATACAGTTCGATTCTTGGAGTGCCTTCAATGGTTAGTGCATTAGATAGCACAAATAAAAGTAAATTTACGGGTGATAATTATGCTAACATGCTAATTACTCCTGCTGTTACGTATTATGATGTAGAAAATTCTTCTATTTTATTTTATTCGAATATGATATATGGTCCTTCAAATTCTTTTATGAGTTTTTCTGATAAGAGATTAAAAGAAAATATCAGATCTGCGAAATATGGTTTGAACGATATCAGAAAAATTAATATATATGAATATAATCTGAAAGACGAAAGCATTAAGAAACGTCAAATTGGTGTAATTGCTCAAGAAATGAAGGAGGCTATACCCGAAGGTGTGAAACAGTTGCCGAGCGGATATTATACGGTTAATGCGGACTGGTTGATTTTCCCTATGGTTAATGCAATAAAAGAATTGGATAGAACTTTTGTTTCTTTGAAATCAGATTTGACAGGGTATTTTAACGAATATGTTATTCTTGTATCGAGGGTAAATAATCTTGAAAAAGAAGTTAAAAAACTTGAACGTGAAAATAAATCATTAACAAGAGAAGTAAATATTGCATATAAAAAAGCAAAAACGGCAGAAAGAAGACAATAATACATGAAAAAATTAACTAAAAATTTCATAGCATTTACGTTGTCTGAGATGATGATAGTATTATTAATCCTCAGCGTAATTTCTGCTGCAACTATACCTTCAATAACACAAAGAAATGAGGTTAAACCAAGAAAAACATCATCAAATTGGATTTTTGATTACTATTATAATAAAGGTTATTTTTATTACAGCAATGATTATGCTAATATTTCCGATGTTATTATAGGATATAAAGATATTGCGAGAAATATAAATAGCAGTACAACAAAAACAACGTTGGTAAATGCGGGCAAAAACGCATCATTAAGATTAGTAAGACCTGTTTATACTATGGACAAGGTTTATGCAGGTAGAACTTTTGAGGGTCGCAGTTCAATTGCTTTTTTTAACAGCGACGGTATATATCAAGGCAGCATTGGCAATGATTCTAACAGAAATATAGCAATAGGAAAAGATATTTTCAAAAATACTTCTGTATCAAGTGCTTCAAATGGTGTATATATAGGTGGAGAGGTAGCAAAAAACTTACATAATGTTACTGATGGAGCAGGTGGAATAAAAACTGTTGATAACAATGTTGTTATTGGATATAGAGCAGTTTCTATAAATCCTTCGATTGCTAACTCGTATTCATCGCTTCAATCCGAAAATGTTGTAATTGGTTCAAATATATATGGTTCTCCTTTAGCTTCAGGAAATATTATACTGGGTGCATACGCAGCAACCACAAACTACTTTTCCGGTGTTGGTTCTTACGCAACAAGTCATAATGATACAATTGCAATAGGTACTTATTCTTTATACGAATCTCAATATTCAGATAGCAGTATAAATGTCGGATATCTTTCAGGTTCAAATGCAACTGGTACCAGATTTAATAATTCAATTAACATTGGTTATTATTCCGGTTATGTAACCAGACACGATTCCGGATATTCGGCTATAAATGTCGGTTGGGAAGCAGGTTCTGAAGTCAGCTCTATGTATGGTTATTCCATAAACATAGGTAAATGTGCAAGTTATAATTCATCAAGGCTTGCAGGTATAAATATAGGTGCTTATGCAAATTATAACAATTCATTGTCAAGTAGCACTTCATATTTTGCTCCTATAATAAATATAGGTGCTTATGCCGGTGCATATCCAAAGGATTATTCAATTGATAAGAATACAATAAATATAGGTGCTTATGCCGGTTATGCTTCTTATGGTAATGGTGATATTAATATTGGATATTATGCGGGATATAATTATACTAAAAAACCTTTTGACCAAGATCTAAATATAAAAATAGGTAGATTTGCAGGTGCAAGTGCAGGTTCTAGTACTCAAGACATACGATTCGCTGTTATGATTGGTGATTATGCGGGATATGGTTTGAAAAGTTCGTATAATTCAGTATTAATCGGTCGATACGCAGGATATAATACTACATCGTCTGGCGGGTCGGTTATAATAGGTTGCTATGGATTAACGGGGATAAAAAATGCTAAAAAAATGTGTATTGGTGGTAATTATCCCGGAGACAAAGGCGGATTTGCCAAAGAAGGCAACACTGTTTCTACTATGATTACACCATACTATTCCTCAGCAATGTGGAATAAAACAGAAATATTCCTTTTAGCAAAACATGTTGTAAATTATCAAGGTAGTATGTCAGCTTTTTCTGACAGAACTTTGAAGGAAAATATCGTAAAAAGCAGATATGGTATTGATAAGTTAAGAAAAATAAATATATATCAATACAATTTTAAAGGTGAAAAAGATACAAAAATAGGTGTTATTGCACAAGAATTACAAAGTGTATATCCAAAAGCTGTATCAACGGCTTCTAACGGCTATTTGTCCGTAAATTCAGATTGGATTATATATTCAATGGTTCAAGCCTTAAAAGATGTTGACAAGGCTGTTATAGGTTTGCAAAACGAATTGAATATAAACATTCGTTATATCAATAATCTTTCTGATAAATTATGTTCAATAAATAATAAATTGGACAAATTATCACAAAACAATCAAATAAATAATAAGCGGTTGGCAGAAATTGATGTTATATTGAATAAAATGGAGCGTAAGTAGCTTATGAGGCAAAAATCTTTTAAAAATTACATAGCATTTACGTTAATGGAAATGACGCTTGTTTTGTTGATTACAAGTATTATTGCTGCTGCTGCCACTCCGATTATTACTTCCGCAGTATCCGACTCGGCTGCAAAGGGTGGTAAAGATACTTTAGATTTTTATGCGAATGCTTGGAGAACCTCAAATTCATATAACGGTGGCGGTATATATAGTATTCCGCTAAGTTATGGTTCTTTTATCGGCATAAATGTTAAACCCGGAGCGTATGCAAATGCATATCAATATCCTACATTGTTAATTGCTTCAAATTCAACCAATAATATAGTACGAAATCCTCAAATAATTATTGAAAATGTGGATACACCAAATAATGGTTCTATTGATTCCAATAATAAAACTCATGCTTTAAAAATAGGTATGGATGAGTATGAAAATATTTTAATGTTATCGGGTAACTCTTTTAGTAATGTAAACTATCCTGCATACAACGCATTAAATATAGGATATAAAAGCATATATATAGGCAACGATATTCAAAAAGATGTTTCTGAAAGTAAGTTAGGAGCCGGTAATTCTATATTTATAGGTAGTGATATCTCTGCTTATTATGCATCAAATGTTATAAATATCGGTTCGAACATTAAAAGATTTCTTGACGAGCAATATGTTGTGAACATAGGTTATGGTTTGTACGGGTATAATTCAAACGGATACAGTTCCATTGATAATGTAAATATCGGAAGATATGCTAATTCTTACGGTATGGGTCGTTATAATGTTATAATGGGTAAGTATGCAGGTTATGCAACTAATGCAATGAGAAATGTTATTCTGGGAAATTATTCCGGAACTCATATGAAAAGTGATTATTATAGGAATTATGATAATGTAATAATTGGATATTACGCTTTAAACAGACCGCAAAATAATAGCTCACACCCATATTATGGTAATGTTGTCATTGGCAGGTATGCAAATTCTATAGTAATAGTAAACAATTCTTCTTCTTTAAATACAACTTTTTCAAGTATTTATTTTGATAAAGCTGTAGTACTTGGCTCTTATGCCGGTGCATACAAAAATTTAACCGGAGGTGTGGCTACTCATTTTAATTCTGTATTAATAGGTGATTATGCGGGTATGTATTCTTTTGGTTCTCAAACATCTGATGCTATTCACAGACCAAATACAGTTATGATAGGTAATTATGCCGGATATAACAGTAGTAATGCTAGTGGTTCAAATATATTTATAGGTGCTTATTCGGGTCAAAATTCCAAATCATTTAATTCGGTATACATAGGAGAATATGCAGGTATGAATACCAGTGCAGCATCATCCGACAATACTGTTAATATTGCGATTGGATATTATGCAGGTTATGGTTCGGGCTATTCGAATAATATTTACATAGGTAGTTATGCTGGTTATAGTGCAAGAGGCGGTTATAATGTCGGTATCGGCGAAAAAGCGTGTCAACGTTTGGAATCAGCTGCAACAAAAAAATGGTGTTTGGGATACGGGGTTCTCATGTCCGCTGTATCTGATACCAGCAATATTAATGTATGGTCAAATGCAAATGCTGCGGCACAAATGGTAATAGGGTTTACTGATGAGCAACCTGTGAATCAAAATGCAGTTTTGTATGCGTATAATGTATACAGGTGGAATTCAACATCTATAGACAAAGTTTCCGACAGAAGATTTAAAACCAACATAGTTCCTTCAAATCGTTCAATAAAAGATATAAGAAAAATTAATATATATGAATATAACTTTAAGGCGGATAAAAATAAATCTCCAAAAATAGGTGTAATCGCTCAAGAATACAAAAAAGTCTTTCCAAACGATGTTGTAAGAGATGAAGCAACAAAAAAACTTGTCTTGTCTGTTGACTGGATGATTTACACTATGGTTAATGCCGTAAAAGATGTTGATAATACTATAAAGAGTCTTCAAAAAGAGGCAAAGATTTATATAAATGATTTTTCAGACTTAAAAACAAGAATCGTAAATCTTGAAAAACAAGCACAACAAATAAGAGCAGAAAATGAAGAAATTAAAGCTCACTTGGCACGTGTAAATAAACAATTGCGATGACTTTGTTTTGAGTGAACAGTCAACCGTTCACCATTTTGTCATTACGAGGAGTGTAACGACGAAGCAATCCGGTAATCTTGTCATTGCAAGGAGTGTAACGACGAAGCAATCCAATAAGTAAATTGGTTTGCCAATATTTCAACTGGATTGCCACGAAAATCAAAGATTTTCTCGCAATGACATGTTTCGGATTGCCACGCTGTCGCTTGCAATGACAAAAATACATGTCATTACGAGGGCAAAG
>CAJOKJ010000027.1 GCA_905235155.1 Candidatus Gastranaerophilales bacterium
CACTTCGTTCGTGCCTCTGCTCGGGCTAAAAAAAATGTTTGCAATTAATGCAAACATTAAATAAACACGAGGATATTAAGAGAGAGAGTATAAAATTTTGTTTTAAATTTAACAAGCCTCGTCTATGTTAAATTTATTTTTGATTTCAAGAATTAGTTGTTGCTTAAAACTAATTTTAAAGTAGCCATGTTTTTGATTGATAACATTTTGTGTTTGTTTTGTTGAGCGTTTGATATTTCAAAGATTCTGCACATTCTACGAATTTCTTCAGCTTCAGCAAATGTGTTAACTCTATATACATTGTTAATTGGATCTGCTACAACTGACATCATAGTATTTAATTCTTGTTCTTTCATCTTTAAAATATCCTCTCTTGAAATCTCTTACTCTTTTATAAAGTATTTCTTTTCAAAAAAATTGCTTTTTTATTTTTATTTTTGTTAAGATTTCTTAATAAAACCTCTATATCTTATATATAATGAGTATTTCGGCGATGTCAAAAAATGGCTGAAATCCATGTATATCATGAATTTCAGCCTATGAATATACAATTATCATGCTTTTATTATTTACATGACCTTTTTGTATTCCAATTTAACTGATTTGCACATTTTAAATAATCTCTGTTACCAGCTTTCAATGCCCATGCCGTACCGGAAGCTGCTTGTGCATCAGGACCTGCCGGATTATCACCATCAGCAACCAGACCTTCATCATAGCACATATAAAATTCAAATATATCATATCCGGGCTGGTTTTCACCTTGTGGCCCGTTTACGTCAACAATAAATTTTCCCATATATCCATGACAAAAATTATCATTATTTGCTGATGTTCCATGATTATTTACATTGCCACGTATGTCTGACATCCCACCTACATATATTGAAAGAGAGGCTCCGTTTTTTAATAACATGTTGCTATAGTTGGTGTCATTTTCTACATTATTAAAAGAAGGAAAACAACCCTTAGTAATTCTTCCGCAATTCTTTTTTACTGAGAAGTACTTTTGAATAAACTCATTCATGTAATCAGTCATTTTATTACTACCTGCATCAGATGCAGCAGGCCATTCAACAGGTCTGCCATATTCTGCAACAACTTGTTGGTAAGCATTTTCAATCTCCGGATAAATTTTTCTTAATGCTGCTATACAATTACGTTCTTCCACATTATTACTAAGATTAGGCAACGTTAATGTGGCAACAACACCTATAATACCAACTACGACTAAAACTTCTGAAAGCGAAAACGCAAATATTTTTTTTAACATCAAACACCTCAAACATAGTATTTTAATGAAATTGTATGCTTATTAATAATACTTGTCAAACAAACTTAAACAAATGTAACCTTTTTGATTTTTTTTGAGATGATTATAAAATTAATTTAGGAGGAAAATATGAAATTTAAATTGTTTATAATTACATTAATAATGAGCCTTACGGCAGGATTTGTAAGTGCGGCAACACTAAAATCTAATGCAATAACAAAACGCATTCCCGCAGGTACAAAATTTACCATAAAATTGCTTGACCCTATAAGTACAAAAACAAATAAAGAAGGTGATTATTTTAGTGCCATATTAATCCATGATGAAAAAACACCTACAAATGTAATTTTACCCGCAGGTTCAATGATTAGAGGCAGTATTTCAAAAGTTGTAAAATCTAAAAGATTTTCACGAGGCGGGGTAATTTATTTGGATTTTGACCATATTGTTACTCCGAACGGAAGACAATTGCCATTAGATATGATTATATCAGGAAAAGTTAATTTCAATTTTGATGGTGGATTATATCTAAATAAAGGCTATGGTGAAGCACTGAAAGATAATTGGTCAAAAACAGTTGATATAACTGTTAATGCAACTGATTACGGCAT
The DNA here is from genome assembly GCA_905235155.1 of Candidatus Gastranaerophilales bacterium. GTDB lineage: Bacteria > Cyanobacteriota > Vampirovibrionia > Gastranaerophilales > Gastranaerophilaceae > UBA6984. Next base: position 1,885 of record CAJOKJ010000027.1, read on the forward strand.
GGATTTAGGTGAAGATGTTTTGTATGGTGCCGCAAGAGTCTTAACTGTTCCTATTTGTGCATTGGGCGGTGCTATTGGTGGCGGTGCTTATTGGATTGGTGATAGTGTTGCGGATATGTTTAGAAAAGGTAAGGATGTAGAATTTAATCAAGATGAAACATTAACAGTAATACTAACTCAACCGATAGATGTTCCGATAAATTAATAAATTAGTAAAATAGCAAATAAAAATGCTGCGGTATTTTATACCGCAGCATTTTTTATTAATTTATGATATTACATTTTTTCAGGTGCAGTAACACCCAGAATATTTAAACTTGATGCAATAATTGATTTTACTGCGTATACAAGAGCTAAGCGAGCCAAAGTTGTTTGTTTATCCTCAGTTATAACACGTGTTGCGTTATAGAATGAGTGAAAATCGGCAGCAAGTTCTTGGACATATCTGCAAACTGTGTATACGGTTCTGTTTTGAGCGGAACTTACTATTGTTGATTTGAATTCTTCTAACTTTAAGATTAATTTTTTAGCATTTTCAACTTCATTTTCAAGAATAGTTTTATCAAAATTATGGATTAAATTATCAAGTTCTTCTTTTGTTAAAGGAGCTTTAACTGTTTCTCCAGTTTGTGCATCAAGTCTGTCATTAACAGCGTTTCTTAAGATTGAACAAGCTCTTGCATGTGCGTATTGAACATAAAATACAGGATTTTCATCAGTAGATTTTTTAGCAAGTTCAATATCGAAATCAAGGGTATTGTTAATATCTCTCATACACATCCAAAAACGTGTTGCATCAACTCCAACTTCTTCGATTAAATCATCAAGCGTAATCATATTTTTACGTTTACCCATTCTTGTTTGTTCACCGTTTATAACAAGATTAACAAGCTGACCTAAAAGAATTTCCAGTTTAGTTGAATCATAACCCAATGCTTCCATAGAAGCTTTAACACGGGCTACGTATCCGTGATGATCAGCACCCCAGATATTAATTAATCTGTCAAAACCTCTGTCCATTTTGTCTTTGTGATATGCAATATCTGCGGTAAGATATGTATTTGAGCCATCGGCTTTTTTAATTACTCTATCCTCATCATCTCCATATTCAGAAGATTTAAACCACATTGCACCCTCTTTTTCATAAAGTTTACCGCTTTCTTCAAGCTTTTTGTATGAGGCTTCAACTTTTCCTGAGGTATGCAAATCTAATTCTGAATAAAATTTATCAAAATGAACTCTGAAATTTTCAAGCAATTCTCTTTGTAAACGTTCCATTTCAAGTTTTGCATAATCTGAAAGCACTTTTACATCTTCTGTGTACTCGTGTTCTGACAAGAATTTTTTTGCAACAGGAATTAAATATTCACCGGGATAGTAATTTTTTCTTTCAAGTTCATCTTCCGGAAAATCAATATTTTCCCCTTTTTCTTGTTTTAAACGAATTAAAAGAGAGTTACCTAATTTTTGAATTTGTGAACCTGCATCGTTAATATAAAATTCTTGATAAACATCGTGTCCGTAGAATTTTAATATATTTGCCAAAGCACTTCCCATAGCAGCCCAACGACCGTGTCCTATGTGAAATGGGCCTGTCGGATTTGCCGAAACATATTCAAGGTTTATTTTTTCAACATTAACATTTTCAGGCTTACCATAATTTTCACCTTTTTTAAAAATTTCGTCTATTGCATTGACAAGCAATTCTTTATCGAGTTTAAAATTTATAAAACCTCCAACAACAGTTACTTCATAACCACATTTACTCAGATTTTCAACAATAGCATTCGCAATTTGCGGTGGTGCAATTTTGGCACTTCTTGCAAGAGAAGATACGTTAATTGCAAAATCTCCAAAATCTGTGTTTTTGGGTTTTTCAACGGATAATGTTCCTTTTGTGTATTCTGTCATTTGACCTAATTTGTTACTTTTTATAGCGTATTCAATAGCATTTTCGGTTTCGTTTAAAAATAAATCTTTTAGCATTTTTCCTCACTTTATAAAACTCAATAAAATAATTATAATTCAAAAAAAATATTTAGGATATAATAAAACTATGATAAACATTTCGGCAACAGTAGACAGATTAAGAGAAATCCTCGATGATGAATCTAATGTTCAATTAAAAGAAGAATTGAACGGATTTCACTCTGCTGATTTAGCCGATATTTTTCAGGAACTAAAGCCTGAAGAACGTTTGGAGTGCTTTAATCTTATTGAAGAAGATAAAGCAGCAGATATGATTGAATATTTGCCGCCAAACTTGCAGGTTGAAATTTTAGGTGATATAGACACAGAACTTGCAGCAAGAATCATTCAAAAACTTCCGCATGACGCAGCAGCGGACGTTTTGGGTGATATGGAAGAAGATGATACAGAAACTTATTTGGAATCTTTGCCTCAAAAATTCTCCGAAGAAGTAAGAGAATTGATGAACTATGACGAAGATACTGCCGGTGGTATGATGACACCATTATTCATGACGGTTACGTCTGATATGGTTGTTAAAGAGGTTTTAGACTACGTAAGAAACAGGGCAAATGAAGAAAACATTGATTTATATTATGTATATGTAACAGATAAGCAAGAACATTTACTTGGTGTTGTTTCATTGAAGGCATTGTTAAGTTCTTCTTTAAAAACTAAAATTGAAGATTTAATGAATTCGGATATTGTTAAATTACATATTGACGATTACAGAGATGCGGTGCTTGATGTATTTATGAAATATCAGTTTGATTCACTTCCTGTCGTTGACCAGTATAACCACTTAAGAGGACTTGTTACATGGGATGATATTCAAGATGCGGCAGAAGAAGAAACAACAGAAGAAATTTATGCATCTTCAGGTATTTCAACAGGAAGCATTGATGAGGATGAAATCTTAGAAGGTAGTATTTTTACATCAATAAGAGCAAGAACTCCTTGGCTTTTTGTTACTTTAATAGGTGAACTTATTGCCGTAAATGTTGCTAACTTCTATGGAAAAACATTACAAGCCTTACCTATAATTGCAATTTTTATGCCTCTTTTAGCAGGTCTTGCAGGTAATATCGGAACACAAAGTATTACAATTATTGTTCGTGGTTTATCGACAGGACAGGTTACTTTAGGTTCAACATTAAAGCATATTTTCAGAGAAAGTGCTATCGGATTTTTAATAGGAGCATTTTTTGGCGGTCTTGTGATGTTATTTACTTGGGGCTGGCAAAGTAGTATTGAACTGGGAATTATAGTTGGACTTGCAATGGCTATTAATATGTCTTTGGCTACTTTAATCGGAACTCTGACACCATTCGCAATGGAAAAAATGAATATAGATCCTGCCGTAGCTTCAGGGCCTGTTATTGCAACAGCAATTGACGTTTTGGGCTTGGCTGTATATTTCTCACTTGCCAGTATTTATTTATTAAAAATTGCCAACTAATAATTTTTAAGAACATTTGCTATTGTTGTTTCCATGATTTCGGATAGAGCATAGATATTTTCACAATGTATATCAGAACTCATATTATTTTCACAGTAATCTTTTATTATGCGTGTAACACATAACATTTGTACTGCTAAATTCAATAACTCTTTAGTTTCTTCCATTTTTCGTAATATAATCTAATATATTAAGATTATATCATTAAAAATTATTATGTCAATTTGTTATAATGAACAAATGGATATGACAGAATATAAAAACGAATTAGCTAAAAATATTAGGATTGAACGAGCAAGGCTAAATATTTCTCAGACAAAATTATCAATAATGGCTGAAGTTTCATTAGATACAATAAGTCAGATAGAAAGGGGTATTGCAAATCCTACTCTTGAAACTATTATTTCAATTGCAAAAGCTCTAAATGTTGATTTAAATACACTGCTGCCGTTAAAATAGGATATTATTTTATGTTTGATGAAGTTCAAATTGAATTAGGCGAAGGAGAAGAAATCCTTGCAACAGGTGAGAAAAATGACGTAATGTGTTATTGTTTTACGGCATTATTTTGTGTTGCAACCGTATTATTCTTTTATGAAGCGTTTTCTGCACCACGTTTATATATGCGTGCAGCATTTGGATTTACATTTTTTATATTGCCGTTTGTAACGGTATACCTTTTAAATTCATACAAATATAATCAAATTTATTTGACTGATAAAAGAATTATTATAAAGCAGAAAGATTGTATTGAAGGTATACCTTATGAAGAAGTTAAAGAATTTATGGGTTTTGATACAATTTATCTGAAAAGCAACAGAAAATTTATGTTTGCTTATACTAATATTGACAATTTAAAAGAACAATTTAAGGAAATATATCCTCTGTATAAAAAATCTTTTATAACGATAAAAGATGTTATTTTTGTAATTTTTGCAGCACTATTTATTCTTGCGGTAAAGTTTGTGCCTGAGCATATTTATAACATTAAGCAAGCCTACGAATTAAAAAAACAGCAATCACAATACATAATTACGAACAAAGACGAGTATATGGCATATTTGCAACGAGTTTTAAAACTACATTGGGCTCCTCCAAAGATGAGTGAAGATGCAAAAGTTACTGTCGAATTTCAAATTTTACCTGATGGTTCGTTGATTAATGAAAAAGTTATAGAAACTTCAGGAAGCAGAGAACTTGATAATTCGGCATTATTTGCACTGAGAAAAGCAAAACCGTTGAAAAAATTACCGGAAGATTTAAAAAAGGAAAAAGAGGTTATAATCAATTTTACATTTGATTACAACGTGAAAAATTAGTTTGTTATATAATTAAGAAAACAGAAAAATAAGGAATTAGAAATATGTTAAGAGCAGGTATTGTAGGATTACCAAATGTAGGAAAATCGACATTATTTAATGCACTTACAAGTGCAAAAAACGCTCAAAGTGCAAATTATCCGTTTTGTACAATTGAGCCGAATGTTGGTGTAGTTGGTGTTCCTGATGATAGATTATATAAATTGCAACCTCTGGTACATACCGACAAAGTTGTACCAACCGCAATTGAATTTGTAGATATTGCAGGACTTGTAAAGGGTGCAAGCAAAGGCGAAGGTTTAGGTAATCAATTTTTGGCAAATATCAGAGAAACAGATGCAATTATTCAAGTTGTAAGATGTTTTGATGACCCTAATACAATTCACGTAGCAGGAAAAGTTAATCCGCTGGATGATATTGAAACAATTAACACAGAACTTGCACTTGCTGATATGGCTTCTTTAGAAAAAAGAATGGCAAAAACTTCAAAAATTGCAAATTCAGGTGATAAAGCAGCAAAAGTTGAAATGAAAGTTATGCAAACTTTATATGATAAACTTTCTGATGCGACATTTATTAATGTGGATGAACTTTTTGATGATGAAGATGAATTAAAAATAGCAAAACAATCTCAATTAATGAGTATTAAGCCGGTTATTTATGCATCAAATGTTTCCGAATTTGATGTTGTGAACGGCAACGAATATACAAAGCAAGTTGAAGAATATGCAAAAAAACACGGTGCGGAAATGGTTATTATATCTGCAAAAATAGAAGAAGAACTTGCGGAATTATCTCAAGAAGAAGCAAAAGAATACTTAAATGAATTAGGTATTACAAGTTCCGGTATTGAAAAAATGATTCAATCCGTATATCATTTATTAAATTTGAGAACATATATTACAGCCGGAGAAATAGAAGTTAAAGCGTGGACAATAAAAGCAGGCACAAAAGCACCACAGGCAGCGGGTGTAATTCATACAGATTTTGAAAAGGGATTTATAAGAGCAGAAGTTATTTCTTACGAAGACTTTTTAGCATGTGACGGTTCTTATACGGTAGCAAAAGAAAAAGGATTAATGCGTCTTGAGGGTAAGGATTATGTTGTTCAAGACGGTGATATCATGCATTTCAGATTTGCTAATTAATTTTTGAAAAATATATATAAAAATCATTAACAGGCGGTGTATACACCGCCTGTTCTCCTGTGCCTTTAAATGAAATAAATCTGCGTAATCACAGAATAATTGCACAGTTATTATATTGACAATTTAACAAAAATTTTAAATATTTTCATTCAACATTTTATGAAATTTAATTATAATTTCTAACCGTTTTGTCTAATAGAAAAATTTAATCTAATTACGGATAATTTATTAAAAAGAGGTTTTAAATGGCAATAACTATTCTTATTTTTGATTATAAAAAAACAGAACAAAATTTTTTTAAAAATAATACACTTGAAGACTATGATATTCATTTTTTTGAAGAAAGTCTAAATGAAATAACAGTAAACAATTTACCTGAGGATTTGCTGGAAGAAACAACAGTCGTAAGCATATATTTAACATCAAATATTAATAATGAAGTGTTAAAAAAGTTTCCTAATTTAATGATTTTATCAACACGTTCTTCAGGATACGAACATATAAATATACAAGAATGTTGCAATAAAAGAATTAAAGTTTTAAATGTAGAAAATTATGATAGTAAAGCAATTGTACAATATAATTTTGGACTTTTAATAGCACTAATAAGAAAAATATATATTGCAGCGAGAGATGTAAGAGAATTCAAATTTGATTATGACAATTATATCGGCAGAGAGCTTGATAAGCTTACAATAGGTATTATTGGTACAGGAAATGTCGGCTCTGAAATGGCAAAAATATCAAATGCTTTTGGAATGAAAATTTTGGCACTTGATATAAAACACAATAAAGAATTGATTGATAAATATAATGTTGAATATACAGATAAAATAACTTTGGTAAAGAATTCAGATGTTATTTCATTGCATGTTCCACTGACAGAACAAACGAGAGAAATGATTACAAAGCGAGAATTTGCAATAATGAAACCGAAAGCAATTATTTTAAATACATCAAGAGGAGAATTAATAAATACAGAAGACTTATATGATGCAATAATTACGGAAAATCTTGCAGGTGCGGGATTAGATACAACAGACTGCGAGGAAATATCGTTCAATACGCATAATATGACAACAAAAATTAAAGATGTAAATTTTGAGTGCCTCTCAAAAGCTTTTTTAACCAGACGACTTGCTCAACTTGAAAATGTAATTGTAACACCAAGAATTGCTTATAATACTCAAGATTCAACCGATAGAATTTTAAAAACAATGTTTAAATCAATAGAAGACTGTATACAAGGAGGTCATACTAATCAAGTTAATTAGCATGACCTTCTCTTTATTTATATTGTACCTTACCTATACTGAAATTTTGATTATACTTCAACAAAAAGTCTTCTGCCAACAATATTTGGCTTGCCGTTGTAGTATCCTGCAAAATAACCGCCTTGAACAGGTCTGTTTTTTGCGTAAGTATTCATATCAACAGTTGTTGTAACAAAAGGATTTGGATTAAACGGATTTGATGATTCAACAGGTTTTACTGTTTGAGGGTTTTGTGGCAATTGCGGTTGTGCAATTGCAGGTGATAAAACTTTGTTAAAAATAGAAATCAGATTATTAGTGTTTGCCATTATGTAGTCCTCTCTCGCGCGTTTTTCTCTCTCGACATGATGTATTTAATGAGAAAAATTTAAAAGTCATATTTTTTGTAGAAATTTGTCTGATTGTTTTAATATTTCTTAACAAATCTCATCTTTTTATGTAGTATAATTGTTTTATGGAAAAAATAAATCGTAAAAATGTACTAATTATTGGGAATTGTGCAAAAGAATTTGCATTTGCAAAAAAGTTATCCGAACAGGATTGTGTTGGAGAAATATTTGTTGCAAGAGGAAATGATGCAATGAAAGAATTTTGCACATGTGTTGATATAAGAGAAGATTCTCCTATTGACTTATTAGAATTTGCTATGGAAAATAGCATTGATTTAACAATAGTATCAGGAGAAAAGGCTATAAAAGCAGATGTTGCAGGATTTTTTGCAGATAACGGTCAACTTGTATTCGGACCAACTGCAAAAAGTGCCGAAATTTGTACAAGTAAATCCATCGGTAAAAAATTTATGTACAAATTAAGGATACCTACTGCAAAATTTGGTATTTTTGAAAAATCAAATTTGGCACTAGATTATGTTAGAAATTGTCAAATGCCTGTTGTTACTAAAACAGATGAACATAGAGGAGTGAATGGAACTCTTGTATGCAGTTCTTTTTCAATTGCAAAATCATTTATTGATGAAGCTTTTTTGCGTGGAGAACAAAGAATTATAATCGAGGATTATATATACGGACACGAATTTTCTTTTTATGTAGTAACAGACGGATATAACGCATTACCTTTGTCGAGCGTTGCAAATTATAAATTTTCTCTTGATGGAGATGGCGGTCTTTTGACATCGGGAATGGGCTGTTACACTCCTGATTACAAAATATCATCAGAAACTGAACGATATATAATGAATGAGATGATATTTCCAACCTTAGACAGTCTTGCACAAAATGGCACCCCTTATGTCGGTATTTTAGGACTTGATGCGGTTTTAACTCCGGAAAATGATGTTGTAGCCTTAGAATATAATACATCGCTTCAAGAACACGATTGTCAAGGTGTTTTATCACTTATGGATGAAAATTTATTAAATTTAATGCAGGCATGTGCAATGGGTACATTTGCGGATGATTATGAAAATGTTGCAATGTCAGAGAATTTTGCTGTTTCTGCTGTACTTTCGGCAGGTAGAAAAAGCGGTTCAATAATTTCAGGACTTGACAGGTTGGATGAAGCAACAAAAATTGCACATTTTAATACTATAAAAAACAGATATCTTGAATATGAAACTGTTGGTGACAGAACGCTTTTAATTACAAGAAATGCAAAAACAATTTCTCGTGCGGTTGAAAATTTGTATGATGAAATTGAATTAATAGAGTTTGACGGCAAAAAACACAGGAAAGACCTATGTTTGATACCGGATTATAATTAATTTTATTATTTATTCATACATATTTATAATAGTTTCAATACCTTGTTTGGCAGTGTTAAATAATTCCATTAACTGACTTTGGTCGTAAGGTTCACCTTCTGCTGTTGTTTGAAATTCAATGATTTTACCGGATTTTGTCATTACAACATTTGAATCAACTTGTGCTCTTGAATCTTCTTCATAGCACAAATCCAGTTTAACTTCATCATCAACAATACCGACAGAGATTGCTGCAATTTCTTCTCTAATTGGATTTTCTTGCAATAATCCTTGTTCTAAAAGTTTTTCAACGGCAATTTTTAATGCCATAAATCCTCCGCAGATACTTGCAGTTCTTGTTCCTCCGTCTGCTTGAATTACATCTGCGTCTATTGTTATTGTTATTTTAGGCATTTTTTCTAAATCAACACAAGCTCTTAGGCTTCTGCCTATTAAACGCTGAATTTCTTGGGTTCTACCGGATAATTTAGTTCTTTCTCTTTCACATCTTGTAGATGTTGATGAAGGTAAAAGAGAATATTCTGCTGAAATCCAGCCTTTTGTTGCATTTTCATCCATCCATTTTGGTTGTTTTTTTTCAACAGAGGCTGTTGTAATTACTTTTGTGTCGCCAAATTCAACCAATACAGACCCCAATGCATTTTTAGTAAAATCTTTGGTAAATTTTACAGGTCTTAGCTCGTTATTTTTTCTTCCGTCATTTCTCATAATATTTTCCTTTTTATTCGTAATCCCATATATAAATTTGTCCGCAATATTTGCAAACAGCATGTTCATTCATAAAATCGAGTGTCGGAATAAATGTATGACCGTCAATAGTTATTTCTATTTTATGTCCGGAGTTATATTTTTGAGTAAAATTTTTATTTCCGTTATAATTTTCAGAAAACATTAACTCAAATTTATCGACACTGTTGCAATTACTGCATCTATACATCTTTAGTTTTTGTCCCTTTTTTCTTTGATTTTATTTCCGATATACTTAGTTGTTTATACCATAAAGTAAAACAAATTGAACGCAAAGGAAGCGTAATACTTACAACAAACCATGAAATAACAGAGGATATAGTTATTTTTGCAACTTCAAGAGATGTTATCATATAATTTTGACCTAAGGCTTCAAATGCAGAATTCCAATTATCAATTGGTAAAATATTTGCTATCATTGGTTCTAAAAGCATTGCAAAAAGATTTACAGCCTGTATTAAGGTCAATAAAAATTCTGTAATTTTAGGTAAAAGAAAATAAGTGCATATTCCTAATATTAAAAGTAGTCCGACTGTGCCGCCAAAATCTCTCACTACTAATTTTGCACTTCTTTTAAAACAATCAATAACCGAAAGATTTTTTTCAAATGTAAATACTTGAAATATCAGACAAATAAATACAAATGCTACAATTGCAATTATCCACATAGGAGGAATTATTGCAACAAGTGTAAATAAACCGAATAAAAGCCACAAAGTAATAAAATCACCCATTCTTTTTGACATTGTGGCTACTTTTTTATGTGCATTTATATCGTAAATTCTGCCTGATTTAATAGTGTTTTCTGTCATTGAACATATTGATACGTATGCAATTAAATATTCCCAAAAGGCTTTTGCAAAAATAATTAATCCGGGAATAGCAAGTGCCATAGTTATTGAAAAACTCAGTGTTGTATCAGAAAGTTTTGAACCAATCGTGTATGCAAAACCCAAAGACAATGCAAATGATAAAATAACTCCAATTAATTGTCCGAATACAGGAAAAAACATATATTTCATAAGTGTTGGTGAATGTTTTAAATAAATTCCCAACCCTTCCATAAATATTTCAAATACGTTTTTTTTACTTTGTGCCATAATATTTTGACCTCGTTTTTATTGTATAATTATTTTATAACAAATTAGCGGAATTTGAAAATGAATTACAAACAGTTAATAAAAACTTTTACCAAAGATAATTATCATAATAACGTAAATTTACATATTCACTCAACATTTTCAGACGGAAAAATGAGTTTTGATGAAATTTTACGTCAGGCAAAAGATAAGGGATATGAATATATTTCTGTTACTGACCATAATACCATTGACGGTTATTTAAAAACCGATTTTAAAAATGAAACTATGGTAATTACAGGCATTGAATTTGATTGTTGGTACAAAACAACATTTTTTCACCTTTTGGGATATGGTTTTGATATTAATACAGAATTATTAAATCCGTTTTTGGCAAAAAATAAACAAGATACAGAAGCCGATTGGGTTAGAATTTTTGCAAAAAGAGATATTAAAAAATTAATATCTGCAATTCATGATGCGGGTGGTATTGCTGTTTTAGCACATCCTGCTTGCTATTGGTGTTTGAATCTTGATGCTTTTGTAAAACAATTAATAGACTTTGGTCTTGACGGTATTGAAGCATATTATCCTTATGACAGACACAGAGGTATTATCAAATTTCATTCAAGAAAAACTGTTGAACAAATTGCGGATAAATACGGATTAATTAAAACAGGCGGAACAGACTGCCACAGTAGAGAATTAAATTAATCAATAATAATTTCCTGCTCATTTTTATATGTAACATATCCTAAATTTGCGGAAGGCGGTTTTCTTAAATATTTTCTCTTTGTATAAATTACACCTATTTTACTTGAATTTGCACCTTGCGAATATTGTTTTGCAAGTTTTGCACATTCAAATATTAATTCATCGCTCGGCTGTTCGTGTCCTTGTATTTTTAAAAGCACGTGTGAACCGGCACAAGTACTTGTATGAAACCATAAATCTTCATCTTTTGCCAGTTTTGAAATGATGTAATCATTTTGTTTGTTGTTTTTACCAACAAAAACAGTATGTCCTAAAATATTTCTTTCATCAATTTGGGTTATTTTGGCTTTTTTTGTATCTTCTTCCTGCAAAACTTCTTGTTTTATTTCATCCAAAATTTCAATGTTTTCAGCATTTTCTATTAAATAAATTGTTTGAAGACAATATCCCTTTTCATTGGTAAGTTCTTCTTTCAGCTGAATAAGTTTTTCAGTTGAACGTTTTGATTTGTTATAAAGTTTATAATATCTGTTTGCATTGTCTTTTAGGGTTTTTGTTTCATCTAAATCAATGGTAATTTCTTGGTTTGTTTCCCAGTCCGTCAAAATACATTTTTGTTGAAAATCTTTTAGATTATACAGGTTTGCCATTATTAAATCCCCATATCTTCTGTAACGTTCGGCATTTTTTTCTTTTTTTAACTGCCTTTCAATTTTTTCTAGGGAATTTTCTGATTTTTTTAGCTTATGAAATATTGCTGTTTTTAATTTATGTTTTAGAGAATTTATAATTTCTTTATTTTGATGATAAGAAAAATAGTTATCTATCATTGTATTTACGTTAATTTGTTTAATACCGTTTAAAATTTGTGAAAATAATGCATATTTTGAAAAATCTTCACTTATAACAGGTGAAAGATGCTTTAGTTCAAGAAAATCTTTAATTGTTTCTATATCTTGTCCTTTACACATTTGAGCAAAAGGTTTGGAAAATCCTAAAAAATCATCTGTCAAGGTTTCAAAATTAATTTGTCCGTTATAACTTAAAAAATCTCGTTTATTTTGTTTCGGAGGATAAACATAAGGAACATTTCCACGCATCTCTCTATCACGACTTTTTTCAGAACCTACGTTGTGAGCACAACCGTATATCGTGCTGCTTGTTGTATTATAAAGAGCAATGTTAGAGTGTTTTCCCATTAATTCTATTGCAAGGCAAAGATTTATTTTTTCAGATAATTCATTATAAGCTTCAATATAAATTTCTAAAATTCTTTCATAAAAAGGCTGTTCAATTTTAACTATTTTGCCGTTTTCAATATATTTTCGCAACAACATACAAAACATTGGCGGTTGTTTAGGTATTGAAAGATAACGCTTTTCTTCATTTTCTTTACTCATAAAACAAACGTGATGAAGATTTGGTGTAATATTAATGTAAAAACGTCTTGATTCACCATTACTTCTTATTATAAAAATAAATTCACGACGTGTAGGCTGCTGAATTTTTTGTATTCTTGCATCGCAAAAAAAATCTCTGTTTTCTTCAACAAATGCTTTTAGGGTTAAATTGTCAAAATAAATCATTTTAACCTCTTAACTTTGCAGCACCTTTTAAATAAACAAATTCAGGTTCAAATTTATCTTCACAATTTACAACAATCAATATTCTTAAACACTTTGGCAAAGAATTTGGAACATTTAATTCGTGATGACACATCATTGCAGCATTTTTCCAACCGAAATCAAGCCTTGCAAATTTTGCCGGAAAAGCAGCATTCAAATCTTCAGTTAAAGAAAACACGTGAGAAATATCACTTTCAACAATTTTATTTGCTCTTACAAGTTCGCTCAGAAGTTCTAATGTTGCTTGTTTTATTGAGTTTTCCGTATTTTCTTCGACTGTAATTGCCCCTCTAATTCCCTTTGATTGCATTTTTCACTCCGTTATACCAATCTCTTGCCGGCATTTCACCTTTACCTTCTGGTTTTACACGTTTTAATAAAAGACTTCCGGTACCGCAAGCAACTTCTACACCCTCTTTGGAAATATTTATAAATTCACCTTCTTTTCCATTGCCATTTAAAACTTCTGTTTCAAGGACTTTTATAATCTTGTCATTGAAATTAAAATAAGCACTTGGACAACAGTAAATGCCTCTCACCAAATTATGTATATCATTTGCGGATTTTGACCAGTCAATTTTGCATTCTTCTTTTGTAAGTTTATTTGCCATACAAACACCGTTTTCACACTGTTTTTCCGGTTGAATTGTATGTTCAACAAGTCCGACAAGAGTTTTTTCAATCATTTCAGGTGATTTGTCCGCAACAATATCAAATAACTGAACACAATTTAACGTATCAGATATTTCTATCGGCTCTTTCATGCAAACATCACCGCAATCAAGTCCCAATTCCGTAATCATTGTGCAAATGCCTGTTTGCTTTTCTCCGTCAATAATTGCCCTTTGTAAAGGATTTGCACCTCTGTATTTCGGCAAAAGAGAAGCATGAAGATTAATAGTTTCATATTTTGGAATATCTAAAACTTCTTGAGATAAAATTTGACCAAAAGCAAAAGTTACGAAAAAATCAGGTTCAAGTTTTTTTAATTCATTTTGTATATCAAATTCTTTTCTTATGGATTTTGGTTGAAAAACAGGTAAACCATTTGCAATAGCACATTCTTTTATTGGTGACATTGTTAATTTATGTCCTCTGCCCGCAGGTTTGTCAGGTTGTGTAACAACTGCCATAACATCTATATTTTCAGATTTAATAAGATATTCCAAAGATTTTAATGCAATTTTGGGTGTTCCAAAAAATACAACTTTAATTTTATTCTTCATTTTCACTTTCTTCTACTTCAGTAACCTCTAAAAGTTCATTTATTTTTTCCGCAAGTTCAGGTTCATCAATCATTTTATCTACTTCCATTGGCGGTAAATCATGATTTGCTAATTCTTCTTCCGCTTCAAATCTGTTTATTGCATGATCAACAAACAAAATACCGTCTAAATGGTCGTATTCGTGCTGAATTGCTCTTGCCAACAGCGGCCCGTCTTTTACTTCTAAAACAAATGAACGACCTTTTCTATCCATTGCTTTTATCATTACATCGCTGTATCTTCTAACATCAGTAAATGCTTCCGGAAAACTCAAACAACCTTCTCTACTGATTGTTGCACCGGATTTTTTTATAATTTTGGGATTTATAAATACAATAGGATTTAATGGTTCATCACCTGTGGAAACATCTATAACAAAAACTCTATAAGGTTCGCCAATTTGGGGTGCTGCAAGACCGACACCATTATTTGCATACATTGTATCCAGTAAATCATTTACTAAATCTTGAATTTTTCTCGAAACTTTATGCACATCTTTAGCCTTTTCTCTTAAAAAGCTATCACCAAATTTTAATATTTTTCTTACAGACATATTAAATCCTCACTAATTATTCGTAATTAAATTATAACACAGAATAAAGTTTTAATAAAACCTCAAAATAAAAGGTTTTTAAGGAAATATAAACTTTTGTAACAAATTTTTGCATGTCTGAAATCCGACCTTTCAAAAATACTTTATATACATGCGAGAGGAATTTAACGAGAGTTAATTCAGCAAAAGTTTTTTTAACACACACACACTAACCTACACACTAACCTTCTACACGAGGAATTACAAAAAAAAATTCCAAGACCACTTCTAAGATAAGTGGTTTTTTTTTGCAAAATTTTAAAACAAAAGTCCGATAATTTTATCGGACTTTTGTTTTATGCTATTTCTGCTTTAACTTCTTTGTTTTCACTTTTTTTAGGAAGTTGAATTAACTCTGCTTTATTACGATTTTCAACCATTTCTTTTGTTATCTTAAAGGTTTTAATATTTTCTTTTGTAGGAACATCATACATAACATCAAGCATAAGCTCTTCAACAATAGAACGTAATGCTCTTGCACCTGTTTTACGTTTAATTGCTTCTTTTGCAATTTCCTCAACTGCATCCGGTTCAAATTCCAAATCAACACCATCCATTTGAAGTAAGCATTGATATTGTTTAATAATTGCATTTTTAGGTTCTGTTAAAATCATTTTTAATGTTTTTTCATCTAAAGCATCCAGAACTGCATAAACAGGAACACGACCTATAAATTCCGGTATTAAACCAAATTTAAGCAAGTCTTCCGGTTGAAGTTTTTTAAGCATTTTAGATTGTTCCAATTCTTTTTCCGCTTTAGTTAAAGCAGGTTTAGAACCAAAACCTAATGATGTGCCTTCATCAGCACGTCTTTCAATAATTTTATCTAATCCTACGAATGCACCACCAACGATGAATAAAATATTGCTTGTATCAATTTGTATAAACTCTTGATGAGGGTGTTTTCTTCCGCCTTGTGGTGGTACGTTTGCAACTGTACCTTCAATCATTTTTAACAATGCTTGTTGTACACCTTCACCAGATACATCACGTGTAATTGATGTATTTTCTGATTTCCTTGCAATTTTATCAATTTCATCAATATAAATAATACCGGTTTCAGCTTTTTGAGCATCAAATTCGGCATTTTGATATAATCTTAGTAAGATATTTTCAACGTCATCACCTACATAACCGGCTTCAGTGAGAGTTGTAGCATCTGCAACCGCAAACGGTACATCTAATAATTTTGCAAGGGTTTGTGCAAGTAATGTTTTACCGCTGCCTGTCGGCCCAACAAGCAAAATATTTGATTTTTGAATTTCAACAGGGTTTTTATCCTTACCTGTTTTGTTGTGTCTTAAGCGTTTATAGTGATTATAAACAGCAACAGCAAGCACTTTTTTAGCGTCATCTTGTCCGACAATATGTTCATCCAAATAGGCTTTTATTTCGTGAGGTTTTGGGATTGATTTTTCATCTTTATTTGTCCCTTTTTCTTTTGAAGAACCTTCTTTTTCTTTACCTTCAAAAAATTCTTCATCAAGAATTTCATTACAAAGTTCTACACATTCATCACAAATGTACACTTCAGGCCCTGCAATTAATTTTTTTACCTGGTCTTGTGTTTTTCCGCAAAATGAACATTTTAATCTGCTATCATCGTGCTTTGCCATTATTCTCTCCTATTTTACAGCATCTCTTGATACAACTTTATCAATCATACCGTATTCTAATGCTTCTGCCGGTGTCATGATGTAGTCACGGTCTGTATCTTTTTCAATTTTCTTAATTGATTGACCTGTGTTAGATGCCAAAATTTCGTTTAGCGATTTTTTAATTCTGATAATTTCAGCAGCTTGAATTTCAATATCTGTTGCTTGACCTTGAGCACCACCTAAAGGTTGGTGAATTAAAACTCTTGAGTGAGGTAAAGCCATACGTTTTCCTTTTGTACCTGATGACAATAAGAATGCACCCATTGATGCTGCTTGACCTAAACAAATTGTTGATACATCTGCTCTGATGTGTTGCATAGTATCATATATTGCAAAACCTGCCGTAACAGAACCTCCCGGACTGTTAATGTATAACATAATGTCTTTTTCAGGGTTTTCACTATCTAACAATAATAATTGTGCAACTACTAAATTTGCAACCATATCATCAATTTGTGTTCCCAAAAAGATAATTCTTTCTCTTAATAATCTTGAAAAGATATCAAAAGAACGTTCACCTCTGCTTGATTGTTCAATTACTACAGGTACGAAACTCATTTTTAATTTTCCTTTCTTATTCTAAATATATTATATTCTATTTTGAAGATTTTTTCTTATCTGCTTTTGGAGCAATATAGTTCATTGTATTGTTTTCAATTAAAAATTCTGTAACTTTTTCGCTCAAAATTTGTTGAGAAACCGCACTTAACATTGTCGGATTCATTGCAAGTTGCTTCATTACTTCTGTTTTGTCTAAGCCATAAGAATATTGCATTTCTGCAACTTTTGCCTGCATATCATTTGTATTCATTTCAATTTTTTCCAATTTAGCAATTTTGTCAATTACCAAAGTGTTTTTAATTCTCCTGATGGCGTCTTCTTGAGTAGATTTCATAATTTCTTCTTCGCCTTGTTGTTCAACCGCTTGTTGATATGTAAAGCCTTGTTGTGCAAGACGTTGTTTATATTCTTCCAATAATGAATTTTGTTCTCTTTCAATCATTGAAGGTTGAATTTCAATTTCTACCGTTTCTAAAAGTTTATCAAATACTGCTAATTCAGTCGCTTTTCTGTCACGTGTTTCTTTATCTTTTTGTAAGAAATCTTTAATATCTTTTTCTAATGCTTCTACTGAATCAAAGCCCATTTTTTTAGCAAATTCTTCATTTAGTTCAGGTCTTACTTTTTGTTTAATTTCGTGAACTTTGATTTTAAATATTGCAGGTGCACCTGCTAATTTTTCTTCGTGATAATTTTCAGGGAAGTTTACATTAATTTCAAATTCTTCACCAACGCTGTGTCCTACAAGTTGTTCTGCAAATCCAGGAATAAATCTTGAATGTGCTAAATCTAATGTATAATTTTTGCCGTCACCGTGTTCAATTTTTTCTCCGTTTGTAAAACCTTCAAAATCAAATTTTACCAAATCATCTTCTTTTGCAGGTCTGTCTACAACCACTTCGTAAGTTACTGCACGGTCAAGCATATTATTTAAGGATTTTTCATAAGCATCTTGCGGAATAACATATTCTTCTACATCAACGGTCAAACCTTTGTATTCTTTTAATTCAAATTCCGGTCTGACTTCAACTTTTGCTGTTATTTTTAAATCTTCACCAACATTAAAATTATACGATTCAACAGTAGGTTGAGTTATAACATCCAAATCATTTTCTTTTATTGCTTGTTGAAAAACTTTAGGCAATAATGTTTCTAGTGCTTCGTACTTAATTCTTTCTGCTCCTACGTGTTGTTCTACCACATTTCTTGGTGCTTTACCTCGTCTAAAACCTGGTATATTTATATGCTGAGAAATTCTTGAAGATGCTCTGTTATATGCGTCAACTGCATCTTTTGCCGGAAATTCAATGTTCATCTTTACTACGTTGTTTTTTTCTTTTTCTAATTCTATTTTCATAACTTTCACCTTTTACTAATACTGACTAAATTATACCAAGAAAAGATTACTTGTAAAGTTATTAACAATTACGTGGTAAAATGTTTTTAGGAAATTATTATGATAGAACTTATTAAAAAAGCTGAAAAAACACATAATCTTACTAAAAATGAATTGACAACTTTATTGCAGGATAATTCAATTAATGATGAATTGTTTAAAACTTCTGATGAAGTCAGAAAACTTAATGTAGGCAATGACGTTCATTTGCGAGGCTTAATTGAATTTTCAAATATTTGTAAATGTTCTTGTAAATATTGTGGTTTAAGAAAAGACAACACAAAATTAGAACGATACAGATTAACATCTGAAGAAATTATTAATTTTGCAAAAAAGGCAAGTGAATACGGATATAAGACAGTTGTTCTTCAATCCGGAGAAGATGCATATTTTTCAACGGATATTTTAACAAACATTATAAAAGAAATTAAAAAATACGATTTAGCAATAACGCTAAGTATCGGAGAAAAAACTTACGAAGAATACAAAGCTTATAAAGAAGCAGGTGCGGACAGATATTTGTTGAGAATAGAAACAACAGATAAAGAACTTTATAAACAAATGCACCCGAATATGAGTTTTGAAAATCGTGTAAGATGTTTAAGAGATTTAAAAAAGCTGGGTTATGAAGTTGGAAGCGGCTGTCTTGTAGGGCTTCCAAATCAAACTGTTGACTCGTTGGCAGATGATATTTTATTTTTTAAAGAAATTGATGCTGATATGATAGGCGTAGGTCCTTTTATACCAAATCCTAATACACCGCTGAGTGAAGAAAAGGGAGGAACTTTTGAACTTGCATTAAAAGTTATGGCCTTGACACGTTTGTTGCTTCCGACAATAAATATTCCTGCGACAACCGCAATGGAAACACTAGACCCCAACGGTAGAATTATAGCTCTGCAATCAGGTGCAAATGTTGTAATGCCAAATGTTACGGAAGGTGATTACAGACGTAAATATGAAATTTATCCGGGAAAAATTTGCATAAGTGATACTCCTGCCCATTGCAGAAATTGCATAAGCGGAAAAATTCAATCAATAGGCAGAACAATATCTACTGATTACGGATTTCATAAGAGATAACTATTTACAAGTTGTATTAGTTTCTGAAAGTGAACTTCTACATTTTAAATAATCCATATTATCATTCATTACAACCCAAGCGGTACAGTCTGTACAACTTGATACGTAAGAAGTTGCATTTGATGCAAACGATGCTTGTCCGTTAGGAATTATTTCTCCATTATTTCTTCCATTATAGTATTGAAAAAGAAATACATCTTTACCTAGTGTATTGGCACCTTTATTTGAACCATCGATATCGACCCAAATAGCTCCGTCATACATACTGACATAAGTTCCATCTGCCATGATAAATGTGTATGGGTTTGTTGGCATCGCATTACCACTCAAAGGTTTTGCACAGACACCTGTTGTATTTGACGTACCGCATTCTTTTGAAACTTTTATAAAATCAAGCATTCTTTTACCAACAAGTTCACCACCCATTGCATTACCATTGGCTGTATACCAGTTATCAAAAGGACCATATACTGCTACAACTCTACCCATAGCGTCACTAAGATTTTGATAAATCTTTTTTACTTTAGCAACTTTTTCTTTATTACCTGTTGATTGGTTTAAGTTTGGCAAAGTCAATGCAGCAACTACACCAATTATACCCATTACAATTAATGTTTCGGCAAGAGTAAACGCAAAAACTTTTTTCGTGAGTTGTGAGTCGTAAATAGTGAATAGATTTTTCAGTTTAATAGTTGAAAGGTTAAAGAGTTT
>CAJOKJ010000028.1 GCA_905235155.1 Candidatus Gastranaerophilales bacterium
TGCTAAATCTTCTATTATTCACGCTCAAGACAGAGAACTTGAACTTAAGTTAAAACAACTCGATACAGAACATAACGCTGTTCAAACAGAAATTGAAACCGTACAATCTGTATGCAAGAAAAATGTTGAAGATTCATTCAAAACATTTGCATAGTTGAATAGTTGAAGAATTTAACAGGTAAAAGATTGAAAGTTAAAAATAACTTTCAACCTTTTAAGTTTTAATATTTATTTTTACACCAAACAGATGATATCATGTTGATTTTTCTAATTTCATCATTAAATATACCGATGTAAAGAAAGACATAGCATGGAGAAACCTTATGGGCATGGCAGCTTCGCAGGCAAGATTTTTAAATCTTACTGCAAGAAAAACAAATATAGAGTATGAAGGTCAACAAATTAACCAGCAAAGAACTGAATTATCTAACGAATCGGCTAATTTGTACAATCAGATGTTAGGACTTCGAGTTCCAACACCACCTAACACTCAAGATTATACTAAAGTAGAATATACATTTATGATGCCAGGTGGAAATGACGAAGCACATATTGCACAAATTTCACCTGAATATAAAAATGGTGCTAAAACAGGCAAATATGTAGTTGTATTTTCATACACAAGCGTTGAATTTGGAGTTCCTCCTTGTTCTGACAATGAAAAATCAAAAGCAACAAAGGATACCGAAGGAAATTACTTAGTTACATCAAGAAGCGGTAAAACATATAAACCAACAAAATATGATTCTACCGATACAGAAATGGTAAAAATACACGGAGACGCAGTTGCAAAATTAAACGAAGATACATCTTTCGGTGACGTATATTTTATTAACGTAGGAACAGAAGAAAAACCGATATATCACTATTATTCCGGTACAGAACTTGCAACCGCAACCGCAGATGATGCAAAAACAAATGCGGTAACATGGTATCAAGCAGCAGATGTGGATGTTTACCACGAAGATAAATACTCCGGTTGTTCAATAAGCCGTGACACACAAAATCGTGTACAAAGTTTCACAGTAACACCTGTTACGGAAGTAGATGACGGTGCAGGCGGAACGACAGAAGTTGCAGGAACACCTACAACTTTCGCAGTAACAACAAAAACAATTACTGATGAAGCAGCATACAATGACGCAATGAATGAATATACATATCAGTCATACCTGTATGAACAAGAAATGAACAACATTAATGCAAGAACATCAATTGTTCACGCTCAAGACAGAGATTTAGAATTGAGGCTTAAACAACTTGATACGGAACATAATGCTGTTCAAACAGAAATTGAAACAGTTAAATCCGTATGTAAGAAAAATGTTGAAGATTCGTTCAAAACATTTGCTTAATAATACAGCATAGTAGAGATAAAATACAGCAACTAAAACATTTAATTTAAAAAAAATATTCGGATAACCGAATAATATAAACGAGTTTTTTGGCAGAGCGTTTATATGCTATGTCTGGCTCTGCCTTTTACTCGTATAAGTTTAATAACACAAATTTCATAATCACTCTTATTATAAATTCTCAGGTACCGTACGGTACCTTTTTTATTGTAAAGAATTTGCATAACAATTTTTTTTTGTTTAAAATTGAATAAAAAAATAAATAGGAGAATAGATAATAATGGCAGTTGAAAGACAAAGACAACACGAACAAGATCCGCTGATTAGAAAAACAAATTTTAATCCTGTGGAAGATAATTTAACAGACGAACAAGCAAAACTTGAAGCCTCAAGATGCTTAAATTGTAAAAATCCGAGATGTGTTTCAGGCTGTCCCGTAAATATTAATATACCGGCATTTATACACCAAATCAAAGAAAATGATATAGAAAAAGCAGGTGAAATTATTAGAGAATCAAGCATGCTACCATCGGTTTGCGGTAGAGTATGTCCTCAAGAAAGACAATGTGAAGGCAAATGTGTATTAGGAATAAAAGGTGATTCCGTTGCAATCGGAGCATTGGAAAGATATGTTGGAGATGCAACAAAAGCAGCCGAAACAGAAATTAAACCAAGCGGCAAAAAAGTTGCCATTGTAGGTTCAGGTTGTGCCGGCATTACAGCTGCCGCAGATTTAAGAAAAGCAGGTCACGAAGTTACTGTTTTTGAAGCACTACATGAATTAGGCGGAGTTTTAAGATATGGTATACCACCTTTCAGATTACCAAGAACTGTTTTGGACAGAGAACTTGATGCTTTAAAGAAAATGGGAGTAGTTTTCCACAAAAACGTAATTGTAGGAAAATCAATAACTTTAAAACAACTTGAAGAAGACGGATATGACGCAATATTCATCTGTTCAGGTGCGGGTTTACCAAAAATGCTTGGTGTTGCAGGCGAAAATTTAAACGGAGTTTATTCTGCAAACGAATTTTTAACACGTGTTAATTTGATGCATGCAAATGATGAAAAATATCCTACTCCATTAAGAGTTGGTAAAAAAGCCGCTATTATCGGTGGAGGAAATGTTGCAATGGATGCAGCAAGAACAGCACTTAGAGCCGGCTTTGAAGAAGTTTCTATCGTATACAGAAGAACAGAAGCAGAACTTCCTGCAAGAAAAGAAGAAGTAAGACACGCTAAAGAAGAAGGTGTTATATTTAAACTGCTTCACTCTCCAATGGAAATTTTAGGCGAAGAAGGTTATGTAACAGGTTTAAAACTGGAAGTAATGGAACTTGGTGAACCTGATGAAAGCGGAAGACGCAGACCTGTTGGAACAGGTGAAACAACTGTTATGGACGTTGATACCGTTATAGTTGCACTTGGAACAGGTCCTAATCCTATTATCCAAAAATCTGCACAAGCAGACGGTTTGGATATTACAACAGACAAAAAAGGCTATATTACAATTGATTCAGAAACAGGTTTAACATCTATTCCAAGAGTATATGCAGGCGGAGATGTTGCACCGACAGGGGAATCAACAGCAATTAACGCTATGGGTGCAGGTAAAAGAGCTGCTAAGGCTATTAATGAGCTTCTTAAATAAATTTTTTATAATATTTATATCTTTTATATATCTATGTTTACCTGCGATTGCAGCTTTTGACATAGATACTTCCGTTGATGATGACATAAGAAAGAAATACAACACAAAAAAAATTGAAGATGATTTATTACCGCCACTTCCCAACAATTTAAAACAAAACAAAAAATTAAAATCAAATGAAGATTTTTCTAAAACAACAACAACGACAACGAACAAAGCGACACTGAAAGAAGTTAAAGAGGTTAAAAATTTTCCTAAATCTCAAGGTCAGCAAATAACCTTAAAAAGAGGTACAAAATTTACCGTAAGACTAACCTCAGCAATTTCTGATAAAATGTCAGTCGGTGCAAAAATTTATTTTAAACTTTCTAAACCAATAAAGACAAAATATTTTTCACTACCGGAAAACACAAGATTTGTCGGCATTGTGGTAGATTCACATTCTCCACAATTAAGCGGAAACGGAGGTTTGCTTGTTATAAAAGTTGATAATGTAGTAATTAACGGTAAAAAACAAGAAATAAACGCAAAAGTTACAAAAGTTAATTATAAAAAAATCTTTTTTAATAATATAAAAGGCAAAAGAACTTATTGGAAAAATGTTGTAAAATCAACTCAACCCGGAAAAAGATTTTATGATAAAATGTGGGCTAAGACAAAACAACTTGCAAACGACAATATAACAGTTATATTAAGTCCGTTTACACTAATCACAGGTGTTGTAGTTATAGGTGTAAATGTAATAGGTTCACCAATATTTGCAATGTTTTCAAAAGGAGGCAGCCTGTCAATACCTGCAAACAGCCCATTTGAATTAAAATTACTGGAAGATACAACTATATATAACTAAAAGGAGAAAAGATGTTATCGGAATTACTATTTGCAGCAATGATTAATCCTGATATGGACAAACTAAATCTTATTGCTAAAGCGGAAGAAAATACCAAACCAAGCGTTGTTGCTACACAAAAAATTGAAAAAACAAAATTACCATTTACACAACTGTTTGTAATTCAAGAAGATAATCGTACAAACATGTTTTATTTTGATGAAATTCAAAAATATTACGAAGGATTAATGAATATAGTTATAAAAGACTTTTCAAAAAGAACTAAAAATCCAAAAGAATTTTTAAAATGGGTTGATTTACCTTCAGAACAACTTGCAAAACATGGTGTTAAATCTCACTTAGACGAGATATACTCACAAGCAGAAACATTAAAAGCACGTAAATCAGATAAAGAAAGAGCATTAGTTATTCTTGGTATTGGAGGTTCAAAACATACGGCAGAATTTTTGCTAAACATGAACGGTGTTGGAAACAAAGGAAAAGTTTATTTTTATTCTGACATTGACCCTGTAAGTTTTAAAAACTTTTTGGAAGAAATCAACAGACCTGTTAGCGATTTAAATTTTTTAGTTGTATCAAAATCAGGTACAACCTTTGAAACAAAAGACGGATTTTTAAGATTTGAAAAAATGCTTTTCAATCACTATAAAAAACAAGGTTTGAATGATAATGATGCTTTAAGAGCAGCTCAAAGTCATTTCGCAATTTGTACCGACAAAACCCCTAACGAAAAGAATTTAAGAGGAAAAATCGGAAACAAAAACGGAAAAGACAATAACTATATAAAAGAATTATACATTCATGACGGAGTTGGCGGTCGTTTCAGTATGTTTGATGACGCAGGATTGTTTGCAGCCGCTTATGCAGGGGTATCAAAAGAAAAAGCAACAAGAATACTTAAAAGTGCTGCCGAAACATCTAAAAAATGCTTAAATACAGATTTAACTTTAAATCCTGCCGCAAGAAGTGCTATGTTTAACCTTTATGCATATCAATTCGGCTACAAATTAAAACAACAACAATATTTTGGAAGACTTTTTGAAGGTGGAGGTGAAAATTGGATTAAACAGCTTTACTTAGAATCACTTAAAGATTTTTATTTCAATGCAACAAAAGCACCTGACAGTATGCACTATGCTTCAGAAGGATTTTTCTATCCTGCAAACAGGGATAAATACAATGTTGTAATGACAGTTATGTCGCCTGAAATTTCACCAAATTACAAAAAATATTTAGGTGCAATTCTTGTTTCTTATGCCGAAAAAGTACCTGTTGAAATGGAAATTTTGGATGTGGAAGACAACGCAATAAAACCTGAAGCAATTGGTGAGTACGTACAAGCAAAACACTTTGAAATAGTTTATACCGGTATGTTAAGAAGACAAGCAAAAGCACAAATGCCTGAAAAATTACCTGAAGTATTCCAATCACATGTAGAAGTTTATAAGAACAAATTTAAACCAAACAGTCCTTATGAACTTGCTCCCGGACAATAACTATTAGTAATGTAAAAATATTCGTGCTATCCTTAATATATGGATAGCACGATTTTTTTTAACCCTGTATTTATTTCAATTTTGCTGCTTTGTTTACTTTGTCTTTGCAAAGTTAATGTGCTGTTATCTATAATGATTTCAGCAATTACAGCCGGAATTTGTGCAAAAATGAACATAAATGAAGTTATGAACACTTTTATTTCAGGCATGGGCAATAACTCTGAAACGGCTTTAAGTTATATCCTTTTGGGTGCATTTGCCGCAGCAATGACACAAACAGGACTTGCTGGAACATTAGCAAAAAAAATATCTAAATTTATTAAAAACAACAAATTTATACTTTTTGCAATTTTAACATTAATCGCAATGATATCACAAAATTTAATTCCGGTTCACATTGCATTTATACCTATTTTAATTCCACCCTTACTGCAAATAATGAATTCACTTAAAATTGACAGACGTGCTGTTGCATGCTGCTTAACTTTTGGCTTAAAAATGCCTTATATTGTAATTCCTGCCGGGTTTGGATTAATATTTCAAGGATTGATTGCTGATAACATAACACTAAATGGAATGGAAATAGTTAAAGCAGATGTATGGAAATACACAACAATTTTGGGATTGGGTATGTTTTTAGCATTAGCAATTTCAATTTTTATTTCATACAGAAAACCTCGTGAATACAATAATATTGAAGTAACTAAAAATGAGACCTTAATCAGTGATAAATTTACAAAAGAACACTATGTAACTTTATTTGCAGCATTTGCAACATTAATGATACAGCTAATAACAAAATCGCTGCCATTAGGAGCCTTAGTCGGTTTAGGTATAATTTTTGGAACCGGTACAATAAAGCATCACAAAATGGATAACCTAATTGATGAGGGTGTTGGTTTAATGGGTTATATAGCATTTGTAATGCTTGTTGCCGCAGGATTTGCAGCAGTATTAAAATCAACAGGCGGAATAGAAACATTTGTAAGTTCTATTATGAGCTTTATTCCTGCCAATAAACTTATTGCAAGTGCATTTATGCTTTTAACAGGCTTGTTTATAACAATAGGAATAGGAACTTCTTTTGGTACTATTCCCATATTAGCAGTAATTTTTGTTCCTGTATGTATAAGTTTAAATTTTAATTCTGCCGAAACCGTTGCAATAATTGCTGCTGCTGCTGCACTTGGAGATGCAGGTTCTCCTGCGTCTGATACAACACTGGGACCAACAGCAGGATTGAACGCAGACGGACAGCATAATCATATTTTGGATACTTGTATTCCAACATTTTTGCACTACAATATCGCTTTAATTTTGTCTGCATTAATATCTGTTGTTGTATTTTAAAATATATCCAATCGGCTAATTGCAAAATATATGAAATAGATTTTAAATATAATTAAATCTTTTTCATACTTCCAGCTATTCTTATGAGTCTTTTGAAAAACAAAGGCTCTTTTTATTATATTATTTTTGGTATAATTTTTTTAAAAGGAAAAAGGATTTATGAAAAATATTTTGATAATAAATTTTGGCGGAATAGGTGATGAAATTCTGTTTTTACCAACATTAATATCATTAAAAAAAGCTTATCCCGAATGCAAAATTACACTTTGCTTAGAACCCAGAAGTAAAGGTATTAAAGATTTAACAGATACTATTGATGATTTAATACTTATTAATCCAAAAGGTAAAAACAAATATTTTGAACTATTAAAACTTGTTATAAAAGCTCGTTTTGGAGGTTTTGATGCAATAATTTCATCAGGTGGTAATAAACTTATAGCCCTGTTATTGTTTATGACAGGAATAAAAAAACGTTATGGCTTTAACACAGGCAAATTAAGCGAAAAATTACTGACAAAAGCCGTAGAACTAAATAAAAAACAATATGCCGCAAAAATGTATCATGAATTGATAACACCATTGACAGATATAAAAACAGAAGTTCCCGAAATTAATATTGAACACGAAGAAAAAATTACTAATTCAATTTTAATCCATCCCGGAGTAAGTAAATTAAGCGTTCAAAAAAACATGATTAAAACAATTACTCCTGAAATTTGGGCAGATGTTATAAAACTATTGCTTAAAAATGGTAAACAAGTAACCCTTACAGGCGGACCGGACGATAAAGAAGTTGTTGAACAGATTATAAAAATCATAGAACCTCTAAATAATAGTAATTTTATAAATTACTACGGTAAAACAAAGAATTTGCTTGATTTAGCAAAATTAATAACAAAATATGAAAAATTTGTATGTTCGGATTCAGCCCCTTTACATATCGCAGTTGGTTTAAAAGTCAGAACTTATGCTATTTTTGGCTCAACTGATGATAAAAAACTAATACCACAGGCAGATTTTGTAACAGCACTAAAAACAAACGATGATTGCCCGATAAAACCTTGTCTTTGGGATTACCGCCAAACAACTTGTGAAAAGTTATCATGCTTGAATTTTAAAGCAGAAGATATAGTAAATGAAATTTTGAGATAATTGTAAACTTTTCTTAATGCCAAAAAAATAGACTACAACCATGTTTTAGCATTAATAAATGCTAAATAGTAATAAAATTAGAAAATCCTTGATATTTGTGATATGCTGTTAAATGCGGAGAATAAATTTATCTGCAAGGAGTACACAAATAAGAAAAGAAGGAATTAAAGATTATGTCATTACCATCAGTTGCATACTTATCAATGGAAATTGCATTAGACCAATCTTTAAGCACATATTCCGGTGGCTTAGGTTTCTTGGCAGGTTCACACATGTTATCTGCCGGATATCTTCAAATGCCAATGGTAGGTGTAACAATGCTTTGGTCTTACGGCTACTACGATCAACGTATTGACCACAACGGACAAGTTGAAGTTGCTTATATCAGAAAATACTATGATTATTTGACTGATTTGGGTGTACAAGTTGAAGTTGATACATTTGGCGAAAAAGTGAAAGTTAAGGCATACAGAGTTGAACCTGAATTATTTGGTTCATGCCCTGTATATTTATTAACAACAGATATTGACGGAAACAGCGATTGGGCAAGGAGCATTTCTCACAGATTGTATGACGGAAATGAAAAAATAAGAATTGCTCAAGAAACTATTTTAGGTGTTGGTGGTATCAAAATTTTACAAGCAATGAGATACAAATTTGACGTTGTTCACATGAACGAAGGTCATGCACTTCCTGCTGCTTTTGAATTATTAAGACAATACAAAGGTGATTTGGAAGAAGTTAAGAAAAGAACAGTATTCACAACACATACACCGGTAGCAGCAGGTAATGAAGTTCACTGGGTTGATACATTAATGGAAGGCGGCTTCTTTGCAGGTGCATCAAGAGAGACTGCTATTAAATTAGGCGGAGAAAACTTCTCTTTAACAGTTGCAGCGTTAAGAATGAGCCGTATTGCAAATGCTGTATCTCAATTACACGGTCTTGTTGCAAACAGAATGTGGGATTGGGTTGAAGACAGATGCCCTATCAGAGCTATTACAAATGCCGTAAATTTACATTACTGGCAAGATAAACGTATGAACGGTGATAAATCATTTGAAGAATTAGTTCAAGCAAAACGTGAAATGAAAAAAGAATTGTTCAAATATATTGCTAACAAAGCAGGTAAAAGATTTGACCCTGATGTATTAACAATAACTTGGGCAAGAAGATTTGCTGATTACAAACGTGCTTGGTTAATCTTGATGAACAAAGACAGAATTATGAAGTTATTGGAAAACAACAAACTTCAATTAATCTTTGCAGGTAAATTCCACCCTGACGATGCTATGGGACGTGAAATGTTCAACAAATTATTGAACAAATCTCACTCTATGAAAAATGTAGTTGTATTACCAGGTTATGAATTACAATTAAGCGGAATGTTAAAACGTGGCTCAGATATCTGGTTAAATACACCTCTAAGACCATTTGAAGCATCCGGTACATCAGGTATGAGTGCTAACGCAAACGGTGCATTACACTTATCAATCTATGACGGTTGGACAGTTGAAGGTACATTTAACGGAATCAACGGTTACACAGTTGAATACGAAGGTTTGGATGATGAAATTCCTTGGGAAGAACGTCATTGGAAAGACCATGAATACATCATGGATGTAATCGAAAAAGAAATCATCCCTACTTATTACCATAATAAAGAAGAATGGGGCAGATTAATGCGTCAAGCTATCAGAACATCTGAAGCATACTTCAATTCAGACCGTATGGTAATTGAATATTACAACAGGTTATATCGTTCTATCGCCCACGATACTGAAGGTGCAGGAAAAGATAAAGCAGATGTAAACTTAACACGTCCTACTTTTGATGCTTGGACATTCGCTAATATTAAGTAGCGTATTTTGAGATAAAACAAATTGAAAACGAGGTTTTTAAAACCTCGTTTTTTGTTGTAAAATTTATTTATGGTTTGCAAAGTTACAACATCAACAGTTATAGGTTTAAATTCTTATAAAATAGAAGCAGAAACAGATTTAGTAAATTCTATTCCTGCCGTATCTATTGTAGGACTGCCTGATACAGCAGTTAATGAAGCAAGAGAGCGTGTACGTTCTGCTATTAAAAATTCTTCTTTCAGTTTTCCGCAAAAGAAGGTAGTAATAAACCTTGCACCTGCCGATATCAGAAAAGAAGGAACTAATTTTGATTTACCGATAGCGATAGGTATTTTAATTGAAGAAGGAGTTGTTGAAGAAGAAAAAACCGCAGATTATGCTTTTTTAGGCGAGCTTTCTCTTGACGGCACTTTGAGAAAAATTAACGGAGTTTTATCACACGTTATAGGTCTGAAAGATTGCGGTATAAAAACAGTTATTGTACCGAAGGAAAACGCAAAAGAAGCCTCGTTATGTGAAGGTATAACTGTTTTAGGTGCAAATAATTTAAATGAAGTGGTAAATCACTTTATTGAAACTCCTTTAATAGAAACAAGAACCAATATTGAAGAATACTTATCAAAGGAAATTAATAAAGAATTTTTATATGATTTCAAGGATGTAAAAGGTCAACAAAAAGCCAAAAAAGCCCTTGAAATTGCAGCGGCAGGCGGTCATAATATGCTTATGACAGGAACTCCCGGTTCAGGCAAAACTTTAATGGCAAAATGTTTTGCATCAATTCTACCGCCTTTAGAACTTTCAGAAGCACTTGAATTAACTAAAATTTACAGTATTTCCGGACTTTTATCTTCTGATAATCCTTTAATGACAGAAAGACCATTCAGAGCAGTTCATCATACCGCATCTGCAAACGGTATTATTGGTGGAGGCAATAACCCAAAACCTGGTGAAATAACTCTTGCACATCGAGGCGTTTTATTTTTGGATGAAATTGTTGAATTTCCAAGAAATGTGCTTGAAGTTTTACGTCAACCTATTGAAGACGGTGAAGTAGTAATTTCAAGGGCAAAACAGTCCGTAAAATATCCTGCTGATTTTATGCTGCTTGCAGCAATGAATCCTTGTCCTTGCGGATTTTTAGGCGATAAAGAAAAACAATGTACATGTTCTGAATTTCAAATAAATCGTTATCGTTCAAAGCTTTCAGGCCCGTTGCTAGACAGAATTGACATACAGATAGAAGTTCCCCGTTTAACAACGGAAGAATTAATGAATACTAAGGAAATTACTGAAACATCTTCACAAATTAGAGAGAGAGTAATAAGAGCAAGAAAACTTCAAAAAGAACGTTACAAGAACGAAAGTATTTTAACTAATTCACAACTAACATCTGCACTTGTAAAAAAATACTGCCAGCCTGATGAACAGTCAAAAGAATTGCTAAAACTTGCAATACAAAAATATCAACTTTCAGGCAGACGTTATGACAGAATATTAAAACTATCCAGAACAATAGCAGATCTTGATAACTCTGAACAAATAACATCAAAACACATCACACAAGCATTACAATACAGGCTAAATGACATCTAATAATATCGAATTTAGTTCAATATTCAAAGCCTCACAAAGATTAACTATTATAACTATACTTGGATTTGCTTTTTTATTTTCAATTAAATTAAGATATTTTTGAGTTATATTAGCCATTTCAGCCAATTCTTCTTGGGTTAAATCTTTTTTAGCCCGTTCAACTTTTAGATTATGTGCTAAATTTTTTCTTAATTCTTGTTCTATCAAATATCAAATAGTAGCTCAGAAAGAGTTAAATTTAAAGCTTTAGCAATTCTTGCAATAGAATCAAGTGTTGGCGAAGTTTTACCATTTTCTATAGAACCCAAAGTAGTCCTATGTAAGCCTGATAACTCTGCTAACTTTTCTTGTGAAATTTCTTGTTTTATTCTTTCTATTTTTATTCTTTTGCCAAATCTTTTTGACAAATCGTCTAATTTATCATTCATTATTACAATATTCTAAACATTTGCATTTGATTTTTCCACAGTATATAATCATCGTATGAATAAAAAAGACTTCAAAAAAATTATTTTAATAGATTTAGACGGAGTGTTAAATACTTATGACGGACATTTTGACAAAAATATTATTCCGCCAATTAAAGACGGGGCAAAAGAATTTTTGCAAAATTTGTCAGAAACTTACGACATAAAAATATTCACAACAAGAAACAAAATTCTTGCGTCAAAATGGATTTTAGAAAATAAACTTGAAGATTACATTCAAGATGTAACAGACCATAAAGACCTCTGCTGGCTGTTTATAGATGACAGATTTATAAATTTTCAAGGCAATTATGAAATATTAAATACGCAAATAAAAAATTTTAAAGCATGGTGTATAAAGATTAATTCTTGTACTTTTTATAAGTATCTTCAGGATGTGCGGAATTTGAACAAATAATTTCGTAATATTCGTTCTTATCAATATTTACACCCATTTTTTTTATATCTATTTTAAATTTTTTCTTCTTTTTTTTCTTATCTTCCATAAAGTTATTATACAACAATTGAAATTTATGATAGAATTGAATTATGAAAAGAGTATTTATTGACACAATGGGTTGTCAAATGAACAAATCGGACACGGAAAGAATGTTGGGAATGTTGTCATATCTTGGATATGACGAAACTAAAGAGCCCAAAGAAGCAGATTTGTTAATAATTAATACATGCTCTATCCGCCAACTAAGTGAAGATAAAGCATTCAGCGAAATTGGTACTTGGGGACAGTGGAAAAAACACGGAAAAGATATAAAAATAGTTTTTAGCGGTTGTGTTGCACAACAAAAACAAAAAGAAATTTTTAAACGTGCACCTTACGTTGATTTGGTAATTGGCACACACAATATTTATCAGTTACCTGATTTAATTAAACGTATTGAAAACGGTGAAACACGAATTTGTGAATGTCCTGATACACCTTATGGTGAAAAAGACATTGAAATAAAACGTGTAAAAAGCGTCAATGCTTGGATTCCGATTACAGAAGGATGTAACAATTTCTGCACATACTGCATCGTTCCTTATACAAGAGGCAGAGAACGTTCCAGACTTCCCGAAACAATTATTAAAGAAACCAAAGATGCTTTATCTCAAGGTTTTAAAGAAATTACACTTTTAGGTCAAAATGTAGACAGTTATGGTAAAGATTTCAAAGATAGAGAATACCGCCTCGCAGACCTTTTAACAGAATTAAATGACATTGAAGGTGATTTTTGGATTAGATTTGTAACATCTTATCCGACTGATATTACGGATAATTTAATAGAAACAGCCGTAAAACTTGATAAAGTTTGTGAATATTTCCATATTCCTATGCAATCAGGCTCAAGCGAAGTTTTAAAGAAAATGAACAGACGCTACGACCGTGAAACTTATGCAAAAATTGCAAACAAAGTTCGTGATATGGTTCCGGATGTTACTATAACCAGCGATTTTATTGCAGGTTTTCCCGGTGAAACAGAAGAACAATTTGAAGAAACTTTAACGGCAATGGATGAATTAAATCTTGATTACTCAAACACAGCAGCCTATTCACCTCGTGAAAAAACAGTAGCAGCAAAATGGGTTGATTTATATATTCCTGAAGACGTTAAAACAGAACGTCTAAGACGACTAAACGAAAAAAACATGGAATGCTGTCTGCGTTCCAATCAAAAATTTGTAGGTCGTGAACTTGATGTATTGATAGAAAATTTTGAAAATCATAAAGGTAAAAATGTCGTAACCGGCAGAACTCGTAATAACAAAATTGTTCACATACCATGTGAAAAAGATTTAACAGGTAAATTTGTAAAAGTTAAAATAACAGGTGCAAAAACTTGGTACATAAATGGAGAAATTATAGATTAAAGGACTTTTTAAAGTCCTTTTTTTATGTAAGGAGAAAATAATGAGATAGCAATGTAAAGAAAAATAAATAGGGTATTGCATTATTACTACATTTGTAGTAATATAATAAAGTTAAAAGGTTTTTTGGGGTACACGAGAAATATGAAAAACTTTGACACGCAAAATTCTACATATAATATGAATGTGGAAAAAGTAGGAAATGTAACTGCAACAACACTATACAGAAACGGGAAAATAGTGTTGTATGAAGAAACAGTGAAAGAAATCAAAAAAATAGAAAACTATGGTGATTTTGAAATTACTAAAGTTTTAAAAAGAATACACTTTGACGAAGATGGAAATATCATAAAATAAAGTTCCAAAATAATTCATATTGAAGCCTAATTGCTTGAATATAATGAGGTTCTATCTCCTTTTTCTACTTATAGAAAAGCACCACTCAAAGAGTGGTGTTTCTTGTATTTAAATATGTTTATTATGAGAACAAGTTGAATGTTTTTTCTACGTTTTCACCGATTAATGATTTTACTGAATCAAATTCTGTTTTTAATGCGTTGTGTTCTGTATCTA
>CAJOKJ010000029.1 GCA_905235155.1 Candidatus Gastranaerophilales bacterium
ATTTAAGAAGGTAAATAGGTTTTAGTAAGTGTGTTTTAATCAGTCATCCAAAACGGATGACTTTTTTATTGGTAAAATTTTATGATAAAATTCTTATATGTATTTTGAAATTTTTAATTTTAATCATTATTCAATGAATCAAATTGATGCAATGAATTTTATGTTCGCATACATAATATGTCTTGCTGTAACTTATTATGGTTGGAAAATTAAAAATGAATTTGACATAAATTCTTTGATTATTAAAGTTGTCATTATAATTTTAATAGCCGCAGAAATTGTATACGAATCTTATGATACAACACCATATATTTTGGGTGCAAAAATGATTTTTACATACATAAGTTGTATATTTCTCTATTGGATTTTAGATAAATCTTATAACGGATATTAATTTTCGTTTTCATTTTCACAATTTTTAAATTCTGTGTGATAAATTCCTGCTTTTTCTTGTAATTCTTTAATTTCATACGTCATACGATTAATTTTGCACATTACAGGGTCAGGAATACGGTTATGCATAAGAGTTCCATTTTCATCAACATATTTTTGAATAACTATTTTTCCCGGAATACCAACAACAGTTGCGTGTTCCGGAACATCGTCAATAACAACAGAACCTGCACCAATTCTACTATTATTTCCAATTGTAATATTACCTAAAATTTTTGCACCTGCACCAATAATTACACTGTTACCTATTGTTGGGTGTCTTTTTCCTAAGTCTTTTCCGGTACCTCCGAGCGTAACCTGCTGATAAATAAGAACATCATCACCAATTATAGCTGTTTCGCCTATAACAACTCCTTCGCCGTGATCAATAAAAAATCTGTCACCTATTTTTGCTCCGGGATGAATATCTATACCTGTTAAAATTCGCATTATAAAAGAAATATAACGAGGAATAAAAGGTATTTTCATTTTGTATAATTTATGAGCAAGACGGTGTGCTAAAAGGGCATGTAAACCCGGATAGCAAAAAATAACTTCAAAAATATTTCTTGCAGCAGGATCTTTATCGTATATTGTTTTTATATCATCTTTTATATGATGTATTGCTCTATCAAACATTTTTTTATTATCTTACAATTTTTACAAATTTTCTTTTACCTGCTTGGATAATTCCGGCATTTTCAACTAAAAATGTTGGTTCTGCTATTTTTTCGCCTTCAAATTTTACACCACCACCTTGAATTAAACGTTTACCTTCACCTTTTGATTGAATAAAGTTTAATTCAAGTAATAAATCAAGAATGTTTTTGCTTTCTACAAGATTATATTCTTGAATATCATCAGGAATACCTTTGTTTGAAACAACATTTATAAAAGCTTCTTGAGCTTTATCTGCCATTTCTTTTCCATGATATTCTTCTGTAATTATATGTGCTAATTGAAGTTTTAAATCTCGTGGATTTACGGAATTATTTTCTAAATTATCATGAATTTTTTTAATTTCATCATTTTCAACATCAGTTAAAAGCTCGTAGTATTTAACAATTAAAGTATCCGGAATGCTCATAACTTTACCAAACATATCATTTGCTGTATCAGTAAGTGTAATACAATGTTCAGGATATGTTTTACTCATTTTAACAACACCGTCAGTACCTTCGATTAAAGGTAAAAGCATTACCAATTGAGGATATTTTCTGCCATAAGCTTCTTGAATATCACGTCCCAATAGCGTATTAAATCTTTGGTCTGTACCACCAAATTCAATATCAGCATCAATTGCAACCGAATCATAAGCTTGCATTAGCGGATAGAAAAATTCGTGAATAGCAATAGGTTTCCCCTCAGAATATCTTTTTGCAAAATCATCACGAGTCATCATTTGTGCAACGGTAATTTGTGATGCAAGTTTCAATAAATCAGTAAAACTCATTGAATGAAGCCAATCAGCATTATTTCTAACTTCAACATCCGTTACGTCAATAACTTTAGAAATTTGTTCAAAATAGGTTTTAGCATTAATATCTACTTGTTCTTTTGTTAA
This sequence comes from Candidatus Gastranaerophilales bacterium, assembly GCA_905235155.1. Classification (GTDB taxonomy): domain Bacteria; phylum Cyanobacteriota; class Vampirovibrionia; order Gastranaerophilales; family Gastranaerophilaceae; genus UBA6984. The sequence continues at coordinate 1,997 of CAJOKJ010000029.1, forward strand.
AGCAGGACGTGTTTCTGATTTACCTGAAGGATCACCAATCATAGCAGTTGCACCGCCAATGATTAAAACGATTTTGTGTCCAAGTTTTTGGAATTCTCTTAATTTTCGCATTACAACAGTATGTCCAAGATGTAAGTCAGGTCTTGTAGGATCCATACCTAATTTTATACGTAAGGGTTTATTATTATCGTGTGCATATTGAAGTTTTTGAGCTAACTCTTGTACACCACCCGGTAAAATTTCACAACTTCTGCCGATTTTTTCCGCTTGTTTAATAAATTCTTCTCTTATTTCAGTCATTTTAGCCTCTTTCAATATTGATTATAATAATTATAGCAAAAAAAAATTTACAAAACTTTTTATTTTGTTTATTTTATTAAAGTTTAAAAAAAAAATGTCGATAATAAAAATGCCACTTTAAAAGAGAGGAGGGTCGCCTATGGTTAATTCAGTATCAGGAGTAAATTCAGCAACAGCCTCAAATGCAGTAAATCCAACAAAAGACGCTGAAAAAATTAAAAAACAAGAAGAAGAAAAATTAGCTAAAGAAGCTAAAACAGAATCAACAGACAAAACTGACAAAGAAGCAAAAACAGACAAAACAAATACGAACAAAACGGAGAAAAGTTCTTACGCTTTCGATAGAGTAACTATTCAGAACAAAGTTAAAGAATATATTGAAAAATTGAAAAAAGAACATGATTATCCGTACGTTCAAAGCGAATTAACTAAATATTTAGATTTATTTAAAGTTGATGACTTTATGAAAAAATATCCTAATATTACAACGGATGCAGATTTTAGAACTATAATGTATAATGAAACCATTAAATATCTGTAATTGTTTATTAAATAAAAGTCCAACATTTAATAATGTTGGACTTTTATTTTTAGTTTTCTTCATTTGTTATAAAATCGGTTAATTTTGTTTTATCGTTAATGTTAAATCCTTCTTTCATATTTTCTATATATTTTAAGTCTTCATTAAGATTATATTTACCAAATTGGAATATTAAGTCTTTGAATTCAATATTTGCTTTTACAAATTCAAAAATTAAATTTTTTAAGTTATATATTTTTTCTAAATCAACCCCTTCATTTTGATTTATTTTTATTATTAATTCTTCACAGATTTTACAATCTTTTAGTGCGTTTTTATAGTTTTTAAGTTTTAAATTAATCAAAGCTCTTTTATAATAAAAAGAAGGTCTTGGATTGATATCAATTAATTTATTTAAATCTAAAAAGGCTTGTTCGTAATTTCCTATTTGTGAACAGGAATAAGAGCGATAAAAATATACTTTGCACAATTGTTCTTGTTCTATATTATTATTTGTTTCTAAAAAATTATTACAATTTTTAATTATTGCTTCAAATTTATTTTGTTTCAATAAATTTTGAATATTATCTTCAAAATTTTTATTTTCTTTTTGCAAAAATTTATTTAAAAAATTATTCATAGGAATATTATATGATAAAATTATTTGATAAACAGATAAAGATTGTACCCCAAAATTCATGTATAAATATTATTGTTAATATTACAAAATGTAAAGTGTATGAAAAATTTATTTTTGTCTCTTGAAAAATCAATTTTAAGCAAAAAATTTTTATTAAAATTTTGAAAAAATAAAAAAAATGATAATATTTAAAATACAAAATTAGTATTTTAACCTGTTTTTAAAAAACTTTACAATTCCTTGTTCTGCTTGGTTTTTTGACATTCAAAAATACCTCAATATATAATTTACAACATAAACAAAAATAGGAGAAAATAAAATATGACAACACGAAGCATTATTGACTACAAAAAAACTTTAACCAAAGAAGAAATTATTAAAATAGTCAAAGAAAACAACATTGAATTTATAAAACTTGAGTTTTGCGACATAAACGGAACAATGAAAAATCTTTCAATTCCATCCGAGCAATTGGAAAGTGCGATGAATAATGAAATAATGCTTGATGGTTCTTCTATTAAAGGTTTTAGGAGTATTGAAACATCGGATATGTATTTTTATCCCGACCTTAAAACATTTGCGATTATTCCTTGGAGAAGCGATGATGACACAAAAGTTGCAAGATTTATTTGCGATATTCATAATGCAGACGGTACTCCTTTTGAGGGTTGTCCCAGATGTAACCTTAAAAAAATGATAGCTCGTGCTGAAAAATTAGGTTACACAATGAATGTTGGCCCTGAAGCTGAATTTTTTATTTTTAAACAAAATGAAAACGGTTTTGCAACAACGGATACTTTTGATAAAGCCGGTTATTACAGTGCTGCTCCCGTTGATAAAGGTGAAAACTTAAGAAGAATAATGGTAAAAACTTTAAAAGAAATGGGGTTTGAAGTTGAAGCAAGTCACCACGAAGTAGCTCGAGGTCAGCATGAAATTGATTTTAAGTACGCTGATGCACTAACTACTGCTGATAACATTATGACTTTTAAATATGCGGTAACTGCAATTGCTGAACAAAATGGGGCGGTTGCTTCATTTATGCCCAAACCGATTTTTGGTATAAACGGTTCAGGTATGCATTGTAATATTTCATTATTTAAAGATGGCAAAAATTTATTTTTCGATTCTGAAAAAACTTATCAATTATCAAAAGAAGCTTTATATTCAATAGGAGGATTACTAAAACACGTTAAATCTTTTACGGCTATAACAAACCCTATTGTTAACAGCTACAAAAGACTTGTTCCCGGATATGAAGCTCCTGTGTATTTAGCTTGGAGTTTAGCAAACAGAAGTGCTTTAATCAGAGTTCCGGCTAAACGTGGTAATTCAACAAGAGTCGAGCTTCGCTCACCTGATCCGAGTTGTAATCCTTATTTAGCATTAGCCGTAATTTTAGGTGCAATTTTAGACGGTGTTGAAAACAAAATAGAACCGCCACTTCAAATTGAAGAAAATATCTACCAAATGACAAAAAAAGAAAGAAAAAGAGCAAAGATTGATTCACTTCCTGCAAGTTTAATTGAAGCATTAGATTTGTTAGACGATGATGAAATTATAAAAGATGCTTTAGGTAATCATATTTACGATGAATTTATTTCAGCAAAAGAAAAAGAATGTGATAAATTCAGAACTTACGTAACACCGCTTGAAGTAGATATGTATTTAAATATGCAATAATGTTTTTATTTTAAACAGATTTTAGGTAAAGGTGCATTTTGCACCTTTATTGATAATGCAAGAAAATAGAAATAATTATTTATTGTTTTCCATTTCCCAAATACCGCAAGGGCATAAACCTGCACAAATTCCGCAGCCAATACATTTAGAAGAATCGGATATGTATTCAAATTTACCATCTCCTTGCTCTATTCTTGATATAGCATTCTGAGGGCAGCTTTGTTTGCATAAGCCGCAATCTCTGCAATAGCCACATGACATACAGCGATTTTGCTCATTGTCGCAATTTGAATTATAACACTCATAATACTCTGATTTAATTCTTTTAGAAGGAATTAAATCTTTTTCTTTGATTGGTTTTAGAGTTTCATTATTCAAAAATTTGATAATATTTTCTGCACAATGTTTTCCGTCCGCTATGGCATTTGTAAACAAGCCCGGCTTTATGGCATCACCTATTGCAAAAACTTTAGGGTTTTGTGTTTGCATAAATTCGTTTATTTGTATTCTGGATTTTTCATTTAAATAATCTTTTGGCACAAAATCAAAAATAGGTCTGTCGCCAACAGATATAATAACACTGTCGGCTTCTAAAAATCTTCCGTCTTTTAATAATACACCTTTATCAGTTATTTTCTGTGTAAAACAAGGGTACATTATTTTTGCACCTAATTTCTCAGCTGCTTTGATTTCTTTATCAAATGCACTTGGCTCTTGAATATCAATAGCGGTAACCGTTTCAATCCCATCTTGTTTATAAATTTCTGTTATAACATCCATTGCAGCATTTCCTGCACCAATAACTACAACTTTTTTACCTAAATCATATTTTTTACCGTTTTTGCAATCTTTTAAAAAGTTTAGACCTTTAATTAATCTTTCATACCCTTCAAAAGGTATTACAACCGGATTATGTCCGCCTATTGCTAAAACTATGGCATCAAAATCTTTTTCCAGTTGGTCAAATAGTTCAGTTGTAACTTTTGTTGAAGTGTGAACTTTACCTTCCCCATTTACCAACTTAAAGCGTTCAAGCTCTGTTTCTAATATTTCTTTATGCAGTCTTTCTTCCGGTATTACTTGAGAAAGTTTTCCACCGATTTTTTCATCAGCTTCAAATATTTCAACCTCATATCCTTTTCTTAATAACTGCCAAGCTGTTGAAATACCTGCAACTCCGCTACCGATTATGGCAATACGCTCTTTATGTGTTATTTGGGCAGGTTTTATTTTTATGTCTTTAGATAAACTACCAAGCATTTTAACATCTAAAGGTTCATCAAAACTACCTCTTGAACAGCTATTTAAACATAAATTCGGACACACTTGACCACAAACTGAAGCAGGGAAAGGACTATAATCTAAAACCAGTTCAAGTGCTTCTTTAACACGCCCCGAACGAAGAAGTGAAAATCTTTTTTGTGTCGGGATTTTTATCGGGCAGTTGTATTCACATGGAGCACTATACGCATAATTTTTCCAATGAGGTTTGCGTAATCTTGAAATACCTGTTTGAACCAAATCATAAGATTTAAAATCATCTTGAATTAAATCAGAAAATATTGAACCGCCAATTTCTTCAAACCATTTGTTTACTCTAAATGTTTTTAATGAAATATCATTGTGTTTCTGTCTTTCTTCATAAGTTTTTGCTACTACCTTATGCCAGATAGCAGGGGCAGATGTATTAGTAGTCTGTGCAAATTCGCACAGTTGATTAAAAAATTCTTCTTTGTGAATTTCTGACAAAAATGTTTTTAAGCCTGTTCTTAAAAATTCTCTGTCATTTTCATCTAAATCAAGTAAATACACATCATCGGATAAATTTTTGATATTTCCTCTGACGTAAATAATTCCACCAACCATACCTACACAAGCTCTGTCGCCCAATACTGACGGCATATTTTCGCAGCCGATACCACAAATAACGGCAATACCTCCGCCCATAAATTCAAATGAAAAAGAACCTGTCGAACCCAATACCCATAATTCAGGAGCAGTAAATTTAGGGTCTTTTTTCATTAAAGCACCCGACCTTGTACCAACATTTCCGCCTATATAAATTTTTCCGGATGCTGCACAATGTCCTGTTGTATCTCCGCTATCACCGTTTACAACTATTTTGGCACCGCTGTTTAACCAACCGGTATCTGCGGGAGCTGAACCTTCTACATAAATATTTGTTCCATACGAACCCATAGCACCAACACGCTGACCCGGATTTTTAATATAAAAGTTTAAATCTTCACCATTTTTAGACCAAACTGAACCTCCGATATTATGTTGTCCACAAGCATTTATCTCAAAATCGGTAATACCCTCATCAATAGCACACCAAATCTCTTGCATTAAATTCTGCGTAGAAGTTCTTTTATCATTTTCAACTGTATTTATTATTTTTTTAGCACACATATTGAATATTTAACCTTTCCGCAACATTTTTATCAACACAAACAAGGGCATCAGATCTTCCTATTGGCAGAGTTGAATTACCAACCGGTGCAAGAAGTTTTTTAAGTTCAATATCTGTTGCACAAATATAATTAACGATATTTTCAGCTACTCTATCAACATCAAGTCTTTGCATTAACTTAGGATTTTGAGTTGTTATTCCTATTGGACATTTGCCTGTATTACATCCGTTACATTTGCCAAAATCATTTCCTACGCAGCCTGCAATTTGAAGTATCAATTTACCTATAAATACTCCGCTTGCCCCTAAACATATCATTTTGAAAGTGTCTGCTGCGAGGTTTCCGTTCATTCCAATACCGCCCCCTGCAAATATCGGTATTTGACCTTGTTTTCCTTGATGAACGGCTGCTAAATAACAATCTCTTAATTTTGACACAATCGGATGTCCGGTGTGATTTAAAGAAATTTCATGAGCTGCACCCGTTCCTCCTTGCAGACCATCAATAAAGAAACCGCCTACGATATTATAGGGATCACGAAGCAAGTTATTATATACACTCACGCTCGTTGAAGATGCCGCAACTTTAATTGAAACAGGAACTTTAAACTTAAACGCACAGTTCATAGAAAGAAACATTTTTTGAACACTTTCTTCTATTGAATAAAGTCCTTGATGATTAGGAGGAGAAAGTAAATCTGCTTTTGGAACACCTCTTATTTCTTGAATTAGTTTTACATTCTTTTCAGCCATCAAGAGCCCACCATCACCAGGTTTTGCTCCCTGACCGATTTTAATTAAAATTCCTGCAGGATTTTCTTGCATATATGGCATTGAGTTTATAATTCTGTTCCAACCGAAATGACCTGAAGCAATTTGTAATATCATATATTTTAGATATTTTGATTTTAAAAGTTTATCAGGAATTCCGCCTTCACCTGTTGCCATTCTTATCGGGATTCCTTTAACTTCATTTAAGTATGCGGTAGCTATTGCTATCGCCTCCCACATTCTTGGAGATAAGGCTCCGATTGACATATCGGAAAACATAATTGGGTAAATGGATTTATTTACCGGTAATTTTTCGTTTTCTTTTTCCTGCAATTCTCCATTTACCAAATCAAAATCAAGATTCTCTGCACTTACAACTCTGCCTAAATTAGTTCTTAAATCAAATGTATGACGAAGAGCGTCAAGTGAAGGGTCTGTCATTTGAGAAATTCGACCGACTTTAATTTTATCTAATGTTCGCCCTTCAGTATGTAAATTGCTTCTTCCTCCGCGTTTTACTGATTGAGAAGTTTTAGCTCTGTATCTTGTTCCAAAAATTTCAGTTTGATTTCGGGTAACTTTTATAGCACCGTTTGGGCAAACTTTTGTACAAATTCCACACCCTCTGCAAAAGTTATTGGCATCAATGACTTGTCTTATTACAGGGATTGCTTTTTGGTCCTCGTCGATTTGAAAGCCTTCTTCGTTGGAAATTGCTCTAACCTTTTTTCTTTTTTGAACATCAACTTTTATTGCACCAAATGAACAGGCTGCAACACAATGTCCGCAAAGCATACATTTATCGCTATCGTATTCAACTATCCAAGGCAAATCGTCTTTTGATATGCTATTTATATTTATATCCGTCATTGAGCAATCCTTTGAATATTTAAATCATTATCCACTACAACAAGTTCTCTTTCATTTGTGTAAATGTCTTTAGAAATATCTCTATCGGGTAATATTTCATTAGCCCCTGTTACTTCGCTTGTCATAATAACAATATCTTTGTCTTTACAGATAACGGTAGGTCTTAATTTTTTTGAATCTATTACATTGAACATTGTGCCGTCAGGAAGAACCCCAATAGTTGTATTGGGCCCGTTTATTTCTAAATTTTGCAAAGATGATTTAATTCTTTCCAGTACGTTTTTATTATCCCTTTTTTCCATCTCATCAAACGGAAGCGGTGTTAAGACATGCTTATAGTACTTTAACGGCCATTTTAAAATTTTATGAACATAATGAAGTGTATATAAAAAGCATTGAGAATCAGATTCAAAACCAATATAACCTTTGTGAAGTTTTTGCTGCACTAATTTATTTTTTTCATAAAATGTATTTTCACCGTTTGTTAAAGTGGTATAGCCCTGTAAGAAAAATGGGTGTGCAGCATAACGAACTATATCATAGTTTGTATTTTGTCTGCATTGTGCCGTTATAATTTTAGCTTTTAAATTAACTTCTTCGCTCCAGAGGTTAAAATATGTACCAATATCATTTGGATCTCCTATTTCTTTTAAAGAAATGACATCAGGATAAAAAGAGTAAACAAAACCTTCTTCATTTTTTTCTAAATATGCTCTTAATTTTAATCTTGTATCAAGAAGTAACTCTTCTTTTTCTTCTCGAGTTGCATTTTTATAAGTTTTCGGATATTGAAACACCTCAAAAATATAGTTTGGCATTGTTTCTATTTTTAATAAATTATCAGGATAAACTTCAGGTGTATATTGAAAATTTCTCACAAAACCTATTTGATGAAGTAAATCTTCTGCATACTTCATACCTTCATCCGTAACAGCCATTGATAAAATTGGCAAGTCTTTATAATTTTCAAAAATACCGCCCAAATCTTGCATAATAAATGCAAAACCTGAATTATCATGCCCCTTTTGTTGTGAACGCATTAATTTCAAAGCAAGACTCGGGTGTATATAATGTTTCGACTTAATTGAACCTATTCTGCACATAATATTATTTTCTAACTTCAAATTATAGTGGTCAAACATAGCTTAATATTAAGTTTTCTAAAACTTTTAATTTTTATAAAATTTTTTGCAATTTTGAAGTTAAAATTAAAAAATTTTGCTAAAATTTTAATAAATTTTTTAAGAATTTTATTAAAAAAAACTTAAAATCGTTAAAATTTACAGATAAATAATTTAATTTACAGTTTTTAACAAATTTAACTTAATAAACGCTACGAAAAATTTATTGTAGTATATCCAATATGAAAAAATTTAAATTTACCAAAATGAACGGTCTTGGTAACGACTTTGTTATTCTTGATTATAATGAATATAAAAAGGCTGACATGCCCGCAAACAAACTGGCAGCAAAATTGTGTAACAGAAATTTTTCAATAGGTGCAGACGGACTTATTATAGTTAATCCAAATAGTGATAAAGCTGACATCTCTTGGATATTTTACAATTCTGACGGCTCTGTTGCCCAAATGTGCGGAAACGGAATGAGGTGTTTTGCAAGGTATGTTTATGACAATAAAATAATTGATAAAAAGGAATTTTCCGTTGAAACAAAAGCTGGCATTATTGTTCCAAAAATAATTTCAGAAAACGAAGTTTGTGTAAATATGGGAATACCAATTTTAGAGCCAAGTGAAATTCCATGCAAAACCAAAACAAATTTAAATATACCTTATACTATTGATAATAAAGAATTTTTGTTAAATATAGTAAGCATGGGTAATCCCCATTGCGTTATTTTTGTTGAAAAAGACAGCAAAGAACTTGCCTTAAAATATGGTTCAATAATCGAAAATGATAAACTATTTCCGGAAAAAACAAATGTTGAATTTGTTGAAATTTTATCAAAAAATGAGGTTATTATTAATGTTTGGGAAAGAGGATGCGGAATAACATTGGCTTGTGGCACAGGTACTTGTGCAACGGCTGTTGCAGGAATTTTAAACGGTTATTTAAATAATTGTGTAAAAGCAAATTTACCCGGTGGTGTATTAAAAATCGAATGGAGCGGAAGTTCGGCTGACATAAAACATTCTGTTTTTATGACAGGCAGAGCTGATTATTCTTTCACTGGAGAAGTTGTTATTTAAAAAAATTATAAAACCTTTCCATTGCTTTGGTTGTATTTTCAATTGTATTGAATGAGGTTAATCTGAACCAATTTTCACCGTTTTTGCCAAAACCGCTGCCGGGAGTTCCAACAAGACCGATTTTTGTTAATAATAAATCAAAGAAATCCCAAGAGTTCATATTATTTGGACACTTTAACCAGATATATGGTGAATTTTTACCACCTGTATATTTGATATACAATTTATCAAGAGTATCACTTATGATTTTAGCGTTGCACTTGTAATAATTTAGATTTTCTTGAATTTGTTTTTGACCAACTGAGCTAAATACAGCTTCAGCTCCTTTTTGAACAATATATGGAACACCGTTAAATTTAGTGGTTTGACGTCTTAACCACATTTTATTTAAATTCATTCCGTTATAATTTAAACTATCTGGAACTATGGTATAACCGCATCTTGTACCGGTAAAACCTGCCGTTTTAGATAGAGAACAAAATTCTATTGCACAAGATTTAGCACCCTCTATTTCATAAATACTTCTTGGAAATTCATCTCCTGCTATAAAACTTTCATAAGCCGAATCAAAAAGAATAATAGCATTATTTAAAATCGCATAATCTACCCATTTTTTAAGTTGTTCTTTGTTATATACAGCACCTGTCGGGTTATTAGGAGAACAAATATAGATTATATCGCATTTTATTGATTCATCAGGCAAAGGCAGAAAATTATTTTCTTCATTAGCATCTATATAAATTATTTTTCTTCCTGCCATAAGGTTAACATCAACATACGCAGGATACACCGGATCAGGAATTAAACAGATATTATCTTTACTGAATAAATCCAAAATATTACCTAAATCGCTCTTTGCACCATCGGATATAAATATTACATTTTCCTCAATGGATACATTATTATTTTTATAATAATTTCTTATAGCATTTTTTAAAAAATCATACCCCTGCTCAGGTCCATAACCTTTAAAAGTTTCTTTACAACTCATTTCATTAACTGCGTTATGTAAAGCTTCAATTACAGCAGAACAAAGAGGTAATGTAACATCTCCAATACCTAATTTTATTATTTCAATATTCGGATTTTTGGAAGAAAAATCGCTAACTTTCTTAGCAATAGTTGAAAAAAGATAACTTTCGTTTAAATTTTTATAATTTTCATTAATATTCATATTTACCTCGCTTAAATTTAAGTTAATTTGTGCAGAATAAACTCATTCAAGTTTGGTTTCCATAATTTTAACACAAACATTTTAAATATATAGTAAACAAAAATTTACAGAGTGTTTTGAAAAAAAGTTTTTGTAGCTTGACAAAAATCAAACGATTGTTTTATTATTTTATAGAGGGGTGGAATTAAGTGTGCCAACAGAAGTTATAAGTGAAGAAAAAGAAAAATCTAAGCAAAGAATACTAAAATCGGCTACAAAGCTCTTTGCTCAAAAAGGGTTTGATGGTGTTGGAATCAGAGAGATATGCAAAGATGCAAATGTTAATATTTGCATGATTTCATATTTTTGGGGTGGAAAAGAAGGACTATATCAAGGTATTTTAGATGATTTGGTTGAAAAACAAATTGAATATGCAAAAACTTTTTGGGATTTTGATGTCGATTTAAAAACACTTTCAAAAAAAGAACAAGTAAATTTATTATTTACATTATTGGAGAATGCTGTTGACTTGTTGTATGGTGGTTTTATTTCGCATGATTTAATGAGATTTTTGATACAAGAACAACAGCAGCAAAGAACAGAACTTACTTCTCCTATGTTTACTTATTTAAGGAAAGTGACTGCCGCAATTTTTGATAAAGACGAGAATGATAAGGATATAATTTTTAAGTCTGTTTTTATCATGTCACAAATAAATTCACCGCTTGTTCTTTCGGCATTCTCGTTAAAACTTTTAAATCAGAAAGAATTTAGTGAACAAGATAAAGAGATTATTAAAAATAATGTAAAACTTTATATAAAAACAATATTAAAAGAGGGAGGTATTAATGTATAAAAAAGTTTACATTGTTAATTACACCAATGGCTTTTGCTGTTGACAAAAAAGATTTGAACATCGACTTTTTCAACTGTTTTAATGACAATTATTTATACCAATATGTAAATGAGGCATTAGAAAATAATCATAGTGCAAAACAGGCAACAGCAAGAGTAGAGGAATACAGACAGGGGGTAAAATCACAATTCGCAAATGAATTACCAACATTTAGCGTAGCCGCTAATTATTTAGGTATTCATTCTCCAAAGTTTAATCCTAATTTGAGTATAAGCAAAAATGCTTTCGTATTGCCTTTTATGGTAAACTATGAGGCTGATTTTTTGCTAAAAAACAGAGATAAAACTAAAAGTGCTAAAAAAACTTATGAAATGAGTAAATATGATGAACAGTCTGCTTATTTAACACTATTATCTGATGTTGCTACTGTTTATACAAATATTCTGGAGTATGACAAGCTTATAGAAGAACAAGAAAAAAGAGTTAATAATTATACCGAAATTTTGAATAACGATGATAAAAAACTTTCTCGAGGGGTAATAAATTCAACAGAATTAAATAATTCAAGGAATAACTTAAAAGATGCAAATGTTACACTTGAGAACCTCGAAAAACAGAGAGAAGTTCTTTTAATGGAGCTTGCTGTTCTTCTCGGACGTAATGCTGATTGCTCAACGGATATAGAAAGAGGAAGCATAGATAACTTTGAATACAACGCAGTTATTCCGAGTGAGATTGAATCTGATGTAATTTTTTCAAGACCTGATGTAAAAAAAGCGGAAACCGAGCTGGAAAAAGCAAAAATTGATATTCGTGTCGCAAGAAAAGAGTTTTTACCGACATTCAATATTACGGGCATTTGGGCATTTAACAATATTGCACCGGGTTCTTTCTTCTCTTGGGAATCTTCACTTGCGGCATTACTTGCAGGGGCAACACAAGATATATTTACCGGTGGAAGAAAAATTGCTAATTTAAAATATAAAAAAGCAAAATATGAAGAAATCTTTGAAAAATATAAACAAGCAGATTTAGATGCCGTAAAAGAAGTTAACACTGCATTATGTATAATTAAACACGATACGAATACGGAAAATGCTACCAAAGAAAAATTATTGTTGGAAGAAAAAAATCTGAATGATTCAACTAAAATGTTGAACAGAGGTGTTATTTCAAAAACTCAATATTTAAATTCTGAAAATCAATACATAAACAAAGATATGGATTTGACAAAAGCAAAAACTCAAAGATTAGTTAATTACTACACTTTATATAAAACTGCAGGGGGTAAGATATAATGAAAAAAAAGATATTAGCATTAGTTTTAATACTTTTAATTGCAGGACTTTGTGCCTATTTCTATATAACAAATAAAAAAGATACTTCAAATGAATTAACCTTATACGGAAATATTGAAATTCGTCAAGTTGATTTGTCTTTCCAAGTCGCAGGACTTGTTTCAAAATTATTGAAAGAAGAAGGTGATACCGTCAAAAAAGGTGAATTAATTGCCGTTATGGATGAATCTGATTACAATGCAAATTATAAAAAAGCAGAAGCAGAAGTTGAAAGAACTCTTGCAAATCAAAAAGATGCAGCCGATAAATATAAAAGATATGCACCGTTAGGTGATGATGATACTGTTTCAAAACAAGAAGTTGAATCACTATATAATACTCAAAACAGAGCCAATGCTGATTATAATGCAGCTGTTGCAAACAGAGATTATTTGAACAATCAATTAAAATATACAAAACTTTATGCACCTGAAGACGGTATTATTATGGTTCGTGTTCAAGAGCCCGGAAGTAATGTATCAAAAGGTCAGCCTGTTTACACTATGGCAAAAACCAATCCTGTATGGGTTAGAGCCTATGTTAATGAAACTGATTTAGGCAATATCAAATATGGTGATGAAGTTGCGGTTTATACTGATACTATTAATCCTAAAACAGGTAAAAAGAGAGAATATAAAGGTCAAATAGGTTATATTTCTCCTGTTGCGGAATTTACGCCTAAAACTGTTCAGTCAACTGACACAAGAACAAATCTTGTTTATCGTATAAGAGTTTATATTTATGATATTGATGAATATTTAAGACAGGGTATGCCTGTAACTATAAAGGTTAGTTTAACAAAGGAGAAATAGTGGTATATAGTTGAAAGGTTGAAAGGTTTAAAAGTTGAATTGCTTTTAAATTTTTAAATAACTATTCAACCATTCAACTGTTCAACCATTCAACAAACATGAATACCGTTGAAATAAAAAATTTAACTAAAAAATTCGGAAATACCGTTGCAATAGATAATCTTTCTTTGAATATTGAAAAAGGTAAAATAACAGGGCTTATAGGTGCCGATGCTGCTGGCAAAACGACTCTTTTGAGAACGATTATCGGACTTATGCTTCCCGATAGTGGCGAGATAAATATTTTAGGATTTAATCCGGAAACTCAAAAAGACGAACTCAATTTGCACATTGGTTATATGCCGCAAAAGTTCGGCTTGTACGAGGATTTGACTATACGGGAAAACCTTGAATTGTATGCGGATTTAAAAAATGTTCCGCATGATTTTGATAAAATGCTTGAATTTACCGCACTTACAAAATTCCAAAACAGACTTGCGGGTGCATTGTCGGGCGGCATGAAACAAAAACTTGGTCTGGCTTGCACTTTGCTTGGTAATCCTGAATTTTTACTTTTAGATGAACCCTCTGTCGGTGTTGACCCGATTTCACGCAGAGATTTAATCGCAATGGTTCGAGAAATGATAAACCCTAATACAACTGTTTTATGGTCAACAGCTTATTTAGATGAGGCACACAATTTTGATACTGCGGTTGTTATTGATAAGGGGAAAATAATTTATGAAGGAAAACCGCATAATCTTGCACCTACACCTCAAGAATTTGAAAATAAAGTTATTGAGCTTATGGGCGGGTACACTCAGGAAGAATCTTTAATCGCTAAAAATTATGAGTGGAAAAGCAAATATTGCGATGAAAATGATGATGAATGCTTGACAGTTGAAGCCGATAATTTGGAAAAAAGATACGGAAATTTTTATGCCGTTAAAAATAACACATTCAAAATAAAAAAGGGTGAAATTTTTGGACTTTTAGGACCAAACGGTGCAGGAAAATCAACTTCGTTCAAGATGATGTGCGGTCTTGCTCGACCAACAGGCGGAACTGCAAGAATAATGGGAATTGATATAAAGAAGAACCCCGAAAAAGCAAGATCTAACTTAGGGTATATGGCACAAAAATTCTCGTTATACGGGAGTTTAACAGTCAGACAAAATTTGGAATTTTTTGCTCTTGCCTACGGAATTAGTATTCTAAAGCGAAAACAAAAAGTGAATGAAGTTATTGACGTTTTTGGGTTAAAAGAATACGAAAAAATGAAGGCGGAAGAACTTCCTTTAGGTCTGAAACAAAGGCTTTCAATGGCAGCAGCACTTATTCATAATCCGCCTGTTTTATTCCTTGATGAACCGACATCAGGTGTTGATATTTTGACACGCAAAGATTTTTGGAATCATATAACATCATTGGCAAAAAAAGGTGTAACAATTCTTGTAACAACTCATTTTATGGATGAGGCGGAATATTGTGACAGAATAAGTCTTTTTTATCACGGTGAAACTATCGCAGTTGGAACACCTGCTCAATTAAAGGCACAAGCCGGTGCACAAGATATGGAAACAACTTTTATAAACTTGATAAAAGAAAGCGAGAAACAATAAATGAAAATCTTATTAGCACTCGTAAAAAAAGAAATAAAACAAATACTTAGAGATCCTTCAAGCATAATAATTGCATTTATTTTGCCTTTAATTTCAATTTTAATTTATATGTACGGTATAAATCTTGATTCCGTAAAAGTTACAATAGGAATAAAAAATGACGATCAATCGCCTGAAGTTGCAACGCTGGTTAAATCTTTCGGACATTCAAAATATGTCAATTCAATTGTTTTTGATAATGAAAAAGATATTGAAACCGCTCTTATTCGTTCAAAAATTAAGGGTGCTGTTATAATTCCGAATGATTTTTCTTCTAAATTATCAAGAAGGCAGACTGCCGATTTAATGATTATAACAGACGGAAGTGAAGTAAATACCGCAAATTATGTTCAAAGTTATGTCGCCTCTATTGCTAATCAATGGCTGGCAACAAGTAAATACAATAGTACAATAGTAAAACCTCGCATAAATACTGAAATAAGAACATGGTATAATCCTGATATGGACAGTCATTTCTTTATTTTACCGGGATCTATTGCAATTACTATGACTTTAATCGGTATTCTTTTGACATCGCTTGTCGTTGCAAGAGAGTGGGAAAGAGGAACAATGGAAGCACTTTTATCAACAAATGTAAAAACTATACATATTGTTTTAGGTAAATACATTCCTTATTTTATATTAGGGATGTTGTCGCTTGCTTTTAATGTATTTCTTTGCGTATGTATCTTTCAGATACCGTTTCGGGGAAATTATTTAATTTTGTTTATTGTCAGCGGACTGTTTTTATTTACATCTTTAGGAATTGGTTTAAATATTTCAACTATGTTAAAAAATCAATTTTTAGCAAGCATGATGTCTTTGGGATTAGGTTTTTTGCCGGCTTTGATGCTTTCAGGACTTATGTTTCCGATAAATTCGATGCCTGATATATTCCAGCATTTTACAAGAATTATTCCGCCAAGATACTATGTAACATTTATTGAAAGTGAGTTTATGGCAGGAACTATACCTGAGATTGTAGCAGTAAATGCCATATTTTTGTCAGTTATAGGTTTATTATTATTTGCTCTTATGTACCATAATACTTCAACAAGACTTGAAGCTTCTTCAAAAAGAGTTAGATTGGAGAGTGTACAATGATAAGAGATTTTTTACGCAGAGTTGTAGCTCTTATAAAAAAAGAATTTATAACAATATGGATGGACCCAAAAACAAGAGGAATTATTATCGGTATGCCGTTAATGCAGCTTTTGATTTTTGCAAATGCAGTTACAATGGAGGTCCAAAATATTGATGTTGCCGTAATGGATAGGAGCAAATCCGTTGAATCACGCGAATTATTAAGCCGATTTGAACATTCGCCAAGATTTAGAAACTTTTACTATACCGATGATAAAACTACATTCCAAAAATATATAGATATTCAAAAAGTACAGATAGGAATAATAATAAATAACGATTTTGCAAGAAATATAAAATCCGGTAAAACTACATCCGTTCAGATTATAACTGACGGAAGGCAGACAAACTCGGCTTCTATTGCGGGAGGTTATGCATCACAAATTATCACAGGATACGGTGCAGAAGCAGTTCCGTTAAAAGGTGCCGCAATTAATGCAAGCGTAAGAAATTGGTATAACCCTAATCTTAATTATCAATGGTTTATTTTAACAGTTATTGTTGCATTGTTAGCTCTTGTAATCACATTGATTTTAACAGCCCTATCCGTTGCAAGAGAACGAGAACTCGGAACTTTTGATCAGCTTATAGTAAGCCCTTTATCGTCTGTTGAAATCTTAATCGGGAAATCTGTCCCGCCATTAATTATTTCCATAATATTAACAATAATTATGACAATTTTAGTTACTGTATTTTTCCAATTGCCATTTAGAGGTTCATTGGCTTTGTTTTTGATAGCAATATCAATTTCTTTGCTAGCAATAGTCGGAGTTGGACTTTATATTTCATCAATTTGTAATACTCAGCAGCAGGCAATATTATCGGTTATGACATTTATGATGCCGGCGATTTTATTGTCAGGATATATTTCACCTATTGAGGATATGCCTGTATTTTTGCAATATTTAACATATCTGAATCCCGTTAGGTTTTTTATGGTTTTGACAAGAGGAATTTTCTTAAAAGGAATGGGAATAGAAGATGTAATAATAAACCTAATTCCGCTCATAATAATAGCTGCAATAACATTAACTCTTGCAGGAAGGACTTTTAAAAGAAAACTGGGATAAAATAACAAAAATGGAAATTGATAAAAACAATAGTATAATAGAAAATAAAAATATAAACCCTTGGCTTGCTTGTTTGCCAACAATGTCAGCTGCATTTATGTTTGTGCTTGATGCAACCATAGCAAATGTTGCATTACCACACATGGCAGGAAGTTTTTCTGTTTCAAGAGATGAATCCATGTGGATTTTAACAAGTTACCTGATTGCAAGCGGAATCATAATAACTATGGTTGATTGGTTCAGTAAAGTAATGGGTAGAAAAACATTTTTTATTGTAAGTATTCTGACATTTACTTTTGCCTCATTTTTATGCGGAATAGCAAAAACAATGGAACAAATGGTATTATTCAGAATTCTTCAAGGTATAGGCGGAGGAGGAATTTTGCCTATATCACAAGCAATTCTTCTTGAAAACTTTGAACTAAAAGACAGAGGGAAAGCAATGGCTGTATTCGGTTTAGTCGTTGTAATTGCTCCTATATTGGGACCTGTATTGGGAGGTTGGCTTACGGAAAATTGGAGCTGGCCTTTTATCTATTTCATAAATATACCGATTGGACTTTTAGCTTTTATTTTGGCTAAATTATTTGTATTTGATCCGCCTTATGCTCAAAAACAGGCAAATGTGAAAGCGGATTTTATAGGATTCTTTTTCTTGAGTGTATGGCTTGTTACTCTACAAACTGTTTTAGATAAGGGAAACAATGCAGATTGGTTTAATGCTCCTTGGATTTGTTGGTTATCTTTTATATCAATTATTTCTGCTGTTGCGTTTATAATATCTCAAATCAAAAATAAAAACTCTCTTGTAGATTTATCAATATTTAAAGACAAAAATTATTTAATTGGAACATCAGTACAAATAATAATGCAGGCAGTAATGTACGCATCTGTTGCAATTCTGCCTCAATTTTTACAATCACTGATGGGATATGATGCTTATAAAAGCGGACTTTCAATGATGCCAAGAGGACTTGGAGCATTAGCAGCAGTTATTTGGTATGGGAAATTCGGAAACAAATTTGATGATAGAATATTAGTAACACTCGGGATGCTATGTATTGCAGCAGGCTGTTTTATACTCGGAGATTTAAATTTACAAATATCCTCAGTAAGTATTGGATTTCCGAATTTCTTATTCGGTGTAGGTTTAGGCTTATCTATGATACCTATTATTACTCTTTCTATGGCAACTCTGAAAAACAATCAGATGACAAATGCGACAGGTCTGCAAAACTTGCTTAAAAATATTGGCGGAGCGTTTGGAACTTCTATTGTTGCAACTCTTGTAACAAGAGGAACACAAAAACATCAATTTATGCTTATACGTAATTTGACTGATACAACAACAAATTATGTTGAGAGAGTACAAGCATATACAACTGCGTTTATAACCTCACACAATCCTATGACGGCAAATTATATGGCAAAAGGTTTAATCAATAAACTATTAATTCAACAAGCAACTTTGTGTGCGTTTATTGATGCATTTAGAGTTTTTGCAGTTGCTTCTCTTGCCATTATTCCTTTTATTTTTCTTATAAAAAAGATAAAAAAATAGATTTATTAATTATTAAACATTTTATACGATACGTCAAAACGAGTTACCTTTAGGCATTATGCTCGTTTTTAATAATAGCATTGTTTGTTTTACCAAACATTATAGGAGCGTATTTATTTATTAATATAACAAGTAAAGAAGAAATAATTAGTGCAGTTATTGTTATAATTATATTTATCGATAAACGGCTTAATGTTGTATGTGTTTGTAAAAAAGTTAAAAAAGCAACAACAATGTATCTATGAACCAAAAATATACCTAATGTATTTTGTCCCAAGAAATTAAGCAGACGTTTTTTAACAGGTATTTTATATATTAAGATACCTGCGAATATAAGACAAAAACTTCCTGTCAGCGAACAGAAAAGAAATGCAGGTATATTTGTATAAGTGGCATTTGCCATTAACATAAACTCATGTGTATAATCCGTCAAACTAAAACCGCATATAAACAGTAAGCCTGAAAATATCATTAACATTATTAAATATATATTTTTAAGCTCCGTAATCTTTTTTATACAAGGTTTTAATAGCGAACCGATAAGCATAAACCCTGCGGCAACAAAGGCTATATCATAACTCAAAAAATTCCCGTTTTGAGTTGTGATATCGTTATGATGCGGTAAACAAAAACCTAATGTAAAGAAAAGCGGAATTGCAATACAAATTGAATATTCTATTTTTAGCTTTAATTTATTTATCAGCATATAAAACAACTCAAGATAAATTCTTGCAACAAATAGCACAACAATAAACCACAAAGACGTTAAAGTATGAATATGTGCAAAACTAATCCAAGAACCAAAACACAGATATATCAAATTTGAAAATGAAAAATTCATATAAATTGTACCCCATATTATAAAAGGTACAATTAACGCAATAAAATTTTTATGCAGAAAATCTTTCAATGTTTGCAAAGAATAATTTTCTCTGCACGTTGCAACAAAAATGCCTGAAAGAATGAAAAACAACGGCATATGAAAAGCATATATAAGCGATTTGTAAGGTAAAATTTCTGTTTTATTCGGACTTGTATGACCTATAACTACGAGAATTATTGCCAATCCTTTTATAATATCGATAAATTCAATTCTTGTTTTACTTTTACACATATTAATTATTCTACCATAAGTATAAAAACTAAATTCAAATGTTAAATATATTTATTTTTACAAATTTTAAATATTTTTTGAAAGTTTATTTATTGTTTCTAACTTATTAAAAAATGTGATTATTTACAGTTTTTTCTTAATTTACTTTTCTCAAAGCAAGTGCCAAAGGAATAGAAAACAACATTACAATCATATAAATTTTGTATGAACTCATAAATGCACAAAGATTAGATTGCACCATTAATTCACGATAAATTACACCCTGTGCCATGTGCATTGCTGTTATACTATCATGACCTAATTGCATAAATTGGTTAGTTAATATGGTAACTTTATCGGCAAATGCTGAATTTAACATTGTTAGTCTATCAATAAGATATGTTTGATGAATTTGTCCGTATCTTGAAACTAAAACTCCAACAGAGGATGTACCAATTGCACAGCCGACATTTTTAATTAAATTTTGTAAACTGGAAGCATTTGTCATTTCGTGTTTTGCTACTGCTGAATAAGTAGCAGTCGTAGCAGCAATAATAACGATAGTCATTCCGGTACCTATTATAATATTAGGTATCATAACATTATTGAATTCTATGCTAAGATTTAAATTTGAAAACATAAAACACCCAACAGCGAAAGTTAAAAGCCCAATCACTATTTGATATTTTAAATCCATTATTTTATTAAACAAAGTTGAGAACCAAACTCCCAAGAAACTTCCTATTCCCATAGGACCTGCCGCAAGTCCGCTTAAATAAGAAGTGTATCCCATAATAATCTGTAAAAATTGAGGCAATATTGCTATTGTTCCATAAGCAATTCCAAATAGTGTAGTAAGCACTGTCGTTCCAAAAGTATAGTTCCAATTTTTAAATATTCTTAAATTTAAAAGAGGTTCTTTTGTCTTTAATTCCCACCAAATAAAAGCGATAAATGCAATTAAAGCAGTAATACCGAGTTTACAAATATATGCAGAATCAAACCAACCGTTTTTTTGTCCGTTATCGACCATAATCTGAAATGTTGAAATCCAAATTACAAGAAGCATAAACCCGACATAATCCATTTTGTGCCAACCGACAATTTTCAAATATGGCGGATTTTCAATAAATAGCCCAACCATTATAAATGCGGCAATACAAAAGGGAACACTAATTAAAAATACATAATTCCAACAGTAATTTGTTGTAAGCCAACCGCCTAAAATCGGGCCTATAATTGGTGCTATTGTTACTCCTATTGAAAAAATACCCATAGCTTTACCTTGCTCTTCTTTAGGATAACTCTCCAACAATATTGCTTGGGATAAAGGTATTAAACAACCACCACCCAGACCTTGAAAAATTCTTCCTATGAGCATTACTTCAAAATTCGAAGCACAACCGCAAACAATAGCAGATATACAAAATGTTGCAAGACATCCCATAAAGAATTGTTTTCTTCCAAATACCCGACAGCACCAGTCTGTTGCCGGTAAAAGAACACTGCATGCAATAAGGAACATTGTTACAATCCAAAGACTCTCGTCATCCGATATCGAAAAACTTCCCGCAATAGTTTTTAAGGCAACATTTGCAATAGAAGTATTTAATACATCAACAAATGTTGCACACATTACAGCTGTTGTAATCCAGCCTAAACTTGCTTTTGGTTTCCATTCTTTGTTTTGTATAACTTCATCTGCCATTACTTATTTCCTATTGTATGGTAATTACAATATATAATAAATACCAAATATTGTAAACAGTTTTTTATGGTAATATGTTTTTATGTTTGTAGAAAGAGGTAACAATGACAAAACAAACTTTATTTTATAAACTGGTTGTTTCTGCAAGAATTTCACAAATTGACGCAATAAGATTTTTCAATGAAAACAAAAAGACAGACATAACTTTTAATCAATTTGAAATTTTGTCTGCTTTAAAAAACAGTAATTTCTATCAAAGAGATTTAGCAAAATATTTATGCAAAGGAACTTCTAATTTAAGTAAAGATATTAAAGTTTTAGAAAACAAAGGTCTGATTAAAAGAATTATGGAAACCAATAATAACAGAATGGTAAAAACTCTGCATTTAACCTCAAAAGGTAAAAGTATTTTAGATAAAAACGGTGCTTTGATTGAGGATTATACAAATGATATTTTAAATATTTATGATGACTATGAATACAAACAATTTGAACAATATTTAGATAAACTCAAAGATAAATTAACTGAGTCGGTAGATATGTTTTTTGAATAGGGATAATTTTTTAGAGGGTAAATTTGATTATAGGAGAATAAATATATGAAAACAGTTATTATAACAGGAGCAAATTCAGGGTTAGGTTTTGAAACCGCAAAGAAAATTGCAGGATATTCAAATGATTTTGAAATCATACTTGCTTGCAGAAACATTCAAAAAGGAGAAAATGCACGCATGAAAATTATTGAAGAAACAGAAAACCCAAATATTTTGTTTATGCAACTGGATACATCATCTTTAGAATCTGTAAAAAAATTTGTTGAAAATTACAAAACAAACCACAACAAGCCGGTTTATGCACTGCTTTGTAATGCAGGAATAAGCGGTGTTGGACAAGATAAAAAACAAATGACAGAAGAAGGTTTTGATATAATTTTTGCAACCAATCATTTAGGACATTTTCTTTTGACAAACCTTTTATTACCATTTATGGATAAAGATGGCAAAATTCTTGTAACATCAAGTGATATGCACAAACCTATACTGAAAGCGGACGAAACTTTTGAATGGCTTGGAACAGAAGCAATTGCTCACCCTAACGATGAAATGGCAATAAATCCTATTCGTTATTCTTATTCTAAACTTTGCAACTTATATTTTGTATATGAGCTTGCTGGGAGATTAAAAGAACAAGACAGTAAAATTAAGGTTAATGCCTTTAATCCGGGACTTATGAAAACAAATTTTGTTTCATCCAGTACTAATGAAAAAATGTTTGAATATGTCAGAATTAACATGCCGGAAAGATATGGTGATTTGGAAAATTCATCTTCAGCATTAGCGGAATTAACATATTCTGATGATATAATTTTAAGCTCCGGACATTTTTACGACAGAAGCACAAGACTTTGCTTTACCTCAGCTCTTTCATATAATGAAGAAAATGCAAAAGAATTATGGCAAAGGAGTGAAGAATACACAAAACAATGATAAAGAAGTTATTTTTAATTTTTATAATGCTAATAGGCCTTTACAATAGTAATCCTGTATTTGCAAAAACAACAGATTATGAGCAAATTCAAAATATTGTTTTATGGGAAAGACAAGCAAGAGTTCGTCACCTGTATAATGAGCTTGCAAGTTGCTATTTTGAAGATGCTACGGTTACAACAAGCTGGACAAAAGGAAGCATTAAAGATTACCTAAAAGGCGGCAACAGAGCAGAGGCAAGTGCTGATGAAATTATAATCAACCGTATCGGCTCCCCAATAATTCACCAAAACAAGAAAAAAGCCTATGTTGAACTTCCGATGACAACTCTGCATTGGATTAAAGTAAACGGTGAAGAAGCCGTTTTAACTTCATATATGAGATTAATTTACAGGGTTGAAAAACGCAAGAATATTTGGAAGATATCTGATTTAACAACCATTAATGAAGATGATACACTTGAGCCTGCTATTACGGGAACCGATTTACATATAAAATCCGAAGATTTAAAAGGTTTAAGACATTCATATAAATATTTAGCTTACGTCAGAATTAAAGCAGGAGGAACAATCAGCAATGATTTACTTGGAATTGATTGCCCCGAAGATGTTGTCAAAATTTATGCAGAAGTTGAAAAATGGTTGAGAGAATAACACAAATTCAGCTTTATGTATACATATTTCTCAATATACTTTGATATTCCAAAATGATTTTCTTGTTTAGTAGCAGAGGCTAAAGCATTGGCTTATCAGCATATTTGTTTTCCCATAAATAAATCAATAAGCTATTTAATTGTCATTCACAATTTAACTCTATATTAAAGTAATATCAAATCTTTTGATAATACATTTACCCATTTTGTATTATTTAGACACATATTTTTTTAAATAATCTCTTTTTAAAATCGGGTTGAAATCAAGAATTATCAAGGCGGGCTTCAAGTTTTTAATAATTTCATCCGGAGTTTTTTCAATAACTTCAAAATCTAAACTAATTTGTTTAAATTGCCTTTCTGCTTGTGTAATTTGGTTGTCAATAAAAACCTGTTTTGGTTTGTATTCGTAATTAATTTTGGGATGAATTATTTTTAAGGGTAAATTTAATTCCTCGCTTATTTGAAGGGCAAATTGCAGAGCAAAATTGTCTTTGGCTCAAACTTCTCTTTCACAAATATAAATAATTTCACCATTTTTAACAGGTTTATTATTTAACTCAAAAATCCTCGTAGGATTAATGGTTTTCTCTATTACAAAGTCAGTAGAAATATAGTTTAAAAAGGTATTTTTAATAATTCTAGGCATGAAAAGATTTTAAAATGTAGAATTAGAAATTACATCTGCCGAGTTCTGTAATCATAAAAGCCATTAAGAGAGTTTTAATAATATAGCCTTGTATATTATACTTCATTGGGTTTTCAAAATTCTTTTATCGAATTTTAATATAAATTAATTATGTAATAAGCTAAAGGAGAAATAATTATGTCAATGTTTTGTTTTCAATGCGAACAAAGAGGTAAATATAAGGATAACACAACAGGCGAACTAAAAGACGGATGTATCGTCAAAGGTGTATGCGGAAAAAATAGTGATACTGCAAACCTGCAAGATGAAATTGTCGGTTCTTTAATAGAGCTTGCTATCACAAATGAGCCAAACGACAAAACAACTAAAGAAATAATAGAAGGACTTTTTGCAACTGTTACAAACGTAAATTTTGATAATGAATTGTTAAAAACAATGATAAAAAATCCTAAATTTGATATGAATAAAATTTGGAACTCAGAAGATGATATCAGGAGTTTAAAATCTTTAATTTTATTCGGGCTTAAGGGTATAGCTGCATACGCACATCACGCAAGGGTTTTAGGGTATAAAGATGATGATGTTGATAAATTTTTCTATGAAGGACTTTCTGCTTTATCTAAAAATTTACCCCAAGATGAACTTCTTGCACTTGTTTTAAAAACAAACCGGTGAAATAAATTTAAAATGCATGGAAATGTTGGATAGAGCGAATACTGAAGCTTTTGGTAATCCTGTGCCTGTAAAAGTTACGACTAATCTTGAGGCAAAACCGTTTATCGTGGTTACGGGACATGACTTGTACGACTTAAAAATGCTTTTAGAACAAACTGATGGCAAAGGGATAAATATTTATACACATGGTGAAATGTTAACCGCTCATTCATATCCTGAGCTCAAAAAATACAAACATTTAAAAGGTAACTTTGGTACTGCATGGCAAAATCAACAGCAAGAATTTGATAATATTTCGGCTCCTATTTTATTTACGACAAATTGTATTATGCCGCCTAAAGACAGTTATAAAGACAGAGTTTTTACAACATCAATTGTCCGTTTTCCGGAATGTAAATATATAGGAGAAGAAATTGACGGCTACAAAGATTTTAAACCTATTATTGATAAGGCTTTTGAACTTGAGGGATATAAAGAACCTCAAAAAATGCAAGGCTTAAACGGAGGTGATATTTTAACTGTCGGTTTCGGGCATCATACAGTTCTATCTGCTGCGGATAAAGTAATTAATGCGATAAAGTCAGGAGAATTGAAGCATATTTTCTTGGTTGGCGGCTGTGACGGAGCAAAAACAGGAAGAAATTATTATACGGATTTTGTTAAATTAACTCCTAAAAACACGTTAGTTCTAACTTGTGCTTGCGGTAAATACCGTTTAATGACTTGGATTTAGGTGAAATAAACGGCATTCCACGCTTATTAGATTTGGGACAATGTAACGACTCTTATTCCGGAATAAAAATTGCATTAGAATTATCAAAAGCCTTTAATTGCAGCGTTAATGACTTACCTATTTCAATAGTTTTATCATGGTACGAACAAAAAGCTGTCAGCATTCTTTTAACGTTATTATATCTAGGAATTAAAAATATTAAACTGGGACCAAGCCTTCCGGCATTTATTTCGCCAAATATTTTGAAAAATTTATCGGATAAATACCGAATTTCAGAGATTACATTACCTCAGAAGGATTTAAAAGAGATATTAGGTTAATTATATTAGTTAAAGATTTAAATGCTATTTAATACAATTTTCTATATTAAGCAATTTTTGTTTTATTTTGCTGCCATAAGCATATCCGCCTATATTGTTATTTTTTGAAATTACTCTATGGCACGGAATAATTATCATAATGGGATTTTTATTGCATATATTGCCAACTGCCCTTTGTGCATCTTTATTTCCTGCTGTTGCAGCAATTTCAGAATAACTTTAGTGAAACAAGTTTATTGTTTTTACAGATTATTTCTAATATACCGATAGGAGATTTGTAATATGATTTTTCCATATACAAATTTTACAACAAACTTCCGACTAATATGTCAAACTCGGGATACATCATGTCAAAAATAGAGATACAGAGTAAACAAAACAACCAAAATTCGTAACTTTTTGCAACTTTCATATAAAAAAATAAAAAACGCGCGTGGCAAGATTCGAACTCGCGACCTTTTCGTTCGTAGCGAAACGCTCTATCCAGCTGGGCTACACGCGCTTATTTTTGTTTTACTGTTTAACCAAATTCTTTATAGGCAAGGCTACAAAAGTTTATTCGGCTTGTAAGTAAATTCTATCAAATAAACAAATTTTTTCAAGTTTATTATTAAATTTTATCGTATTCTTTTTTAATTTCCTTTATATCTTGCCACATAAGCCATTTTGGACTTCCTTTTTCTCTTGAATCATTACGCAATAAATATGCAGGATGAAAAATTGGCATTATTTTTGTATTTTCTAATCCATATTCCAAACCATTAAACCACTTGCCTCTAACTCTTGTTATTCCCCCAATATCACCTAATATTGACTGAACTGCAACTCCTCCGCATAGTAGAATTATCTTTGGTTTTAAAATTTTTATTTGCTCATCCAAGTATTCTCGGCATGCTTCTTTTTCATCGGGTAATGGATTTCTGTTTTCCGGTGGACGACATTTTACTGTATTACAAATATATACATCCTTTTTTCTGCTCAAACCTACACATTCAAAAATTCTATCCAATAATTGACCTGCTTTACCTACAAACGGCAAACCCTTTTGGTCTTCCCAATAACCCGGTGCTTCACCAATAAGCATAAGTTTATTATTTGGAACTCCGTCTGAAAAAACAATATTTGTTCGGGTTTTACACAAATTACATTTTTGGCAGTTTAGACACCTTTTTCTAATTTCTTCTAATTTTAGTGTAAAATCTTTTTCCATAAGCCGATTATATCAAAAAGTTAATAAATTGTTAAAAAATCCTAATTTTTCAAAAAAAAGAGTTATAACAATATTGTAAGAGATAAGTTAAACAGAAAGAAATATCGGAGGTATTAATTATGAGATTTAACGTTATTGAAAGAAACCCTGAATGCTACATTTCAAGTGTAAGAAACAATTTGGAAAACCTTTTAAATGCAGTTATTGACCGCTCTGAAAATTCTTTCTTCCAACCAATGAGTGAAGTTAAAGAAAATGAAACAGAATATATGGTCAAAGTGCAATTACCTGGTATTCAAAAAGAAAATATCAACATAGAAATTGAAAACAATTTATTATCAATTTCTGCTGAAAACAAAATGGAAGAACGTAAAGAAGATGAAACTTTGCACTATTCTAACATTGCCTATGGAAGTTTCCAAAAAAATATCGAATTTGAAAAAGATATTGATATTAAAAATTCAAAATGTGAATACAAAGACGGTGTTTTAAGAATTACTTTAAAGAAAATGGTCGAAAAGAAAAACAATAGCATTAAATTAACTATTGAATAATTTACTGTTATTAACTAAATTAATGCACGATTTGGGCGAAATTTTTGATTTTCAAAAATTTCGCCTTATTTTATTGTTTAAATTTACTTAACGGAATATAATCAAATCTTTTATATTTATCAAATATTGCTTTTCTTTCTTTAAAAATTTTTTCTGAAACATTTTCCCATTTGTCATTTTTAAAATCATAAGAAATGAACCAAGCATTTTTACTGTTTTGGTAAGCGTCATACTTAAATCCAACTTGTGGAAATAACTCTGTTGAATTTTCTACAAGAATATAAACCAGCCAACCACTTTCCTTTGCTCCTAATGAATATTCATTACATAAAAAAGCCTCATCGCATACAAAATACCTGTTTCTCGTTCCACCGCTTATTACATGAACAGGTTTTCTGTCAACCATTGTATAAATATCATAAATAACACCTTTCCAATTATCTTGTGCAATTTCACCAATAAGCAGTTCTTCTATACCATCACCATTTATGTCATCATAAATATAACCAACTTTATTTAAAACGTTTTTATTTGTTTTAGATAAAACGTTATACATATAACTCATATTTTCTTTTTCTAATTTTGCAGAATTCCATTTTTCATTTATCGCTTTTATGTGTTTTGTAAGAATGTCTTTATATAAATATTGACCTTTCATTCCTTGATTTTTTTGATACTTATTTCCGTTTTTGCCATTTATAACGTATTTATCATTATTTCCTAAGTTATAAAGATTATAATATGAATTTATTACAGGCTTTGTATAGTCATATTGCACATCTGTCGGTTGAATAAGCACCATATCATAAAGTTTACTGTTTTTGTCCGTTAATTCACCTATTTTTCTTCCACCCGGCATCATTGCATGTTCTGATGGTTTTTCATAAATTTTTATACCAAAAGCTAACCCTCCAAAACCTGCTTTTTTAGATATTTTGTCATATATGAATATACTGTCTTTTTTCTTTTTTACAATATAAGTACCTTTTATATTATTCGGTAATATTAAAGAAAAATTTTTATTTGAAATTTTAATTTTTTTATCATTATGACAATCTATTGCATAAGCATAATTTGAACAAACAAATGTAATAACCAATACAACTATATAAAATAAGTTTTTTTTCATCTGAATACCTTTTTAATAATGATATTAGCACAAAACAATATTATTAGTATTAGCTTATAATATTTTTTTATTTATGATAAAATATTAACTGGCTGGAATATAGAAAAATCTATATGTAATTTTTTATCACGTATTTAAAATAGTTGGAAATAGAATTTATGAATTTTTTTGATAATGTAAAAATTGAAAAAAAATACTTTTATGTATTTTTGGCTGTACACTTAATTGTATGGTCTTGCGTAGGATTAATTAGAACAGTTTTACCAACAGATGCTTTAGAAGGTATTTATTGGGGCTCGTTCATGGATTTAGGAACACCAAAACATCCGCCATTGTTTGGTTGGTTAGCATATTTTACTTACTTATTATTTAAAAATGATTATGCTATATATTTTATCAGCCAATTATTTATAATTTTTGGATTTATATATATCTACAAACTTGCAAAATGTTTTCTGGATGAAAATAAAGCCATGCTGTCAGTTATTATATTGGAAGGTTGTTGGGCATATAGTTATATAACAGGCTATTATGGTTTTAATCCTGATGTAATAATGCTTTTTATATTACCTGTTATTGCTTATTATTTTTATCAATGTATAACAAGAAACAAAAAATCAGACTGGATAATATTAGGTATAATTACAGGAATTAGTTTTTTAAACAAATATCAAACTGCAATGCTTATTATTTCGATGTTTATATGGGCTTGTATATTTAAACGTGATGTTTTTAAAAATATCTTTTTCTATATTTCAGTAATAATTGCATTTATAATATTTTTACCGCATATTTTATGGCTCGTAAAATATGACTTTTTCCCATTTATGTATTTCAGTGGTGAATTAACCGGCAGAAGTTGGCTAAATCACATAATTGAGCCGCTAATTTTTGTTTTTATGCAAATTGTTGTTTTAGCAGGAACTTTTTTAATATATACAGCATTAAAATTAAAACAACAATCATCATTTAAAATAGATTTAAACCACGAAAAAAAGTTTATTTGGTTTTTCTTGTTATTAGGATTCGTGCCATTTATATTACATTTAATTATGGGTATTATTGAAGGTGGTACAATGCGACCAAGATGGGGATATGAATTTTGGTTTCTGACAGGTATAATGCTATTTTACTTTTTTCCGGTTAATGTTGATAAAAAAGCATTTGTATATACTTTAAAATCTTCTTATATTGTAATGCTAATTATATTTTTATCACTTGGAACATTATTAGCAGTTGAAAAAAATTACAGAAGCAGATATCCTGTTGAACACGTATTTAACGATTTAAAAGGATTTTGGGCAGAAAAATATAATACACCTTTAAAATATTTAGGCGGATATATTGAATGGACACTACCATTATCAATATACGGAGATACACATCCAAAAGTTCTTTTAGATACCTACGGCTATCTTGACCCATGGACTGATTATGAAAAAATGAAAAAAGACGGTGTACTTGTTGTTGACAGAACACCCGAAATGGTTATTGCACAAGCATTAAGTAAAATACCATTTTTGGAAGAAAATACAAAAATAGATCCTATTGAATATAAGTTTAATGTAAAAAATGTACTTGGACAATCAAGAGAATATACAGTTTATTATTATATTATTCCACCTGTAAATTCTGATTAAAGTCATTGTAATTATACTGTGACTTTATATGATTACAATTATTTATGTGCTAATTCTTTTTTTGCTTGTTTCCAAAGATTATCAAATTCTTCAAAAGAGTATTCATTTAATGGTTTTATAGCAAGTTCTTCCATTTTTCTAAAACGTTTCATAAATTTGGTATTTGCAGTAATTAAGCATTGTTCGGCATCTAATTTATGCCACCTTGCAAGATTTACAACTGCAAACAAAATATCACCCATTTCATCTTCCATGTGAATTAAATTATTTTCTTCACAAGCTTCTTTAAATTCATTTAATTCAGAATTAACACATTCCCATAAAGTTTCGACTTTATCCCATTCAAAGCCTACTTTTACTGCACGTTTTGAAATTTTTTGAGCAGACATAAGAGCGGATTGAGCCTTTGATATACCGTCCATTTGAGATTTTCTTTCTTTTTTTTCTTCCTGTTTAAGTTTATCCCAATTTACTACAACATCATCGGCACAACTAACTTTTGTATTTCCAAAAACGTGAGGATGTCTGTGTATAAGCTTGTCCTTCAATTCTTTAGCAACATCTTCTATTGTAAATTCATTTGATTCACTTGCGATTTGAGAATGCAAAAGCACTTGTAAAAGTACATCTCCCAATTCTTCTCTTAAATGTTCAGGGCTTTTTTCATCTATTGCGTCAACTGCTTCATAGGCTTCTTCTATCATATTAGGACGTAATGATGTATGAGTTTGTTCTCTGTCCCATGGACAGCCGTTTTCAGAACGCAAAACTCTAATAACTTCAATTAATTCTTCTAAATTCGGATAATTCATATTTCACCTAAAATTCTATTTTTTCAACATTAATCAAATCAGGTAATCTGATACCTAATGCATTCGCCAAATCATTGGCTGTTTCGATAGATGGTGTTGTTGCACCACGTTCAATTGCACTAATAGTAATAATACTTAAATTAGCAAGTTCAGCTAATTCTTCCTGTGACATATTTCTTTTTGTTCTTTCTATTCTAATTTTCCAGCCAAATTTTTTTGTTAATTCTGTTTTTTTGTTTCTCATAATAATATTTTAAAATATTGACTTAAAAAATATAATATGTTATCATTATAATATTATAATTATACTTTAAAATTTAAAAGGATTTATGGAAAATTACAAGGATATTTCAAAAGTACAAGATAAAATACTAAAAGTTGTAATAAAATAAGGTGTTTGGAATGTTTGACAAATATAGTATTACAAATGCATTATTACGACTTTTCACAAAATGAAATTGAGTATATTGCGTATGTTGCAAACGAAAAAGCCATTCAGGTTCATAAAGATTATAATGAAATTGAATGTAAACTCAATATATAAATAAAAAGCGGAGTAACCAACTCCGCTTAAAAAATTAAAACTCTCAATTATCTTAACTATCTCATATCTCTTAATATTACCACATACGGTTATCTTCTACACTTTTACCTACCGTCCGCATGCGGCTTTCTTTCCGGTTTGTCTATTTAACCGCAACCAATTTTTGTTGAACACTTGTTTCAGAATTCATCATTCTTGCACTTGCCATAGCCATTGATCTACGTTTTTTAGCACCTCTTAAAATGAATTCTACACCGTTATCTATATTATTTGTTGGTTCCATAATTCTTTTTAACATATACACATCCCTTTCATTTGGTTTTGAGTTTCAACTTACATTTTTTTTATCGTCATACTCAAATCAAAACTTTAGGTTTTTATTTAATTTGTTTACATTTTGTTACAAAACTGATTAATAAATTGAAAAAAAGCCTGTAAAAGTGAGCGAAATTCATAAGAGCAAATAGCCGTTTGCGAAGCACTAAATTTGCTAAAGCAAATTTACGCAGCAAAAGGCTATGCAAACCCCAATAATCCGACAACTTTTGCCACCAAAAGTTTCCTCCGTCCGAGCAGGACATTACTATTTTTTGTAAATTTAAAATCTTGATTTTAGCAAAAAGGTTTGATATAATTGATTTATGGGAATATATATCATGTAACATTTTATGGAAAATGTTACATTGATTTTTTTATAAAATAATAATAAGCAATTATTTTTACAAAAAATACTTAATATAAATAAGGAAACTAATAATTTTCTATAAAAAA
>CAJOKJ010000030.1 GCA_905235155.1 Candidatus Gastranaerophilales bacterium
TATTGCATATTACAATGAGCATAGACCACATTCATCTTTAAACGGGAAAACACCTAAAGAAATTTGTAAAACATGTAACTAATTGCTTGACATGTACAGTAATGACAGGTGTTTTTGTCATTGCGAGAAAATCTTTGATTTTCGTGGCAATCCATTAGAAATACTTGAAATCCAATTTGACTGGATTGCTTCACTACCGTTCGCAATGACATGTGGTGAATGGTGAATCTGTATGCAACGCTGTTCAACATGACAAAATACCGTATTACTTCACTACCGTTCGCAATGACAAAACCTGTCATACCACTAAATAACATGTCATACTACACAAACGTAGTGAGTTGCAGTATCTGTAACAATTAAATAATCTCTCTATTTTATTCTTTGAATCAATTTTCTGATATTTTCTTTTTCTTCTTCCGGAATATCAAAATTTATGTAATCTTCAAAATATTCAATGGCATCTTCTTTGTCACCTCTTGCCATAAATAGCATTCCCAACTTTTTAAATGCAGGGTGAAAAGAATTGTTTATTGCAGTAGATTTTAAGTAGTTTGAAATTGCTTTATCAATTTCATCATTTGCTTCATAAGCCTGAGCCAAGTAAAAGTATATAAGTTCGTTTTGGTCTTTATATTCTAAAATATTTTCAAAGTTAGAAATAGCACCTTCCCAGTTTCCAAGTTCAAAATATACACGACCTAAATCATAATACGCATCATAATTGTCAGGCTCTTTTTCCAATATCTTATCTAATTCATCTATTGCTAAATCTAGTTGTGCATCTTCCATTAAAATTCTTGCAAGATAATGGGGTATAACTGTATTATCAGGTAGTGCGGTTTCTCCTGCTCTTAGACATTCAATAGCGTAGGCTATTTCCTTTTGTCTGTAATAAACGTCTGACATATTTAAATATATTTGCGGTAAGTTTGGATTTAAATTTAGTGCTTTATTTAAATATATTTCTGCGTTTTTGTAATCTCCGGTGTTGGAGTATGCAACTCCAATATTATTATATATCTCTGCACTATCTTCTTCATTTTCTAATACTACTTGAAATGCATCAATTGCTTCTTTGTACTCTTTTTTTTGAAATAACTCAAGTGCTTTATCCAGTAATTCAGACATTATTTGTTTCCTTCTAAATCTGCTGATTGTATATTTTTAATGACTGTTTTTGTATTTCCTTCTGCATAAAAATCCTTAGGGTTAAGTATCATTTTAATTTTATTTGCATAAATAGTTTTGTCATTTTGATTTATTAATGAACGACCGTTGAAATAAATTTCGTTAAATTTGTTTGTTGTTTTATCCGGAAATACACTCATTTTTGGTCCTTTTGCGTAATAATCATCATACCAAACCTGAACATTTCCGCTTGCATTATATATATTTTGCTTTTGGTTAAATTGTTGCATTCTTGCTTTAACTGTCAATGGAACGTTATCATCTGTTTCGGTGTGGGTCATTGTATTACCTTCGGCATATATTTCTTCATTGTCGGCATTATATGAAATGTGATCTCCTTCTGCTTTGCTTACTTTTTCATTAACTTTTGCATTACCATATAAATCAAGTTTTTTTAATTCCCCATTTTTATCGGTTTTTATTACTGCTTTGTCAGACGATGTTTGTACATCTTTATATTTAATAATTACACCTCCAACGGCAGTTAGGACATTTGTATTTAAATCATATTCTTGTGTATCTGCGGTAATCATTACTAACGGTCTTTTACCTTCGGATACTGTTGATTGGGTGTTTCCTTCTGCTCTTACTATTTTTGTAATTAGTGAAAGTTTTAAAATGTTTGCCTTTACTTCTCGCTTTTTGTTATTTTGTATTTGATATGCATAAGGTTTGTCATAAAATGTTGCCGTATCCAATTGATTATTTTTTGTTACAGTAACATCTGCTTTATTGCCTACAACGTGAGCATCATCAACTGAAACTTTTACATTTCCGTCAAATTTTATTTTACTTTCTTTTTCGTTAAAGCTTTGTGTATCCGATTCAATTACCAAATCAGACGCTATGGCACACGTTGCGAGCATTAGCATTATGGATAAAATTGTTATCAGTTTCTTTTTCATCAGAATAATATTCCCTTCTTTTTGCTTTTTTCACTATTTTTGTTTCTGTCAAAAATTTTAGAAACGGTTTTACCTTTAAGCTTGAAATGGTTATAATCAGGACTTATAATAATTTCATTTCCTGTTGCCAGTAATTCATCGCTTTTAATTACTTTTATGTTTCCTGTTGCAACAATATCTTTATTTGAACCTGACCATACAAGTCTGTCTGCTTTAAGAGAAATGTCGCCTTGTATAACGATATATGTGTCATCATACAAGATGATTTGTTCTTTTTCTTCATTATATGTGCCTTGTGAAGATTCAAAACTCATTGCAACTTCATTGTCTTTGTAAAAGTTTCCTATTACATTTTTTAGCATTGCAACTTTTTCTTCACTGTTATATGTACCTGTTTCTCCATATATTTCCCAGAATTTTTTATCTTGCTTTGTTTCTGTCAAAATCATGCTTGTTACTTCAAGTTCCTGACGATCATTACCCGCTTTTATTTGTGATCTGGAAAAACCGGTTGTAAGAAATCCTGCACTAAAAATGCCCATAACAAAATAAGTGCAAGAATAAGAAATGCAATAGCATAAGCTTTTTTTCTCGGACTCATTTCTTTTATTTTTCTCAAGTATACAAAAAATCTTTTTATACTGTTCATAATTAAATTCTATCATGAATTTCATATTTATATTGTTTTGTTAAGAATTTATGACGTACATTTCACATGTGTTTTTTATTGTTTTATAATTTAAATGTTAAGGAGGAATTTTATGTCACGTTTTGAAGCAGGTGAAGTTATTACAGCAATGGTTACACCTTTCAAGAAAGACGGTGCTGTTGACTTTGATAAAGTTAGTGAATTGGCAACATATTTAATGGAAAACGGTTCCGATTCAGTTGTTGTAGCAGGTACAACAGGAGAAGGCCCTACGCTTACGGTTGACGAAGAAATTGAACTGTTGAGTACAGTTAAAAGAGCAGTGAAGAATGACGGTAAAGTTATAATGAATGCCGGTTCAAATTCTACCGAAGATGCGGTAAGATATGCCAAAATTGCTGAAAAAGAAGGGGCGGATGCAATTTTATCTGTTGTTCCTTATTATAACAAACCTTCTCAAGAAGGTATGAAGGCTCATTTTTCTGCGATTGCAGGTGCGGTTAAATTGCCTGTTATTTTATATAATATTCCTTCAAGAACTGGTGTTGAGATAGAACCGGAAACGATTAAATATTTAGCGGAAAAATTTTCTAATATTGTTGCTGTAAAACAAAGTGTGTCTAATTTAGATAAAGTTTCAGAAATAAAGGACATTTGTCCTGACAATTTTGATGTTTATTGTGGTGATGACAGTTTGACACTTCCAATGCTTGCTTTGGGGGCAAAAGGTGTTGTTTCTGTTGCCTCTCATATTTACGGGGAAGAAATAAAATCTATGATTGAAGATTTTAAAGAAGGGCAAGTTAATGAGGCTTTAAATATGCATATGATTTTATATCCTATGTTTAGAAAACTGTTTATGGCTCCAAATCCTGTTCCTGTTAAGGCAGCGTTGTCAAAATTAGGAATTATTAAAGATTACGTAAGATTACCTTTAGTAATTTTAAATTATGAACAAAAGGCAGAATTATTTGCTTTGATGGATGAAATTGAAAAAGAATAGCCGTAGTTGCTAATCTTTTATTTATACTTTTTGATAAAATTGATGTGTTAATTACTTTTATATAAGGAAGAAAAAATGAAAAATAAAATCTTATTATTTTGGATTATTGTGGCATTAGTCATTTTTTCTATTGCTATGATTGTCATTAAGCCTACAAAATTAGGTCTTGATTTGGTGGGTGGTTCCAGATTGGTTCTTGAAGCACAAACAACACCTACAATTGCTAAAATTACTCCTGAAATGATGGACAGTTTGCAATTTGCGATTGAAAATCGTGTAAATAAACTTGGTGTTGCCGAAACAGTTGTTCAAAGACAGGGTGAAAAAAGACTTGTAGTTGAAATACCTGCTGTTAAAGACTTAAATCAAGCAAAAAAATTCTTGGGTGAAACTGCGGAACTAGCCTTTAAAAAAGAATTAAAAGAAGGCAGCGGACAGTGGATAGACACAGGTCTTACAGGTAATGATTTAAATAGGGCTAATTTAAGTACAAGTTCAAGCGGTCAATGGGTTGTTGATTTGGAATTTAACGACAAGGGAACAAAGAAATTTGCTGAGTTGACTCAACAACTTGTAGGTAAACCTATGGCTATATTCTTTAATGGAGAATTAACATCTGCCCCTGTAATCAGAGAAGCAATTATTGGCGGCAGAGCACAAATTTCAGGTGGTGATAACGGGTTTGCTTATGAAGAAGCCAAAGAAATGGTTGATTTATTAAATGCAGGTGCATTACCTGTTCCTGCTAAAATTATTGAAGAAAATACCGTTGGTGCTACTCTTGGTGCTGACAGTATTGAAAAATCAAAATTTGCAGGTATGATTGGACTTGGTTTGGTTATGATATTTATGATTGCATATTACAGATTACCGGGTTTGATTGCAGATATCGCTCTTGTTATTTACAGTTTAATTTTATTTATGCTGTTTAAAATGATACCTGTAACACTTACTTTAGCAGGTATTGCCGGTTTTATACTTTCAATAGGTATGGCTGTTGATGCTAATATTTTGATTTTTGAAAGAACAAAAGAAGAATTAAGAGCAGGCAGAACTTTATTTACTGCTATTAATGCCGGATTTGACAGAGCTTTTACAAGTATTTTTGACTCTAACATGACAACAATTATTACTTGTATTATTCTATATTGCTTAGGTACAAGTATTGTTAAAGGTTTTGCTTTAACTCTTGCTCTTGGTGTTATTGTTTCAATGTTTAGTGCAATTACTGTTACAAAGAACTTTATGCACTTAATTTTCGGTACAGGTGAATTGAAATATCCTGCTATGTTCGGTTTGAAAAAAGACGAAATAGGCAGAGCGTATACTGCTTCTGAAACAAAACGTGAAAAAGCAAAATTTGGTGTATTGGACTAGTGAGGTGAAAAATGGAAAATAAAATTAAAATTCATGTTGTAAAATACAGATGGTTATGGATATGCCTTTCAGCATTATTCCTTTTGCCGGGAATAATTACGATGATATATGCATCTGTTACTTCACCGTCACATTTACCGCTAAAAGTTGGCATTGACTATACCGGTGGTACTGTTTTGCAGTATACAATTGATAAAAAAGTAGAAAATTCAGCATTAACAACTTTAAGAGCAGAATTGATAAAAAATGGAATTGATAATCCATCATTACAAATTATTAATGTAAATGATAACATTACAAATTCTGCGACAAAAGATATTATAGCGGTTAGAACGAAATTTATCGCTGAAGATGATACTACAACTGCAAACAAAATTACATCCGTAATGAAATCATCATATACAAATGCCGAATTAGTTTCAACAACTTCTGTCGGTCCTACTTTGGGAAAAGAATTATTTAAAAATTCTTTAATTGCTCTGTCTTTGGCTTGCTTAGGTATTGTTGTATATTTGTCATTCAGATTTCAATTTGATTTTGCAATTGCCGCAATACTTGCATTAATTCACGATGTATTATTTGTTGTTGGAGCATTTGCTATTTTATGTTATTTTTTAAATGTACAAATTGATGGTTTATTTATAACAGCATTGCTTACTGTAATTGGTTTTTCAGTACACGATACCATTGTTGTATTTGACCGTATTCGTGAAAATTTAAGATATTATGCTAAAAAGATGTCATTCGGTGAAATTGTTGATGCAAGTGTTAATCAAACTTTAGCAAGAAGTATTAACACCTCTTTAACAACCTTAATTACATTGTTTGCTCTGTATTTATTTGGTGGAGTTACTACAAAAGATTTCGTTCTGGCTATGATATTGGGTATTGCAATAGGTACATATTCAAGTATTTTCTTTGCAAGTATGCTGATTGATTTTTGGAGAGATAAAAAAAATCAACCAAAAAGAGCATAGATAATTTTGTTTTGTAAATAGGCGTGCAACAATATGTTAAATATTTGGTGCATGCCTATTTTCTTTGGTAAAATAAATAATAATGGGGATTTAAAATGAAAAAACTTATATTAACATTTCTAATATTATTTGTGGGACTAAAATCTTATTCTGCAACAATTTGGATAAATGATACAAGAGCACAGTTCCAGACAAATTCACTTGTTATTTTAGGTATTAATATTCGAACTTTTAATGCCAATGATTATAATAAAAACGGTATTATAGAAGAAAATTTAGGAGAGGAACGGGGTAATTTTATTAATGCCATAGATAGACTTGATGAGCTTGCAATGCAAGGTGTTAATACTATTCATTTATTTCCTATAACTCCTGTTGGCAAATTAAAAGCCGTTGGTACAGCTGGATCTTTGTATGCTTTAAACGGTTTTGATACTATAAATCTTCAATTAGCGGCAAAAAAATCAAGATTATCGGCAAAAGAACAGGCAAGACGTTTTATTGATGAAGCACACAGACGCAAAATAAGAGTTATTGTGGACATGCCTGCTTGTGCGGCTTATGATTTTTACCTGAAAAATACAACATTGTTTCAAACAAATAAATCAGGAACCCCAATTATTCCAGGTGGTTGGACTGATGTTAGAATGCTGAATGCAGGAAAAGAAGGCAGAATAAATATTGAGGTTCTAAATGAATATAAAAAATTTATAGATATGGTTATGAATTTGGGTATTGATGGTGTTGTGGCAAATGTTGCTACGATAAAACCGGCTGAATTTTGGGCTGACTTAATTTCGTACGCAAGAGCTAAAAATCCTCAATTTTTGTTTGTTGCAGAGGCAACCGATAAAGAAGTTCCTCTTGATGAAAATATCCCGTTTACACCATATAATAAATTGCTTGAAGCAGGTTTTGACGGCTATTTGGGAGGCTATTCAAGATTTAGCGAATGGTATAGTGCTGATGACTTGTACAATCATGTTTTATTCAATAAAAAATTATTCTCAAAGTATAAATTGATTAAATCTGCTGTCGGTAGTTTTGCAACGAAGGATGTTGTAAGTCCAATGCTTACTAACGGTGCTCCTTATGCAAATATGATTGCGTGGTTAAATGCTACATTGCCTTTAAATGCTTATTTTGTAGACGGTATTCAGTCAGGTGATGATTATATGTATCCTTATGAAAATAAAAAAGCAAAAAAATCCTTTACTGATGATACATTGTATTATGTGCAAAGAGGTAAAATTGATATTTATAATTTTTCAAGAAAGCCCGGAGCGTCAAATGGTGATGTGTTGCAAAACTTTATTTTGGCAAATAAATTTAAGTATATGATGAATCAAATTATGCCGGATGCAAATTTTGTTCCATTACAAACAAATTCACCTACCATATTTGCATACGCACGTTCAAATAAAAAAAGTGCTGTTATTGTTGTAGGTAATATGGATTTTACAAATATGCAAAATGCAAAAGTTTCTGTTCCCCATCTGAACGAAAGGGTAACGGTTGTTCCCGTAAAAATTGATGATATTCCTGTTGTTCACAGAAACAGAATTAACACTATTTTAGCACCGGGTGAAGTGCAAGTGTTATTGACTAAAGATTTTTCTATTAAATAAATTTAACAAATTACTTGTAAATATATATTATTTGTAGTAACCTTGTAGTACGATATATCATGAAAAGAGGAAATTATTATGTCAAGACAATGTGAAAAATGTGGAAAAACTCCATTAAAAGCAGCAAAGTTAACTTTCTCTCATAAACAAAATGTTCACAGACAAGCACCTAATCTTCAAACTGTAAGAGTTGTGGAAAATGGTGTTGTTAGAAAAATGACAGTTTGTTCATCTTGTTTGAAAGCAAACAAAGTTCAAAAAGCATAATTGTATATGCAAAATAGATTTGAGAATGGGATTTATCCCATTCTTTTTTTTTTGTAAATTTTTTGTTACAATTAAATATTAAAAAAGGCAATTTTTTTTAAATTAAATACTTTATATAAGTACGAGAGATTAAGAGGTATATTTTAATGACACCGATTTCAATGAATAACCCATTTTTAAATCAATATGAACTTTCTCAAATTGTTTTGTCTTCATTAAAAGATGCTCAACAATCTTCTCAAACAGAACAATTATTTAACTTTAATGGTGCTGCTCAAACATCATTTGCAGGCTTTGATTTTTCTAAATTATTTGATGGTTCAGCATTTAACTTTGATTTTAGTGGTTTTTCTTTTAATTCTTCATCTGAAGCATCATACACTGCTCAATCAGGAAATTGCAGACCAAGCGTAAAATTAGACCAAGCATTTTTAAACAGAGTAAAACAAATTGCTCAAAAAATTAATTGTGATTATAGAGATTTATTGGGTGTTATGAACTCTGAATCAGGTTTAAAATCAAATGTACAAAATAAAAATGGCGGTGCTTCAGGTTTAATCCAATTTATGCCGGCAACAGCAAGAGCATTAGGTACAACAACTAATGCGTTAAGAGATATGACTCCAATTCAACAATTAGATTATGTTGAAAAATTCTATTTAAATAACATTAGAACATACGGTATGCAAGGTAAAAGACTTACAGCAGGTGATTTATACACATTAACATTTATGCCTGCAAGAGTAAAAGGTGAAGTTCTTTGCCAAGCAGGTTCAAAAGAATATGCTGCTAATAAAGGTTTAGATGCAAACAAAGATGGTCAAATTACAAAAACTGAATTAGGTAACAGAGTTATCAGTAAAAGAGTTGACGAATCTATATTCGCATAATAAAATTATTTTGAAATAAAAAAATACCCGATGTACATCGGGTATTTTTTATAATTTTAATAAACTATTGTTGAATTTGTTTCATAACTTCATCAGCAAAGTTTTCATTGCGTTTTTCTAGACCTTCGCCAAGATTGTATTTTACGAATTGTTTAACTGTTAATTTGCCTTCAATTAGTTGAGC
This sequence comes from Candidatus Gastranaerophilales bacterium, assembly GCA_905235155.1. Lineage (GTDB taxonomy): Bacteria > Cyanobacteriota > Vampirovibrionia > Gastranaerophilales > Gastranaerophilaceae > UBA6984. The sequence goes on from CAJOKJ010000030.1 coordinate 9,072, forward strand.
AACTGTTTGGCTTGGGTCTTTAACAAATCCTTGTTCAAGTAAGCATTTTTGAGCTAAGATTTTGTGTAAACGACCTTCAACAATTTTTTCTCTAATGTTTTCAGGCTTATTAGCAAGGTCTTCTTTACCCATTTCAATACGTTTTTCTTCTTCACGAACTTCAGCCGGAATATCATCGCTAGACAAGAATTCAGGTGCACAAGAAGTGATGTGTAAGCATAAATCTTTAGTTAAAGTTTCATCTTTTTTGTCTGTGCTTAAAAGAACACCAATTTTGCCGTTGTGAATATAGGTAGCAATGTTACCTTCAAGAACAACAAATCTTCTGATAGTGATTTTTTCACCAATAGAAGCAATTTTTTCTTTGATAACATCTGCAATTAATTTGCCGCATTTAGGACAAGTTGTTGCAAGTAATGCGTCAACATCAGCAGGTTTTGCTGTTGCAACCAATTCTGCAAGACCTTGACATAATTCTTTAAATTCGTCATTTTTTGCAACGAAGTCTGTTTCACAGTTAACTTCAATCATTGCACCAACTTCATCATTTACATAAGAAGTTACAAGACCTTCAGCAGCAATTCTGCCCATTTTCTTTTCAGCAGAAGCGATACCTTTTTGTCTTAATGCTTCCATTGCTTTATCCATATCTCCGTCTACTTCAGCAAGTGCTTTTTTGCAATCCATCATGCCGGCACCTGTTTTTTCACGAAGTTCTTTTACCATTGTAGCTGTAATTTCCATTTTTTCCTCCATTAAGCTTCTACTTTTTGTTCTTCGCTAACACCTGCATCTTCTGCTTTAATTTCTTCAACTTTAGCATTATTTGCTGCTTTGTTTTCACGAAGTTGTTTTCCTTCTAAAACTGCATCTGCAAGTTTTGATGCAATCAATTGTACTGAGCGAATTGCATCATCATTACCCGGAATAATATAATCAATATTATCAGGGTCAGCATTTGTATCTGCCAAGCAAATTACAGGAACACCTAATTTTTTTGCTTCTAAAATAGCAATGTCTTCTTTTTGTTGGTCAACAACAAAAATTAATTCAGGTAAACCTCTCATTTCTTTGATACCGCCCAAAGTTTTGCTTAATTTTGCTACTTGTTTATTAATTTGAGCTTGTTCTTTTTTAGGTAATTTTTCAATTTGACCGCTTTCAATGAAACTTTCGTATTCTTTTAATTTGTTCACACGAGTTTTAATTGTTTCAAAGTTAGTCATCATTCCGCCTAACCATCTTCTGTTTACATAGTATGCACCGGCTCTTTGTGCTTCTTGTGCAACTACTTCTGCGGCTTGTTTTTTTGTACCTACAAATAAAACATTTTTACCTTTTGCTGCATAATCTCTAACAACATCATACGCTGCATCTAATAAATCGGTTGTTTTACGTAAATCTATAACGTAAATACCATTTCTTGCCCCATAAATGTATTGTTTCATTTTTGGGTTCCAACGTTGTGTTTGGTGTCCGAAATGTACACCTGCTTCTAAAAGTTCAATCATTGATGCTACCGGCATCTTCCTTCTCCTTTATGGTTAATGTGTTTTACTACGGGAAGTATGTTCCATTCTGTTTAAGAACTAGGTTTTGCCTATCGAATCAGTACTTCCAAGTATATAGTAACACAAATATATACATTTGCAATCAACTGCTTAACATTTATACAACTTATTTGACAACTATTTTTATTTATTTTAAAATTTTTTTACTCACATCCTCAAGTGATTATGAAAGTTTAAAAGAAGTCATTAATCTTTTGAATTTTCAAAAAAAGAAAGAAGGACAAAATGGCAAATATTAAATCCGCTAAAAAAAGAGTTTTGACTGCTGAAAGAAATCATCTTAAAAATGTTGCTTTCAAATCTTCAATCAAATCTGCTTTGAAAAAAGTGTTGGAATTAGCAAAAGCCAAAGACGAAGATGCTATGAAGGCTGCTTTATCAAAAGCATATCAATTGTGTGATAAAGCAGTTTCAAAAGGTATTTTGCACAAAAATACCGCATCAAGAAAAAAATCAAGATTAACTTTAGCTGCTAAAAAATTATTGGCTGAATAGTTTTGGTTTTAAAATTTTTTAGGTCGTAAAACAATGGTTTTGCGACCTTTTTTAAATTGTAAGTATTATTTAACATACTTATATAAAAATTTTATTTATTTGTTATAATAAACATGGGATAACGTGTGTTATAAGGTTAAACTGTCATGCAGTCTGAAAAGACCATTAATATAAAAGAGTATCAAAATCTTATTGAAACCGTTTGTAAAGTTGAAGCGTCAAAAATGTCTTCTACCGCACATTTGCTGGATTATCTTGAAATGGTTAATATTGCTACGCAAACATTGTATGTTCTTTTTAAACAGAAAAACAAAGATGCTTACAATAATTCTTATCTTTCAACTGCAATAAAGTGGTCAATTAGAAACGAGGTAAGACGCAGATACAAATGGTATTCGATGAAGCAAAAAAGAGATGTTTTATCCTCTGACGATATTCGTGAAACCATGTACAAAACAATTTTGTCAGTTGAAGAAATGGCTGATGCTGAAAATCCGACTATTATTCGCTCTAAAGACAGAAATCCTGAAGAAGCGATGGAGTTTTATCAATTAAAAAATAAAGTTTCCTCACTTTTAAAAACTCTACCTCCAAGAGAAAAAGAGTTTATAGAGCAGAAATTTTTTAAGGATAAAAAGTTAAGAGAAATGGCAGAAGAATATCAGATTTCACCTTCGAGAATTTCAAGAATTATTCAATCCGGATTAAACAGAATAAAAAAAGAACTTGCAAAACAGGAGATGTTGTAAAATTGAAGACTATATTTGAAAGAAGTAATGGCGTTGACGGTATAAAATTTTTTGATGGTGATTTCAGTATAGATTTTATTGAAAACAAATTCTTAAGAAATTCTGATATTGGTTTGCCAAGTGTTAGTGAATTGGAGGTTCTCCGCCATTATAAAGAATTATCAGACAGAAATTTTTGTATAGAAAAAGGTTTTTATCCTTTAGGTTCATGCACGATGAAATATAATCCGAAAGTGAATGAAAAACTGGCTAATTTATGTGGTTTTGTAAATTTACATCCTGCACTTGAAGATGAAGATACACAAGGTGCTTTAGAATTGATGTACAATTTGCAGGAAGCCTTAAAAATTGTTACAGGTATGGATGCGGTTAGTTTACAGCCTGCGGCAGGAGCACATGGTGAATTTTCAGGTATGATGATTGTGAAAAAATACTTTGAAAATAAAGGTGAATTTAGAAAAAAAGTTATTATTCCGGATTCTGCACATGGTACAAATCCTGCAAGTGCAAGTATGGCGGGTTTTGAGATTATTCAGGTTAAATCAAACGAAAAAGGTCAAATTGATATAGATTCGCTGAAAGCAGTTTTAACAGAAGACGTAGCCGCAATAATGATGACAAATCCTAATACTTTGGGTATTTTTGAAGAAAATGTGCTTGAAATTTCAAAATTAATGCACGAAAACGGTTCATTATTGTATTATGATGGTGCAAATTTTAATGCAATTATGGGTTATACAAATCCGAAATTAATGGGTTTTGATATTGTGCATATAAATTTGCATAAAACATTTGCAACTCCTCATGGCGGCGGAGGTCCGGGTGCAGGTCCTATTGCTGTTGTTGACGGTTTAAAAGACTATTTGCCAACTCCTGTCATTATTTATGATGGAAAGATGTATAGAAGAAATTATAACCTTGTTAATTCAATTGGAGCAGTTAAAAATTATTTTGGTAATTTTGGTGTTTTAATTAGGGCTTATGCTTATATATTGATGCAAGGAAAGTCTTTGAAGAAGGTTAGCAGTGATGCGGTTTTGAATGCAAATTATATAAAGGAAAAATTGAAAAGCGTATATAAATTGCCTTATGATGTTCCTTGTATGCATGAATTTGTTTTATCCGGTGATTTGCAAAAAGAAAAAGGTGTTTCAACTTTAAATATTGCAAAAAGGCTTATGGATAGCGGAGTTCATCCTCCGACAATATATTTTCCTTTGATTGTACATGAAGCAATGATGATAGAACCCACCGAAACTGAAGCTAAAAATGTTCTTGACGGATTTATTAATATTATGTTAGAAATAGCAAAAGAGGTTGATGAAAATTCCGATAAAGTGTTGTCTGCTCCTTGTAGTACAATAGTGAAAAAAATTGATGAAACTTTGGCGGCTCGTAAGCCTGACTTGAATTACAGAATGGAAGAATAATATGAAAAAAGATGATAATAAAAAAATTAAAGTTGCATTTCCTCACATGGGGACAATTTCAGTTGCTTGGTCAGTTGCCTTGAAAACTTTTGGTGTTGATGTTTATGTTCCGCCATATACAAGCAAAAAAACTTTATCTTTAGGTGTCAAGAATGCACCTGAAGCCGTATGTTTACCATATAAATTAATTTTAGGTAATTTCATTGAGGCTATTGAAGGTGGTACTGATTATGTTGCAATGCTTACTTCTCCGGGTTGTTGCAGATTAGGGGTATATGGTATTAATATTCAATCTGCACTTGCGGATTTAGGGTATGAAACTAAGTATTTAGAACTTTCTTTATACGACGGCATTAAAGGTTTATTTAATTTCTTCGGCAGATTGCTTGGTAGAAATGATTATATTGCTGCTGCAAGAGGTACTCTTATGATGATAAGAATGGTTTTTGCCCTAGACGATTTAGAAACTTTACTTGCTTATTACAGAGCAAGAGAAGTGAAGGTCGGTGATGCTGAAAGACATTATAACAAATGTATTGAAATGTACAAAAAGGTTAGTTCATTTAGAGAATTGAACAAATTAAAGAAAATTGTAAAAAATGAAATGGCAAAAACTGAAATTGATAAAAATCGTGAAGTTTTGCATGTTGATATAACAGGTGAAATTTATCTTGTTGGTGATCCGTTTTCAAATCAATATATAGAACGAGAATTAGGTAAAATGGGTGTACAAACAAGACGCAGTTTGACAGTAAGTAGTTTTTTGAAGGATGCTATTATCCCAAAGATGTTTAGAGGCAAAGAAACACACTTGCAAAGAGCAGAAAAAATGGCAAAGCCGTATTTAAATCGTGATATTGGTGGTGATGCTTTGGAATGTGTTTCTGATGTTGCTTATGCTGATGTAAACAAAAAAGACGGTATTATACATATCAGTCCGTTTACTTGTATGCCTGAAATTATGTCCCAAAATATTTTTCCTGCAATGAGAGAGGAGCATAATATTCCAATTTTAACTCTTGTAATGGATGAACAATCAGGAAAAGCAGGTTATATAACACGACTTGAAGCTTTTGTTGATTTGATGCGTCGTAAAAAAAGAAAACAGATTGTTGAACAAAGAGAAACTCAAGCGGTTTAATGTAGGTATTATTTATGATTAAGATATTTAAAGATTCTTTAAAAATATCATATAGTAATATAATTATGGCAACTCCGTTGCTAGTGTTTTTGCTATTATTAAATGTTTATTTAGTTATTGCCAAAAATGCTGTTAAGGCACTGCCATCGACAATTTTGTTTTGTGTTACATTGTTATTAATGGTAAGTGCTTTTCTTGCAGGGTGGCTTTATATGATTAAATCTGCAGTTGGAGCTTATAATAATTCTTCTGAATCTGATAGTGATTATACAAATTTATTAAAAGAATTTCTTGTTGGTATAGCGTTAAATATAAAGTCTTTTTTAGGATTTTGTTTGTTATATTTACTGATTGCAGATATTGTTTTTATTTCCGTTTATAATATAGGATTAAAATTGATAGGCAGTATCGGTATTTCTATTGCTCAATTTGTTGCTGCAACAGAGGCTCCTGTTGCTATGCAGGCTTTATTAGAATCTTTAACAAAAGCACAGTTATTAAAAATAAATTATTGGTATTTACTTATCTTTGTTGCTGTTCAGATATTTTCATTATTTACGATGTTTTGGCCTGTTGAGATATTGTATTCGACAAAAAATCCTATTTTAGCACTGTTTAAATCCGTTTTTAGTGTATTTTTACATCCCAAAGTTATTTTGCTATTTTTAGGTATAAATTTGTTAAATTTTGTTTTAATGATTTTTAATTATATAACAATGTTTAACCCAATTACTTATTTTTTAATGACTTTGGTTTATTTTTATTTCATTGTATATATATTTGTATTATTATTTTTATATTATGAAGAAAAAATCAAAGGTAATAGCAATAGCGTCACCGACAGCGACAGGCAAGACTAAACTTGCGATTGAGCTTGCACATAAAATTGATGGTGAAGTTATTTCTGCTGATTCAAGGCTTGTTTACAGAGGCTTTGAAATTGCTGTTGCAAAGCCAACAAAAGAAGAAATGGAGGGTATTCCTCATTATTTGATTGATATTGTAGAGCCTGAATGTGATTATAGTGTTGCGAATTATGTTGATGATGCGACTGTTGCGATTGAGGATATTTTATCAAGAGGAAAAACTCCTATAATTGTCGGTGGTACCGGATTGTATTTTAGACTTCTTCTTGAAGGGTATGATGCTCCGAGAGTTGTTCCTAATTACGATTTACGAAACGAATTAAATCAGCTTTCTATTGAAGATTTAATTTATCGTTTAAAAAAGTCCGATGAAAATTATTTTAATATTGTTAAGGAGCCTGAAAAAAGGAAATTGATACGTGCAATAGAAATTTGTGAAACGTTAAATAAGCCGTTATCAGAATTGAATTTGCAGAAGGAACCGCCTTACAATGTAGAGTGGATTGGTATAAAAATGCCAAGAGAAGAAATATATGAGCGTATTAACAAGCGTGTTGATAATATGATTGAGTTGGGTATTGTTGAAGAAACTAAGAATTTACTAAAAAAACACGGCAGAATACCTAATTTTACAGAAACTATCGGGTATAGAGAGATATTACCATATTTGGATGGTGAATATTCCTTAGAAATGGCTATTGAACTGATTAAGCAGCATTCAAGAAATTATGCAAAACGTCAATTGACTTGGTTTAGGAAAAATAAAGCATTAGGACTTGACTAAGAAGCTTTTTGGTTTGTTAGTTCTTTTAATTCAATATTTAATGCTGCAATTTTTTGTAATATTTTTTCTTTCATAATTTTATCACTTTTTATTATTTCATCA
>CAJOKJ010000031.1 GCA_905235155.1 Candidatus Gastranaerophilales bacterium
TATATTAATAAAGGAATGGGTTAAAGTTTTATAAAACTTAAAGCACTTAAGCCAATATATAAAATACACATTCGCCAATTTATAAAATATAAACTTGCCAAATTATAAAATATGATTTATAATACATACAGGGCAAGATTATGAAAAAATATAAAATAAGAATAGCAGATAAAATATTACAAAAGAAACTGAATGCAAAAGGTGCAGTTTTAATTGAGGGTGCAAAATGGTGCGGCAAAACAACAACAGCTTCGCAAATTGCTAAAAGCATATTAAGTATGCAAAATCCTGAAGAAAAAGAACAGAATATCCGGTTAGCAGAACTTAGTCCATCCAGATTGTTAAACGGAAAAACTCCAAGACTAATTGACGAATGGCAGCTTGCTCCAAAATTATGGGATGCAGTTAGATTTGAAGTCGATAAACGAGATGAATTTAATCAGTTTATATTGACAGGTTCTGCTGTTCCTGCTGATTTAAAAGAGATTTCACATACAGGAACGGGAAGAATTTCAAGAATGCTCATGCGCCCAATGTCACTATTTGAATCACAAGAAAGTAACGGAAGTGTTTCTTTATCTGAATTATTTAGCGATAAAACGGATATTGACGGAGAAAATACCATTGATATTGACGAACTGGCATTTTTAATATGCCGAGGCGGGTGGCCAAAAGCTGTTGGTTTAAAGAAAGATATAGCATTATCACAGGCGATTGATTATTACGATGCCGTTGTTAATTCTGATATTTCAAGAGTAGATAATATTGAAAGAAATCCCGAAAGGGCCAAAAGGCTTTTAAGAGCTTATGCACGTTCTATCGGAACACAAACAAAACTTATTTCCTTATCTGATGACATAAATGAAGATAATAATTTGGGAACAAATCCTACAATATACAATTATATAAATGCTTTGCAGAAAATATTTGTATTAGAAGATTCTAATGCTTGGAATCCTAATTTACGTTCAAAAGCAGCAATAAGAACAACAGATACAAGGTATTTTACAGATCCTTCTATTGCTGCTGCAGCTTTGGGTTTAGGGCCGAATGATTTAATAGATGATATAAAAACAATGGGATTTTTCTTTGAAAACCTGTGTATAAGGGATTTGAGAGTATATGCGGATTCTCTTGACGGCACAATATATCATTACAGAGATAAAAACGGACTTGAATGTGATGCAGTTATACATTTAAGAAACGGATCCTATGGATTAATAGAGATAAAACTTGGTGGAGATAAAGCCATTGAAGAAGGTAAATATACACTTAACAAACTTGCAGAGAATATAGATTATAATTTTATGAAAAAACCTTCTTTTAAAATGGTTATAACCGGTACCGGAAAATATGCGTATAAAGATGATGATACTTTTATTGTACCGATAGGATGTTTGAAAGATTAAGTAAATCATTGTGTCGCAATGTTTCAATATTTTGGCAAAAGACTTGATATTGCTTCAACAGAGAGTTAAATTGTGTATGACAACTGAATAAAACATTTAATTAACCTACTGAGTATCGCGGATTTTGATACAAAGTATCACGATTTTGACATGAAAAGTAGGAGAAATTAAATAAATAGTACCTATAATTAAATAATAGCAATAATTACGGCTATTATAAATTATTGTACATTATCAGAGACATTAAAAATACTGCTGTACATTATCAGAGACATTAAGAATACTGCCCCCGGAAGTTTGAGAGAATTTCAATTTTGCACGCATTTTGAGGGAAAAATTTCAAAACTCCTTGATACAAATTCTTAAACTCTCTGATAATTCATTCTCAAAGTTAGTGATACTTTTTTGATAAGTTATGTGTCTTTATGTGTTTTAATGTTAATATTTTCTTATGAACAACGGTAAATGCTTCGCTCCATTAAAAAACAATAATTTGAGCATATAATAGAAAAAGCAATATAAAAACTCAATTCAAAAATATTAAAAATTTTAAAAAATACTTAGAGGAATAGGCTAGAAAGGAGTTCTTACCATGAATCAACAATTATTTGAAGAGATTAAAGATTTGTTTTATGAATTTGGAAAAATTGAACCTCCAAATATGGAAAGCATAAGCACTGATAATTTGCGTGACGAAATAAAAAAACTTTTTGTAGTTGCTTTGCAAAACTTTGATAATGAAATGTTCGCTGAAAAGGCATACTGCGTAAAACAATTGATTCGTCCAAATTCTTTATTCCAATATAGAAAGTTTGATACTAATGGTTATTCCCTTAAAGCATTAGAAAACAACTATGTGTGGCTATCCGCACCAAGCAGTTTTAATGATCCATATGATTGTTCTGCTTGCTTTGACTTTGAAAAAATGGTTGCCGCAATTTTTTCAAATAATAATAAAAATAGTAAAAATCCCAAAGTTCAGAAATCAATAGAAGATTTTAAAAATGGCAAAAGTTTTTTTGACGAAAAGTATCAAAATCCGATTTTAAATCTTTTAAATGATGCTTTAAAGGAGGAAAGTCAAAAAAAGTTTTACGAATATACAAACAAATTTAGGAATAAAGGCAAAATAGGTTGTTTTTCAGAAACCAACAAAAATATATTAATGTGGTCTCATTATGCAGAAAAGCATACAGGGTTTTGTGTTGAATATAATATAAAAGGAATACATTTAGATAGTGATTTCAATATGAAAATTTTCCCTGTTATTTACAGCGAGAAACCGCTTGATTTAAGTAAAGCTCTCATTAATAATAGAAAAGATATTTTCGGACAAATTTTATACTTAGTTAAATCCATTGACTGGAAATATGAAAAAGAATGGAGATATATCGGCGAAACAGCAGCCAATAATGAATATGTAATGCCAGTAATGCCAAAGTGTGTATATTTAGGAACAATGATAACCGAAGAAAACGCAAATATCATTAAAAAAATTACCAATAAAATGGGTATTGATTGCAAAAAAATGCAAATAAAACCATATTCATTTGAATTAGAAGAAAAGGACTAAAATTTATACAAGTTGCTGATTATATTAGTAAAAAGTTTGTAGAGTGAGAAAATATTTTAAAATATTTTATTAAACATCACATACAGTTCATTTTCAATATTCCTGTTCAAAATTATCCGACAGTTTGTATGCAAATTTACTTTCAAATATATTGATAAATGTGTTTTAGTTTATTAAGAATTGTAAATATGAATTTGAAAAGCCATGAATATTGCTACAAAAGGAACTTAAGTATTTTTATTGTATAACTTTGGTATTATAATACCAAAGTTATAGTTGCGAATATTTGTGTCATGTTGTATTATATAATTGTGAAACAATCATGGAGAAATCTCATGAAAAATACAAATTCAGGCATATTTAAAAAATTAAGTTTTCTCAGGGGAATTATTCCTGCTGAAAATCTTGCAACTGCACTTTTTATAGCATTAAAAGTAAAAAAAGAAGCAAATAAACCGAACGATATAAATGAAGCTTTATATGATTGCTCGCAGTTTATTTGTAATAAATACAATTGTAATAATGTTTTTGAAAACAAAAATGTATTCCTAAACTTCTATCAGACAGTCAGTTCAATGGGATTAGATTGGATAGACATACTTAATATTGATACCGGCAAATTTGGTCATATGCAAATACCTAACTCCGTTGGAAATTTATTGCTTGATAGAGTAAGTGATAATGTTTCCAATGTGTTAATTAAAGACGGCGAAAAGTTTTCCTCAACTTTAAAAGATATTGTTGATAAAAACAAAAACTGTGCATATCTAATTACGACTACTCAAGTATTATATTTTGAGGTATTAAAAGAAATATTTGCAGAATACCAAAATGTCGAAATTATTCAGGTTGGAATGAATGATTTTGAATTCACATCTCAAAAATTTGATTTAATACTTTCTTTACCGCCTTTTGGGGTAAGAATGATGGTTGAACAGCAAAAAGATTTTATATGCAGAGAGTATGAATTGGCATCAACAGAGAGTTTGCTATACCACTTATCATTTACAGGAAAACTGGTTACTATTCTCCCTGCACGCATAACCTTTGCAACTGGCCGAGTTGAAGAATTGCGTAATTTTATTCAAAAAATGTATAAAATTGAGGAAATATCAGAGTTACCTGCCGGAATATTCAGTTCAACTGCAATAAAAACTTATTTATTCACAATAGCTTCAGGTATGACTGATGATGTAACCATTAGACGATACAAGAAGGTTGTTGATAAAAAATCAAAGGAAGTTTCAATTAAATTGGAAGACGAAACTTTTGTTATGAACACTGAGCTAGAGGATTTTGGCGATTGGAATATTGATAAAATATTTGCAAGACAAGATGATGACTGGCAAAATTTTCAAAACTCAAGCACTAAAAGGGTAACTTTAGCAGATGTAGCAACTTCATTTAGAGGCAAAGTTGTTAATGCAAAAGATGAAACAGGTGCTATTGGGGTTATAAATATTGCAAATATAAAAGAATTTGATATCGATTATAATTCATTGGATCACCTTGATACTGATGAACGTAAGATCTCAAATTATATATTACAAGACGGTGATATTTTAATTCCGGCAAGAGGAACAACAATTAAAACAGCTGTGTTTAAAGTACAGCAATATCCTTGTATAGCATCATCTAACCTCATTGTAATCAGAGTTAACCAAAATCAGATTTTACCGGCATATCTTAAAATATTTTTAGATAGTCCATTAGGTGTAAAACAAATTAAAGGGTTGCAGCAAGGTACAACATTAATGAATATAAGTTATAAAGATATTATGTCTGTAGAAATTCCGATAATTCCATTAGAAGAACAAAAAGTAATATCGGAAGAGTATGAAAAAGAATTATCTTTATATCAGAATACTATTAGTGCAGCAAACGATAGATGGCAAAATGTAGTCAAGGAATTACAAAACAAATTTTAGGAGTGAAGAATGGCAACTAAAATAGCAGAAGAAATGACAAGTCAAGAAGAATTATTTAATCATTTATATGAAGCCTGCAACATATTGCGTGGGCCGATAAACCAAGATGAGTTCAAAAGCTACGTAACTCCTATCCTGTTTTTCAAAAGAATATCAGATGTTTATGATGAAGAAACACAAAAAGCACTTGAAGAATCTGGTGGAGACGAAGAATATGCTACATTTGCAGAAAATCATCGTTTTGTAATTCCTGAAGGCTGTCATTGGAACGATGTTAGAGAAAAAAGTAAAGATATCGGTAAAGCCATTGTCCATGCAATGACGGGTATAGAACGTTCAAATCCTGATACATTAAGTGGTGTGTTTACCAGTTTTGATGATGCAGATTGGACAGATAAAAGCAAACTGTCAGATGAAAGATTAAAAGATCTTGTTGAACATATGTCACAAAAGAAGGTCGGAAATAAGAACTATTCTGATGACATTATGGGCGATAGCTATGAATACCTAATTAAAAAATTTGCTGACCTTTCAAAAAAGAACGCGGCAGAGTTTTATACACCAAGATCTATTGTAAAACTTTTAACACGAATTTTAGATCCAAAACCGGGCGAAACTGTATATGACCCTGCTTGCGGGACCGGTGGTATGCTTATAGAAGCAATTCATAGAATGAATAATGATAAGCAGTCATATGGCAAAATTTACGGACAAGAAAAGAATCTTGCAACTTCAGCTATCGCAAGAATGAATCTCTTCTTGCACGGAGCAAAAGACTTTAATATTTTGCAGGGTGATACATTGAGAAATCCTTTGCACATTTATAGAGGTCAGCTCAAAACATTTGATTGTGTAATTGCGAATCCACCATTTTCATTAAAAAGCTGGGGAGCGGATGCATTCGCATCAGATGTATATGGTCGTAATATCTGGGGTTGTCCGACAGACTCTTGTGCTGATTTTGCTTGGCTGCAACACATGGTTAAATCAATGGACAAAGATAACGGACGATGCGCAGTTATTTTGCCTCAAGGAATCCTTTTCCATGGCAATAAAGATGGCGATATGAGAGAAGAGTTGATTAAAAGTGATAAATTGGAAGCAGTTATTACTTTTGTTAGCGGCATATTTTATAGTACCGGTGTTTCTGCCTGTGCGCTTATATTAAATAATAATAAGCCGCAAGAGCATGAAGGTAAGGTTTGTTTGATTGATGCATCAAAAATTTATACACCTAAACGTGCTCAAAATATAATGACTGATGAAAATATTGATGATGTTTATAAACTGTATGAAAATTACAAAAATGAAAAAGAAAAGTGTAAAATAGTTACAATACAAGACTTGAAGGATCATGATTATACTCTTTCGGTTAATACATACATAGAAAGGGAAGAAAAAGAATCAATTGATCCGGAAGTAGTTAAGCAAGAGTTTTTAGATGCTTTATCTGATGTTATAAAAGCAGAAGACAAGTTTAAAGCCCTGTTAATCAAAGGAGGTTACATCAATGAGCAATAGAATAACAATTGATGAATTAGAATCATATTTATGGGGTTCTGCTGTTCTTTTGAGAACTAATATTGATGCAGGTGCTTATAAACAGTATATTTTCCCGCTACTTTTCTTCAAAAGAATTTGCGATGTTTATGATGAAGAATGCCAAAATGCTATTAAACAATATGGTGAAGAAGCTCTTGAATGGGATGAGATACATAAATTCGTTGTTCCTAAAGGACATCACTGGAAAAACGTACGCTCAATTTCTGAAAATGTTGGTACTTCAATTATAAATGCTTTTAGAACTATTGAAAAAGCGAATGTTGAAAAACTACAAGGCGTATTCGGTAATGCTCCTTGGACAAACAAAAAACGTCTACCGGATAAATTGCTAAAAGATTTGATTGAACATTTTAGCAGCAAAACTTTGTCTATTAAAAATTGTCCGGAAGATGAACTTGGACAAGGTTATGAATATTTGATTAAAAAATTTGCGGATGATAGCGGACACACAGCACAAGAATTTTATACAAATAGAACGGTTGTTCATTTAATGACGGAAATGCTAAAACCGCAGTCAAATGAATCTGTTTATGACCCGACTTGTGGCAGTGCTGGAATGTTAATATCCTGTATTGCATATTTAAAGAATAAAAAACAAGAATGGCGCAATGTTAAACTTTATGGACAAGAAGTTAATCAGCTTTCGTCAGCTATTGCAAGAATGAATTTGTTTTTGCACGATATAAAAGATTTTGAAATCTGTAACGATGATACATTAAAAAATCCGGGGTTTATCGAAAAAGGCAAATTGAAGCAATTTGATTTAGTATTAGCAAATCCTCCATATTCGATTAAGCAATGGGATAGAGCTGCATTTGAATCTGATAAATATGGCAGAAATACTCTCGGAACACCTCCTCAAGGTAGAGCAGATTATGCATTCTTGCAGCATATATTAGCAAGCCTTGATACAAAAAACGGACGTTGTGCAATATTGTTCCCGCATGGAGTTCTTTTTAGAGATGAAGAAAAAGATTTGCGTACTGAGCTTGTTAAATCAGATTTATTAGAAGCGGTTATCGGATTAGGACCGAATCTTTTCTATAACTCCCCAATGGAAGCTTGCATTATGATTTGTCGAACTAATAAGACTCCTGAAAATCGAGGTAAAGTTTTATTTATAAATGCAGTCAAAGAAGTTACAAGAAAAAATGCTGAAAGTTTCTTGGAGGATGAACACATAACAAAAATAGCAAACGCTTATGATGATTATGAAAGTATTCCTAGGTTTGCAAAAAAAGCAACGATAAAAGATATTGAAAACAATGGATATTCATTGAGTATTCCTTTATATGTCAATGAGCAAACAGAAGTAAAACAAGAGGAAGTTTATGATTTAAAAACTTGCTGCCAAGATTGGCTCAAAAGTTCAGACGAAATGAGAAAAAACTACAAAGAATTAGTAGCAATGATAGGAAAGGAGGGATAAAATGACTAAATATAGATTTGAAGATATTGCATATAATAGTACAGAAAAAAAGAAACCTGTCGAAGAAGATAAATATACTTATATCGGATTAGAACATTTAGACCCTCAATGCCTTGAAGTAACAAGATATGGCTCGGAAGTTGCTCCAATTGGAGAAAAATTAGTAATGAAAAAGGGTGATGTTCTTTTTGGTAAAAGGAGAGCATACCAAAAAAAAGTAGCCATAGCACCTTTTGATGGTATTTTTTCTGCTCACGGTATGGTTTTAAGACCAAAAGAAAAAGTTATTGATCCTAAATTTTTCCCAATGTTTATTGCATCGGATTATTTTTTAGATGCAGCAATTAAAATATCTGTTGGTTCATTATCCCCAACAATTAATTGGAGTGCCCTAAAAGAACTTGAATTTGAATTGCCAGATTTGAATAAGCAGCGTGAATTGGCAGAACTTCTTTGGGCTGCAGAAAACACAAAACAAGCTTACAAGTGCTTAATTGATAATTCAAATAAACTAATTCAAGCAGAATTTATAGATATTTTTAAATGTATTCCTACGTGTAAATTATGCGAGCTTACATCTATTAAAATGGGACAATCCCCCGATTCTAATACATATAATAAAGAAGAAAAAGGATTACCATTCTACCAAGGTAAAACGGAATTTGGCAATAAATATATTCAGGCTCCTGTTCTTTGGTGTTCTGCCCCTACAAGAATTGCTGAAAATGGGGATGTACTTTTATCTGTAAGAGCTCCCGTTGGTGATGTGAATATTTCAACAGAACAATGTTGTATTGGACGTGGTTTGGCAGCAATACATCCAATAGAGAATATCTCAGATACTTTATTTTTGTTTTATGCATTATCTGCTATGAAATCAGAGATTGAAAATTCTGGAGTTGGTAGTACATTTAAGGCGATTACAAAAGAACAAGTGCATTCAATTTTAATTCCAAAAGCCAACATCAATTTACAGCATAAATTTGTTGAATTTGCTACAATGCAAGAAAAAACCCTGGAAGTACTAAATAAAACTAAGAGTAATATAGAAATAACAACAAAATTCTTAATTAACCAAAATTTAACCAAGGAGGTCTCACATGTTTAATGAAGATACCTTAGAACAAATGCTTATAACAATATTAAATAATAACGGCTGGAAGTATTTTAAAGCGGAAGATCTTCCTCGTGAATACAATGATGTACTTGTAGAACCTATGGTTAGAGATGCTTTAATTAGACTAAACCCTGAAATTGCAGAAGAACCATCAAGAGCCGATGAAGTTATTTATAAACTACGCTCACTTATACTTTCAACACAAGCACACGATTTAGTTACAAGAAATGAACAGTTTAAAAAACTCATATTTGAAGAAAACTCCTTCCCATTTGGTAAAGACGGAAGAATGGTGCCTATAAAGTTCTTTGGAACAATGACGAAAGAAGAACTTGATAAGAATGAATATATAGTTACAAATCAATGGGTATTCCCAAAAGAAGAAGGTGGAAAACGACTTGATTTAGTATTACTCATTAACGGATTTCCTGTTGCAATTGGAGAATTAAAATCTCCGGTTCGTGATGCAATAACTTGGTTAGACGGTGCCGGTGATATTTCAGCTTACGAAAAAAGCATCCCGCAAATGTTTGTACCAAACGTATTTAACTTCGCATCTGAAGGTAAATTCTTTAGGTATGGTTCTGTTTGTATGCCAATTGGCTTATGGGGACCTTGGCACACTCCAAGCTGTAAAACCGAAGGAACATTGGCTGATGTAAAAATTAGCGTAGCAGACATGATTACACCTGCCAGAGTTATGGATATATTCCAATTCTTCACTATATTTGCAACTGATAAAAAGTACAGAAAATATAAAATAATATGCCGCTATCAACAATATGAAGGTGCAAATTTAATTGTAAACAGAGTTATAAACGGTTATCCAAAGAAAGGTTTGATATGGCATTTCCAGGGCTCAGGTAAATCATTGCTTATGGTATTTGCCGCACAAAAATTGCGTATGATACCTGAATTAAAAAATCCGACTGTTGTTATTGTTGATGACCGTATAGATTTAGAAACGCAAATAACTGCAACATTTAATGCTTCAGATATTCCAAACCTTGAAAGCGCTTCTACAAAAGAAGAACTGATGACGTTCTTTAAAAATGATACTCGTAAGATTTTAATAACGACAATATTTAGATTTGGTGATGTGGAAACAGTATTAAACGAACGAGACAATATTATCGTTATGGTTGATGAAGCTCATAGAACTCAAGAGGGTAATCTTGGCGAAAAAATGAGATTGGCGCTTCCTAACGCATTCTTCTTTGGTTTAACCGGAACACCTATAAACAGAATTGATAAAAATACGTTCCATACATTCGGTGCTGTTGAAGATAAAAGCGGTTATATGAGCAAGTATTCATTCTCTGATTCAATCAGAGATAAGGCAACTTTACCTCTAAACTTTGAACCGGTACCGGTTGATTTACACGTAAACAAAGAAAATCTTGATCGAGAATTTGACCTTATGACAAAGGATTTGACCGAAGAAGATAAAAATGAACTTTCTCGTAAGGTTAATATGAAAGCAATTATGTATGACAAAAAACGTATTAAAAAAGTTTGTGAACATATTGTGAACCACTTTAAAACCAAGATTGAACCAAACGGATACAAAGCTCAAGTTGTATGTTATGACCGCGAATGCTGTTTAACGTACAAAGAAGAACTTGATAAATTGATGTCACCTGAAGCATCAACTATTGTTATGGATACAAACAATGATAAAGAAGATAGATATAAGGAATACCGCAGAGATCGTGATGCTGAAGGTAAAATCTTAGACAGGTTCAGAGAACCAAATGATCCACTTAAGTTTGTTATTGTGACATCAAAACTTTTGACAGGTTTTGATGCTCCAATTCTGCAGGTTATGTATCTTGATAAACCTATGAAAGACCACACTTTGCTTCAGGCAATATGCCGTACAAATCGTGTTTATGATGAAGGCAAAACTTCTGGTTTAATTGTTGATTATATCGGTATATTTGATAATGTTGCACGAGCTTTAGATTTTGATGAAGCAGGAATGAAGAAAGTTATAACAAATATTGAAGACGTTAAAACACAGTTTCCGGCCTTAATGAAAAAATGTTTAAGCTATTTTATGGGCATTGATAGAACAACCGACGGTTGGGAAGGTTTGATGGCTGCACAAGAATGTATTCCAACGAACAAAGAAAAAGACAAGTTCGCTGCAGATTACAGAGTTTTAAACAGGGTTTGGAATGCACTTTCACCTGACACATTCTTACAACCATACAAATATGATTACAAATGGTTAAGTAAAGTTTATGAATCGGTAAAACCGACTGATGGTAGAGGCGGATTAATCTGGGCTACCCTTGGTGCTAAAACAATTGAACTTATACACGAAAATTTAGAAGTCGGGGATTTGCACGACGATATGGATATTTTAACTATGGATGCCGAGTTAATCGATGAATTCATAGAAAAGCAAAAAGATTTGAAAAAAGCAACAATGAAGGTTGAAATAAATCTCGTTGCAAAAATTAGGGCGCACAGTAATGATCCCAAATTTATAAGACTTGGTGAAAAACTTGAAAATTTGCGTGAAAAACACGAACAAGGCCTTATAACAAGTATTGAATTTTTGAAACTTTTGCTTGAATTAGCACGCGAAGCTGCTCAAGCAGAAAAAGAAGTCGTACCGGAAGAAGAAATTGATAAAGGTAAAGCTGCTTTAACTGAATTGTTTAACGGTGTAAAAAATGCACAAACTCCAATAATTGTTGAAAGAATAGTAAACGATATTGATGAGATTGTAAAAGTTGTACGTTTCCCTGAATGGCAAACAACAACCGCCGGTAAACAAGAAGTTAAAAAGGCTTTAAGAAGTATAATTTGGATTAAATATAAGCTCAAGGATAAAGAAGTCTTTGATAAAGCTTATAGTTATATCGAGCAGTATTATTAAGAAGAAAGGAGTATAGAAAATGGAAATGTAGATAGGGGTATGGAGGTTGGGGCAAAAAAAAGTGTTTTAATATTGATGTCCAATAACAAAACACTCTAAAAATATTTTTTTGTACATACATTATATTACAAATTGCCATAAAAGCAAAATTGTTGCTTTTGGACATTGTGGCTAATTTGTGATGCAAAAATTAAGGAGTAAATATATGGCATATATAATTACATATGACCTATGCAAACCAGGACAAAATTATGACGAGCTAATAAAGGCAATAAAAACTTATAATTGGTGCAAAATTGCCGAAAGTGCTTGGGTTGTAACGACAACTAAAAGTTCTACTGAAATCAGAGATCATTTGAAGTCTAAAATTGACAAAAATGATAAGCTATTTGTAGGGAAATTAACTGGCGAAGCAGCCTGGTATGGCGAGTCAGACGCTGTTACAAAATGGTTAAAAGAGAACTTATAAAATAAAAACTTTAGGGGTGAGCTTATTATAAGTTTGCCCCTATAGTTTATTTTTTATTAAAATAACATTATGAAAAATATTTGTAAGTTTTGTGGTCAAGAAAAGCAATTAATAAAGGCACATATTATTCCAAGGCATTTTCATCTTAATTATGAAAATGAAACTTATGCGGCAATCAATGCAAAGACAGGGGATTGGAAACAATGCAAAACAGGCACATATGATAAAAATATTTTATGCTCAGAATGTGATAATAATATATTAGGTAAATTTGATGAAGAAGCTTATAGGATACTTTTGAACGACATTTATAATTTTGCTGAATATAAATATAACCAAAACATTTTATATCATCTAACTGAAAACGATTTTGACTATACTCTTTTTAGAAACTTTTTTATTTCTGTATTATGGAGAGCCTCTATATCTAAAACAGAAGAATTTTCTAATGTTAATTTAGGCCCATATGAAGATATTGCATTAAAAATAATGCAGAATAAAATAGACAATGATAAATTATTTAAGGTTTTGATTTTCAAATATCCAAAAGGGCTGGAGAATAACGCCATAGTACATTTATCAAAAGTTAAAGCAAAACATGAAACATATTGTTTATCCATGGCAGGGTACCTTATTCTAATTTTTATAAACGGGAAAAATATACCTTTGAATTACATAAAATACTACGGAGCATTCTTTTTAAATTCGAAAAATTTATACATACTCGAATCTCCAGATTTTTATAAAAAGCATTGCCAACATATTTATGATTTAAGGGATAGTACTGCAAAGTTGATTTCCTATCTTCAAAAAAAATACGATAAGCTTGGACATATTTAACTTGATTAAATTCTGACTTCGAGTGATGAATACGACACGTTAAAGGAGATTCTATTGAAAAAGTCAAGCATTGAAATAAATAAAAACAAAACTTAATTAAAAGCAGCCAAAAGAAACAC
>CAJOKJ010000032.1 GCA_905235155.1 Candidatus Gastranaerophilales bacterium
GCATGAATGCAATGAAAGTCGAACATCAATAACAAAAATGTTGAATTTTTGTTTTGATGTGAGCGTTGCCGTTTATCGCGAGGGCGTATTTGATTAAAAGGATTTCCTTATTTCCCTCTCGCAAAACATAATAAACTACTTGTTCATGTGGTTAAACGGATTGTAGCATAAAATATTATAGCAAATCAGCATTGTTGCAAATCCTGTAATTAGGGTACTTTGTTGTTCTCCTGATAGTAATGTGCAAATGGTAGTTGCTATTGCGGCAAAGATGAAGCTTATCCAAGTGGCTTTTAATTTGTCAATCGGAAATTTGTAATAAGCAAATCTCATTACAGCCGCAACTAATATGAATAAAAGAGAACTTGTTATTGCTATTGCCATTTTATTTACCTTCTTGTATTTGTTTGCATTCCCAAGTATACGCTGATTTAATACTATCTTCAAGTGAACGTTCAGGTTTCCATTTTAAAATATCTTTTGCTTTATTTGCATTTGCATATAACTTTGCAGGGTCACCTGCACGTTTATTAACTACTTCTACCGGAATTTTTTTATCTAAAACTTTTTCACAAGTATCAAAAACTTTTTTTACGCTATCGCCTTGTTCTGTACCAAGATTAAATACATCAGATTTATTATTTTCATTTAGGTACAAATACGCAAGTCTGTGTGCTTCTGCCAAATCTTCGACATTAACATAATCTCTTATGCATGTTCCGTCAGGGGTGTCATAATCGTTACCGAAAATTTTAAACGTTTTATTTTTACCTAAAGTTGATTTTAAAATGTTCGGAATTAAATGTGTTTCAGGTTCGTGCCATTCGCCTAATCTTGTTTGTTTATCGCATCCTGCAACATTAAAATATCTTAGCCTTATTGATTTTAAATCATAAGCTATGTCGTAATCCTTTAATATATACTCTACGCAAAGTTTAGTATTTCCGTAAGGGTTTATAGGGTTTTGAGGATGATTTTCATCAATCGGTGTGTATTGTGGTTCACCATAAGTTGCACAAGTTGATGAAAATACAATTTTTTTAACATTATGTTTTACCATTGTATCAACAAGGTTTAATGTGCCAAAAACATTGTTTCTGTAATATTTTGAAGGATTTTCTACACTTTCACCAACAAGTGCAAATGCTGCAAAATGTATTACTGCATCTATTTTATATTTGTTAAATACTTTTTCTATATCTTCGATATTACGTAAATCACCTTTTTCAAACTTAACGTTACCTATGTTTTGTAATGTATCAATTGTTTCTTGGTGTCCGTTTTCAAGATTATCAAAAACCACAACCTCATAGCCGTTTTTTATAAAATTTATGACTGTATGGCTGCCAATATACCCTGCTCCACCGGTGATTAATATCATTTTTTCCTCTTAGGTTTTATTTTTAATGCCATTTCTTCAAGTGTTTTTCTGAATTCTTCTGTTTTTTCGTCATCTCTGTCTTCAATAATATCTCTTATTTGATTGTAAGTAGATAAATAGTCGTTTCTAAAAATATCATATTTAAACATTCGGTCTAAATCATTTACAGCCATAGTATATTTTTTTAGACTTGCTGCTGCAATACTTCTGTTAATATATGCATCCGCATAATCAATATCCACTGAAATTGCTTTTGTATATTGAATAACTGCGTCATTATCCCTGTTCATTTTGTGATAAACCATACCTAAACTTACTAAAATTTCAGTATTTTCAGCCATTACATTCAATATTGTTAAATAATCAAGTTCTGCACCGTTTAAATCGTTATTTTTAAATTTTGCATAACCTCTTTTTTGAATTATTCCAAAATCATTCGGATTGTAACTTAGAGCCTTGTCGTAATCTGCAATTGCACCATTCAAATCATTAATATTTTCTTTAGATAGTCCTCTGTTAAAATATGCATACTGAGTTGGTCGGATATCTATTGAATTTGTAAAATCTTTTAATGCTCCAAGATAATCTTTTATGTGATTTTTTGCATTACCTCTGTTATTGTATGCCATGAAATGTTCAGGATTACATTCGATAGTTTTGTCATAGCATTCAATGGCTTCATTTGGCTTGCCCATACAATAGTATGTTAAACCCATATTAAAATATGCATCTACATAATTATCATTTAATTCGATTGCTTTTTTATAGTCTTCAATAGCGTCTTCAAACATTTCCATAGAGCTTTTTGAATTTCCTCTGTTATTGTATGCTTCAAAAAGTTTAGCATCAATTTTTAATGCATTTGTATACGCTTCTATTGCACGTTCAAAATCCATATTGCCAAAATATGCGTTACCTTTTAAAAGGTATAATTCTGCGGTCATGCCTTCGTGACGTATTTTTTCAATAGCATCGTCATATCTTCTGCCCTTAATTAACTCCCTTATTTCTTGTTCTAAAGTTGCCATAATAACTCCGATTATATGTACTGTTTATATTTTAAATTTATAAATTTGACATGTCAAATTTATTATTCATGTTAGTATATAATTGTATCAATAAGCTTATAAAAGGAGATATATATGTCAAGTGAAGTTATTGAATATCAAACTTACGGTACTTGTTGTCGTGCTATGAGAGTTGAAATTGATGAAGACGGAACAATTTTAAATTCTGATTTTTTAGGCGGTTGTAACGGAAATCTGCAAGGCATAAGAAGTCTAATTGCAGGTATGAAAATAGATGAAGTTATAGAAAAATTAAAGGGTATTAGTTGTAACGGAAAGCCTACAAGCTGTCCGGATCAATTAGCGATATGTCTGATGCAATACAAGGAACAAAGCAATAAAGCGAAAGTTTAGGGAGTTTAAGATATTATGGATTGTAAAAAAGATGAGAACAAATTAGGCTGTACTTGTACTTACACAAGCTGTCATAATAGGGGTATTTGTTGTGATTGTGTTCGTTCTCACAGAGAAAACGGAGAAATTCCGGGTTGCTTTTTTACGGCTGCCGGAGAAGCAACTTATGACCGTTCAATTGCAAACTTTATTAAGGTAATGTCAAAGCATGTATAAGTATGTTACTTTAATTGTTATTTTGTTTTTTTGTATCGGCAGTATTCAGGCTAAGCCGATAGATGAAGTGTACGGTGGAGTTTCTGACGGTCAAACAATATTTTATTCTTTTGTTACAGGAAAATGGTCTTATCAAAAACCTAAACATTTTCAAAAGAAAGTTTTGGAAGTAACACGATACGTTGTTTCTGATGAGAAATATTCGGAATATGTTTCACCAAAAGGGCAAGTGTATTCACCGGCAGGTTCAAATTATGAATTTTTATACAAGGGTAGATTGATAGCATACCATTTTTACGATGCAAAATTTTATGAAATTATTTATAATAAACAAAATAAAGCTTTTATTGAAATACCGTTAAGTATTACTGATATTAAGAAAATAATGGGCTATCCTAAGTTAATACGTATTTCTCAATTCGATTTGGAAAAGAAAATTATAGTTCATAAAAAACCTTTTATTCGACAATGGTATTTAATTGTTAATGACACGGATAAATATTTTTACAGATACTTTTTAAGTACTCCCCAAAAAGATGTAAACGTAAGAACTTATTTTGCGGTAAAGAAACCTACAACAATAATGTTTTCTCATTATATACCCGACAAAGATGAATTTCCTCCGTACATGATAAGAGTAAAAAATAGTTTATATAAATATTAAGAAAAGTATACAATCGTAAAAAATCAGTGTTGACAGTAAAATTTGTTTGATATAATATTTTTTTACACACGTAGCCGAGTGGTGAATAATCATGCGGTTAGCGTATAGAAGAAATAAAGGAAGAAGAAAATGGCAACAGGACAAAGAATTAGAGTTTGTTTAAAAGCATACGATCACAAGTTGATAGATGTATCAGCTGAAAAAATCGTAGAAACAGCAAAAAGAACAGACGCAAAAGTAGCCGGCCCAATTCCTTTACCTACAAAAAGACGTATATACTGCGTATTGCGTTCTCCACACGTAGATAAAAAATCTCGTGAACACTTTGAAATGAGAACACACAAACGTATTATTGATATATACGAAGCAACTCAACAGACAACTGAAGAGTTGAGTAGATTAGATTTACCGGCAGGTGTAGATATCGAAGTTAAATTATAATTTTGAAGCCTGTTTTTAAAAATTGAATAAGCATTATGCATATAATGCGATCTACGACTCTAATAAGGGTAAAAGGTAAGAGGCTCACAAGGCACGTAGCGCTCGCAAGCAGACGGACTAAAAGGTAACTTTTACGCTCCAAAAAAGAAAGGAAAATTTATGACACTTGGTGTGATAGGTAAAAAAGTTGGAATGACTCAAGTTTTCAACGATGAAGGTTTAGCAGTTCCGGTAACTGTTATAAAAGTTGACCCGATTGTAGTTACACAAGTAAAGACAGTAGAAACAGACGGATACAACGCAATTCAAGTAGGTACGGTAGCAGCAAAAGAAAAACATTTGACAAAAGCACAAATTGGTCATTTTGCT
The DNA here is from genome assembly GCA_905235155.1 of Candidatus Gastranaerophilales bacterium. Lineage (GTDB taxonomy): Bacteria > Cyanobacteriota > Vampirovibrionia > Gastranaerophilales > Gastranaerophilaceae > UBA6984. The sequence continues at coordinate 4,493 of CAJOKJ010000032.1, forward strand.
AAAAATAAATTAGAAAATTTCAGACACTTACAAGAATTTAGAGTTGAAAATCCACAAGATTATACAGTAGGTCAACAAATTGAGTTATCAGTATTAAATGATGTACAAAAAGTTGATGTTACAGGTACTTCAATCGGTAAAGGTTTTCAAGGTACAGTAAAAAGACACAACTTCTCAAGAGGACCAATGGCTCACGGTTCTAAAAATCACAGAGAACCTGGTTCTATTGGTGCAGGTACAACACCTTCAAGAGTAATTAAAGGTAAAAGAATGGCCGGTAATATGGGTAACGAAAGAGTTACAATTACAAAATTAAAATTAGTTAAAGTTGATTCTGAAAATAGCTTAATTTTAATAAAAGGTTCAGTACCTGGATGTGAAGGTAAGTTAGTAACAATAGTTCCTTCAAGAACAAAATGGAATGTATAATTTCCAAAGTATATACAAAAAATAATATAATATAAGGACATATAAAAATGGCAAAAGCAAAAACACAAGAAAAAGAAATATTGAGTACAGCAGGTGAAAAACTTGGTGCTATCTCATTAAATGAAAGCGTTTTTGGCGTTGAACCAAATTTGCACGTTATGCATTTAGCATTAAGACGTCAATTAAACAACGCAAGACAAGGTTCTGCTTGTGCTAAAACAAGAGCAGAAGTTAGAGGCGGCGGTCGTAAACCTTGGAAACAAAAAGGAACAGGTCGTGCAAGAGCAGGTTCATTGAGATCACCTTTATTTGCAGGCGGTGGTGTTTCATTCGGACCAAAACCAAGAGATTATTCTTTCTCTATGCCTCAAAAAGCAAGACAACTTGCGTTGAAATCTGCGTTGTCTGCAAGAAGCGAACAAATTGTTATTGTAAAAGATTTGTCAATTGCAGAACCAAAAACAAAATTAATGGTATCAGTATTAGATTCATTAAAAGTTGCAGGTAAAATTTTAATAATCGCAGATGTAAAAGCAGCAGAAAACAACAATTTAAATTTAGCTGCAAGAAACATTCCAAGCGTGAAATTGTTATTACCTTCAAACTTAAACGTAAAAGACTTGTTAGAAGCTGATAGTGTTATTATTACAGAATCAGCAGTTAACGAAATCACTGAAAGGTTGCAATAATGAGTACAGCAAGAACAAACACAGAAAAATTATATGATGTAATTAAAAAACCGTTAATTACTGAAAAATCATACAAAGCAATGCAAGATGGTCAATATACATTTGAAGTAAACATGGATGCTACAAAAGTCGAAATTGCACAAGCAGTAGAATTAGCATTTCCTGGCAGAAAAGTTAAAAAAGTAAGAACTGTATATATGCCGTCTCACGCAAAAAGAATGGGTTACAAATTCGGTAGAACAGACTCTTCAAAAAAAGCAATTGTTACTATTGAAGGCGAACCAATTAAAGAACTTATTGAAATATAGTAAAAAGGACAGATAAAAATGGGTATCAGAAAAATTAATCCGACATCTCCGGGACAAAGAGGTATGACTAAAAGTGATTATCAAGATATCACAACATCAACTCCTGAAAAATCACTTTTAAAACCATTAAGAAAAAAAGCAGGTCGTAACAATACTGGTAGAATTACATGTCGTCACAAAGGCGGTGGTGTAAAACAACATTACAGAGTTATTGATTTCAAAAGAGAAAAATTTGGCGTACCTGCAACAGTACAATCAATTGAATACGATCCAAACAGAAACGTAAGAATATCATTAGTGTTCTACGCAGATGGTGAAAAAAGATACATTTTAACACCTGAAGGTTTGAATGTTGGTGATACTATTGTTTCAGGGCCGGAAGCACCTATTCAAGACGGTAATGCGTTACCGTTAGAATTAATCCCGCTTGGTACAATCGTTCACAATGTTGAATTAGAACCGGGTAGAGGTGCAAAATTGGTTCGTTCGGCAGGTAATTCTGCACAAGTAATGGCTAAAGAAGGAAATTATGTAACAATAAAACTTCCTTCAGGCGAAATGAGAATGATAAGAAAAGAATGCATGGCAACAATTGGTGCATTAGGCAATTCAGAATTTAAAAACATTCACATCGGTAAAGCAGGTAGAAAACGTTACATGGGCATCAAGCCAACAGTACGTGGTGTAACAATGAACCCTTGCGATCACCCACACGGTGGTGGTGAAGGTAAAACAGGTCCTGGCGGACACCCTAAAACACCTTGGGGTAAACCTGCACTTGGTTACAAAACTAGAAAATCTACTAAGGCTTCTAATAAATTAATTGTAAGACGTAGAACAAAATAGTTAGAAGAAAATTATAAAAGGAGAATAAATTAATGGCACGTTCATTAAAAAAAGGACCATATATCGAAGAATCATTACAAAAGAAGATTGAAAAAATGAATGCAAATTCAGAAAAGAAAGTTATTAAAACTTGGTCAAGAGCTTCAATGATTAGTCCTGATATGTTAGGTCACACAATAGCTGTACACAACGGAAAAACTCACGTTCCCGTATATGTAACAGAACAAATGATTGGTCACAAATTAGGTGAATTCGCACCAACAAGACTATTCAGAGGACACGCAGCTGACAAGGCTAAAAAGTAATCAAAATAAATAATTAGAAAAAGGATAAAGATAATGGAAGCTAAAGCAAAACAATCAAATATTAAAATGACAGCTCGTAAACTTCGCAGAGTAATCAATGAAGTAAGAGGCAAAGGTGTCATTGAAGCACAAGACTTGTTACGTTTTATGCCATATTTTGCAGCAAGAGTTGTAGAAAAGAACTTAAAAGCAGCAGTGGCAAATGCTAAAGAACAATTCGATGTAAATCCTGAGCAATTAAAAATTTCAGAAATATTTGCAGACGAAAGTGTTACATATAAAAGAGCAAGACCAAGAGCACAAGGTCGTATGTACTCAAGATTAAAACGTACATCTCATTTGACATTAAAAGTTAGCGATACAGTAAAATAGGAATTAGATAAATATGGGACAAAAAACACATCCAACCGGATTTAGAGTAGGCATTATTAAACCTTGGGTAAGCTCATGGTATGCTAAAATAAAAGAATACGGACAATTTGTGGCAGAAGATGCTAAAATTAGAAAATTTGTTAAGAAAAAATTATACGCAGCCGGCGTATCAAGAATCTTAATTGCAAGAAAAGCACAAAATACTACAATTACGGTAATTACTGCAAAACCCGGTATTGTAGTTGGCAGAAACGGTCAAGGTATTGAAGAATTAAAACAAGAAATTTCAAAATTCATTAATCGTCAAGTTATATTGAATGTAGTTGAAGTTGCAAGAATAAATGCCGATGCACAATTAGTTTCTGAAGCAATAGCACAACAATTAGAAAAACGTGTAGCATTCAGACGTGCTATGAAACAAGCAATGCAAAGAACAATGCGTTCAGGTGCACAAGGTATCAAAGTTATGGTATCAGGTCGTTTAGGCGGTGCAGAAATTGCAAGAAGCGAATGGGCAAAAGAAGGTAGAATTCCTCTACAAACATTAAGAGCAGACGTAGATTACGGTTTTGCAGAAGCAGATACAATGATGGGTAAAATCGGTGTAAAAGTTTGGGTATTTAAAGGAAACTTAATGCCTGGCGAAAAAGCTGATGAAAACGTAAAAGCAAAAGTATCAAAAGAAGAAAAAGCCGTAGGAAGACGTAGCAAACGTAGAGCTACTGCAACAGAAGTTGAATAAAAAATATTAATTACACAGGAGTAAAATAAAATGTTACAACCTAAAAAGACAAAATACCGCAAAATGCAAAAAGGCAGAATGAAGGGTCACGAAACTCGTGGTGTTGATTTTGAATTTGGTTCATACGCATTAAAAGCATTAGAACCGGGCTGGATAACAAGCCGTCAAATAGAGGCAGCACGTCGTGCAATGACTCGTGAAATCAAACGTGGCGGTAACGTTTGGATTAAAATATTCCCTGATAAACCAATTACGGCAAAACCTGCTGAAACTCGTATGGGTTCAGGTAAAGGTAATTTGGAATATTGGGTAGCAGTTGTAAAACCAAACAGAATTTTATTTGAATTGGAATATTTTGACAGAAATATTGCAGTTCACGCTTTGGAACTTGCAGCACAAAAATTACCTATCAAGGTAAAAGTAGTAGAAAAGAATCCTATTCAATAATAAAGGAAATGACTCATGAAATTACAAGAAATGCGTGAAAAAACAGTTGAAGAATTAAAAAATGCAGTTGTAGACTTCAAAAAACAGTTGTTAGATTTAAGAGTTCAAAAAGCAACAAATAAATTAGAAAATACAGCTTTAATTGCGAAGACAAAACACTACATTTCACAAATTAAAACAGTTATAAAAGAAAAAGAGGAACAAAATGCCTAAAAAAGAAAAACAAGGTGTTGTAGTAAGCAGCAAAATGGATAAAACAGTAGTTGTAAAAGTTGCAGACTATGAACCACATCCAAAATACAAAAAAATTATAGAAACAACAAAACATTACAAAGCACACGATCCAAAAAATGAATGTGAAGAAGGCGATGTAATCAGAATTATTGAATCAAAACCATTATCCAGCGGAAAACGTTGGAGTGTTTTGAACATTGTAGAAAAGAGAAAATAGTTTTTCTCACGAAAGACAAAAGGTGATTGAAGATGATACAACAAGAATCAAGATTAGTAGTAGCAGATAACACAGGTGCAAAAGAGTTGTTGACTATTCGTGTAATGGGTAGTTCAAATAAAAAATTTGCAGGTGTTGGTGATGTTATTATTGCTACTGTAAAAGATGCAACTCCAAACATGACTGTAAAAAAATCAGAAGTTGTTAGAGCAGTTGTTGTAAGAACAAAAGCAGATATAAAACGTCAAGACGGTTCTGTAATCAGATTTGATGAAAACGCTGCCGTAATTATCAACAAAGATGGCAACCCAAGAGGAACACGTGTATTTGGACCAGTTGCAAGAGAGTTAAGAGACAAAAACTTTATGAAAATTGTTTCTTTGGCTCCGGAAGTAATTTAGTGTTTTACAACAAAAATTTTCGTTGTAAAATAGAAGTACACAGAAAATAAAGCCTAAGGAGAAACAAATGGCAGATAATAAGAAAAAATCTTTGCAAGTAAAAACAGGCGATAGAGTAATGGTTATTGCAGGCAAAGACAAAGGTAAAATCGGTAACGTAAAAAAAGCAATGCCTTCAGAAGCAAAAGTTGTGGTTGAAGGTGCAAATATGGTAACAAAAGCACAAAAAGCTAATCCAATGGCAGGTGTACAAGGTGGTTTAGTGAAAGTTGAAGCACCTTTAGATAACTCAAATGTTATGATTGTATGCCCCGCTTGTGAAAAAGTTACAAAAGTAAAACACGAAATGAAAGACGGTAAAAAAATTCGTGTATGCAAAAAATGTGGTGAACAATTAGATGTATAATGCAAGATAGCTCTTGGCATGAAACCATCTTGAATAGAGGAAAAGAAAATGACAGTAACAAAAAATTTGAAAACCAAATACGAAGAAGAAGTTAAAAAAGCATTAGTTGAAAAATTTGGCTATAAAAATGACTTGAAAGTTCCAAGATTACACAAAATAGTATTGAATATGGGTGTTGGTGAAGCCTCTCACAATACAAAAATTGCTGACGTAATTCAAGGTCAATTGACAAAAATTGCAGGACAAAAAGCTGTTGTAACTAAAGCTAAAAAATCAATCGCAACATTTAAATTAAGAGAAGGTATGCCGGTTGGTGCAATGGTTACATTACGTGGCGAAAGAATGTATGATTTCTTGCAAAAACTAATTTGTGTAGTATTACCAAGAATCAGAGACTTTCGTGGTATTAGTGCAAAGAGTTTTGACGGTCGTGGAAACTACACATTAGGTTTAAAAGAACAAACTTTATTCCCTGAAATTTCATTTGAAGAAGTTGATTTGGTTAAAGGTATGAATATATCTGTAATCACAACAGCAGAAACAGATGAAGAAGCAAGAGAATTATTAAGATTGTTAGGTATGCCATTTAAAGGCTTGAAATAACAGAAGTAAATACATATAAATTATAAAGGAGAAATTCATGGCTAAAAAAGCGATGATGAACAAAGAAGCAAAAAGAGAAGCACTGGCAGCTCAAGGTAAATATCCAAAAGTTAGACTACACAACAGATGCAGTATTTGTGGACGCCCTCACGGTTTTCACAGAGATTTTGGTCTTTGCAGAATTTGCTTGAGAAAAATGGCACATCAAGGTTTGTTGCCTGGTGTAACTAAAGCCAGTTGGTAATTAAATTTTGATTCTTAGATGTAAAAAGAACTCCATAAGGGGTTCTTTTTTATTAAATATATTTAACAAAATACTTGTTTTATAAATATGTTTGTTTTAAAATTGTCGTACAAATGCTTAACTACCGAAGTACGCTTTATAATGAGCAATAATTAATTCGGCAAGAGGCGGGTACTATGGATACTACATAGCAAGTGTTATGTAAGTCCGCAAGAGAAAAGGAAAATAGAATGAACACAGATCCGATAGCAGATATGCTAACTCGCATCAGAAATGCAAACATGGTTTCACACGAAACTGTTGAAATCCCTGCTTCAAAATTGAAAGTTGAACTTGCAAAATTATTGAAGTCAGAAGGTTTTATCGCAGATTATTCAGTTGATGATTCTGCAAAATTTAAAAAGATTGTTGTAACTTTAAAGTATGATGAAAAGCACAAACCTGTAATTACAAACTTACAAAGAGTTTCAACTCCGGGTTTAAAAACATACAGTAAATCTAAAAACTTACCAAAAGTTTTAGGTGGTATGGGTGTTGCAGTTATTTCAACAAGTAAAGGTTTAATGTCAGACAGAAAAGCACGCAAAGAAAATCTTGGCGGCGAAATTTTATGTTATGTATGGTAGAGCATAATTGGTAGAAAAGCTCTTAAAGTTATTATTTATACCAAAAGGAGAAATTAAAAATGTCAAGAATTGGTAAATTACCTATTGAAATTCCGCAAGGTGTGGAAGTTAAAATTGAAGGTCAAACGGTTACTGCAAAAGGACCTAAAGGTACTGAATCGGTAGAAGTTCGTCCTGAATTAACAGTAAAAATTGAAGATAATCGTGTTTTAGTTTTAACTAACAATGATGAAAGAAAAACAAATGCTTTGCACGGTTTGACAAGAACATTGGTTGCAAATGCAGTTAAAGGTGTAAAAGACGGTTTTACTAAAAAGTTAGAAATTAATGGTGTTGGTTACCGTGCAGCTATGGAAGGTACAAAATTAAACATGGCTTTAGGTTACTCTCACCCTGTAATTATTGAGCCACCGGCAGGTATTACAATTGCAGTGGAAGCAAATACAAAAATTACGGTATCAGGTACTAATAAACAAATGGTAGGCGATGTTGCAGCATTAATAAGAAGCAAACGTGGACCTGAAGTTTATAAAGGTAAAGGTATTAAATACGAAGGTGAATACATCAGACGTAAAGCCGGTAAAGCAGGTAAGAAATAGTATATAGTAGCCCGCATAAACCCTTGAAATGTCAAGAAGGTTTGGGCAAAGGAGAAAGAAAATGATTAAACAAGAAGTTAGAAAACCAAAAGTTCAAAAAAGACATCAATCTTTGAGAGTTAAATTGTCAGGTACAACTGAATTTCCAAGATTGGCAGTATACAGAAGTACAAAACATATTTACGCTCAATTAATTGATGATGAAAAACATGTTACAGTATGTTCTGCTTCATCTTTAGATAAAGATTTAAAAGAACAATTGAAACATGGTGGCAACATCGACGCTGCAAAAGTTGTTGGTGAAGCAATTGCTAAAAAAGCACTAAAAGCAGGTGTTGAATGTGTTGTATTTGACAGAGGCGGATTCTTATATCACGGAAGAATTAAAGCGTTAGCAGAAGCAGCAAGGGAAGCCGGCTTACAATTCTAGTCAAAAAAAATAAATAAAAATATTGAAGAAAGGCATTTATTTTAAAATAAGTGCCTTTCTATTTTATTAAATCTTTTGTTATTTTTGAAATAGCTGCAACAACATCATCTACAAGGCTGAAAGCAGAATTTGTTGCATTTGCAATTCTGAGTGAATGTTTGAGAATTTTTCCTGCTTGAAGTATACCTATTGCAGAAATCGAAATGTCAAAAATTCGACCTCCTATTATTTCAATAATGTTATCTTTTTCTTTTTTATTTTGTGTTTTTTTATATTTTATTAACAGGCAAATTATTTCCGATACAGCTTTTATGACTGCAATTAAAGCAACTGCACCAATTATTATCCAGGCAAACATATACGTTTTTTGATTTGAACAAAGATAGATAAGTAAGCCAAGTATAATGCAAACACTAATCCAACGTTCTAATATGGATTTAAGAAGTGTTTTTAAGCCTTCATTGTAAAATCCGTAAATTAGTAATTTAGTTATATATATAATTTTATACAAGATTTGCATAAGTATCGATATCTTCTTGAGAATTCATTTCTGTTGTACATACAAGGATTGTTTTTTCGTCAATTTTGTAACCGCCAATAATGTTATCTTTCAATTTTTCTAAAAATTTATCAGCATACTCAACTTCAATTAAAAATTCATTATAGAAATTTTTTGAGATAACATTTATGCCTTTTTCTCGTAATTTTTTTGCTAAATCGTGTGCATTTTTACTTGAAAGATAACTTGCTTGTTTAAAACCATTTTCACCCAGCAAACTTAAATAAACCGTTGCACAAAGTGCAATTAAGGCTTGATTTGAACAGATGTTGCTGGTTGCTTTTTCACGCTTAATATGTTGTTCTCTGGTTTGAATTGTTAAAGTAAAAGCTTGTTCTCCATTTGCATCAATGGTTCTTCCTGCAAGTCTTCCCGGTAATTGACGCATAAATTTTTCCTTGCAAGCCATAAATCCTGCGTGCGGGCCACCAAATGACATAGGAATACCTAGAGGTTGAATATCTCCAACAACAATATCAGCACCATATTCGGAAGGCGGAGCTAATATTGCAAGTGATGAAATATCAGTAATTACAATAAGTAATGTATTTTCAGGTTTTGTTATTTCTTCAATTTCACCATAAAAATTTGGATTTTGGACTAATATACCTGCATAATCTTGAGTACTTTCAGGTAATTTATCAAACATTTCAAGTTCAATATCATTTGCCCAAGCATAAGTTTGAATAACTTTTATGTAATTAGGATTTATAGTGTCAGATACAAGTATTTTATTTTTCTTTGAAATTCTTTTAGCCATAATAACAGCTTCTGCTGCAGCAGTTGCACCGTCATATACGGAAGCGTTTGAAACATCCATACCTGTTAATCTGCAAATCATCGTTTGAAATTCATACATAATTTGTAGTGTGCCTTGTGCGATTTCAGGTTGATATGGTGTATATGCCGTTAGAAATTCATAGCGTTGAGCAATTTGTCCTATTGCTGCGGGTATAAATTTGTTGTATGTGCCTGCACCAATGAAATATGAAAAATCTGAATGATTTTTATTTGCAAGTGCTTGAACTTGTTTTTGGGTTTGCATTTCATTTAATGCTTCCGGCAAATTTAATTCAATCATTCTTGCTTGTTGTGGTATTTGTAAAAATAGTTCTTCAATACTGCTTTTTGAAATACTATTAAGCATTTCAGTTCTGTCTTGTTCATTTAATGCGGCAAAATTATTCATTATTTTACTTCTTCCGTATATTCTTTGTAATTTAATAAATCAGATAATTCCATATTGTCACCTGTAAAATCAACTTTTACAAGCCAACCGTTTTCATAGGGGCTTTCATTTAATATTTCAGGAGAATTTACAACATTTTCATTTATTTCCGTAACAGTACAAGAAATAGGCATATAGATTTCTGAGGCTGCTTTTACAGATTCAACCGTTGCAAAAAGTTCCCCTTTGTTAAAAGACGAGCCAACTTCAGGAAGTTCTAAAAAAACTATATCTCCAAGTTGTTCAACTGCGTAGTCGGTAAGTCCTACCGTATAATTTTTGTTTCCGTTTTCATAAATATACTCGTGTGTTTTTGAGCATAAAATAGATTCTGTTATTGTCATTTTTACTCCTTGTGGTTGTGTTTTGTTACAAAAGGTCTTTTAGTTATTATGGCATCATGTAACTTTTCTCTAATCATAATTTGAACTTTAGTATCGGTTTTTAAATCTGATAAATTTGTAACGTATCCCAGTGCTATATTTTCATTTAAAGACGGTGAAAAACCACCGCTTGTAACTGTTCCTACTTTTTCTCCGTTATAGTAAATTTCGTGTTCGTGTCGTGGTATTGCACGTGATAACATTTTTAAAGCAATTAATTTTTTATTAGTACCATTTTGCAGTTGAATTCAATTACGTCTTTTCCATTATAGTATTCTTCTTTATCTTTTGGTAATGACCAAGATAAACCTGCTTCAACAGGAGTTGTTGTTTCATTTAAATCATTACCGTAAAGATGAAGGGCAGCTTCAAGTCTTAAAGTATCTCTTGCACCAAGACCTATCGGCATAAGTGAAAATTCTTTTCCGGCTTCGAGCAGTAAATCCCACATTTTTATTACATCTTTGTTTTTTAATAATATTTCATAGCCGTCTTCTCCGGTATACCCCGTTCTTGACACCATTACGTTTATTCCGTTTAAGTAGGTTTCTTTTATTGTGAAAAAGTCTTGAGTTAAGTTGTATCCTATTTTTCTTAAAATAGAATCTGCTTTTGGACCTTGAACCGCTAAAAGAGAGTAATTATGCGATTGATTGTCTATATATAAATCAAAATCAATGCTGTTTCTCACAAGCCAATTAACATCTTCATCAATTCTTGAAGCGTTTACAATTAACAAATATTTTTCATCTTTAAGTTTATATATTATTAAATCATCGACCAGACCGCCGTTTTTGTTTGTTAATTGGCAATATACGGCTTTTGAGTCATAAAGTTTTGAAATGTCTTGCGGAACAATTTTATTTAAAAATTTTAATGAGTCTTTTCCTGATACAAAAACTTCTCCCATGTGAGAAACATCAAATAATCCTGCATTTTCTCTAACGTTTTTATGTTCCTCAATAATAGATTTAAATTGTACAGGCATGTGCCAACCTGCAAAATCTACCATTTTTGCCCCGAGTTCAACTTGTTTATCGTGTAACAGTGTTTCTTTCGTCATTTTCAAAACCTCATCCCAAAATAATTCTGTAATTAAATAGTTGAAATGTCAATATAATCTAAATTTTTGTAATATTTTTGAACATGACTTAAGGTAATGATATTATAATAATTATGGGGTAAGGGGATTTTATGTCAGAAAATTTTAAATTAGATTTATTTTTAGAAAAAGCTGTTAAGTCAGATGCATCAGATATTCACTTGAAAGTTGGAGAACGTCCAATGGTTCGTAGAGATGGTGTTATTTTGAAAATTGATATGGAGCCTATAAGTAAAGAAGATATGGATTATATGGTTGACCATATTGTTCCTGAGTTTATCAGAGATAGAATATCTACGGCAACGGATTTGGATTTTTCGTATAATTTAAAAGGATTATCTCGTTTTAGGGTTAATTTATCACGTTCTATGGCTGAATTTAGCCTTGTATTTCGTGTTATACCTTATTCTATAAGTAATTTTGACAAGCTGCACTTACCACCATCAATTCATCAATTTGCAGATTATAACAATGGTATTGTTTTAGTTACAGGCCCAACGGGAAGTGGAAAATCAACTACGTTATCTTCATTTATTGATTATATAAATTCAAAATATCAAAAACATATTATCACTATTGAGGACCCTGTTGAGTTTGTTTTCACGGATAAAAAATGTAAAGTATCTCAAAGACAAGTAGGTATAGATACTCCAAGTTTTGTAGACGGTATAAAATATGCCCTTCGTCAAGATCCTGATGTTATATTGGTTGGTGAAATTCGTGATATGGAAACTTTAGATAGTGCATTAAAGGCTGCCGAAACAGGGCACCTTGTTTTTGCGACAATGCATACTAACGATGCGGTACAAACAATTTACAGAATTGTAAATATGTATAGTCCGGAGGATAGGGATACTGTCAGACGCCAAGTTGCTGAAACTTTAAGAGGTACTATTGCTCAAAAATTAGTAAAAAAAGCAGTTGGTAACGGTCGTTATCCGGCTTGCGAAATACTTGTTGTTACTCCGACAGTAAAAGATTTTATTGTAAAAAATGAACTTGAAAGTATTTATGATTTAGTTAAAAAAGGTTCTTTTAATGAAATGATAACAATGAACGAATCTTTATATAAATTAGTTGAAGCCGGTGCTATTACAAAAGAAACGGCATTGGAAGCCTCTGATGATAAAATGGAACTGGAACAATTTTTCCGTGGCGTATATCGTGGTACAAAGGGATTTGAATAGTATGAATAACGTTATTACGGATGCTATAAACTTAAAATCATATAACCTTAGTGAGTCAGATAAAATTGTTGTTATGTATTCAAAAGAACATGGACTTATAAGAGGTGTCGCTAAAGGAGTAAAAAAGCCTAAAAGCAAATTAGGTGCAAGGATGGATTCATTAGTTGCAAATAAAATTATGTTATATAAGGGGAAAAATTTGGATACAATTTGTCAGGCAGAGGCTTTAAATACTTTTAACAAGACAAGACAAGATTTAGATAAGCTTGTATATTCATCTTATGTTTCGGAAATAGTTTCTATCTTTGGTGTGGAAGAAGACCCTTCCAGTAAAGAAGTTTATGAACTTTTTTATAAGGCTTTGGATAGAATTTCTAATGCCAAAACAAAAAAAGATGTGATGATAGCAGTTATTAAATTTCAATTAAAAATGATGTTAATTGTGGGATTTGGTCTGGAATTTGATAGTTGTTTGTGCTGTCGGGAAGAAATTTTAAATGAGGATATGTATTTTTCCGTTCAAATGGGTGGTGTTGTTTGTCAGGAATGTAATGAAGAATTAGGTGTCAAATTAAAACTTCATCATAAAATGAGAGATTTTCTGCAAGCAATGATGCAGTTTGATTTTAACTACGAGAGTGATTATGATAAAAAAGCAACCAGCAAAGTCTGTGATGTTTGCTTTAATTTGTTAAATGATTATATCCAATCACATACTGATAAAAAAATAAAAACTTTATCTGTTGTTGATGAAACTTTAAATTAGTGTTCTCTATATTTGTATTAAATATTGCTTAAATTTATAATGTATGATAGAATTTACAAAAAAAGGAGAAAATATTATGAATAGTGTATTTATAGTTTCGGGGGGTAAAATCCGCTTGTAGTAAGGGTTTTGGCTGTTTGAAAATGCCTATATTGACTTGGTTAAACGGTCGAACAGTTGAACATTTGAATAGTTCAATATTTGTTAAATTCTTCAACATTTCAACTATTAAACTGAAAAATCTATTCACAACTCACTATTCACAATTCACGAAAAAACTTTTTGCATTTACTCTGGCTGAAAAATAGGTGTTGTTGCAGCATTAACACTTCCAAACTTAAATAGTTCAACAGGTAATAAAGAAAAAATTGCTAAAGTTAAGAAAATATATTCAAATTTAAATGATGCATTTGGTAGAGCAACGGCTGTATATGGACCTTATGATGAATGGTTTGTAAATGATGCAAATGATACTGCAAAAATTAATCGTGTAGGTGAACGTTTAGTTGAGTTTATGAAGGTATCAAAAAATTGTAAAATGACAAAAGGTTGTTATACAAGTGGCAGCGGTACAAGTCCTAATTACGAATTTATTACTGCTGATGGTACTGCAATTTCTATACAAAGAGATTATGTTATGATAGACATCGATGGGTTAAATAGAGGTAGAAATGTTGGAGGTATAGATATATTTGGATTTATGATTGATGATAAAGGTATTAATATTTGGCCTATGGACGCTAATACTTTTAGTGCTTGTTACGTACATTCGGTGGGTGTTCCAGCTGCATCTTGGATAATTAATTATGATAATATGGATTATACAAAGGCTGACATTTACGGTAAATGCCCGAATGGTAAAGTTTTGACATACGATACTGTTACAACTTGTAATTAATAAAAAGTTTTTTTATTATAATACAGCAATTATTTAAATATTTGTAACAATACTTTGCGTATAATATGAAAAAGTATTATAATAACTTGTAGAAATGTTAAGAATTTTGTAAAATAGTGGCAAAAAATTTAGTGTACGAGTTTTAATTAAACATAAAAAATAAGATAGGGTTAAAAATTGAATAACAAAGATACTTTGATAAAGCAAGAAAAGGAAATCTTATACAATAAGAGTTCAGCATCAAATCCTATTTCGTCTGCAAAAGGTTTCATGCCGAATATGACGTCGTCAATTGCTCGTACTACGACAAACAGACTTTATGGCGGGTATAATTTAGGATGTAATGGTAGTGTAGCTGCATTAGATTACAGAGATGTCATTTGTTCATTGAAAGAGGCATTTAAAGGTAAATTTTGTACTGCTGATTTTTATAATTCGTTGCATTCAATGTTGACAAGCAAATTGGGTGTTCAATTTACTGCAATAGGTTTATTTCAAGAAAAATCAAAATGTATTAATATAAAATTGACAGATAAAGTTGGCGGTACGTATTCGTCAAGAGTATTTCTTTCTGATGAGTCAAATCCGATTGTTGAGGTATTTACTAAGCAAGATACAATTATAAAAAAAGATTCTAAGTTTTTAAAATTATCATATTTACAAACACCTGCTGTTGCTGTTATTCCGTTGATGTCTGTTAGTGAATGCTTAGGTGTAATGATTGTTGGTGATAATAAAGTAGAAGAAAATGCAGATTTATACACATTAATTGCAAATCATTATGCTTTATTTATGCATAATTCAGAATTAATGGCACAGGCAAATGCACATGCAAATACTGATGTTTTGACTTCATTGAGCAATCATAGAGGCTTCCAGGAAATGCTTTCTGCTGAAATAGCAAAAGCAGATGAAAATAAAACAACATTATCTGTTGTTATGTTGGATGTTAATAATATTTCTAAAATTAACAGAGAACTTGGTCATGCCAAAGGTGATGAAGTTATAAAATTAGTTGCTGAAAAAGTTAAACAAAATATACGTACGAATGATAAAGCCGGCAGATATGGCGGAGATGAAATTGCTGTTATTCTGCCTGAAACTGATGTTAATGAAGCAAAATATTTGGCTGAATATTTAACATACAGTTTGTCGTGCTGTTTTATTGACGATGTTGGACCTGTTAAGGTTTCAGTTGGTATTGCAAGTTATCCTCAATGTGCAAAAGATCAAGAAAAATTGTTGATTTTAGCGGAACAAGCAATGTATATTTCTCAGTCAAAAGGTTATAAAGACGGAATGAGTGCAATTATCAGTTCTTCTGATTTTAACTTCTGGGATGATATGGCTTTACACTCCTACGCAGAAGTTTTAACAAAACGTCATGCTCAGTTGGGTATTAACTTTGAAGAAGAATTAGTAAACAAGTTTGCTAATGAAGAAATATCTTCTCAACATCACTTAGAAGAATTAGCAACTTCTTTAGCCGGTGCAATAGATGCTAAAGACCCATATACAAAAGGTCATTCAACTTCAGTTTCAAAATACTCTGAAGCACTTGCAAGAGCATTAAATATGCCTGAATCAGAAGTTCAAAGAATTAAGTTAGGTGCATTGCTTCACGATGTAGGTAAAATTGGTATTCCTGAATCTGTATTGAAAAAACCAACTCAATTATCTGATGATGAATGGGAAATTATGAAACAACACCCTACAATAGGTGCTGAAAAAGTATTGATGCAAAATGAAGCATTAAAGGATTTGATGCCTATGGTTAAATATCACCATGAACATATTGACGGTTCAGGTTATCCTTGTCAGTTAAAAGGTGATGAAATACCTTTAGAAGCAAGAATAGTTGCTGTTGCAGATACGTATCACGCTTTAATAAGTGACAGACCTTACAGAAAAGGTTTGGGTGTAGAAAAAGCATGCGAAATTATGCAGGATGGTGCAGGCAGACTTTGGGATGCCGAGTTGGTCAGAAAATTCATTCAGATTGCACCGTCACTTGCAACAACTATATAATAATGTTTTTAAAAGCCTTTGTTTAAACAAAGGCTTTTTTAATAATATTTAACTTTATTTTTACTTATTTTTTGGCTAAAATAATGTCGTTATGGTAGAAGTAAAAAATATTAAATTAAATAATTTTGAAATAGGCGGAGATAAATTAACTGTTCTTGCAGGACCTTGTGCTATTGAAAGTTATGATTGTATGGCACAAGTTGCGGAAAAATTAAAAAAAATTACCTCAGATTTAGGCATAAATTATGTTTTTAAATCGTCTTATGACAAGGCTAACCGTTCAACAATAGACGGATATCGAGGATTAGGTATTGATAAGGGGCTTGAATACCTTGCAAATATAAAAAAAGAATTTGAATTACCAATAGTAACAGATGTTCATTTACCGCAGGATGTTCAAAAAGTTGCAGAAGTTGCAGATATAATTCAGATACCGGCATTTCTTTGCAGGCAAACTGATTTGCTTGTTGCTGCGGCAAAAACAGGTAAAATTATTAATATCAAGAAAGGTCAATTCTTGGCACCTCAACAAATGGAAGCGTTGGCTAAAAAAGTTTCTGATTCGGGAAATGATAAAATTTTATTTACTGAACGAGGTGTAACTTTTGGTTATAATAATCTTGTAACTGATATGCGTGCAATACCTATGATGCAAATGTTAGGGTATCCGGTTGTTTTTGATGCTACTCACAGCGTACAAATGCCGGGAACTAACGGTTGTGCTACCGGTGGCGATAGAAGATGGGTTCCTGTTCTCGCAAAAGCGTCTGTTGCCGCAGGTGTTAATGCGTTGTTCTTTGAAGTTCATCCTGAACCGGCAAAAGCACTTTGTGACGGTGATAATATGCTTCCGCTGGATGAAGCTGAAATTTTATTTAAAAAATGTCGTGATATTTTTAATCTTGTGAGATGTGAGTAATGATTTTAAAAACATTTGTTACTGGAATGCTTGATAATAACAATTATCTTCTTATTGATGAAAAATCAAAGGAAGCTGTTTTGATTGATTGCTCGGAGTATCTTGAAGAAGTTGGTGTTGTTTTAAAAAAATATGACGCAAAATTAAAATATATTTTAATTACACACGGACACTTTGACCATGTATTAGGTATAAACAAATTTCATGATATGTATCCGGAAACAAAAATTATTGCTCCGTTACTTGATAAGGATTTGATAGAAGATATTGGAACTTTTGTTGATAGATTTATTGGCGGAATAGGGCGTGTTGATATTCCACATGTTGATAATTATGTTTCCGAAAATGATGAATTTACTATCGGTGAACATAGTATAAAAATTATTTCTACATCCGGACATACAAAAGGTGGAGTTTGTTATGTAATTGATGATAAAATATTTTCCGGTGATACAATATTTTTAGGAAGTGTTGGAAGAACTGATTTACCGGGTGGGAATTTTGAACAAATCAGAAGCAGTGTAAAAAAGGTTTTAAATATGTTTGATGATGAAACTCCGATATATTGCGGACACGGAGCAGCAACATCAATCGGATATGAGAAGGTACACAATCCTGTTATATAAACAAAGGAAAGAAAGAAAATGAAAGAACAATTACAAAAAATTTATGATGCAGCAAAAGCAGATTTAGAAAAGGCACAATCAATAGCAGATATTGAAGAATTAAAGCTAAAATATTTAAGCAGAAAGGGTGAATTAAACTCAATAAAGAAAAATTTAAAAGATTTGCCTGATGAAGATAAAAGGATTGTTGGTGCATTTGCAAATGAAGTTGCAAATAAGCTTGAAACGGAAGTAAAAGCAAAATTTGACGAATTTTATAAAAAGGAATTAGACGAAAAACTAAAAAAAGAAAAAATAGATGTAACTTTATCAGGAAAATATGTTCAAATGGGACATGTTCATCCTATTACTCAAACGATTAATGAAATTACGGATATATTTCATTCTTTAGGATTTTCTGTTGCACCGGACAAACATTCCCCTGAGGTTGAAACGGAATATTTTAATTTTGATATGTTAAATTTCCCTCAAGATCATCCGGCAAAAGATATGCAAGATACATTCTATACAACAGTTGCTCCTAATGTTCTTCTAAGAAGTCAAACTTCAGGTGCACAGGTTCGTACAATGGCAGATATAAAACCTCCAATAAGAATTATTGCACCGGGCAGAGTTTATAGAAATGAAAATATTAATTCACGTAAAAATAATTTCTTTCATCAAATTGAAGGCTTATACATTGATAAAAATGTTACAATGGCTGACTTAAAAGGAGTAATGAATGAATTTTTAAGATTATATTTTGGTGCTTCACGACCAACAAGATTTAGAAGCAGTTTCTTCCCGTTTACAGAACCTTCTGTTGAAATCGACGTAGAATGTATAATGTGTAAAGGTAAGGGTTGCCGAACTTGCTCAGGTACAGGCTGGTTAGAAATTTTAGGTGCAGGCATGGTTGATGTGAATGTTCTTAGAGATTCAAATATTGACCCTGAGGTTTATAGTGGTTTTGCTTTTGGTATGGGAGTTGAAAGACTTGCCATGCTTAAATATGCAATTGATGATATAAGATTATTCTTTAATAATGATGAAAGATTTTTAAAACAATTTTAAGGTGAGATTATGATTAATTTGGTTGATACATGCAGAAATATTGTAGGCGACAAATATGCAATGATAAAGATTTTCATATTAACAATACCAACTGTTATTGCGACTTATGCCACATTGAGCGGGCAATCTGTATTGTCAAATACTATTAATGTCGCTTTTGGTATTGTATTTGCCGCAATATTTTTTGAAACGATAAGACATTCTTGTGCAGCCGAACCTATGCTGTTGCCACCGTTTATGCTTCCGTTCAGAATGTTTATAACATTAGGATTAACTATTGTTGCAGCGATACCCGTTGTAGCAGTATGTATAGGTCTGTTTATGGCATATATTCATGTACTTGTAACATATTTTCCTGAAGTTCAAACATCACCAATTACTTTAAAAATATGTAATTTTATTTTTAGCATACTTCTTATATCTTTATTTTTTGCAAGCGTAACTCAATTTTTAGATTCCGGAAAAGTTTGGGATGCTTATAATCCTATAAAAGTCGGTAAGGCTTTAAAAACTTTTATTGTAAATAATGTGTTGTTTATTATTCAAGACTTAATTTTTGTTATTCTTTGTATTCTTCTTCCTGCATACATAATTATCGTTCTTGCAGGCATGCAATGGACAAATTTCTTTGTAATCTTGTGGCTTTCTATGGGCTGGGTTGTAAATAATTTAATGTTTGCTGATTATATGGGGCAAACAAAAAAAGATTCGGAAGTATATTAATATTTGTAACAAATTAATAAAAAAAGACCTAAAATTTTAGGTCTTTTTTAAAAATCTATCGGGCCATATTTTTTTAATTCTTCAATTTTTTCTAAAACTTTATTTTTAGCATGCAAAAATTTTTTTTTCTTAGTATTACTTTTTGAATTTTCAATTTTTACATTAAGAAAAATAATTTCTTCATTTAATTTTCTAATTTTTTGTTTATGTTCTTCTTTTTTTAAAAAAATCCAGCCTTCATAGCCGCAATTTTCCGGTAAGTCGGAAAAGGCGTTTTCAGGCAGTTCTCCGCCACATTTGCCACAATGAAAACATAATCTTTTTGGCATTTCTTTTTGAAAATTATTCATAAAAAAATTATAGCAAAATTTCTAATAAAAAAGTCATCTTAATAATTCTTAACAATTGGTTAAAAAAGGCAATTTTTTCATGGTTTTAGACTTTATATAAATGTAGGTAAGGTTTAGAAATTAATTAGGTAAGGTTAAGGTTAAATAAATGCAAAACGTATCTCAATACGTACAACCTAAAAGTTGTTCAAGTGTAAGTGTTCAATTTGGCAATCAAACAGTTGGTAATATGACAAAACCGTCATCAATGGCACCAACAATGGTATTGAACAATGGATGCTACCCTCAAGCATATTATTTAAATTCATTTGCAATGCCTGCCATTGCTAAATTAAACCAAGCCGCATTAGCACAACAAATGGTAAACATAAACAAAGCAAACGAAGAAATTAACGGTAAATCATATATTGCAGAGGAACAACCAAAAGACGTTAAAGCAACAGCAAAAGAAGAAACAGAAGCAACTCAAGTTCAAACAAATCCTGTAAAAGCAGAGGTTGCAGTTCCAAAAGAATTAGTTACAGCATTAGAAAAAATTGCTAAAAACACTTCAAGCAACAAACCAAAAATGGAATTAACAGACCATTATGTAAGAAACTTAGAAAGTTATTTAAACTCACAAGATACAAAATTAAGATTAATGGCAGGTCAAGATGTAGTAGCAAGACTTCAAGAAGATTCAGAAAGAAGAACAAATCCTGCATTAACAGCACTAACAAACAAGATGTTGCAAGATCCTGAATTAAGCATAAGAAGTTTATCTTTAGCAGCATTAGAATCAAATTTAGTAGAAGGTGATGAATTCACAAACAAATTATTAAATCAGATGGCACAGAAACAAGATAATCAAGAATCAGATATCGCAAAAAAAGTTTTATTAAGAATGCCTCAATAATAAAAAATCAGTAGTAAGTAAAAAGAAATTAATTAGTAAAAAGGAAATAACAAAATGACAATCGGATCAGTATTAGCAAAGACAACAGGTTACGCAGGGTTAGCAGCAATTTTATGACGCACACAAACTTGGTCAAATGAGAGCAGTTGAAAACAAACGTGACGCAATTGCTTCAAGTGGTTTAGATGCATATATGGATTCAAAATCATTAGATAAGCCAAGTGCTTTAATGAGCAAAATTCAAGATGCTCGTTTCAATGCTGAAATGAAAGGCAATTTATTTAATGGTGTAAGAAACGGTTTCAATTCAGTAGTAGGCTATGTTAAAGGATTTGCAGAATCACTGGTTTCAAACGTTGTACCTTTAGCATTAACAGCCGCAACAGTTTTAACAAAAGGTAAAGTTTCAAAAGCATCAGCTATCGGTTTAGCAGCTTATGGTACAGCAAGTGTTGCTAAAAATGCTTTTGGTGTAGGCAAAAATCATTATTTAAAATAATGAAAGAAAATATTAAAACAGACTTAGCGGATTGATAAAATCCGCTTTTTTTTTTATAAAGAAAAAGCCCGAATTTCTTCGGGCATATATCTACATAATGCAATTCTATTTGATTTTTAAGTAAATTCTCTAAAACATAAATAGTGTAATTTTTTCGGCTAAATCATCGGAAATATTGCCAAATTCTGATTTTACTGTTGAAAGTTTGGATGAGAATAGTGCTTCAAAGTCTTTCATTGAGGCAGAAATTCTGCTTTTACTTTCCTCGTTAACATAGGCATTGATGTTAACCGTTTTTTTAGTGGTAACAGGCGTTGTAACAGTTTTTGTTGCAGAAAGATATTTAAAAACATCTTCTGCTGAAACTTGCTTGTTAGTGGTTGGATTTGTTTGTGCAGTTTGCGATTTTTTTTCTTCTTTTTCTTTAACATCAGTTTTGATGTTTGTTTTTGCTTGATGAATACCAAGCAGCTGTGATTTGATTGCATTAATAGACATATCATACTCTCCTTATTCTCTTAACATTTTCTATTTAAGGATAGTTTTTTAAAAGTCAAAATTTTGTTTTCTTTTGTAACACTTCTGTAACAAAAGGGTAAAAACATGTTAGACATGTATAAGACATGTGGCATTTTAATAATGTTAGATATCAAGTCAAAGGAAAAA
>CAJOKJ010000033.1 GCA_905235155.1 Candidatus Gastranaerophilales bacterium
GTAGTCTAATTTGTTTGCTACTGCCATACCTGCTGCGTCATCTTTTGATGAGTTGATTCTCAAACCTGTTGACATACGTTGCATCGCAGTATTCATTGCATTTGTAGCCTTGTTCAATGAAGCTTGTGCTGTTAGTGATGGGATGTTTGTGTTTACTGTAATTGCCATAAGCGATCTCCTTTCGTAATTGATACACCACAATCCGGCGTGGTGACGTTATGCATACTGCATAACATTCAAAGTGACAACGAAAACATAACTTTTATTTTATGTACATTTATCATGTTCCACAGAAAAATTTTTTTATAACACTTTTTAAAATTTTAGTTACATTTGTTTACAAAAAAATAAAAATTATTTTTGCTATAATATTTTTGTACAGATAAATAAAAGGATAAAATATATGAGTGGACATTCAAAGTGGGCAACAACAAAACACAAAAAAGCAAAAGTTGATTCTCAAAGAGCAGTTGTTTTTCAAAAATTTTCAAGAGAAATTATTGTTGCGTCAAGACTTGGCGGTGGTGATTTGAAAGCAAATTTCAGATTAAGAACTGCTGTTGAGAAGGCAAAAGCAGCAGGTTTACCAAACGATAATATTAAACGTGCTATTGACAAAGGTTGTGGCAACGGTGCAGCAGAAAATTACGAAGAATTAACTTATGAAGGATATGGTGCAGGCGGTGTTGCAATAGTTATTGAAGCAATGACTGATAACAGAAATCGTACAGCCGGTGATATTAGAAGTTATTTTACTAAATTTAACGGGAATTTAGGTGAAACAGGTTGTGTTGGTTGGATGTTTAAACAATATGGTATGATAACATTCCCTTCAGATGTAGATTATGATAAATTAGTTGAAGAAGCTATAAATCTTGGAGCAGAAGACTTTTTGGAAGAAGATGATGAATATAAAATTCTAACTTCTATTGCTGATTTACAAACAGTTTCAGAAGGTCTTGAAAAGGCAGGATTTGAACATACAACCGCAGAATTTACAAGAATACCTGAAAATACTATCGAAATTACCGATGAAAAAACAGCAACACAAATTATGCGTTTGATGGATAAAATCGAAGAGCATGATGACGTACAAAACGTATATTCTAATTTTGATATTCCGGATGAAATCATGGAAAAAATAGAAGGTACATACTAATACAAAATATTTAAAATAAAAATATCGAAGGTATTTAAACACCTTCGATATTTTTTATTTCGTTTATTGTTTATAAATCGTTAATAGTGTAATCCATTTCTTTTTTGTAAGTTCTTGTTCTAAAGAATGGTGAAGGTTTGTTATCTTTTGGCAAAATAACAGGTGTTGATGTTACCGGAACATCTTGTCCTTTTATGTCATCATTAGTTTGTTTGACATCTTTAATTTTTTCCAATAAATTTTTTGATTTAGTTTCTATTATTTGATTTTCTTGTGGTTGAGATATTGCATTAGTACTATTTACAGGTGTTACTTGCTTTGTTTGAACAGGAGTTTCTTCAACGACCTCTTGTACTTTTTGCGGTTGTAATTTTTTTTGCAATTCATATTTTTCCTGTTTTAATTGCATTTGTGCTTCTTTTTTTGTTTGTTGTTTAGCAGCATTTAACTGTTGTTTTTGATATTGTTTTTCGTATTTTAATCTTTGTTTTGCTTGTTTTAATTCAAATTTTTCTTGTTCTTTAGCTTTCATTTGTTCAATTTGTTTATCAGTTGACAATTCAGACATTGTAGAAGGTATATTATTTTTAACGTTTACTTTTTTTAGCTTATTAACTGTATTCTTTGCTTTGGCTGCACCTTTACGTGAAATTTTAACAGTTCCTGCCGCAACAGATGCACCTGCGGCTGCGGATTGTTTTTTTACCGCATTTGCACTGCGTACCATACCACGTTTTGAATCAATTTTTACCTTGTCTATTGATACATATTCAGGTTTTACAACTTCGGGATGAAGTGTATTCAAATTTTGGTATGGAGAAATATTTAACAGTGCAAGTTGAGTTTCTTGTACTACTTGAGGTGTTAAAAATTTTGTTGAATATTTTTTGACTTTTTCCAATTGTTCGCTTGAATCATTAAATGTTGTCGGAATCATTCTGTTTTCACGAGAACTTATTAATTTTTGATAGTTGTGCTGCCATAGTATGACTTGATTATTAGGGTCAATCAACGTTGCTTGAGTAGATAGCCTGTATGCAGCATCAAGAACAGTTGCTCCCGGAACATCCAGAAAATCCCACAGTGTTCTTCTTGTAATATAATTTTGAGCATCCATATTACATCCTATTAATAAAACTTGTTTTACTTTGAATATTGATGCCAATTTTTGCACTGTTGCAAAATTTATAACATAATTATTTTGATAATTCGTAAGAAAATCTTGCACTTCTTTTTTAAATCTGTAATTTTCCGGTCTTTCCAAATAACTTCTGATTTGACTAATTTGTATTGCAGACATATCCGGATGTTGATTGTAATAATTTATAATATCCGTGCTGATTAACGTTGCCGATTGCGGATAAACAAGATAATCCCGTTTTGTATTTAAAAATAAATCCGCAGGCAAAACCATAAAACTAAATCTTGCGGCATAACATTCATTTATGCTTGCAAAAAAGATAAACAAAACAAGTATAATAATTTTTTTCATGATAAGATTATATCATAGTCTTTTATATAGTGCGAATTATTAATAAGGAGTTAACAAATGGATTACAAAGAACTGATGGAAAAAGCTAAAAAAGCAAGTGAAAACTCATATTCACCATATTCTAATTTTCCAGTTGGTGCTTGTGTTTTAGCTGAAAGTGGAAAAACCTATATAGGAACTAATGTTGAAAATGCATCTTATGGTGCAACAATTTGTGCTGAAAGAAGTGCTATTGTAAATGCAATTGTTAATGGAGAAAGAAAACTTAGTGCTGTTGCAATTTACGGTCCAAAAATGAAACGTTGTGCTCCTTGTGGCCCTTGCAGACAAGTTATTAACGAATTTCGTTCAGATAATGGTGTTGATATCATTCTTGAAGGTGATAACGGTGAATTAGAACTTCACACAATTGATGAGCTTTTACCTTTAGGTTTTGATTTATAATGTAAGTATGTTTATTTTTGAATTTATAAAAAAATATTGGTACAAAACATATAGAGAACCGAAAATTCTTGAAGAAGAAAAATGTATAAAACAATATGATGCAACAGATGATTCACCTGATTTTATAGAAGATTATGAAACATGTGAACATGTTTTTATGCCTGTTGACAGTACCGGTGAAATTCTGGCATGTACAAAATGCGGTATTCTTGCAAATAAAGAAGACGTTTATAAAGAAAATATTTTTGAAAGAAAAGAAATATAAATTAAGCCGTTTTTAATATTGTATCTAAATCTTCTTTTGGCATAGTAATTGATTTTATGTTGTAAATATCCTTCATTGCATCAACAATTACCGGATTTATTGATATAGGTGAACAGTGGCTTAAAAATATATTTTTTGCTCCAAGTTCTTTTAAGTTAAGCATATTTGAAATGGCATATTTATCACATTTGGTTAAAAATATACTTATATCAAAAGTTTTATTTTCGATTTTTTTATTCATGTCTTCCAGAATTTTATACATTAGCATAAAATCGTAACTTGAATTTATTTGGAAGGTGTTTGTCGAAGGAGTGTATGTAGAAAGGGTTATTGCATGCATATTTGCAGGCAAGGTCTTTAATAATCTCGAAAAATATTTTTTCTGTAATGAAGTATGATTTAAAATTCCGACAATAATAATATGTTTTATGTCACGTGACAAAATCTTTGTTATAACTTCGTTTACACGGTTTTCTATAACATTTTCATTATAGCCTATTTTTAGCGACTCACGAATTTGTCCTTTAGCAAAACCTTTGGCATCATTGGCTGATTTAATCAAAGGTCTGAAATCTTTATTTTTTATTTGAGTTACACCCTTTGGTACAGTTATATCCGTTGTAAATAAACGACCTCTGTATAAATATTCAATATTTTGAAGTGAATTTTTTGTCATTAAAATAGCACCGGGAAAAGTGGCAAAATCAAGTAAACAATTTTCTACACCAAGTCCGAATTGACCTTTTAACTGATTATAAACCTTTAATTTAGGATGTGTATGTCCCATAATCATTGAGCCATGCGTATAAACATCTATATTTAAGCCTCTTGTTGCTTTAAGGACATCTTCAAGTTCGGTTAAATTTGAACCGGATACTAATATAGCCTTGCCGGAACGTGTAGAAAATGATACTTCTGTCGGTTCCGGATTGCCATAAAATTCATTTTCTTTATGATGTAATTGCTTTATTAATTTATAATTTATTTGAATAAAATTTTTTAGTAATCGTTTTAATGATTCTGTTGAAGTTTTTTTATAATTCATTGCACTCAAAACGTGAAGCATTGCATAGTAAGCATCATCGTGTTCAATGCCATAACTTTTTAGTTGAATTAAATTTATACTCACATTTTTGATTATTAAAAACATTATTTCAAATATGTGTCTGTGTTTTGAATCTAACAATTTATTTTTGCGTATAAATTCTTTCTCACCTTGTTTTATAGCATTATTTAAGTCAAAATTTTTATTTATTTTTAATTGTGCTTCAAGTTTATTTGAACTCAAATTATTATTTTTACAAATTCTTTCGTACAAAATTTTTGACTGTCTAAGATTATCATAGATAGTCATAATAATAGATTTAAACTGCTCTTGTGAATAATCAGTATTTGAAACAAGACCTGATATTGTATTCAAGATGTTATCTCGTATAACTTTGTTTGTGACACCTTGTTTCTTTAGTTTTAGTGTATAAAATGCCAGTTGCTTCATGTACATAATAATAACTTCTTGCAAAGAAGAAATTGTAGGATCTGTTGAACAAACTCCCTTTGCAACACAACTGTCAAAATTATAATCATCATATTGGTAATAATTGTAAAACATAAATGCACACCTTTTTAGGTATAATAACCAATATTTTTAAATTTTTAATGCGTCTTTCGGGCTATAATTATTAACAGTTAAATATATCTATTATTTTTTCATCAGAATACATTTTTAAATAAGTTTTTCCGGTATTCTCATCTACACAGTCTTTAACGTAAAATGAAAATAAATAAGTGCCGTCAGTCAAATTCTGACAGTTTTGTTTTACAAATTCCAATCCAATGTTTTTATCTATTTTCCGTCCTCTATTTGCTACATCAAAAAGTTCAAATTCATCTGATTTTTTATGGAAAAACAGAACTACGTAGTCATATTCATCATATCTTGTGTCTGTATGTTCATGTGTAAAATTTAAATTTTTGCTGTTTATACAATCTTTTTTTATTTTTTTATAGAATTCTTCTATTTTATCAATTTGCATTGAGTAATTTTTTGAAATACATAAACTTAGGTATAGTGGACATATATTTTTTTCTTTTAAACAATTTATAAAACTTTCAAATTGTTTTTTTATATCAGCAGGGTCATTACTAAAATCTGCATAAGTATCATAGCCGTTGTTTGCAAAATAATCACCATCAACAGAAACTATTGTATCTTTATCTTTAAAATTTGGTAAATTATCTTCTGTACAAATATATACCTTAAGCGGTTTATAATTTTTATTATCTGAAACTTTTTTCAAAAAATCATCTTCATTTAAACACGCAAATTCTGTCATAAACATTCCATTTTGTTCATCTAAAATAAAATTTTGAATTAGGGGTAATTCAGGTGAATATTCGTATTGTTTTTGAGTAAAATTACCATAAAAAGCACGTCTTTTTGAAATATTTGATATATTTTCAAAAAAATGTGTCAATACTTTCGGATTTTTAAATGTTGATTTTGGAAAAACCCAATAATAATCAGTTATTCCAAAATTTTTAAATGCAAAAAATACCCAGTTATATACGCAAACAAATTCTTCTTCTATATAACATCTTATATCACTGTGCATATCGAAATTTATCAAAGTTTTTGGAAAATAGTTCGTATGATTTTTAATTTCATTTAAAAAATCAATTGTTTGATTGTGATAATCGCAAATATCAACATACTCAGTTTTATCGAACAATTTATTCTCCCTTTGGTTTTCTTTTAAATTTTATTTCGTCATCTTCAGCATCTATTACAAGAGTATCACCTTTTATAAATTTCTGAGCCAAAATTAATTTTGACAACGGATTTTCAACCAATTGACGAATTGCACGTTTTAGTGGTCTTGCACCGTAAATCGGATTAAAACCTTTATTTGCAAGTAATTCTTTGGCATTTGAAGTTATTTCAAGATTAATTTCTTGTTCTTTTAAACGTTTTCTCAAAGCTTCCATTTGAATATCTACGATTTGTTTTAAATCGCATAAAGTCAAACCTTTAAAGAATATTGTTTCATCAACCCTGTTTAAAAATTCGGGTTTAAAACGTTCTTTCATAATTTCCATGACTTTTTCTTTTGTATCTTCAAAATTACCTTTAAGAGAATCTTCCAAAATAACATCACTTCCAATGTTACTTGTCATAATTATCAAAGTGTTTTTAAAATCAACCGTTCTGCCTTTTGAATCTGTTAGACGACCGTCATCAAAAATTTGCAACATAAGATTAAAAACGTCAGGATGTGCTTTTTCTATTTCATCAAAAAGTACAACAGAATATGGTTTTCTTCTTACAGCTTCTGTTAATTGACCGCCTTCATCGTAACCGACATATCCGGGAGGTGCTCCAACAAGTCTTGCAACATTGTGCTTTTCCATATATTCGGACATATCTATACGAATTAAAGCGTCTTCGTCGTTAAACATAAAGTCAGCTAATGATTTTGCAAGTTCTGTTTTACCAACACCTGTTGGTCCTAAGAAAATAAATGTACCAATAGGACGTTTAGGGTCTTTTAAACCTGACCTTGCACGTCTGATTGCATCAGAAACTGTTACAACGGCTTCATCTTGACCAATTAAGCGTTGATGCAGGACATCTTCCATTGAAATTAATTTCTTCATTTCGCTTTCCATTAATTTGCTAACAGGAACTCCTGTCCATTTGCTTACAACTTCTGCGATATCATCACCGTCAATTTGTTCTTTCAATAATTGATTATCTTTTTTGTCAGAACCTTGTATATCTTCAAGTTTCTTTTGAAGCTCCATTAGTTTGCCGTATTTTAATTCTGCGGCTCTTTGTAGGTCGGTATTTCTTTCAGCTTTTTCAATTTCAAGTTTAACTTGTTCAATTTCTTCTTTTATTGATGCTTCACCTTGAATTAAATCTTTTTCTCTGTTCCATTGTTCTTTCATAACATTAATTTTTGACTCAAGGTCATTAATTTCACTTGTTATTTCAAGAATTTTTCTTTCGCAATCAGGAGTTAAATCCTCTTTTTTCAAAGCTTCACGTTCTATTTCAAGTTGAACTTTTTGACGGGACATCATATCAATTTCTTCAGGCATTGAATCTATCTCAATACGCAAAGATGATGCCGCTTCATCAATTAAATCTATCGCTTTATCAGGCAAAAATCTGTCTGTAATATATCTGTCAGAAAGTTTTGCTGCTTGAATTAATGCACTGTCTAAAATTCTTACTCCGTGATGAACTTCATATTTTTCTTTTAAACCACGCAAAATACTTATTGTATCTTCAACTGTCGGTTCATTTACCATAACAGGCTGAAAACGTCTTTCTAATGCAGGGTCTTTTTCAATGTATTTTCTGTATTCATTTATTGTTGTAGCACCGATTGTTCGGAGAACTCCTCTTGCAAGCATCGGTTTCAATAAATTTCCTGCATCCATTGAACCTTCTGTTGCACCTGCACCAACTACTGTATGCAGTTCATCAATAAACATTACGATATGACCGTCAGAATCTTCAACTTCTTTCAGTACCGATTTTAAACGTTCTTCAAATTCACCTCTGAATTTTGCACCCGCAACCAATGCACCTAAATCCAGAGAAATTAATTTATCATTTTTAAGACTTTCCGGAACATCACCACGAACCATACGTTGAGCCAAGCCTTCGATAATTGCTGTTTTACCGACACCGGGTTCACCTATTAAAACCGGATTATTTTTTGTTCTTCTGTTCAAAACTTGTATTATACGTCGGATTTCTTCATCACGACCGATTACGGGGTCTAATTTACCTTTTCTTGCTCTTTCTGTCAAATCTGTTGAATATTTTTCGAGAGCTTTCATATTTTCTTCTGCGTTTTTATTATCCACTTTTTTATTACCTCGTACTTTCTTCATTGCATTAAGCACTTTATTTGTATTTACGTTTGCATTAGCAAGCAGTTTTTGAATATTACTGTTTTCCAGTTTTGTCATTGCAAGCAAAATACTTTCAATTGAAATAAAATCATCTTTTAGTTCTTGCGATGTTGTGTCCGCAATATCAAGAAGTGCTGATGTATTATTTGACAAAAATAATTGCTGAGTATTTTGAACTCCGCTTATTGTCGGAAAATCATTTACAGCCTTTGTTACGGCTGTAATGAAATTTTGATTTAACAGTTTTAATTCCGTTAAATAATCTCTTGAAATACCACTATCTTGAATCATTGCAAGTATAATATGCTCAGGTTCAATTTGGGTATTGTGTTTTGAATTCATTAAGGCACTTGCCGATGAAAGAATTTCTTGTGAATAATTTGTTAATTTATCAAAGTTTATCATATTATTATTTTAATACATTTTTAAAAAATATTTAAAAAATTCACATTTTATTAATTATTTATTGATAAATATGTATTTTATAAATATAATCAATTTATTATGGAAAAGGTTAGAAAATATTATTTACAAATTTTTATTTTATTGTTGGTATTACTTGGTATAGAACTTCGTGTTGCAGTATCTAATGTTCCAATGTGGTATGATGAAGGACATTCTATACTTATTGCAATAAAAAACTTTCCTTTTGGAATAGATAATTTTTTATATACAAAAGATTTTCAACATACACCATTTTACTTCTATTTTTTACATTTTTGGCTAAAAATTTTTGGTACTAACGAAATTTTGTTGAGAATGTCATCGGCAATATTTGGTATTGCAACAATTCCGCTAACTTATATTGTCGGTAAAAAATTATACAATAAAAATGTTGGTATAATCTCTGCACTTCTCGTAACAGTTAGTCCTTTATTGGTATATTATTCGATAGAAATAAGGATGTATGCTGCGGTTACATTCTTAGCAGTTCTATCAATGAATTATCTTCTTGATTACGAAGAAAATCCAAATAAAAAAACTTTGGCAAAATTACTTTTAGCGAATACTCTTATTCCATATTTGCTTATTGGCGGTATTGTATTTTATATCGGACAAATAATTTCTTATTCAATATATCTTTTTGTTACACAAAAAGATAATCTCGAAAAAATAGGTAAATATTTTGTTTATCAAGTATATCAGTTTATATTATTAATTCCTTACTTTGCAATTGCAATATACTATGCAATTCAACGAAGTCATTTTATGATGTTTCATATACCGCCATTTGAATTTATGCATCTTTTGGGGAATTTACAAAATTATTTTGCAACAAGAGTTGGTATGCTGTTTTGGGTAAATTATATGCCGTTTTACATTAATTTTGTATTCTTTGTGGCAATTATAATCCCTATAATTTATTTTATAAATGCTCTTATAAAAGCATTTAAAGAAAAAAATTTAAAATTATATATGGTATTTTTAACCGTAATAATTTCTTACGGTATAATACTGATTTCAGCAATGATGAAGGTTGTTGTAATTGTTCCGAGATATACAATTTTTATTGTACCATTGGTTATGGTGTTAGCAGCGGTTGGTTTTTCAAAGCTTTCAAAATGGCATGCAGCATCGTTTTTGGTGTTTTTCTCTGTTTTGAGTATATTCTTTTTGTTTCACGATAACGCTTATTACCAAACAAAATATAATGCTTTATATGATTCCCTAAATTACTTTGCTTCAAGAAACTTAAACGGTGATGATTTAGTGTACAGACCTTTTGCATCAAGTGTTGCTTTTATTTATGAAACTCCGGGAACTCCTAAAGCTCCTCCTTTTGAAGCGTTACATGAATTTAGAAAACCGGATAATAATTTAATATATGATGATTATCAAATTGAGCAATTTAAAAAAGGAAATATTGACGAAACTTGGCTAAATATAATTCAAAGTGAAGGGCATATTTCAAAAAGATTTTATGAATTTATGAAAAAAACATACCTTGAACCTCTTAAACCCGGTCGTTATATTGTAATGGCTGTTTATGGGCCTGACAATCAAGCACTAATTGAAAGAAAAGATTACGTTCAGAACTTTAACACCATAGAAAAAGTTCATCAAGACCTTATTCTTGGCAGTTTATGCAAAATATTTGATGATTCCAAAAATATATTCTTAGAACAATGTGATTTAGTTGAAGTTATTTCAATTAATGATACGACATATTTCTTGTTTAGAAAAAGACCATATAAAAAGTAATTAGCTGAACAGTTGAATAGTTGAATAGTTTTTAACCATTCAACCTTTCAACATATCAACTATTCAACTATTTATAATTCTGCCATCACCTGCCTTATTTGCAAAACTTGTTCATTATAATAATCCAGCCATGATTGAGTTTCGGTCTTCATTGACGGCTCACATATTGCTCTTACTCTTTTTTTATCAAGTTCTTCAAGCTGTTCTTTTAACTCCAAAAGTTTTTTTTGTTTCTGTGCTTCAGCTTGTTTTGCTTCGTAATCAGCATCAATTTGCGGTTCTCCGTCTACCATTATTTCATTTGCTTCCAATGCAAACAATGCTTTTTCAGTTTCATTAATAAGCATTCGTCTTTTATGATTATATTCAACGATAAAATCTGCTCTTTGAATATCCGTATATGGTTTTTCTAATTTATAACTCATTTTTACTCCTTTCTGTTTTTAAGTAGAAATTTAACCGTCAACTTATAATTAAAAATTAATATCCGCAAGCATACCAGCCACAATCTATTTGTGGGGCAGAATATTCAACAATACTAAACCCTGTTTTAGTTTTATTGCTTAATAGTATCGCTCTTGCAGATGATAGCGAAGAAGTATTTGGACAAAGTCCTCCGATAGTAATTGTGT
Organism: Candidatus Gastranaerophilales bacterium; assembly: GCA_905235155.1. Classification (GTDB taxonomy): domain Bacteria; phylum Cyanobacteriota; class Vampirovibrionia; order Gastranaerophilales; family Gastranaerophilaceae; genus UBA6984. The sequence continues at coordinate 11,121 of CAJOKJ010000033.1, forward strand.
AATTAGTGTTTGAAAAATTTTTTAAAAAACTTTCAGTAACACTTACCTGTACATTGGTAATATACCCGCCTTGCTCAATCCAACCGTCTGACCAAACTCGATACCAAGATGTACCGGACTTGTAAGTAGTTTCAACAACTCTTTGATTTTGCCTGTTTACGTTATGACCGTTGTCATTAAAATTACGGTGTACAATACTTGTAATCGTATTATTACTAACTTGAACAGTACCTAAATATACATCATCGAAATCAATCCAAGATGAATTTTGATATATCTTTGCTGTTACAGGAAATACTGAAGTATTAACAAAAACAGTATTATTTAACGGTGAAGTTGGAGCGGCTTTTTGTATATAAACAGTATTATTGTAAGCGTATGCATTTCCTTCACTGTTTAAAAATATATTATAACTACCGTTAGCATAAGAACTCATATCAATACTATTGACTGAAGTGACTAAAAATCTTGGTTTATTATTTGCGGGAACGGCAATTATAGGTCCGTAAGAACTGCTGTTCACACGAAAATTCAATGTACCTCCGGAATAGGACATATATGCCGGATTGCCTGAAGAATTTGTATACCCTTTTTCAACAGTAAATGGAGTTGCAATACATGAAATTGCATTATTAACTTCTTCTAACGCATCATTCAATGATGTTTCTAATTGCTGTTTGTTTATTGCATGATTATTTTCAGTTGCCGCAGCTACCGAAAAAGTCTGAGTTGAATTGCCAAATTTTTCTGCTTTTTGATTAAGTTCTTCTTGAACAGAAACAAAATTTTCATTGACTTCCTGTGCTTTCGCCTTTGTTCCGGGAATAAAGGTATTTGGCACTATAAAATTGCTCATAAATTTCCTTTCTAAAATTTATGAACCATAAATCATTGGGGCATAAAGTAATTAGAACATTTTTTTTAAAATTTGTCAAATAATTGATTTTGAAGTAAGATTAACTAAAGGAAAGGAACATTATGAAAGCTGTTGTATTTGATAAAGAATTAAAATTAGATAAAAATTACGAAAAACCGGTTATGCAAAAAGGTGAAGTAAAACTTGCAGGAATTTGTAATACAGATTACGAAATAACAAAAGGTTATATGGGTTACAAAGGTGTTTTGGGACACGAATTTGTAGGTATTGTAGAAGATGTAAATTCAGACGATAAAAGTCTTGTAGGCAAGAGAGTTGTAGCAGAAATAAGTTACGGTTGCCATAAGCCTGATTGCGAATGGTGTAATCAAGGTCTTGTAAGACATTGTCCTGACAGACATACAATCGGCATTTGGAGAAAAGATGGCTGTTTTGCAGAATATATAACACTTCCGACAGAAATTTTATTTGAAGTTCCTGATAATGTTTCGGATGAACAAGTTGTATTTGTAGAACCGCTTGCTGCTGCGTGCGAAATTGTTGAACAATTACATATTCAACCTGTTCAAAAAGTTTTGGTTCAAGGTGATGGTAAATTAGGACTTACAACTGCTTTGGCACTAAACGCATACAATTATGATGTTACTCTTGCAGGAAGACACCAAAATAAACTTGATATTGCTGCAAAACAAGGTGTAAAAACAATTCTATCTCAAGATTTAAAAAAAGAACCGATATATGATGTTGTTGTTGAAGCAACAGGTTCAATAACAGGTTTTGAAGATGCTATGGCACTTACAAAGCCAAGAGGAGTTCTTGTTTTAAAAAGTACAGTTGCAGGTAGCAAAGAAATTAATCTTGCACCTATTGTAATTAATGAAATTACTGTATTAGGTTCACGCTGCGGTCAATTTAAACCTGCACTGAGATTACTTGAAAATAACAGAATTGATTTTAAACCGCTAATTTCGGGTATATATAATGCCGATGATGCAATTGAGGCTTTTGAAAAAAATAAAGAAAAAGATACTTTAAAAGTTATTTTGAAATTTGATTAATCAATATTTTTAAATTAATATAAACTTATGCGAAAGATAATACGATTTTTTAAAAAATTAAAAAGACTTGATAAATACATTCTTATACAAATTATAGAAATGTTTTTAATGGGCGTATTTGTCTTTACTGCAATAATTTTTGCATCAGATACTTTTATAACATTAATCAAGCAAATTTCAAAATACGGTATTCCTTTTAAAGTTGCACTTATAATGATAATATTAAATTTGCCGTCTGTATTTGTAATGACAATACCTATGGGTGTTTTATTATCAACCGTAATGACCTTGAACAGATTAAGTCTTGCATCTGAAATTACTGTAATGCGTTCATGCGGAATAAGTTTAAGCAGAATAGCAAAACCAATATTTATATTTGCATTGATAATGTCAATCGCAAGTTTTGCTATTAATGAAACAGTTGTTCCATTTGCGACAAAGCGTTCAAAAGATTTAGCACTTTGGGCTTTTGGTCAAAAAAATATTCCAAACGGAAAACAAAATTTTGTATTTAAAGAAATTGGTGAAAAAGGCTTAAAAAGGCTCTTTTATGTAGGACATTGTGAGAATAATACTCTACATAACATTTCTGTTTTAGATGTGTCAAAACCTGATACAATTCAAGTTTTACAAGCCAGATTTGGCTCAACATCTCCTGAAGGCTGGGAATTTGATAAAGGTGCTGTTTATACTGTCAGTGACAATGGCAGTATTTTAAATACAACTTTTTTTGAACATTCAGTAGCACAATTTGGTATGGATTTGTCAAGAGAATTAGAAAAAAATGTGGCAAAAGAACAAAATTTTGTACAGTTGTTAAAATATCTTGCAAATCATCAAAATTTAGATAAAGAAATCTCTGATTCTCTGAAAATAGAACTTCATGATAAAATTGCACTACCTGTAACGACGATAGTATTTGTCTTAATTGGTGTGCCACTTGCAATAACACCTCCGAGAGTTCGTTATAATCGTGGATTTTTATTTAGTATTTTAATAATATTTTTCTATTATTTAATCAGAGCATTATCTATTTCATTTGGTGAAACAGGTACAATTCCGCCATTTCTTGCTGCTTGGCTGCCTAATATAGTGCTTGCTATGTTTGGGGCTTGGTTATATTATAAAAAAGTTTATACTATTACTTAATAATTTAAAAAGGTTGCTTGCATTTTAAATGCAAGCAACCTTTTTGTATACTATAAATGATTTCTATTTCACATCAAAAATATCTATAAAATCAAATCCCTTTGTTGAGAAAAGACCTTTATCTGTAATTTTTAATTCAGGAATTACAGGCAAAGACAAAAATCCCATTGTCATAAACGGATCATCAACTACACAACCAATTTCCTTTGCTGCATTATTTAAAGCTTCTGATTGTTCTGTAACATAGTTAATATCTTTATCAGACATTAAACCTGCTATTGGAAGTGGTAATTTTGCAAGGACTTCACCATTTTTAATAACAACTTTACCACCTTGTGATTTTACAAGTTCTTTTTGTGCAAGAAGCATATCTTTATCATTTGTACCAATGATAATCATATTATGTGAATCGTGAGCAACTGTTGATGCAATAGCACCTTCTTTTATACCAAATCCTTTAACAAAGCCTTTTCCGATATTTCCGCTTGCTCTGTGACGTTCAACAACACAAATTTTTAAAACATCATCTTCTAATTTAGGCATTGCCATTCCGTCTTTTTCATTAATTTCTACAACGGTTTCTTTTGTAATTAATTGATGAGGTATAATTTCAATTGCTCTGACTTTTTTACCTTTTGCTTCAATTTGAAAACAATCGTCTTCAAGCCAACCAACGTTTACTGAACCACGTGTTGCAGGAATTTCAATATTTTCCAAATTTTCAATAAGTTCTCCGTTTTCAGCAACTACTTCACCTCCTTTAAATACCATAAGAGGTTTTGTAAATTCTTGTAAGTTTTCAAATACATTAAAATCAGCTTTATAACCCGGAGCGATAGCACCTAAGTCTTGTATTTTAAAATACTCAGCGGTATTCAAACTTGCCATTTGAATTGCTTTAATCGGATTAACTCTGTTTTCAACTGCTCTTTGCACCATACCGTTTATGTGAACAGTTAAATCTTCAGGGTGTCTATCATCTGTTACAAACATTATTTTACGGTTATTGTCGTGCAAAAGTATAGGCATTAAAGCATTTAAGTCTTTTGCTGCCGTACCTTCACGAACCATTATGTACATACCTTGTCTTAATTTTTCGATTGCTTGTTGAGGGTCTGTACATTCGTGGTCTGAAGTTACACCGCTTGCAATATATGCACATAAATCTTTGCCTGAAACTTGAGGTGCGTGACCGTCTACACGTTTTTGATTTTTAAGTGCAAGGTCTATTTTTGCCATAACATTTTTATCTCTGTGAATAACACCCGGAAAATTCATCATTTCTGCAAGACCTAATACCCAATCGCTATCCATTAATAACGATAAATCATAAGCATTTAATTCAAACCCTGATGTTTCAAACGGAGTAGCAGGAACACAAGATGGAAGCATTGTGTAAACTCTCAATGGCAATTCTCTTGTTGCTGCGTGCATAAAACTTATACCGTGTAATCCCAAAACATTTGCGATTTCGTGAGGGTCAATGATTACTGTCGTTGTACCTGCCGGCACTACTGCCTGTGCAAAACGATGAGGTAACATCATTGAGCTTTCAATATGAACGTGTCCATCTATAAATCCGGGAGTTAAGTAGGCACCTTTAAGGTCAATTTCTCTTTCTCCCGCATAATTCTTGCCAACACCTGCAATACGACCTTTTACTATCGCAACTTCCGCTTCGTATATTTCTTCTGTTAAAACATTAACTATTTTGGCATTTTTAATTACCAAATCTGCTTTTGTTTCACCTAATGCTACTGCAATAAATTCTTCTTGATGCATTTTATTCCTTTCTTTGTGTACCTGAAATTTCTTATATTTTATCACAAAATTCAAGTAAATCTTCTAATTTATTTGAATTAATAACTTCTTGTATTTTTTCATAGATATCTTTAACATCTTGTTCTGATAATTCATTTAATTTACCAACAAGTTGAATTTTATCTGTTGTATCAATGTTTACAAATCCACCATTTCCGTCAATAAATTGCTCATACAAATCTAAAATTTTTAATTTATTTTCATCAACTTTAAACGGTTTGCCCATATAATATTTTGAATCTCTGTCAAATTTTTTTACAAAATCTTTCATATAATTGATTTCTTCTAAAGAGTCTTCCCTTTTATATTCTCTGTCAATAAACGGATTACCTTCTATTTTTTCGCTTCCCATAGATTTTAAACAAGCCCCCCAAAGCATGCAGCCCAAATAAAATCCTAAATAAACATCAAAAAGGGATTTTCCTTTTTGAAATGTTAAAATAAACTGAGTTTTCTTTTGACCGAAATTTTTTACCCTGTTTAAATCTATATATAAAAGTTCTATATTGTAAGAAAAACTTGATAATAATAATTTTGAAAAACCCGGATCAAATAAAGCGTTTTTCATACTTCACTCCTTTTTTAGAAAATTATAGCATAAATAATTTTTTGGTATAGAATAAATTTATGGCGAAAAAGATTTTACTCATCTATCCGAAATCACCTGTTATGAACAGAGAGGATCGTTGTCAGCAACCGACAAAGGAACTGCTTGTTATACCTCCGCTTCCTCCGACTGATTTGTTATATCTTGCTGCAATTTCAGAAAAAGAAGGTCTTGAAGCATATATTAGAGATTACAGTTTAGGCGGAAACTTTGAAAAAGATTTGGAAGAAATACATCCTGATTACTTGCTGGCAAATATAGCAACACCAACATTAAACAGTGATTTAAAATGTTTTGATATTGCAAAAAAAATCTTACCTAAAATAATTACCATTGCAAAAGGTGCAATATTTTTAACTAAAAATTCTGAAATATTACTTAAAAATAAGGCTCTTACATATATTATTTCAGGAGAGGCTGAAGAAACTTTGAGTGAAATACTAAAAGGTGAAAAAGAGCCTAAAGATATTTTAGGGTTATGGTATAAAGATGGTTTTGTTGTAAAATTCTCCGGAGTAAGACCGTTTATAGAAAATTTAGATGAACTTCCTTTTCCGGCTCGTCATTTAATTGATAATACAATATACAGACGTCCTGATAATAATAAAGTACAAGCAGTTATTAAAGTTTCAAGAGGATGCCCTCACCATTGCTTTTTCTGTCTTGCAACACCAACATCAGGAAGAAAAGTTCGTATGCGTTCACCTGAGAACATTCTTTCAGAAATCAGAGAGTGTATGAATAAATATGGTATTAAAAATTTTATTTTTTGGTCTGATATATTTAATTATGACCGTGAATGGACAGTAAATTTTTGTGAAAAAATTATTAAAAGCGGATTGAAATTTACCTGGTCAGCAAATACAAGAGCAGATACCGCAGATGAAAAAATGGCAAAATTGATGTACAAGGCAGGTTGCAGACTTGTAAGTATCGGTTCTGAAAGCGGTTCTCAATTTATACTCGATAAAATCGGGAAAAATATTACTTTACATGACATTAGAAATACAGTTAAAGCGTTTAAAAAAGCACATATAAAAATATATAATTATTTTGTGTTGGGACTTCCTTGGGAAGATGAAGATACCGCAAATGCGACAATTAATTTTGCCATTGAACTTGATACTGATTTTGTTAGTTTTTATACTGCAACTCCACTTCCGGGAACAAGGTACTACAACTATGCAATAAAAGAACTTCAAGAAGATATAGAAAATTACACAAACGCATACTATGAACCTGTTTTAAAAACTTACTCTTTATCAAAAGAAAGAATTATGGAGCTTCATAAAAAAGCAGTAAAATCTTATTATTTAAGACCATTGTATATTCTAAAAATGCTTACAAAAATTCGTTCATTATATGAAATAAAAAGTTACTTTTTGGCAGGGCTAAATATTCTTTTAAACAGATAAATAAAAGGTTTGCTATTTAGCAAACCTTTTATTATAATTATTTTTTCTTTGTTGATTTATCTGCTAATTCTGAGTCCATTCTCAAAAATACAGGGTATATATCCTCTTTTGAAATTAATTTTCCAACTTTTATATTATCAACATGTAAATCATCATATTTAATATCCAAATTAAAAGAAAGTTGTTTTGCCATATCACGAGCGATATTCGGACAGAAAGGTTCAATTAATGCTGATATTACACACATAATGTCAAGAACTGTTGTAAGAACATGTCCACATTCTGTCATTTTTTCTTCTTTTGCCAAAGTCCAAGGTGCATTATCGGTTACATATTTATTTGTAACATCAACCAATGTCATAATAGCATTTCCTGCTTCTGCAACTTCGAAATTATCAAAATAATTTTTTACAATATCAATAGTATTTTTTGCAGTGTTCAGTATGCTTGCATCAGTTTTGAATTCAGATTTAACTTCTCCGTCAAAATATTTTACAAGCATAGACAATGTTCTGTTAAGTAAGTTACCCATAGAATTTGCAAGATGAGCATTAACTTTTTCCTTAAAATCATCATCGGAATAATTACCGTCTTTACCGCAAGGTGCTGCTGTTGCCATATAATAGCGAAGAGCATCTGCGTTTTTAAGTTCAAAAATTTTCAAAATATCTTGTGGGGCAATAACATTACCCAATGATTTTGACATTTTTGCTTCATCTATTGTAATCCAGCCGTGTGCAAGTAAATGTTTAGGTAATGGTAATTTTAGTGCCATTAATAATGCTATCCAATAAATACTATGGAATTTTAAAATATCTTTACCGATAACATGAACATCAACAGGCCAAAATTTTCTAAAATCGTCGCTGTTTTCTTCTGTATCATAACCTAATGCCGTTATGTAGTTTGATAGTGCATCAATCCATACATAAATAACTTGTTCGGGGTCATCTAAGACAGGAATACCCCAAGTTACATTAGAAATGGAACGTGATACTGAAATGTCTTGTATATCTTCTAATTGATTTAATACTTCGTTTGCTCTGAAAGCCGGAACTATAAAATCAGGATTTTCTTTTATATGCTTGATTATTGCGTCTTTGTATTTTGTAAGTTTAAAGAAATAATTTTCTTCAGAAACTTCTTCCGGTTTTTTCATGTGATTAGGGCAAAGTCCGTCTTCGGTAAGGTCTTTTTCGTTTAAAAAGCATTCACAACCTTGACAATACAGCCCTTTGTAAGAATTTTTGTAAATATCTCCTTGTTCAACAAGTTTTTTGAATATTTTTTGAACCGCCGATTTATGATAATCGTCAGTTGTTCTTATAAATTTATTGTAGTCAATATCCAATGCTTTCCAACATTCTTGAAACTTTGCAGAATTTTCATCACAAAGTTCTTTTGGTGTAATACCTTTCGAGGCTGAAGTTTTCTGAATTTTTATACCGTGTTCGTCTGTACCGCTCAAGAAATATACATTATCTAATCTTTTTTTGTAATGTCTTGCAATTATATCTGTTAAAATTTTTTCGTATGCGTGTCCAATGTGAGGGGCACCATTAACGTAGTCTATTGCAGTAGTTATATAAAATCTTTCCAAAGTACTTCTCCTTTTGTTTGTGCCATTAATCAAATAATAACACAAATATTAAAATATTTTATTTATAACTGTCTTTTTCTTCTGAAAATATAAAATCTTCTATTATATCGGATTTTTTCAGATTTGTATAATAATATCCGTGTTCTTTGTCTGTAATACTACATTTAAGTTGATATTTAGTACAGTTTTCAGCAAAAATATCACGAAGTTTTTTATCCTTAAAATAAATTTCTACAAAAGGTCCTTGTTTTTCTCTATACTTAAAATCAGAACGTAAAATATCAAACGGAACTTTTGATTTATCAACTTTAAAAGGATTAACTTGCACAACATAAAAATCCTCATCAATTGGTTTTATTTGAAATTTTCCGCTTTTGTAAGGAAGGTATATCTTATATTGCCATTTTATTCTGCTGTATTTGTCATCTTTTCTTACTTGTATCGGTTTATCAAAAGTATAATTATCAAAAATTATTATCTGATAATTTGAGTATAAAAATTCATCTTTTTTAGGTGTTATTTCGATTGAATTATTATTTGCGTTGAACAAATATTCTTTTAAATCATTTTTAATATACCCGTTTTTCTGCACAAAATCATCTTCGTAATATGGATTGCTAAATAAGTCTGTGTATAAAATTTCATTATTTTCTATAAAAGTTAAATCCTTAAATGCCTGTTTTATCAAAACTCTTGTATCTTTATAACTCATTATTTTATAAAAATGAACCGCATTACAACTATTTTGAACAAGCATTATCAAAATAACAGAACAAAATAATCCCTTTATAAATTTATTATTTTTTTGTAAAGCGTAATGAACAAACATGCCTGTCATAACTGCAATAAAAGGTATTTCAGGTAAAATGTATCTCAAAAATACTAATAAAGAAAAACTCATTGAAAGGAAAAACAATATAGGAAAATACAGTAAAGCATATTTAATTTTCTTTGGTATATTATCATCTTTCCAAAACATTACACTGCCGATTAAAGAAAGTATGAAAGGCAATATTCCCATAGCATTAAAAAAGCTGTGAAACAGATGGAAACGTAAAGGATTACAATCATCTGAGCCTGCATGTCCAAAAGTAAATGCGTGGTCATATTCATAAGTTAAATCAAACCAAAAATGGCTGAATTTAATAAGAATAAACGGATTTGTGAGTATAAAAATATATGTTGCACTCGAAAACAAGTTTATTATTTTGTATATAAAATCTTTTTTACTTTTTTCTGTCAGCATTAAAACTGCAAGTGGTGCTATTATTACAACAATTCCGTTATATTTTGCAGACGCACATAAGCCGGACAGTAAACCAAGTATAAAAATTTCTTTATGAGTAAAATTATCCTTATCTTTAATAAAATATATTGTATAAAAAACAGTTACAACACATAAAGCGGATAGTGGAATATCAACTGCTAAATGGTGAGAAAAATTCATCCAAATAAAAGATGTAGCCAAAACAAATGCAGATACAAATGAAGGAAGTATTTTTTTATTTGTAATAATGTATGTAATTAAAAAAGTATAACATACCCCGACAGCAGCAAAAATATTGTTAATAATTAATGCAGGTGTCATATAAGATAGTTTGCCATTTGCTGTTGGAATATAGTTTTGAGAAAAATAATTCACAAATTCCGAAAAATGATTTACAATATGCAATCCCTTCAAAATCAAATAATACAAGCCATATACTATAAATTGAATATCAGAAATCAAATTTGGCTTTTTAAAGAACTCCGGACTGCCAGAGTTATAAAACATATTTAAAGTTTTATGCAAACAGAAATCTCGGAAATAATAAGCACTTCCGCCATGCATTCCCAATACAAAAACAATTATGCTCAATATACATAAACATATAATAACTTTTTTATTATTTTTTATCATTTTTTCTCTCGTATAATCTGTCAAATTCGGTCAAATAATAATTTTCCCTAATTATTTTATTATTAATATCTAAATATTTAGCATAAATAATTTTAGGTTTTTTGGTTTCTATAAGTTTATAGATATTATATTCTCGAGGTTTTATAGATTGATAAGTTTCAACAACACCTTTTGGTCGTACTGAAAACCAAAAATAATCTAAATCATCTCTGAATAAGTTAAAGTATATACTTCCGTCATAAACTTTGTCAGTCGGTTTGGTATGTTCAAGAACATACTTAATTTTATCGAGCTGTACAGTGTTTTTGTCCTGTGTAATTTCAATCATAAAAAGCATTTCAGGATATGCAACAATTAATAATAATAAAATTATCGAACATTTATTGAAAATTTTTATTTTTGAAATAGCATTTGCCCCAATCATAGATAAAAAAGGAATTGCAGGTAAAAAATATTGTTTGTTTGGTACATTTATAGTAAATACGCTTGCAAAAAGTATTACGGACAAAAACGCAATTTCTTTTTGTCTGTACCCTCTCAAAACAAAAAAACCAACCGCAGCAACAAAAAATAATATGTGGTTTTCAAGCAGTAAAGCCTTTGTGTTTGCAAGCGGAGAGAATGTTCCCAAAAATTTAAAATTCATTAAAAAGTTGAAAAACCAATAGTCTTCAAGATTAATAATCCTGAATATATAAAATAAAAAAGGACTTATAACCAGTAATATTGTTAAAAAATATATTCCTAAATCAGATAATGATATTTTTTTTAAATATAAACGGTGCAGTAAGATAAATGTTATAGGAATAAGATAAATAACTGATTTAGGTAGTATTGCAAAACTCAAACCTGCAAAAATTCCACTGTAAACAAGCGATGTTTTTTTAATCTTTATGTCTTTGTATAAAAATGCAATAGAAAACATACTAAGCATCATATACATCGTATCAGGTCGTATTTCTGTTAATTTATCCGTAAAAAATGTACATGACAGTATTATGATTAAGGCAGAATATTTTATTTTTGAACCAAAAACATACTTAGAAATTAAATATGATGAGTATAAAAGCAATAAAAATATTACATAAGAATAAATTTTACAAGCAAAAATTGTATTTACCGTTTCTCCAAATATTTTTATGAAAGGCATTAATGTAAAATGCAAAAAAGGATGTTTTTGTTGAAAGAAATCAACATAAAAAACTTTTCCCTGTAACATCATCCAGGTTGTATGTATTGCCTCAAATTCATCGTGGTCGAATGCTTGAAACATACATAACAAAAAACTCACTAAGAGCATAAATATTAATATTATTTTTTCTATTTGTACGCTTAATGATTTATTCATATTTCAAATTTTTAATAAAAATGTATAACAAGTAAAATTATAACATGATATCTTATACAATATTACTTGATTTACACATTAAGTCTTTGATAGAATGATTTACATAGCAATTTGTAGAAGGGTAAAAATGGAAACTTATTTATCGGTAATAATTCCCGTATATAACGAAGAAGAAAATATAAAAATATTGCATGAAAAAATTAAAAATGCAGTTGAAAAAATATCTGAATCATACGAAATAATATATGTTGATGACGGTTCAAAAGACAACAGTTTTAGTGAATTAAAATTAATAAAAGATGAAAATACAAAAATAATAAAGTTTAGTAGAAATTTTGGTCAAACGGCTGCCTTGAGTGCAGGGATTAATAACTCTAACGGCAAAATAATTATCGCAATGGACGCTGATTTACAAAATTCACCGGATGATATTTCAAAATTGCTGGATAAATATAATCAAGGCTATGACCTTGTGAGCGGTTGGAGAAAAAACAGATTTGATAATTGTATAAGAACAGTTCCTTCAAAAATTGCTAACTATGTAATTTCAAAAATTACAAAAACAGGTCTGCACGATACCGGCTGTACTCTAAAAGCTTATAACGGAGATATTTTGAGAAAAATAAATTTATTTGCTGATCATCATCGTTTTATTCCCGCAATATTTGCCGAATATAGCAATAAAATTACAGAATTGGAAGTTTCACATTATCCCAGATTACATGGAAAAAGTAAATATAATATTTTTAGAACATTTAGAGTAATTCTTGATTTAATTGCAATTTCATATTGGAAAAATTACAAAAACAAACCGATTTATTTTTGGGGTTCTTTATCTTTAATTTTGTTTGGTTTTACAATTTTAGCATTAATACTGCTTATTGTTGCTTTAATCTCAAAATTAAGTTTATCACTTTGTATTTTATTAACAATCTTATTTTGTTTATTTATATGCAACACTATATTACTATTTGCAGTAGGATTAATTTTTGAAAATATAATAAGATTAAATTTAAATCAAAACAAAGATGCATATTATGTGGTAGAAGAAATTTTATGAAAGACAAAATAAAATTCATATTAAAACTTTGCTTTGGACTTGGTATATTAATATTTTTATTTAGCAAAACTTCGTTTAAAGAATTTATAACTTTGTTGGGTAATGCTGATTACAGAATGTTTATACTAATAGTATTTATGTATGTAATCGGACAAATTATTTCGGCAAAAAAATGGATGATTCTTGCGGTAAGATTACGATTTAAAAGTAATTTTATGTATTATGTAAAACTTTATTTTCTTGGAATGTTTTATAACATATTTCTGCCGACAAATATAGGGGGAGATATCATAAAAATATCAGCAATTAATGATAAAAAGCCTCATTCAATAAAACGAGCAGTGATTTCAGTTTTAGCAGACAGGATAACAGGTTTATGTATTTTAGCATTTTTTATCATTTTCGGCTGTTGCTTTTATCACAAAAACAATATTTTAAATTTTATTGGCATAGTTGTTGTTTTGTCGTTTTTGTTTGTAGTATCTTTCTTTTTATACATAATTAGGCACAAAAATTTAATACCTTCAAAATTAAAAAAAATATTTGACTGTATTATTTTATTATGCAAAAAAGAATGTTTATATGAAATTTCAATTATTTCGGTAATATTTCATTTTATTTTAATTTTTATGCACTACTGCATTGCACAGATGTATCACCTGAATATACCGTTTGAATATTACTTTATTCTATATCCTATAACAGCAATTATAGCATCATTACCAATTTCAATAAACGGAATGGGTATTAAAGAATTTGCTTATGTTTATATGCTAAAGTCCTTTGATATTGATATATCAACGAGTCTTTTATTTGCAATGACACTAAACATGTCTGTCATTTTTGCAAGTACACTCGGTTTTATTCCATATATGTCAAAAAATCAGAAAGTTTAATCTTTCTTCAGCTCTAACTTACAATAATTAAATACAGGATGTTTGTACGTGTGAGCATATTTATAATCATACATATTATGTTTTATTTTATGACATTTCGTTGCTTTTACATTTATACCTAACAAGTCCAAATCATAAGCCATTGCTTCCCATACTCTCAAATCATTCTGTCTTGATTCATCTCTAAAAATAATCTGTGTATTCTTATGTTTTTCAACTTTTTGTATAGTTTTTTCAATATCAACATCACGAAATTCATTTAAAGGTGTTCGAGCAAACAAATAAATTCTTTCATGATTTTGCTTTATCAAAGTTCTTATTTCATTTAATTTATTATCAGATAAAAGTGTTTTCCAAACTTTTCTAAAATTATATGAATTCAAAGCAACATATCTTACATTTTTATTTTGTGAAGGTATAAAAATTGCCATTCCATGTTCAACTATTACAACTGAATTATTAGGAATATACAAATCTTCAATTGCCAAAATATTATCATTTATTGGAACTCTAACTAATTTTTTTGGTTGTTCTAATTTATAATTTGGAAACAATACCAACAACAAACAAATTGCAATAAAAATTGAATATAAATTTCTTTCGTTTGCATTTATATTAATTTCTTTGTTTTGAAATTTTCCGATAAGTAAAAATATTAAATAAAAAACTTTTAATGAAGTAAAAAATACAACTATACCAACTAAACATAAAATTGCCGTATAATATCTTATTACGGTAAATGTATTTAACCATAAAATATATGAAAATAAAATAAACATAATAAAAATTGCAAATGCACCAAAAAAACATTGAAAAATTTTTCAAAATTTTCTTTTTTAATAAACGGTTCTAAAAATAAATTTATAAAAAATAAACACCATAAAATTTTTGAAACTATTGTATATTGCGTAATATTTGCTGTAAATACGTGAAAAACTGCATTTAAAAATCCGTTTGGCTTCCATTTTCCAAAATCAACACTAAAAACATTTTGAATATTTATTATGTCTGAAGGAAATAACCAGTTAAAATAAGGGAAAAAAGGATTTCCGTAGTATTTATACAATTTGTACATCCAGAAACCGTCAAATAATAAAAATCCGAATAAAACCCCACTCAATAATAAGAAAAATAATTTAAAAGGATTACAAAACCTTTTATAAAATAAAATAAATGTTATTAATAACGGAACAGTAAAAATTATTGCAGTTAATTTTAGTCCTAAAGCACTTCCTACAATTAAACCTGCAAAAATTTTAAATTACTATCCTTTTTATCTAAAGATTTTAATAATAAATAAATAGAAATTAAGGCTAAATCCCCAATAAACAAATCATGCGATAGTCCGCCAACAAGTTTTACCGTTTCCGTTAAACCTGAAGCAACTATCACAGAGATTACCGAATAGAAATGCCTTTTTTCGTTATGCTGAAATATAAAATCGGATATTTTATAAATCATAAATAATAACAATGCATAACTAAAACCCATTAAAAATGTAACTGCAACGGGATAATTGTTAAGATAATTTATACAAAGATAATACGGAATATCAAGCAGCGGATTAAAATAAGACTGAATACTCGCCGGCATTATATCAACAGCATATCTGTTGTTAAAAAAAGCAAAAGGATTGTAAATGTGATAATTTAAAACATCCCAATTTCTGTCCATTCCCAGATAGATACTTAAATCGCCCGCAAATATGAATAAAACTAAAAAAATAATTATGTCTTTAATAAAATTTTTCATATATTTTACTTTTATTAACAAAATAGCATAAATAATATAACAATGGAATAATATATATGTAAAGATTATAAATTTGTAAAAGGAGGAAACAATTTTGCCAAACAAAGAAACATTACTACAAACAACTTATACTTGGGATAATAATGTTTTTAAAAGTATTAATATTCAAAATCCAGAAGTAAATGTTTTGAAAATTACAATAAATGTAGGCGAAAGTTTGCCAATGCATAAACATAATTTGTTAAATATTGCTTACGTAAAACAAGGAACACTTACTGTTACAACTGATACAAATGAGGAGATTACCGTAAAAGAAGGTGCTTGTCTTCCTGAAGTTATTGGAACATACCATTATGGTAAAAATACAGGTAACATACCTGTTGAATTAATAGTATTTTATGTTGGCGAAAAAAATGAACCGCTATCAGTAAATAAAGATTAGTACATAATCAAATACAAAGAATTCTTCTGAAATATCAGAAGAATTCTTTGAACTGTTTTTTTAATATATTTTTATATTTTTAATTCTTTTTCTTGTTTTCGTTTTTCGTGTTTATCTATCATTTTTTGTAATTTATCAGGACAAACAGTATTATCTGCAACCGCAATTTTTTGCAGACCGTTTTTAAGCAAATCAGTTTCTTTATTTTTCAAAGATTCACTTGCTTCAACTATATCCCTGTCGTGATAGATTTCTGCTATATTAATGCAATTTTCAGACGGTGCGGAAATTTCGGCAACTCTTTTTTGAACAGGATAACTTGCCCAATCTTTAGGAATATCATCCATTGAATTATAATATTTACCGTCAGGTGCAAGACGTTTTTGAACTTCTTTTTCAAGAATTTTTTGAACGTATGCTTTTTGACTGTTAAATCTGCAAGGAATAATAATTTCAGAACCAATAACTTCTTCCGGATCTCGTTTTTCATATTTTTTAAATATTTCAGCAATAATTTGAAGATGTCCCAGTTCCATTTCTAAGAAAATTTCCCAATATTTTTTTATATCTTCATCAACTTCATCCTCTAAACATGTGTAATAGTTGCAAACTTCCGTAAATTCGTGAATTAATGCTTTTTCAAACATCGTTTCGGAAGGATCAATTAATGATTCATACATAGTAACGTGTTCTTCTTCTACATCTTTTATTTCCGCATAAGTTTCCCGTAATACATGGTCCCCGTACATAAAACCGTGTTCGGCATAGAAATTATGAGTTTGTTGTTCACCTGATAAAACAGTTAAAATATTAATTTTAGTTTGAGGTGAAGCGGTTGTTTTATCGTAATGTTTGCGAAGTCTTAAACCGTTGCAATTGTGATGATGTTGTGTAGGACGTCCAACAATAACATCCGTCTGCCCTTTTACTATGTCATTTGGTTCTACGCCTTCTGCCATATAAGCAAATTGTGCATATCTGTATAAATGGTCAAAATCTTCAAGCAGACCAAAGTCAAAAGTTTCTTTTACGTATTTATCAGGCTCATTTTGTGCTAACCAAGCAGTTAAATCGACCGCAACCTGTTCATATCCGAGTGTAGTTTCTAATACTGACTGATTAGCAGGTGAGAGCCAATTACAAGTCATTTGTTGTTGATTTTCTATTCTTCCTAATCTGGAAATATTTGCTCTGTCTTCAAAGTCAAGATTTGCCATAAATCTGTTGAATTGATGCTTAAAGCCCCACGCTTCAACTTCTATACCGTTCATTAAAATTTGTCTTGTTCTTGTATAACAATCAACAAGTTGTTTTTTATAGGGATTACCCACTATTTGATGCCAATTTCTCAGCTGTTTTTCAAGTGGCATACCTTTTTCTTTTAACGCATTAAATGTCATAATAAACTCCTTTCTTAAATTTTTATAAATTTAAACTATATGAAAATAATTCGGCAACTTTTTTGTTATATTCTCTACCGTCATCTTTAGCAAAAAGATTTTCCCAGTGGCTTTCAGGTGTTCCGTCTTTTGAATATGACGGATTTGACATCATTAAATGATGAGTACTTGTATCATACCTTAGCGGAAACAAATCTTCCGTTTGCATAAAACTTGCAAGCTTATCGCTTGGATATTCGTATGCAAAAAGTGAATTATGTATTCGGTGCAGACGTTCTTCATAACTTCTTCCGCCTGTATCATTGTCATTTGATATTTCTACACCCGGTGAATAATTTTTTGAATATTTATAATCTATGGCTTCTTTTTTTACACTATGGAAATCAATGGGGTCAATAAATCCTGTACCTGTTGTTAATCCTAATTTTTCATAGCGTTGAAAATCACCGGTACTTTTTTCACCAACAAAGCTTAAATGTGTTTTTCCTGTTCTGCTTCTTATTTCGTGAAGAATATATTGCATTTGTTCGTAACTTGGCAATGCTCCTACACCTGTGTAATTTTCCATATCGTAACCGCCTATATGTTTTGCGGAATCAATAAAAATTGCTTCAAATCCGGTGTTAATCAGTTTGATATGAGCATTTAAAAATATATTAAAATGTTCAGAATTGTTCCAATCAAATACTATATCCGTACCATCCTTTTGAACAACTTTTATCTGATCTGCTGATATTACGGTTCTAAAACCTGTTTTTAGACCGTGAAAATGTGCTAAATCATTAAATGCTTTAAATTGTTCATCTGCTGATATTTTGTTTATAATATCAAAATTTATAATATTTTGGCTGTAATTTGTGTTAAGTTTAATACCGTATATGGAATTTTCTTCTTCCGCAGATTTATTATATCCGTCACCGTATATGTTGGGAAAAATTTGAGATAAAATTATACAATTAGCCCAGCTTTTTGCACTTGGCGGAATTGCGGGAATTAATTTCATTGTACTGATTAAACCGTTTCTGCATATATTATTTGTCATTTCTGCAATGGCACGGTTATTAATTTCTATATAATTAGCACTAACACCCCAATTATCGCTATAATTTGGTGTTTCGATTTTATTTGGAAATTTTTTATAAAAAATACCGTCTTGACTAAGTGTAGATAAAATAGAAACAGTATCTTGCAGTTTAAATTTTAAAAGTTCGGCAGGAACAATATTTGCAATCCATTTTCGCATGCCTGCTGCAAACATGTGTTGTTTAGCCCAAGAACTATATGTAAAAACAGTTTTTTGATTTAATGCTTTTAGTAGTTTATTTATATAATTCATAAAATCAATATAAATAAATTAATTAAAATTTTAATTAATCCGTAAGGTAAAATATATAATAAGAATATTAGATTAAGCCGGTTTACTAATTTGATAACAGAAAAATAAAATACAATGTTAAATAGGTTTTAGGTTACTTAAAACGTTTACTAACCTCATAAAATTAATGTTTATTTTTAATTTATAAAAATATGTAAAAATAAAATAAAACAAACTCGTTTTTTGAATGTGTTTATTTTATAATTGGAATGTTAAAATGGTCTTTTGATATAAATCAGTACACGGAGAAAAAATGGAAAAACAAAACTATTCAGACGAAGAGTTTGAAGTCTTATTGGGTTCTTACGATTACACCTTCAAGAAAGGTGACTTGGTAAAAGGTACAGTATGCGGATATGATTCCGATGGTGCTATTGTGGATATAGGTGCAAAAACATCTGCAAGTGTTCCGGTTAAAGAAGCTGTATCTGACAAAACAAAATCAATAGAGGCAGCATTAGAAAAAGGTCAAGAATATGAATTTTTAATTATTTCTGATGAAGATGCTGACGGAAAAATGCAACTTTCAAGTTTAAAAGTGCAACAAGCGTATACTTGGAAAGAACTTGAAAAACTAAAAGAAACAAATGAAACAATTTTAGGTGAAATCAACTCAATTGTAAAGGGTGGCTTGATTGTTGATATACTTGGAGTTAAAGGCTTTGTTCCTTCAAGTCAATTACGCAGTAAAGATCAGGATTTTGCTGTTGGAGAGAAGATTGAATTAAAAATATTAACATTAGACAGCCAACAAAATAGTTTTATATTGTCAAATAAAAAGGTATATTCAGAAGTTTCTGAAGAAGAAAAGGCAAACTTGTTTGCACAAATAGAAGTCGGACAAGTTGTAAAAGGTGATGTTGTTAGAATTACTGATTTTGGTGCTTTTGTTGACATAGGCGGTGTCGATGGTTTATTACCTTTATCTCAAATCTCTTGGAAATGGATTGATCATCCTTCAGACAGATTGAAAATCGGTGAAAAAATTGAGGTAGAAGTTATTAGTATTGACCACGATAAACATAGAATATCTTTAAGCTTAAAAAATCTTGAAGAAGACCCATGGATAGAAGCACAAAAAGTTATTAAAGAGGGTGAACTTAGAGAAGGTATAATAACAAGACTTAAATCCTTCGGTGCATTTGTAGAAATTTATACAGGTGTTGAAGCATTATTACCACAAACTGAGTTGGCTGTTTATGAAAGTGAAAACAACTTAATAGCAAAAGTTGGTGATACCATAAAAACTTACGTTTTAAAATTTAATCCTCAAGACAGACGTATAGCCTTAAGTGTTAAAGAACCTGATGCTGCTACTGTTTAAATACAGACAATACTTTTTGTAACGCTTTAGGACATAACCCAACAATATTTTCAAAACTGCCGCCTATGTTTTTAATAAAACCTTGCGGCAGTTCTTGTATGCCATAAGAACCTGCTTTATCAAAAGGTTTAAAGTTGTCTAAATAATAATTAATTAATTCATTACTAAGCTCTTCAAATTCAACATAACTTGTAGTTGAGGTTATTTTTTTTCGCATATTGTCCGTATCTATTGCACATACAGAAGTTACTACAAAGTGTTCTTTTCCTGATAAACTTTTCAACATATTAAAAGCATCATCTCTATCTTTTGGTTTGCCTAAAATTTTATTATCAAGAACAACAACCGTATCAGCACCAATTACAATTGCAGAAAAATTAATTTGTTTTGCCACAACCAAAGCTTTATTATATGCAAGGTTTTCTATTTTATCATAAGTAAATATATTATTTTCTAAAACTTCGTCGTAAGATGAAGGTATAATTTCAAAATCAGTGTATAATTTGTTAAATATTTCTTTTCTTCTCGGAGAATTTGAGGCTAATATTAATTTTTTCAAAATATGCTCCTATAATATGATAAACCTAAGATATATATAAGAATTTTATCATAAAATTTTACCAATAAAAAAGTCATCCGTTTTGGATGACTGATTAAAACACACTTACTAAAACCTATTTACCTTCTTAAAT
>CAJOKJ010000034.1 GCA_905235155.1 Candidatus Gastranaerophilales bacterium
TAGATACAGAACACAACGCATTAAAAACAGAATTTGATTCAGTAAAATCATTAATCGGTGAAAACGTAGAAAAAACATTCAACTTGTTCTCATAATAAATACAATAAATAATAAGATAAAGAACCACTCTTAGAGTGGTTTTTTAGTGCAAATTTACAAAGTTTAAACATTTGATAGGATAATTTATATTTGATATAATTTTAATAATTGGAGATTTATTATGAAAAAATTATCTGTTATTATATTTTTGTTACTACTTTTAATTTGTCCAGCAAGTGCTGAAATGACAAAAGAAGCACATAGCCTTTATTTGCAAGCATGCAAACTTGAACTTCAAAATAATCAAGAAGGTGCTGTTGAATTAATAAAAAAAGCTATTGAATTATCTGACAATGATGCAATTCTATATACAAAATTAGCGGGTTTGTATGCTGATTTAGGGGATTATAATAGTGCATTAGGTGCATACAAAGCAGCAATTAAGTTGCGTCCTAATGATGCTTTTATATATATAAGCATTGGTAATATATTACAAACAACAGGAGATTTAGAAAATGCATATAATTCATATATGCAGGCAATGGAGATATTTCCTTCATACAAATATAATTATATAAATATAGCAAATGTGCTTACTGCACAGGGAAAATTTGATAAAGCCATAGATTATTATAACCAATTTTTAAGTATATATCCTGACCACGCACAAGCAAAAGAGAGCCTTGCTACTTCATATTTAAAAACAGGTAATTTTTCATTAGCAAATAAATATTATACTGAGGCTTATAAAGCAAATCCTGAAGGCTTTAGGGAATATGCTAATTATGGTTTTGCTTTATATGAAGAAAAACAATATTTAACTGCGGTTGATATGTTTAAGCAATCATTGATTGAAAATCCTGACAATATGCGTGTAAGAGCAAATCTTGCTGTTTCTTATCATAAGTTAAATAAATATGACTTAGCAAAACAACAGTTTGAACAAATTTTTAGTATAAAACCTGATTTATCATCATTAAGAATATATTATGCAAATTTGCTTTCTGATATGGAATTATACGATGACGCAATTAGTGAATATACAAAATACTTAAAGGCATATCCTGATGATGCGGATGCATATAAGTTAATGGCATTAGTATACAAAAAACAAGGAAAAGATGAATTGGCAATTAAAAATTTAATTGCATCTCTATCAAAAAATAATAAAGATATCGAAGTAAAAAAAGAACTTGCATATCAATATCATAAAAAAGGAGATTATAAATCTGCAATTAAGTACTATGATGAAATATTAAAAGATGCACCTGATAACTACGATGTAAAAGCAAATAAGGCACTGGCTCTGCACGCTTTAAAATCCTATGTAAGTGCTATTGCTATATATGAAGAACTTATATCAATCAAGAAAAATGAAAGACTTTCTCAAAATCTTGTATCTGCGTACATATCAAGAGGGGACTATCTTTTAACTAAAAAACAATACAGAGAATCTATTGAACCTTTTGAAAGAGCGATTTTAATAGATGCAAATCAAAGTTATGCGTATTATGGTCTTGCAAAGGCTTATGAACTAACAGATAATTTTGATTTAGCACTTGTAAATTTTGAAAAGGCACTTGAAGTTGAACCTGATAATGAATTATACAAAAAAGATTTTGAAGCGTTTAAAGCTGAGCGTGCTAAGCAGGATAAGTGTACAACTGTTGCTTCTGAAAATAGTTCATTGCAAAAAGAGCAAAAAATAGTTACAAATAAAGATATTTGTGATAATAAAGACAAAAATACAACTTCAGAAAATGCGAATACATTGACAACATTAGATAACTTGATGATTCAAAAACCAGATGGACAAATTGAAGATAAGGTTAAGATTTTAATCAATGAAGGTGATGCTCTTTATAAATCAGGAAAGAATACGGATGCATTATTAAAGTATATTGAAGTTTTAAAATTATCTCCAAATGATTCACTTACAGCATTTAAAGCAGGTAATTTGTATAAATTAGAAAATAATCAAGACAAAGCTATTTATTATTATAAAAAAGCAACATCAATCAATAAAAATTATGCTGACGCTTGGTTTAATTTAGGTCTTGTTTACGCTTCAAAAAATGACTTTAGAAATTGCCGTGATTGTTTTAATCGTGTAATAACATTAAATCCTGACTATGTTTATGCTTATTATGCGTTAGCACTTTCTTATGAAAAAGAAAATTTAAACGATAAAGCAGTAGAATATTATCAAAAATATTATGACTTAGAAAGTGATGATTTAACTAAGAAGGCTATTAAAAGCAAAATTGATGAATTAAAAAAATAGGTCGATAAATTTAATATGATTGCTTCATTTATAACATTTCTAGGCATAATGATTTTTGGTCAAAACTTTCATACCGGAATAATTTTTAACAAAGTTCCTTTTACGCCTGAAACTGCCGAAAACTATACGAAAACTTTTGAACGTGGTGAAAGAATATACTGGCTTTTTATGTCAAAAAAACCTATAAAAGCTGAGTTTATAGGGGTTCAGGTTATATCCGGAACGCATAAGACAGGTTTAACAACTATTTCTGGTATTGTTTATACACACGATTACAGGATAAATAAAGATAATCCTAATTATTATACTGATTATCTCGTATTGCACTCACCGGGACACTATTACATGCAAATATTTGATAAAAATAAACGTTTCAAGCCATTGGTTATTGCTGATTTTTATGTAAGATAGAAATGTTTTTGTTCTAATACTGAAAACTTACAATAGTCCATGCACCTTTTGTTTCAAATCTAAGGTTTCTTGCTTTTAGTGGTATAGTCTTTATAATTTCATTTCTAATGTCAGAAAATACAATATACGGCAAAGGAGCCTTTTCATAGGCAACAGGATTTGTTATAACTGCACGGAACATATATTCATCAAGAAATGATACCGAATCCAAAAATACAAATGCAACTTTTTGATTTTGTTTCATTTTATAGTAAACTTCATTGTTTAATCGAGTGATTAACTCACTACCACTGAAATCCTTTACCGGAGTAAGTGCGTTTAAAAATGTTCCTCTGTATTTATTTTTGCCGATTTTTAGTGCTTCTTCAGAGGTTAAAAACGGTGCAAAATAATAGTTAAAATTACCTTTATAAATCTCAATAACGTTATATTTTGATAAATCAATATATTTAGAAAATCGTGATTTTGGATAATATGTAATTACTATAAAGTCATTTTTGCTTAATTTAGCACTTTTTATCAAATCTGCCACATATTTATTACCTTCTTCTCTAGGCAATTTTGATGCATAATTAGGCGAAAAGACATATCCTAATTGAAAAGCAAAAAATATTGTAAAAATTAATAATTTGAATAGTAAATTATTATACGAATCAATTGTTGAACAGAATACAAAAATTAAAATTGGATATATTTCTATGATGTATTTTGCATTTATTGAAAGCTTACCTGTTAATGCTGCAATGATTGCAACTAATAATGTCGCTACTGCAACATATAAAATTTGATTAGAATGTCTTATATGTTTATCAAAAATGCAAGCAAGATAAACAATAAGAGCAATTAGAGCAGGTACAATCAAAAACATTGCAGTCAAATTTATTTCGTGTATATTTTCAATAACACTTACATTTGAAATAATTGGAGTAAAATAATCTGCAAATATTTGTGCAACTCTGTATAAATTTAAATTTGTCCACCATTGCGACATAGAATTAGTGAAAAATAATATTTTAAGCAGTAAAGGCATTGTTATCGCAAAAAACACACCTGTAATTATCCAAGTATAAATTACAAATTTTCGGTAAAATCTTTTAAGTTTTAATGTGACGTACAAAATATCAAAAAATACATAAACAAAGCTGTGGGTTATTAATATCATGAGATTAGCAATAATTAATCCTGCCAAATTTTTCTTTCTTGGCTTATTTACAACCCTTTGTGTAAAGTACAAGGATAATGCAGAAAATAAAAACAACAGACTATAAAATCTTACTTCTTGCGAATAATAAACAAGTAAACTACTTAGTGAAGTAAATATTGCACAAGAAAATCCCGTTAATTTTGATTTTTCGTGACCAACAATATACATTACCGGAATAGCAATAATTCCGGGAATAATAGAAGTAATCCTTAAAAAAGTGTCATCCGCAGAAAAAATATTAAAGAATTTTAAATATAAATAGTAAAACGGCATGTGGCACTGTGAAATTATACCATCTATAAATGCTTTTCCAAAAGGTATTACTGAAATTGACCATGAAACATATTCATCATTCCAAAGTCCACCGTCTTTTTCTATTCCGATAAGTCTTAAAACTAATCCTAAAATTGTTATTATCGCAACCGCTAAAATTGTAAAATTCATATTTTAATTGTATACTAAAAAATAAAAATAAGGCATTAGATATGAAGTTAATTATACAAATACCATGTTATAACGAAGAAGAAACATTGACTGCTACAATAAACTCGTTACCAAAGCAAATTGACGGCATTGATGTAATTGAAACTTTAGTAATTGATGATGGCTCTGTTGATAAAACTTCTGACATTGCGAATTGGAACGGTATTAATCATATCTTAAAACTTCCTCGCCATGTTGGTCTTGCTGGAGCATTTAAGGCTGGTATAAATGAATGTTTAAAACTCGGTGCAGATATTATAGTAAATACGGATGCCGATAATCAATATAATTCTGAAGACATACGGGAGTTAATTAAACCAATTTTGGCAAATAACGCAGATATGGTAATTGGTGCAAGACCAATATCGAAAATTTCAGGTTTCTCAATTTTTAAAAAAATTTTCCAAAAATGCGGTTCTTACATCGTAAGACTTGTTTCTTCTACATCAGTAAAAGACGCTCCAAGCGGTTTTAGAGCCTTTACAGCTGAATGTGCATCAAATTTAAATATTTTTGATAAGTATACATACACTATGGAAACTATAATTCAGGCTAAAGCAAAAGGATTTAGAGTAATTTCAGTGCCTGTTAGAGTTAATGTTTCTACTCGCAAATCAAGATTAGTTAAAAATATTTTTTCATATATTCGAAAGTCTGCACTGACGATTTTAAGAATGTTTATAGTATATAGACCGTTTAGATTTTTTGCACTGTTTGCAAGTATATTTTTAACTTTAGGGTTAATACTTGCTATAAGATTTTTATACTTCTTTTTTACTGATGGCGGAAACGGGCATGTTCAATCATTAATACTTTCTTCCATATTAATCTTAACAGGTGTACAAGTCGGATTAATTGCCGTTTTAGCTGATTTGTCCGCCATAAACAGAAAGTTGCTTGAAGATTTGCAGCAAAGAATAAAGAAATTGGAAATTTCTACTAAGCAATAGATTTTAATCTGCTATCTGCTTCAACAATTTCAGTTGGTAATCCAACGTGATGAATACGAGGAATAATGTAATCTTCATGATATTCTACTAATTCAGGAGAATCATCATCCGTATCGTTACATACAAAAACTAATTTTCCGTCAGCAGTTGTTTTAGCACCTACAACTGTAATTTCATGTCCACCAATAATATTATTGTTAGAATCAACTGATGTATAACCTATAATAACATTTTGTCCTTCTGCTAAAGAATTTAATAAACTTCTTTTAATTGTTTTATCAGTTGCCCTATAACCTGTCAATTTAGCAACAGCAACACCATTTTCTTCTGCTTCTTGAACATCTTGGAATGTAACAGCAGTTTTATTTGAATCCGTAACTATTGATTCTGTAAATGTTTTTTCTATTTCAACAAGACCTCTATCTCCCGGACCAAATGAGGCTACACGAACATCATTTAATGTATTATATGTTTGTTGAGAGCCAACATTCATAAATGTTGATTGCATTAAAACATCTAATGGTGAACGTTCAAGCTCATCTCTGTCAATAGTTTGAATATGTGCTCTAAAGATTGCATTTTTATCAGGAGCAAGAGTAACTTCTGCTTTATCATCACCTTTCATTGTATAAGGGATTTTGAAGTTATCAAGCAACCATTTAGAATCTTCTTTATTATCACATAAATTATTTAATTCAATAGTTTTTGAACTTGACATTTTTTCAGAAGATAAACCTTCTGCAACACGTGCAAATTCAGCAGGTAACTGACTTGCCAAATTAAATTCTATACTTGCTGCAACACAGCAACCTGAATGTGGCACTTCTTTTGTATTTTCGTCGTAATTTTTCAAAATACCTTTAATATTATCAGGTATATTACCAAAATGTTGAGTTATTATTGCAGGATTAGCAATAGTTTTAACTGTATCATTCAACATTGTTTTAGCATCAAGACCGCTTGCACGTTTGTTTGTAATTATTTTGTGCAAGTTATCCAGTGTTGATGACTTGTCATTTGATTTATTATTCAACAAAGAACCTGATTTTAGCATATAATCAAGTGCTTTTTTACCGTCAGTATCTAAATTTGAAGAAATTTCAGTAAATTTTTTAATTTCATCTTGAGTTGTCAATGTAGTTTTAGCAACATTGACAGTATTATAACCAGTAAAAGCGGGACGAATAGTATTATTTTGAGGTAAAGATGCACAAGCACCTGCATTAGTTTTAACTTTTGCAGGTTGAATATTATAAATATTTGAAGTTTTTATACTATTCAAATTTGATATCATGGATATAGTACGCCTTTACATCTATACTTATTAAACGTAAATTATTTGAAAAATTTGCTATTTTTTTGCTAATATAATAAAATTGTTACAAAAGGGGATATTATTACGGATATTAATGTAAAGAGTCTTACAAAACGAGAACTTATTATTGCAATTGACAGATTAACTCGCTTTAAATACACCGAAGATAAATATTTAAGAGTATTTAAAGAAATTATTTTATCAAATGTAATTGAGCCGAAATTTAAAAAAAAAGATTTGGATATTATTGACTATGTTACACTACGCAATTATGCACAAACTGTTTTAAATACTTCTATAAATTCTTTTTGCACAGATACTGCGGATGATTTTAGTATAAATAACAAGTTATATGAATATGAAAATAGCGTATTTAAGTTAAACAATGAAACTAATTTATTACTAAAAAATAAAATAGAATATAATAAATTTTTGCAATTAATTGATACAAATGCACCGATTAATTTAAAATGGCTTAAATGTATTGCCGGTGATAATAAATACTCAAGGGAAAAAACGGAGTATAGATTTCCCATTGAAAAAGTAGTAATAGCAGAAGGAATTACAGAAGAAATATTATTACCTGTTTTTGCTGAGAAATGTGATTATAATTTTGACAAAAAAGGGATACAAATTGTTTCTGCCGGCGGAAAAAATCAGGTGGTTAAATTGTTTTATACATTTGCTGAACAGCTAAAAATACCAATATTTGTCTTGCTTGATAGCGACGCAAAAGAAAATTACGAGCAAATAAAGTTAAGAATGCGTGATTTTGATAAAATTCATTTGCTTAAAAATGGTGAATTTGAAGATGTTTTACCAAAAGATTTAATTATAAAAACATTAAATGATTACCTTAGAAATCTGAACTACATTGATGATACAGATTTTGAATATGAAAGAATGGTTACAAATTTAGAAGAAATATTTAAGAAAAAGGGATTTCACGAATTTAAAAAAGCAGAGTTTGCACAAATGGTAAAAACGCATGTAGACAGTCTTTCAGATGTTTCTGATGAAATTAAATCAATAATAAACGAAATTAAATTTGACCATTCTTTCTTGCTTCAATAACACCTTTTAAATAGTATTTTACACCATCAGTGATAAATAATTTAGGTTCACTCATGACAAAGTTATCTAGCATAGCAATCCCGTCATTATATTTTCCTTTTGCAATTAATATTAGCCCAATAGTAATATCATCCAGTGGTGTTTTTTTGTTTTGTCTTAAGTGCCTTAATTTTGTATCGAGCAAACCTCTCATCTGATAAGTACTTACTAAATTTAAATAGTATTTAAAATTTTGCGGATATTTTTCTAATGCTTTTTCAAAACAATCCTGAGCCTGTGGATAAAGTTGCAATTTAAAATAAGTTTCGCCCAAATTATTCATATAAATAGATGTAGCCTGAGTATTAGGATTTAGGCATATTGCAATTTTAAATTCTTCAATTGCGGCATAATATTGCCCTATGTTTAGATATTCTAAGCCAAAATTATTATGAACATAGGCATTTTTTTCAGGATCAATTGTCATCAAACCAATATAGTTTTTATCTGTTGCAAATGTATACTCTTGCAAAAATAAAATTAATATAATTGGTATCAATATTTTTTTTATCATAGAATATTAATTTCTAATCCTTCATAAGCAAAATCAGCCTTATCGGCAACTTCTCCGTAGAATTTTGCTATTGTGTTTAATTTTTCATCATCATAAGAAGGATCATAGTGATAAAAAATCACTTTTTTAGCGTGACAGTAATCTTGTGCTTCAAGGGCCATATCAAAAGTAGAATGACCAAAACCTTGTTTGGATGAATGTGGATTTAAATAATCTTCGGTTGTATATTGTGTATCGTGAATAAGTAAATCACATCCTCTTGCAAAGTTTGACAGTTTTTTATCTCCGCCAAAATATGTTTCTTTATCTGTTGCATAAACAACATTTTTGCCTTTATATGTAATTTTGTATATTGTTACACCTTCTTGAGGATGTGCATAAGACTTATATAACGTAATAACTACATCCTCAGGTGATGATTCAAAATTGTCATCATTTGCTGTAACACTTTTAACAATTGGTTCAGAACCATGTCTTAATATAATGCATTCAGTTTCATCTATATTACAAATATTTAAATTTGCAGCAATATCGCCCAAGTCAATAGGAAATGATTTAGTAAACAATAATTGAGCAAGTTCATCGGCAAGATTTTCATTGTAATTTACTGCCCCAAATACGTTTATTTTAGAAGTTGGTATATGATTTGGAGTAAAAAATGTAAATCCGATAATATGATCCTGATGAATATGGCTCAAAAGCATTGTAGCCTCAATAGGCTTTCTTTCCAATAAATGTGAACCACTTAATATATGCTCTTTGACTAATTCATTCCCCAAATCAATTAATCCCGTACCTGCATCTAATATAATTAAATGCCCGCCAACGTTGACTTCAACACATGAGGTGTTACCTCCGTATTGCATAAAATTTTTGTTTGCACAAGGATAACTTCCTCTTACACCTCTAAATTTAACTTTAAATTCGTTTTTAACATCTGACATAATTATTTTTTCCTCTTATCAACAGTTATTGTTACCGTTCTATCGCTTTCAGTTCCATAGTATGTTGAGGCATGGAATACAAGTAACTTTGATTTTTTTTGTAATTCAACAAGCCTTGTCGGAACATACTGTATTTCAAATATTACCTTATTTTTAAAATTTTGTACAGTAATCAATCTAAATGCGTTTGGATATGAAATCAATGCAGGAGTACTAACATGAACAATATTTCCTTCTTGTATAACCCTTGTTGTATGATAGTGACCGGTAAATATACCTATCGGATTATTATATTTATTTAAAATATTATACATTTTATCAGCATTTAGTAATCGATGTGAATCACTTGAAAAAGGTTGTTTTAAAGGAACATGCATAAAAATTAGTATCGTGCTGTTACCTGCGGATTTAATTTCTTTATCAAGAAAGTCTAATTGTGCTTGCGGAAGTTCACCATTTGCCGTAATTCGATTATCTATAATTGGGTCAAGTGCAATAACCTTATATCCGATTTTTGGAGTAAACGAATAGTATGTTTTATTAAACTTATAATATGGATTATATTTATTCATTAAATCAACATATAATCCCTTATTTAAGTAGCCGCCAACACAAATATCATGGTTTCCCGGAACAGCATAATATGGATATTTAAATTTTTTTGCATGTTCAAAAAACAGCAGCATATTTTTTTCATAAGGTACATCTATAATATCACCTGTAAAAAATACAAAGTCCAAATTTTGAGTGTGATTAACAAAATCTATTGCATCGTCAAGCAATTCTTGAGAATTTGCTGTTAATCTATATGCCTTATTAACTGTTTCTGATGATAAATGGTCATCACTAATTTGTGCAAATTTCAGTGTTGTCGCACCTTCTGCTTTATTAAAATATATTTGTATAGCAAATGCGGTTACTACAACCAATAATATTGTAAAAATAAAATTTATTGTTTTAGTTAAACAACTTGAATGTTTTTTTCTGCTCATTTGAATTAAACCTTGCCTCAATTGTATTTTTTATATTTAAGCATTTTGTATTGTCACCTATTCTATCATAAAGACCCATAAGAGCCAAATATATAGGCTTAGCATCAGGATATGCCTCAATACCGCTTTCCAAAATTTTTATTGCAGCATTAGTCTTTGATGTATTGTAATATATGCAACTTAAATCAATGTAATCTTGATATGAAGTAGGAACTGTTTGTATTGCCATATTCATATATTGAACATATTTTTTCTTCTCATCCAGTGCATCGTAGCATTGTGCTAAGTTGTAATAATATATTGCACGTCTATTATCTGCCACAATTGCTTTATTAAATGAGGTAATTGCAAGTTCATATCTCTTTAGCATTAAATTACAAAGACCAATATAATTGTATAATTCAGCATACTGATATTCAGGTTCTAAAATTTGAAAATTTAATAATGCTGTTTGATATTCCCCTTTGTTAAATTCAATTTTTGCCAGTTCAAGCCTGTAAGTATTTGTTGGATTAATGTTAAATGCCTGCTTCATGTATTTTTTCGCAGTTACATAATCTCCTTGTAAATAATAATTTTTCGCTAAAATTGAGTATGCAAAATCAGAATTAGGATTTAACTGCAAATAATTTTTTAATGCTACAACAGATTGTTCATATTTATCTGTTTTAAAATATGAAATACCCAATGCTAAATATGCAGGCGGAAAATTCGGATTAATATCAATAGTATCAATATAGTAACTTATTGATTCCGGATATTTGCTATCTGAACTGTAATAATCCCCGATTAAATAATAAGTCCAATAATTGTCAGGATTTACTTCAAGAGCTTTTTTTAAATATGAGAGGTGCTTATTCATATCACCTTTTTGCTTGTATAGTAATGCCAAATTTATATAAGGCTGAGGATAATACTTACTTACTTGAGCAGCTTTTTTAAAATATTTTTCAGCACTTTCAAGATTATTTTTCATCCAGTAAGTCATACCCAGATTATTATAGGCTATATAATTTTTATCATCAATTGAAACGGCTCTAAAAAAGCTTTGTATGGCACTATCATAATCTTCACTTAAATAAAACTGCTTCCCTTGCTTATTATAATATTCAGAAGTATTTTCAATTTTGTATCTGTCACTTTTTGGTATATCTAAAATTGCTAAATCAGATAAACTTTTTTCTTTAGACATTATTATTGCAGTTCTTGAAAGGTCATCATTCGTTTCTTGAGGTATAAGCATATCTTTAAGTTTAATTGCTTTGATATACTTTGGGTTAATCATTAAAACATAATTTACATATTCTAAAGCTTTGGTTGTTTCACCGTTATCAACGTAATTTTGTGCAATATCAAAATAATCGTCAACTAATTCATCAGAATATGCCGGTGAAATAAATAAGATTATAAAAACAAGTAAACATAAAATCTTCTTCATATTAAATCCTTACCTGTTATGCCTTATATCATCAATAACACTCACAAATTTTTTCGGCTTACAAGCAGAACAAGAATTCCATAAAATTGTATTTAATGTATCAGTAGGTATTTTGTCTTTAAACTCAAAACTACATTCACCCTGTACCATATTTTTTGAGCCATCAACAATACTTGAAAAGTATTCACAACAATAACAAATTTTTAATTGAAAGCCATAGTCATTTAGCTTTGAAACAAGTTCATTAAGAGCCTCAACCATGCGAATTTGTTTATTTGAAGTAAATTTTTTCTTCTTAAATGTAAAAATAACTTTTGCCATGCTATTTTCAGAAATCAAATCAAGCTTGCAAGGAATATCAATTTTACCGTTAGTTGCAATAACTTTTACAGTATATTTTTGAATATCATTTTTTAAATTATTGTCTTTAAATATATATTTTTTTAAAAATCTATACGGTGGAATATTATCCAGTATATGACCAATAGAATATATCGGATATACAAATAAAAATAATATTTCTTTTGCAGAAAGTTCAGATTTTAAAAGACTAATAGAAAAACCTAACAATAGCATCGAAAATAACGTAAATACAACTATAAAGCTAAATAAAAAATAATATTTAGCAGAGAAAAATACATATCCTAATGATAGCAATATCGCAACAAGTCCGCTTGGGGCAATTAAAGAACAAATATGTTCAATAAATTTAACATTAAAAGTAAGTAATTTAGTCAAGCATTGCTTAAACAGTGAAATGCGATAACTTAAAGACGGATGTTCAATATTAAAATCAAACAATTTAATATATGACTTAAAGTAAGGTGCATAAAGACAAGGATAACCTAAACTTGATGTTAAAACACTATATTTTAATTCAGTATTTATATTCTTTAAATCTAAAGCGTCAATTTTTTCAACAAAATCTTTTCTTATAGCCAATAATTCATCACTTACAATATCAGACAAGCCAAACAAAGAACGAGCCTTTCTAACAAAATTATTTTGATACTTATTATAAGCAATCTTAATTTTTTCAGTAAAAGACATATTGTTATTTTCAATAATTACAGTATTGCCGCTTACAACAGGATTAAATGATAAAGCAATATTTGCATTTGCGATAAAATCTTTTTCAATAAACCTGTTTGTATCTAAAAATATATACGAAGCAATTGTATTATCATCTCTTAATTTTTCCAGTAAAATTGAGATTGCTTGATCTTTGCCTACGGTAACATTATCATCTAAATTTAAAATTCTTAAATTTGCTGTTTCAGATATATATGTTTCTGAACGGTCAGAACAGTTATCAAGAATAACATATACTATAAATTTTGAAGCTGAATAAGTTTGTTCTCTCAATTGTTGAAGTGTTCTTTTTAAAGCCTCAAAATTGTTATGAGAATATAGAATAACACAAAGGAATTGTTCGTTTACCGCATATTTTTTCATACTCAAAATTTTTCTATCACTAATACTCCTAAGAGCTAAGCAAAAGAAATAAATTGAAAATATCCCTATGTATATATATATAAGATTTAAAATAAGTTCCATACTTATAAGCCTTATCGTGTTATATTTTACAAAAAACACATTAAAAAATCCATTTACTAAAAAAAAATGTAATATTAATAAATATTTTATTTTAAAAAATAGAATTTCATGAGAATATTATAATTAAAAACAGGAGGTTTCATGACTGAATATGTATATTTTGATGATAAATTTGTTCCTTCGGAAAAAGCAGTAATACCTATAATGACCCACGCATTTTTATATGGCACTGCTGTATTTGAAGGTCTAAGAGCATATTACAATAAAGATGAAGATAAGATATACATATTTAGACCTAAAGAACATATCGAACGTTTGATTAGTAGTGCTAAAGTACTATATATGGAGCCAATTTATACGGTTGAAAAACACTTAGAAATTTTAAAAACACTGTTACGTAAAAACAACTATAAGAAAGATGCTTATATAAGACCAATAATATATAAATCAGCAAACAGAATAGGACCTCATTTAATTGATAATCCTGACAAATATACAGCATTCTCTTTTCCGATGGATGATTACTTTACTTCTGATGGCTTAAAGGTTTGTGTTTCAAGCTGGAGGCGAAATTCTGATAATTCAATACCGCCAAGAGCAAAAATAAACGGAGCCTATGTAAATGCCTCTTTAATATCAACTGATGCAAGACTGAACGGATACAACGACGCAATTGTATTATCACAGTCAGGAAAAGTTGCAGAGGGTGCTGCAATGAATTTATTTTTAGTTGTTAACGGAAAATTAGTAACAACAACTACTACATCAGAAATTTTAACAGGTATAACAAGAAATACAATAATTCAACTTGCAAAAGAAGTTCTTTCTTTAGAGGTTGAAGAACGTACAATTGACAGAAGTGAATTATATACTGCTGATGAAGTATTCTTTACAGGTACAGGTGCACAAATTGCACCAATTGTTTCAATTGACAACAGAAATGTTGGTGATGGCAAAATTGGTAAAATTACAACTGAGTTTAAAAATTTATATAATGATGTTGTAAGAGGGAAAGTACCTAAATACAAAGATTGGTGTGTAAGCGTTGATGATTAGTTTTTTAGGATTATGTGTAAAGAATTTGTTTATAAGCATAAAGTATATGTTTTCCGGTGAATTACGTTGGAAAAATATGCTTAGTCAGGCTGCCGCAATTAGCTATGATTCTATTCCTATTTCATTAGTAATAGCGTTTATTGCTGCATCGGTAATTGCTATTCAGGTTGCAAAGCAATTTTTAATGTCCGGTGCAGATACATATATAGGTGGTTCAATTGCTATTGTTGTTATAAGAGAAATTGCTCCCGGATTTACTGCTTTGGCAATAGGTGCAAGGGCAGGAACTTCTATTTCTGCTGAAATTGCAAATATGAAAGTTACATCTCAAGTTGATGCTATAAAAACCTTGAATATTAATCCTGTCGGATATTATTTTACACCAAGAATTGTTGCAGGAATTTTAACTGTGCCTTTGGTTGTAATTATTTCAGGATTAGTTGCAATTTTGGGCGGACTTTTAGTTTCATATTTAACAATTAATCTTCATCCGAACAGATATATAAATTCTGTTTGGTTGTGGCTAAATACAAGAGATATTTATATATGTTTATTTAAGGCATCCGTATTTGGCGGTCTTGTTTCGCTTGTTTGTGCTACTCAGGGATATTTAACAAGTGGCGGTGCAAAAGAAGTTGGTATATCGACTACTCAAGCGGCAATAAAATCAACAGTATATTTGTTAGTTGCTGATTTACTGATAAATTTGGTATTTTATGTAAAATAAAACCTCCTTATCGGAGGTTTTATTTATGCTTCTTCTTCATCTAAGTATTTGTAATCTAAAAGACTTCCTTCACTTTTACCGGAAGATGTTTCATAGAACGTTGACATTTGCTTTAACATTTGGCTTCTATCTGCCTTTCGTTGCTTTTCTACTGATGAATTTACGCCATAGGCCTGTATTTCTGCATTTGTAACTTTTCCGTCTTTATTTGCATCAATTTCGTTAAAATGCGACATGACAGTATCTAACAAAGAAGATGACATTCCTGTTGAGGTGCCTAATTGAACTAATTGTTCCATTGTCATACCTTGTCGTGTTAGATTTGTTGTGTACGCATTTATTTCATCTGCTGTAATCTTGCCGTCATGATTTTTGTCAACAGAATTAAAGTTTGTTTGTAAGTACGCTTTAAAATTTTGATTTAATCCGTTTGACGATAATGCATTATTAGCATCATTTTTTGCTAAATTTTGCAGTGTAACGCCGTCGTTAAATGTTTTTGATAAAACTGAAAAAGTGTTATTTAATCCTGAATTCATTGTGGTAAACAATGCTGTTCCGTCAATTCTATTTGCCATAAAGCCTCCAATCATTTTTGTCAACTTTATTTTAATAATTATTTTCTAAAAATCAACCATACATATATATTAAATTTTAAAATAAAAAAGACTCACTTTTTAGTGAGCCTTAAAACACATTTTTGAGAGATATTATTGAGAGAGAGAATTATAATTTAATTATTTATTAAGCGAAAGAAGGAGCAGCTTCTTTAACATTTTTTTCAACTTGTTGAGAATATGCATCATATTCAGCACTTAATTGTTGTAATTGA
>CAJOKJ010000035.1 GCA_905235155.1 Candidatus Gastranaerophilales bacterium
ATTCATGGCATTATCTGTTTTCATACTATGGCGATTTTGATTAAAACACATATCCTTTGTTTTTCGTTTTATCTATCACCCACATTTTTTATATCGACACGTCTGCATGAAAACTTTAAGGATTTGTTTTATCTTGTTACATAAGTTTACAATACAAATTAAAACAGCACTTTATTAGGCATATTAAGCATATTTTCCTTAAACTTTGCAATAAATTTCAATTCTTCTTTAAAATCATTAAAATTAGAACTGTGCAGAACTTGTGCTAATTCAATATTTTTCAAAAAGCTTATTTTATAGAATTCTTCATTACTTTCTTTAATTGAAATCATACGGCATTCATTAAAAATTTGCATTAGTATATCAATGCATTCATTTGTAACAGCGAGAAAAGACGCAGCCTGTTCAATATTAAAAATACCGTCTTTATTATTACAAACATATTTAACCATGCCTGAAAATGTTTTTAAAATATATTGTTCATCAAATTTTTGAACATCACAAGCCATATAATGAATATGTTTTGGGGAAACAGTTTTAATTATATTTTCCAAAATATCTTGTGTTGGCGGATAATCAAAAAACATTATACTATCGGCCTTTTGAATACTTTGTCTGTTTACAAATTTTTCACTAATTGCTTTATAATTTTTCAAATTTTCTATAATTTTATGATTTTCAGCAAAAACTAAAACCTTCATTTTAGAAGTTCTAAGATAATCTTCAACCTGAGGAAGAATATTATTTTTTTCTCTGTGGTCAAAAATTTTAATCTCATTTGATTTTTCTTGAATATTGTCTTTTAAATTTTCGCTGTGAATATCTTGAACTATAAGTTGCAAACTTGTATTGTTATTAAAATTATTGATTTTTGGAGAAAAAGCAACATCAAGTTTATCACCTGCAACAAGAGAAATATCACCGTGTGACCACCAAACACAAGTATATGTTGTATCTTTACCTTGTATTTTAAGACGTAAATGTTTTTTATTTTCACCCATTAAAGTTTTTTCTTTTAATATAAAATCTTTAATTGCAAAAACAGGTGAAGGGTTTGAAGCACCAAACGGCTCTAACCTTTTAATTTCATCAACAATTGTAATATCTAAATCTTTTTCATCAAGCAATAAATCAATATCCAGAGTTGGTTTCAAATCCAAACCTTCAGCCATTTCCTTAACAGTTTCATTAATAGCATTTTTAACTTGTTCAAATGTAGTATGTTCTTCTGAAAAAGAAAAACCGGCAGCCATTTCATGTCCGCCAAAACCGTCAAAAAGTTCTGCATTTGCATCTAAAAGGTTATATAAATGAATACCTTTAACGCTTCTTGCAGAACATCTGTATTGCTTACTTTCGCTATGATAAGTTACAATAAACGCAGGTTTATAATATTTTTCCACAAATTTTGAAGCAACAATACCAATTATACCAACATTCCAGTCCTTATTAAACAACACAATAGCATTATTATCAGAATTTTCTTTCAAATACATTTCTTCCGCTTCTAAGAATGTATCTTCGCAAAGCTGTTGTCTGACTTTGTTTAGTTCATTCAATGTTTGAACAGCCATTTCAAGCTCTGTATTGTTATCCGAAAGTAATAATTTCAAGGACATTTCAACATTATCCAGACGTCCAGTTGCGTTTATTCTTGGAGCAATACCAAAAGCTATATCTTCAGAAGTAACAACACAATCGTCAGACTTGTAACCCGAACTTTTTAATAGTTTTGTAAGTCCTTGATGTTGACCTTTTGATATCAATTCCAAACCCTTTGTTACAAAGTATCTGTTTTCACCAATTAGTGGCACTATATCAGCGACAGTACCAACAGCAACAAGAGGCAATAATTCATATATAAATTCGGTCATTTTATAAAACTGAAGCAGTGATTGTGCCAGTTTAAACGCAACACCACAACCTGCAAGCGAAGTTAGTTCTATAATTTTATTTGCCGATAATTTTTCATCAAGAGAATTTTGTGCTTTTGGATTTATTATTGCCAAAGCAGGTGGTAGCTCTTCCGGTGCTTCGTGGTGGTCTGTTATTATTACATCTATTCCAAAGCTATTCAAAAATTTGACTTCTTCTATGTTACTTACACCACAGTCAACAGTAATAAGTACTTTTGGCTTTTTTGAAGTCATTATTTTTACAAGGGTCTTGGTGTTCATACCATGACCTTCATTTTCTCTGTCAGGAATATAGTAGTCAACATTTGCGTTCAGATGTTTTAATGTTTTCACTAAAATTGAAGTTGAAGTTATACCATCTGCATCAAAATCCCCGTAAATCAGAATTTTTTGATTTTCCTTAATAGCATGCACTATTCGTTCTACCGCCTTTTTCATATCACAAAAGGCTTTAGGTTCTGATAATTTCATCTCTAACGGATTTAAAAAATTTTTAATATCTGTTTTTTTTGTTATACCTCTAACAGCCATAAGTCTTTCAATTATAGACTTATGGCTATCTTTATCAGTTTTATATTCCCAAATCTTTTGCATAAAATTATCTTGTAAATTTACTGTTTTCTATTTTTTGGCTAAGGATTTCAATACCTTTTTTTAATTGGACATCGTTTTTGTTTTTAATATCAGAATCAGTTAAATCAATTATCACATCAGGAGTAATACCCTTTTTGTGAATATCATTTCCGTTAGGTGTCAAATATCTTTGGATAGTTATATTAACACCTGAGCCTTCCGGAAGTTTATTAATTTCCTGTACAATACCCTTACCAAAAGTCTGTGTACCAACAAGAGTAGCACGGCAATTATCCTTCAAAGCACCTGATAAAATTTCACTTGCAGATGCAGAACCTTTATTTACAAGTATAACAAACGGTTTTTTGGTAATTATTTCGTGAGAAGCTCTTGCTGTTTCTTTGTAACCATCTCTGTCAACAGTGCTTACAATAATTCCGCCTTTAAGTAACATATCTGAAATTAAAATAGCATTTGTAAGCAAACCGCCCGGATTTGAACGGAGGTCTAATATAAAACCTTCTTTATCTTTGCTTTTTACAAGAATTTCACCAATTTCTTTTCCTGCTTTTTGACTTATAAAAGAACTTAATCTTATATATTGAATATTGGCCGGTACAACTGTATCCATAGGTGTCTTTGTAGATACGGATTTTATTTCAATTTCATCTCTCACAATACTAAAAGTTAAAGGTTTTTCTTCACCCTTTCTTTTTATCAAAAGATTTACGGTAGTACCTTTTTCACCTCTGATTTTATCTGCGGCTTTATCAACGGAAATACCTTTGGTACTTTCACCATTAATTTCCAAAATTTCATCATCGGACTTTATACCTGCTTTTTCGGCAGGAGAATCTTCAATTGGAGCAACAACAACCAGCTTCCCGTCTTTTATTGCTATTTGAGTACCTATACCTTTTAGTGAACCTTTTATTGAATTCGTTTCTTCAGCAAATTCTTTTGGATCTAAAAATCTTGTGTATGGGTCATTTAAACTTGCAAGCATAGTATCTATTGCAACATAAGCATCTTCGTTTGTTTTTATTTTGTCATCGTACTTATGACGCCATCTTGTCCAATCTTGAGCATTATTTGTTTGATCAACAAATTTGTTATTAATAAGTGTCCACACTTTATCATACAAATCACAAGGTGTATATGCCATAACCCTTGTTGCATTGAACGCTGTTATAGTCAACGTACAAACAAAAACCGTTAAAATCAGTTTTACAAATGTCTTATTCATAATCTTTCCTTTTCTTAATATATATATTATTACACATTTCTTTTATAAAGACTAAATTTTAATATAAATGTTTCAAAAACGTAAAACTTTTATCAATCATGTAGTTATTTTTATGTTTTTTAATATACACTATTATTAACAGGTTGCTAAGGAGGATGTATGCACGAATACGTTTTTAAAATGAAAAAAGGTGAAATTGAAATTGAATTAAAATCTGATGATTTAGAATTTGTTGAAGAACAACTTAACAAATGGAGAGAAGATTTACTTCAAAAGTAAAAACTTACATTAAATTATAGTCTGTTAAAAGGGAATATCATGTCGACATACACATATACATTCACTTTTAAAAAAGGTGATGTTTTTTTGGAATATGTAACAACAAACAAAGAATCCATGGAAAGACAATTTCAAATATGGGTTACTTGTGCATCGGTTTGGGCTTATAACCAAGAAAAAATAGCAAAAGGATTAATGCCTGCACCGGAAAGAAAAGAAGAAAAAACGGTTATGGAAGAACCTGAAATAAAGTCATCTTCAAACGAAATTATTGAAGAAGATACGAAGGAAGTTACAGATACCGTTGAAATTCAGCCGCACAACGAAATTAAAGACGACATTCCTGTCGAAGCGGAAATTATAATAACAAATGAGCAAGATGAAATTGACAGAGAATCGCAACGCATAATACAAGAGTATAAAGCGGAAATGGAAGCTGAGGCACGAAAAAAAGAAACTGATGCCCAAAAAGAAGAATTTAAACAAAATGTAGAAAATTATATGGCACAAAATGAAGCGGTACAAGAGGAGCTATCAGGTTTATACGAAAATAAAGAAACTATTAAAGACATTGAAGAAAGACAACCTGAAGAAACATTAAGTAACATCAATTCTAACTTTGATTATTTATTGCAGCAATCAATGTCAAAAGCAATAAATAAAGTTAAAGAAAAACGTGATGAAAGATTTTTAAAGGTAATAAAAGTAAAAAATGTTACCGAAAAAATTGATATGCTAATTGTAACAGCATATTATCTTTCTGAATTTGAGCGTTTAGACAGATTTACATTAAAACTTGTTAATGCCAAATTAATGGAAAATTTAGACGAAATTGTAGACAGTTCAGTGCTTCAAGATGCAATTAATCAAGGTTTAGTAGAATGTTTACCTAATTACACAAATATACCGTCTGCGACAGAATACAGACTTACAGAAGCAGGTGAAGAAGCATTTTTGAATGGCAGAAAAAATGACTAAAATTGCTGTTGCATTAAGCGGTGGCGTTGATAGCAGTGTAACCGCATTATTATTTAAACAAAAAGGGTATGAAGTTATTGGTATTACAGGCAAAATGACTAATACTCCGTCAGCAGAACAAGTTTGTCAAAATGCAAAAGATGTTGCAGAAAAATTAGATATACCACATTATGTTCTCGATTTGAGTAATAAATTTAGAGAACAAGTTATTGATTATTTTAATAAATCATATTTAAATAATGAAACTCCAAACCCTTGTGCAATGTGCAATAAGTGCATTAAATGGGGTGAAATTTTTAATTATGCAATAAATGAATTAGGCTGTGATTATTTTGCAACAGGACATTATGCCAATATTCAAAAAATAGGAGAATACTACACTTTATTTCCCGCAAAAGATTCTCGAAAAGACCAATTATACTTCTTATTCAGCCTAACACAAGAACAGTTTTCAAAAACGTTATTTCCTTTGTATGAATACGAAAAAGCACAAATAAGAGAAATTGCAGAAAAATATGATTTACCTTCAAAATCTGCAAAAGATTCTCAAGATATTTGTTTTATTCCGAAGCCAAAAACACTTAAAGATTATTTATTTGAAACAATAGGTAAAAAAACGGGTGATTTTATTGATATTTCAACAGGTAAAAAACTTGGTGAACACGAGGGCTGTTTTCAATA
This sequence comes from Candidatus Gastranaerophilales bacterium, assembly GCA_905235155.1. Lineage (GTDB taxonomy): Bacteria > Cyanobacteriota > Vampirovibrionia > Gastranaerophilales > Gastranaerophilaceae > UBA6984. Next base: position 5,674 of record CAJOKJ010000035.1, read on the forward strand.
CACAATAGGTCAAAGAAAGGGTATCGGTATTGCTGCTGAAATTCCTTTATATACAGTTAAACTGGATATTAAAACAAATACGGTTTTTGTCGGTGAAAAAGATAAAGCTTACGGTACAAAATTGATACTTAGAGATTGGCATAAAACATATCCGTTTGAAGAAAACTCATTTGATGTAATGACAAAAATAAGATACAATATGCCATTTGTAAAATCGCATGTTGAAATAAAAGATAATGAAACAATAATGACATTCCCTGAACCGGTATATTCAATCACTCCCGGACAGGCAGCTGTCTGGTATGACAAAAATGACGGTCATTTACTTGGCGGCGGGTGGATTGTTGAAGGCGAATAAAAAAGACTAAAAACAGACAATATAATATAACTATATTAACATCTATCCCAATGCAACATTTTATAAAAATGTTGCATTGAAGGAGAAGTTAATATGAAAAAATTTAAGTCTGAAAAAGCATTTACTTTAGTTGAAACACTAATTATGGTCGTAGTAATTGGGATTATTGCAATAATAACCATAGTCAGCTTGCGGAATATGCGACCAGATAAAACTTATTGGATTGCTTCGTCGTTACACTCCACGCAATGACAAGATTACTGGATTACTTCGTCACTTCGTTCCTCGTAATGACAAAATGGTGAACGGTTGACTGTTGTTGCAAGCGACAGCGTGGCAATCTGAAACATGTCATTGCGAGAAAATCTTTGATTTTCGTGGCAATCCAGTTGAAATACGGGCAAACCAATTTACTTACAGGATTACTTTGTCGTTACACTCCTCGCAATGACAAGATTACCGGATTACTTCGTCACTTCGTTCCTCGTGATGACAAAGTAGTGAAAGGTTCACAGACCACCGTTCACAACTCACTACACAACATAATCTCTTACAAAATTTGTGTGTATTTTTTCTTCTGTTTTAGGAACATTTATTCCTGATTTTTTACCGCTTTCAATACATTTCAAAAGCCAAGCCATGTTTTGACCGAGAACTCGCATAATCTGCAAACCCTCTTTATCCTGCATAACTTCTTCCGGAGTGTTGCCGTGAACCATATTCCAGTAATTTGAAGATACAACAGGCATACAGTTTATTGTAAAATGTTTCATAATTTGTTCTAAACCTGCCGTTGTACCTGCACGTCGTGCCGAAACTACTGCGGCTGCCGGTTTAAATTTGAATGCAGCACTGTTTGAATAAAACATTCTATCCATTGCAGAAAGCAATCTGCCTGACGAATGAGCATAATAAATAGGTGAACCAAAGATAAATCCGTCTGCATTTTTTGCTTTTTCAACAAGTTCATTTATCACATCATCTTCAAATACACATTTGCCGCCGTTTGAACGACAAACTTTACAACCCATACAATCTCTTATTGGCTTGTTGCCAAGCGATATTATTTCTGTTTCAATGCCTTCATTATTTAAGGCTTTTCCAACTTCTGCAAGTGCCGTATATGTACAGCCTCTAACATTTGCACTACCGTTTATTAATAAAACTTTCATTTTTTCTCCTATTTTAACTGTTCAAAATCTTCTACACCATGTTTGCATAAAGGACAAATAAAGTCTTTTGGAAGTTCTGCACCTTCATATACATATCCGCATATCTTACAAACCCAGCCAACCTTTTTCTTATCCGGTCTTACAACAGGTTTTATGTTATTGAGATAATATGTATAAGTTACGGAAGGTACATCCGAAATAATTTTTGCATCTTCCACATCTGCCGTAAATTCAATATGAGTACCATAATCCTTTTTATCAATTACTTTTGCACAAATTACCGTATTTGTAAATTTATTCAATGACAAAACTCCGTTATCACAACGGTCAACAAAATTACAATCTGCAAATTTATCTGTATCTTTACCTGATGCAAATCCGAATTGTTTAAATACTGAGAATGGTGTTTCTTCAGTTAATACCGACACATTAAATACACCAGATTCTTCAATCATTTTGCAAGTGTAATTGTTTTTGTTTACTGCAATTGATATGCGTTTTGGATTATCTGTAATTTGGTTTACCGTATTTATAATACAACCATTATCTTTTTCTGTTTTAGAAGTAAGAACATATAAACCATAACTGATATTAAACATTGGATTTGTAACAGCAGGTCTGATAACAATACTGTTAGCAATATTTTCTACAAGAGTATTAATAACTTCCATTTGCTCAGATTTCAAAGAAGATTTAATTGTAACCATAGGTTCAATAAATTCAATATCTTTCATATCAGCAAGCATATTTTTAATTAAACCGCCCGATGTTGGAGCCCAAGTCCCGTTTTCAATAATTGCTACTTTTCTGTTTTTAAGATTATGTGCCTTTAAATCTGTCAAAATAGTTTCCATATTACAGAAAATACCTGCATTATATGTTGCAGAAGCAATAACAATATGAGAACATCTGAACGCTTCTGAAACTAACACTGAAAAATGAGTTTTAGAAACATCATACATTTTGATATTTTTAATCCCCTTGTCTGCAAGTTTTGAAGCAACAATTTCAGCAACATTTTCAGTATGTCCGTAAATTGAACCGTAAAGAACTAAAACAGTTTCTTCTTCAGGTTCACACGTACTCCATTTTTGATACTTTTCAACAAACCAGCCTATTTTATTTCTCCATACAGGGCCATGAAGCGGACAAATCATTTTTATTTCTATGTTCGCTGCTTTTTTTAATAATGCTTGTACTTGTGTTCCGTATTTTCCAACTATATTTGTATAATATCTTCTTGCATCATCAAGCCATTCTTCCGTAAAATTAAGTTCATCAGCAAAAATATTACCGCTCAATGCACCAAATGTACCGAAGGCATCCGCAGAAAATAAAACTTTATCCGTAACATCATAAGTTACCATTGCCTCAGGCCAGTGAACCATTGGAGCCATAACAAAAGTAAGCGTATGCTTACCTGTATTTAAAGTGTCACCTTCTTTTATAACTTGAACTCTGTTTTCAACGTCAAAATCAAAATATTGTTTCATCATTGTTTTTGCTTTTGCGTTTGTTATAATTTTTGCACTGGAATATTTATTTGCAATAACCTGCAATGTTGCAGCATGGTCCGGCTCCATGTGATTTATAATTATATAATCAAGATTTTTACCGTCTAATTCGTACTCCAAATTTTCTTCAAATTGTTGCAATACAGAATTATCAACAGTATCCAGCAATACTGTTTTTTCATCTTTTAATAAATATGAATTATAAGAAACACCTCTCTCAATCGGAAAAACATTCTCAAATAGTGCTAAGCGTCTGTCGCTTACACCTAAAAAGTATAAATCTTCTGTAATCTTTTTTGTGTTATGCATAATTTACTCCTTAAATTTAACCGTAAACTATTCTAACACAAAAAGATTTTACTTTAAATTATACAAATATACCTAAAACGCTGCTGCTGTTATCTTTATAATTATCAATTAATTTTTGTATAAACGCACTTGCTTGATTTTTTAAAAATTCACCGGCTTTTGATGATGCCAATGTTCCTGTTGTTTCAGCATCGCCTTTTTGAGAAATTTTACCTGAAAAATCTTTCATTTCTTGTTCTGTAATTTTTCCGTCAGAATTTTTATCAAGATTTTCAACAATGCTGTTTAGAAGTTCTTTATAAGACTCGTTTACAATATTATTTTCGTCATCTATTGTCATACCGGCAGGCATACCAAGTTTTGAATTTTTATTTGTATTTTGTTCTAAAATTTGCGTATCAACAGATTTTTGTAATTGAGTTTCAAGAGCTTTTACAAAATCCGCATTTGAAACACCTTTTTCTTCACTTGCAAATGAATTTTGTCCTGCGTTTATTGTTGCATTATTAATTTTATTAAACATGCTTAAAATCATTGCTTGCATGTCACTATTTTGACTTATACCATTGATTGTTGAAGACATAAAAAATCCCCCCTGCCTTTTTTCACAAATCAAGTTTAAGTCATAATTTTGTAAATTACATCAACCGTTTAGATGAGATTAAACATCTTTTAACTTAAACGCATTATAAATTTCGACAAAAGAAATCAATAAAAAGGTTGCAAACACAAGAAGATAAGACTTTGACGAATAAATTATCACGCTTGAATTTTGCAATAAAGGTTTAAAAACATCCAATAAATATCCGACAAGAGTACCCAAAAAACCTACTGACAAAAAGAAGCAGCAATTCATAATACTCAATGCAGTACCTCTGACTTCAAATTTATTTGTTGCATGAATTATCGGAACAAGTAATGGTGACATTCCACCACCAATAGCAAGCATCAAAAATAATATTGCTACAAATTTTGTTTTTACTTGCACCAATAAACATAACGAAATAATTGTAAAAATTAAAGCCGTCATTACACTTATTGATTTCATAAATATAACACGTTTGTTATTTAATATTTTGCTTAAAGTTGCAAGCAAAATTCCTGAAAAACCTGCAACAACAATCATTAACGACAGCACTAAAGACGCACTTGCCTCTGACATTTGTATATAATCTTTTAAAAATTTTACTCCAATAACAGTTTGTATAACATAATATAACCCATAATTTAATCCTGCAAAAACAAAGAGGTTATGATTAAAATGTTTTGATAAAACATCTTTGAACAGCTCTATCGAAAATTTTGCATTTTTATTAACGGGAATATGCCTTAAAAATCCCCTTTCAACACAAAATAAAACTGTAACAACAAACGTTAGTATCCCTAAAATATTTAAAATATTTTGCCATGCAAACTTATCCGCAAAAAATATAAATGGTGCATTTGCACAAACTCCGCCCATATAGCCCGTAATTAACATTAACGAAACACTTATGCCAAAATATTTATCGGGAAAGCATTTTTTTGCTTCTTGAACCAAACAAAGATAAAATGTAGCAGCACCAAAGCCAAGTATAATACGGCTCAAATACAGAAAATAAATATTTGTCGTATTAGGAAAAATTAAAGCACCGAGCGAAAATAACAATGCCCCGCACATTATAACTTTCACGGCACCGTATCTGTCGGAAAGAATACCGCAAAATAACAAACTGACTGCGTAAGAATACATAAAACAAGCACTTAGTGCTGTAACAGAAGATGCCCTTAAACTTAAATCCTGTTGCAAAGTATCAAAGATAGCACCCGGAATAGCAACTCTTTGAAAATTTGCCATAAAATAAAGTACTAATGCCAGCAATATTAAAACTATGTGTGTATAATATTTTCTCATAATATCAAAATAATTATACAACTAAAAAACGATGTTTTGTTTTATTTGCAAGTTGTTTTTTCACCAAGCTTTAAACCTGTACACTTTAAGTAATCCATATTGCCGGTCTGAATTACCCAAGCAGCACAACAGGTAGAACAATAGCCCACACTAATACTTTCTCCGCTTATATCATCCAAATACAAACCACCTCTGCTTTGACTATAATTAAATTGAAAATAATCATAGCAACTGTAATTTTTGCCTTTTGATAAACCGTCTATATCAACCATAATACTACCTGCACCAGAGCTAAATCCGTTAATATTAATAGCTGTACCATCTGCTAATATAACTCCGTAAGTCATAATGTTACCCCCAGAAGAACCTGTATTAAATTTTAATGAACAATTATCACTAACGGTACATTTTTTTGAATACTTCATAAACTCTGTTACACGTTCAAAATGTCGTTTTTTACAATTAGCATCAGTAAGCCCTGAACACCATTCGTCCATAGGACCATAAACAGCAGTCGCACGACCAAATGCATCATTCAAATTAGAATATATTTTTTGTAATTTTGCAACTTTTTCTTTGTTATTAGTTGATTGGTTTAAGTTTGGCAATGTAAGTGAAGCAACTACACCTATTACACCCATTACAATTAGTGTTTCGGCAAGAGTAAACGCAAAAACTTTTTTCGTGAGTCGTGAGTCGTAAATAGTGAATAGATTTTTCAGTTTAATAGTTGAAAGGTTAAAGAGTTTAACAGATATTGAACTATTCAACTGTTCAACTGCTCTACCGT
>CAJOKJ010000036.1 GCA_905235155.1 Candidatus Gastranaerophilales bacterium
TTATAAAACTTTAACCCATTCCTTTATTAATATATCCAAGCTGTATCTTGCATTGGCAGGGCTGGTTGATGGCATCTTGTTGCAATTATATTTTTCCAACAAATCCGGAAAATATTTCTTAAACGCAGAATAAGATTTATTCCCGTTTAAACAAATGGTCTCAATATTTGGATATGTTTTCAAAAGTTTCCTTATATCGTTTGGTTTTTCATTTTGAATATCAGAATCCAGACTCCCTTCTCTTTTGCAGGACTTTATTGTGTCCCAAAGAGCAATATTACTATTTAAAAGTGTTTTTAATTTTAAATCATAAGCGAATTCATGCAGTTTTGGCTCATTACAAATAGAAGCCATAACTTTCCAAAATCTGTTTTGTGGGTGAGCATAATATTGTTGTTCTTCCAGTGATTTTACTCCGGGCATTGAGCCTAAAATAAGAATTTTAGAATTATTATCTATTGAAGGTTTGAAGCTTTTACAGTTATTCATAAGAAAATATTAACATTAAAACACATTCTGACACATAACTTATCAAAAAAGTATCAGTAACTTTGAGAATGAATTATCAGGGAGTTTTGGAATTTGTATCAGGGAGTTTTGGAATTTTTCCCTCTAAATGCGTGCAAAATTGAATTTTTCTCAAACTTCCCCGATCAGTATTCTTAATGTCTCTGATAATGTACACTCTGATAATGTACAATAATGTACAACAATAAGCGCCGTAATTATTGCTATTATTTAATTATAGGTACTATTTATTTAATTTCTCCCACTTTTCATGTCAAAATTGTGATACTTTATATCAAAATCCGTGGCACTCAGTAGGTTTATTAAATATTCTATTCAGTTGTCATACACAATTTAACTCTGTTTCAGAGACATATCAAGCCATTTACAGAGTTATCGAAACATTTTAACACAAAGTTGTTTTAATCTTTTAAGCAACCTATCGGAACAATAAAAATATCATCATCTTTATAGGCATATTTTCCGGTGCTGGTTATAACCATTTAATAAGAATGTTTTTCTTAAGGTAATCCAGTTGAGCAAAAAATATATTTTATAATTTGGCAAGTTTTTGTTTTATATATTGGCTTATTTTTATTTTACATATTGTCTTTTAGAATTTTAGCCCATTCTTTTATTAATATATCCAAACTATATCTTGCGTTTGCGGGACTGGTTGAGGGCATTTTGTAGCAATTATATTTTTCCAACAAATCCGGAAAATATTTCTTAAAAGCAGAATATGATTTGTTTCCGTTTAAGCATATTGTTTGGATATTTGGATGTTTTTTCAGCAAATCTTTAATATCATTCGGCTTTTCGTTTTGAATATCCGAATCCAAACTTCCTTCTCTTTTGCAAGACTTTATTGTGTCCCAAAGAGCAATATTGTTATTTAGAAGTATTTTTAATTTTGTTTCATAATCAAATTCTGATAATTTAGGTTCGTTGCAAATATGTCCCATAACTTTCCAAAACCTGTTTTGCGGATGAGCATAATATTGCTGTTCTTCCAAAGATTTTACTCCGGGCATTGAACCTAAAATAAGAATTTTTGAATCATTATCTATTGAAGGTTTAAAGCTTTTACAATTGTTCATAAGAAAATATTAACATTAAAACACATATCAACACATAACTTAAAGAAAAAGTATCAGTAACTTTGAGAATAAATTATCAGAGAGTTTTGGAATTTATATCAGGGAGTTTTAAAATTTTTCCCTCTAAATGCGTGCAAAATTGAAATTCTCTCAAACTCCCGGGGGTACTTTTCTCAATCTCTCTGATAATCTACAATTGAGAACATTCTCATTTTGTGTCTGAGAATTATCATTTTAAGTGTCTATTTACAAAATTTTTTGGAAAAATGCCGGACTTTTATATCCCAATAACCGGACATTCTGGACTTTTCGATTACCTCATTCTCACTTCGAGGGAAGTGCCTCTATCGCCCATATAACATAACTTTCCGCCCTAGAAATAACCAACTATAAATTCTCATTGTCACTATTAACCTACATCTATGTACAGGAATTTTTCCCTCAAAACTTAAAAAGTTTGAGAATTCTCTCAAACTTCCGAGGGCAGTATTCTTAATCTCTCTGATAATTTACAATAATATACAATAAGTTCGAACTTTTCTTATGACGGCTCAAATCTCCACTTAGAGCTAAAACCAGTATTCAAATATCTAATGGAAATACCTAAAGACAAAAAAATACTCCCCGAGTTGGGCTCGAACCAACAACCTACCGGTTAACAGCCGGTTGCTCCACCATTGAGCTATCGAGGAATATTGTATTCATATTATATCAAAGACTTTTTTTCTTGTAAAGTGGTTTATTTAAATTTTTGATAGTTTTATTAAGTTTTTAAAATCTTCATTTCGTTTTTCTATATCCGTATAACCACCTATATCAACAATTTCACCGGATTTTAGATATATTAATTTATCACATTCTTTCAACGTTGCCAAGCGATGTGCTATTATTATTATTGTTTTTTCTCCTTTTATACTTTTTAACATTTGCATTATTTCTTTTTCTGTTTCAACATCCAAAGCTGATGTTGCTTCGTCTAAAACAATTATCTCAGGATTTTTATATATTGCCCTTGCTATCATCAAACGTTGTTTTTGACCTTGTGATAAACCTGCTATTTTACTGCTCAATCCACCATTTTTTTCTACAACTTCATACAAACAAGCTCGTTTTATACACTCTTCAACTTTTTGAATATCTATTTGATCTTCTTCTATGCCCCATGCAACATTATTTTTATAACTTTCTTCCAGTATGTTCATATCTTGCGGAACATAACTTATTATTTGTCTATAACTATCCACATTTGCCTGTTTAAGTTCTTTATCATCAACTAATATTTCTCCGCTATCAACAGGCAATAAACCCATTATTATATCTGCCAAAGTACTTTTACCTGCACCAGACAAGCCTGTTATACCTACTATTTCACCTTTTTTAATTTCAAAAGAGATATCTTTTAATACCGGTATATTTTCTTTATATCCAAAATTTACATTTTTAAGTTTTAAACTATTTTTATAAATTCTTCATTACCTAAACTTTTAACAGAAAATTTATCAAAATTATTTTTTTCATATTCTTCATTCATTTTTTTTATCATTTCTTTTGAAGAATTCATGTGATTCATCGCAACCTGAATACGATTTAACGATGGTGCAATTCTGAATATTACCGCAAGAATTAAGCCATAAGACGCTATTATTTTCGATGAATCATTAATATTTTGATACGTAATAAAACCTGCAATTACTATTAATGCCATTACAAGCAGCATTTCAACCATATAAGGCGGAATTGCAGCAAAGAAAGAATTTTTGAATATTACATTGTTATTTTCCCTTTGAATATTTAAAAATTTATCTAAAAAAAACTTCTCCGCAGAAAAAATCCTTATTTCTTTCAAATTCTTAACGTTTTCAATAACCTGATTATTATTTTTCAATGAAAATTCAAGCATTTTTGGTGCCAACAATTCTGTTCTTTTTTTAAAAAATTTATTTAAACAATATAAGCACACGGCAACTAATATTATCGTAAATAAAGCAATCAGCGAAAATTTAATTAATAATAGAGTTAAAACCAAAAAAATTATAATACCATTTGTTATAAAAACAAGAGTCCTTAAAACAAAGGTTTCCAGTGTCAGAGAACTCAAAACCGTAAGATTATAAACTTTTTCAGAATTTGTATCCGCATAAAGTTTTTTATACGGTGCGTACAAATAAAATTTCATTAACATCTCATTTATATCATTTTTCCAGCTTATGACAAATTTATTCTGCAAATAGGTGCAAATCATAAGTATATTTTTAAACACAAACATTAAAACAATCAGAAAACCTATTAAGACAAGTTGACTTAATCCATTTCCAAAATTACTGAATAAATTAATTGAACTGTTAGGCTTAATAACCATTATCAAAAACGGATATACAAGACCAATACCAATAAATTCCAAACATCCTGCAAGAACAGAAATACAAATAAAAAGAAAAATTTTTATACTCCTGTTTTTCCCGTAATATTTAATAAATTTTAAAAATTGTTTTAACATATCCTAATTTTACATTAAAAAAACATTAATTTATTTTATTGTTCAAAAAAATATGTTAAAATAAAAAATGTAGATATAAAAAGGAGAAAAAAACATGTCAAATCCTGTTTTTTCAAGACAAGCTCTTGAAGGTAATGAGCAAATTTTAAGTGGTGAACCAATGACAATAAATGGTGCTGTCAACAAAACATTTATTCTGTTTGTTTGCCTGTTATTAACAAGTGCGTATGAATTTATGCTTTATGCACAAGGTTTTTCTGACAAAGCCGCAGCACTTATGATGGGCGGATTTGTCGGTTCAATTATTTCATTTATAGTAATTATGTTTGCAAGAAAAACACTGAAATTCATGGCACCGGTGTATGCTCTTTGCGAAGGACTTGTATTGGGTGGTTTATCTGTAATGTTTGAAGCACAATATCCCGGTATTGTAGTACAAGCAGTAGGCTCAACGTTTATGGCATTTTTTGTAATGCTTGCTTTATATAAGGCAAGAATTATCAAATGTACTGAAAAATTTAGAAGCGTACTGATGATTTCTATGCTATCTATCTTAGGAATTTATTTGGTACAAATTATAGGTTCTTTTTTCCACATGAGCGTTCCTGGTTTATTTGGTTCCGGTCTTGTTGGTATCGGCTTTAGTGCATTTGTTTGCGTAATTGCAGCATTGAACTTTATTATCGACTTTAAATCAATAGAAGATGGTGTTGAAGCAATGGCAGACAAATCTTTTGAATGGTACTGTGCATTTGGCTTAATGGTAACATTCGTCTGGTTGTATATTGAAATTTTAAACTTGCTCGCAAAACTTCGTGAAAGATAAAATTTTTAATCATATTTAAAAAGGTGATAACTAAAATTAGTTATCACCTTTTTGTTATCAATAATTACATATTTTATGCTAATGCTTTTGATTCTTCAACACACTGAATCAAAGTATCAGCAACGGTTTGTTGTTCTTCTTTTGTCAATTCAGGGAACATCGGAAGTGAAATAACAACTTCTGTATTTCTTTCTGTAATTGGCAAAGAACCTTTACCCATACCTAAATATTCATGAACTTTTTGCATGTGTAAAGGAATTGGATAGTATAACATTGCACCTATACCTTTTTCTTGAAGCATTTTGTGAATATTATCTCTGTTAGGTATTTTTACTGTGTATTGATGATATACGCAATATGTATCATCCAATTCTTTTGGAGTTACAATATCCGAACATTTAGCAAATAATTCATTGTATCTGTAAGCGTTTTCACGTCTTTTTTTGTTCCATTCGTTAATATGTTTTAATTTAACTCTTAAAATTGCTGCTTGAACTTCATCAAGTCTTGAATTTACACCAATTTCGTCATGGTGATAACGAATAGCTCCACCGTGATTTCTTAAAGCAATTACTCTATCTTTAATCATATCTGAATTTGTTGTTAATAATCCGCCATCACCCATTGCACCAAGATTTTTTGTAGGATAGAAGCTAAAGCAACCTATATCACCAAAAGAACCAACCATTTTACCTTTATATAAAGCACCGATTGCTTGGCAAGCATCTTCAATTACATATAAGTTATGACGTTTTGCAATATCCAAAATTACATCCATATCAGCCGGTTGACCGTATAAATGAACCGGAATTATTGCTTTTGTTTTTGGTGTAATCGCATTTTCTATTTTTGCAGGGTCAATATTAAATGTATCTGCATTAATATCAACAAATACAGGTTTTGCACCAACAATACCTATTGCTTCTGCTGTTGCAACAAATGTAAATGCTGTTGAAATAACTTCATCACCCGCACCTATATCTAACGCTCTTAATGCCAAATGCAAAGCATCTGTACCGGAATTTAAACATACTGAATGTTTTACACCGATAAATTCTGATAACTCTTGTTCAAGAGCTTTATTATGTTTGCCCAAAATGTATTGACCCGAGCGAAGAACTTCTAAAACTTCTTTTTCAACTTCTTCACCAATAGTTGCGTATTGCCTTTTTGAATCTAAAATAGGTATCATATTTTTCTCCTTTATTATGTCCTTATATTTAGTTTAACACAACAAGATGATACCTTTATATAAATTTAATAATATTTTCTTTTTAAAGAAAGATTACATTTAGCAATAAAATCAATCATTTCTGAAGATTTCATAACCAAATTAAAATTATTTAACGAAATTAAATTATGATTACAAGCTATAAAAACTGCATTAGCACGATTTTTTGCATGCAATTTTTCATAAATTTTTTCTAATTGTTTTTTTACCGTTGATAATGTTACTTTAAAAATTTTGGCTATCTGATTATTTTCAAAACCTGCCGCAACAAGAATTATTATTTCCAATTCTCGTCTGCTTAAAATATTTTTTTCGTTCTCTAAAATAATGCCTTCGGGTAAAATTTCATGATTTCTCATACAATTATTTTATGTTGTAATGTAGTCCTTTTGTATTGTACAAGTGGCTATTTTTTTATATAATCGGGTTATGAAAAATTATTTTTTAAAATCAATGGGCTGCAAATCAAACCAATTTGAAGGTGCAGTAATAGAAGAAAAACTTACAAATGCAGGTTACAATAAAGTTAATAAAATCGAAAATGCTGACTTCTACATTTTAAATTCTTGCTCTGTTACACATAAATCGGATAATGAAGCACTATATATTTTGCGAAATGCAAAACATATAAATCCTTCTATAAAAACTCTTATTACGGGATGTATAGCACAAACAGAAAAAGAAAACTTACTTGAAAATAATTTTATAGATTTTGTTTTAGGCAATAACGAAAAATTTAATATTGTAGAATTTCTATCATCGAACGAAAAAATTAATGTTAGTGACATTATGAAATTGTCCGAATTTAATGAAGTAACATTATGTGACACAGTAAAAACACGTGCAAGCTTAAAAATTCAAGACGGATGCGATAATCGTTGTTCTTATTGCATAATTCCGTTTGCAAGGGGTAAATCCCGTTCTGCAAACAGTAAGTTCATAATAGACCAAATAAACTTTTTTGAAGAACACGGTTTCAAAGAAGTTATTTTTACGGGTATTCACATCGGTCAATGGGGAAAAGAATGGGGGAAAACCATTCTTGACTTATTAAAAGAAGTTGAAAATAACACAAAAATAAGATATAGGCTTGGTTCTCTTAACCCGTTGGAAATTACTGATGAATTACTTAATTTTTTATCAAAATCAGAACAATTCTGTCCTCATTTTCATCTTTCACTTCAATCCGCATGTAATAAAACTTTGGAACGAATGAACAGATTTTATAAAGTTGAAGATTATTTAGAACAAATTGAAAAAATCAATTCAATGTTTAAACTGCCATTTTTAGGGAGTGATATTATAGCAGGTTTTGTTGGTGAAACGGAAGAAGATTTTAAAATAACGCTTGAAAACCTTAAAAAATCAGGGTTAACGGCTATTCATACCTTTCCTTATTCAATAAGAAAAGGTACTCAAGCAGAAAATATGAGCGGACATCTGTCGGATAAAATAAAAGAAGAACGTGCAAATTTAATAAAACAAATTTCTTTACAAAAAACGAAAGAATTTTTAGAAAAAAATATAGGAACACAACATAGCGTAATAATTGAGAAGCATCCTGATAAAAAAACAGGATTTTTAAAAGGCATGACTGAAAATTATTTAACAGTATTACTTAATTCAAAGGATAAAAATTTAATCAACACAACTCAAAATATTACAATAACAAAAGTTGAAGAAAATCGTATTTTAGGAAAATTAAGCATTAATCAATAAATATTTTACAAGTATTGTATATTGAAATTATTTGTATTATTATAAGTTTAAGGTTGATTTTGCAAAATAAACTCAAGTGGATTATGTTTAAAAATAATATAAAAATCATATATAATAAGAGGCATGGCATATAATGACTAAGTTATCTGTTATTGTTCCTTTTTATAATACTGAAGAATATTTTGAAAAATGTTTGAATTCACTTGTTAATCAAACACTTGAAAATATTGAAATTATCCTTATAAATGATGGTTCTACGGATAATTCAATAAATATAGCAAAAGCCTTTCAACAAAGAGATAGTCGTATAAAGATTATAGAGCAGGAAAATAAAAAACAAGGTGCAGCACGAAATGTAGGCATGAAAGCCGCAGAAGGCGAGTATATTGGTTTTGTAGATAGTGACGACTGGGTTGATTTAGATTATTTTGAAAAATTATATAATGCCGCGAAAAAATATAATTCTGACATTGCACTGGCAACAAATGTTCGCATAGGTAACGGAAGAACAAAGAAACGTTTAAAAATAAAAAAAGAAACATTTAAAACATCACTTGAAGATAAATTTACGTTATGCAACCACTTTAAAAACGAATGCCCCACAAATAAAATATATAAAACAGAAATGTTGCGTCAAAACGATATAAATTGGCCTGAGCAAGTTTATTGTGAAGATAAATTATTCACTGCCAAAGCGGTATATTACGCAAATGGTATTGTTAGCGTGCCAAATGTAAATTATTATTATTTCAGAAATCCACATTCAACCGTAAACGTAAAAGATAAAACTCATTTGGCAATGTTTAACAGAGATAAAAACAATGCTAAACAAAACGTTTTGGAATTTTTAAGAAAACAAAATGTAAAATTTGCAGATAAAAAGTATTGGGCAGTCAAAAAATTAAACAAATTAGGTATAATCCCTATGTTTAAAATTGCAGAAAGTGTTTGTACAGAAAGATTTTACTTATTTTCATTTATCCCTGTCGGAGAAAAAACTTTATGAAAATTTTTAGTACATTGTATAAGTGTACCTCTTGGTTAATTCCATTAAAAACGACACGTACAAAATATAAAAATTACTTAACATCTTTAGATTTAAAACAAAATCTTATAAAAGTAAAAAATAATTACAAGCGTGTTATTGAAAAATTAAAAAATAAAACTGAAAAAATTAAGGTAATTTTTCTAATCAGAGAAAATCAAAAATGGACATATCAATCTGTTTATGAAGAATTTGAAAAAAGTAACAAATTTGAACCTTTAGTGTTAGTTAGTCTTTTAAATTTGGCGGCTAAAGGAAAAGATAAAACCAGAAACAATTTACAAGAAACTTATGATTTTTTTAAATCAAGAGGAATGAATGTTGATTATGCTTATAAAAATGGTAAGTATATTGATCTGGAAGAATTTAAGCCGGATATTGTTTTTTATGATCAAGAATGGGATTTACCGGAAATTCACATGCCTGAATATGTATCTAATTTTGCATTAACATTCTATTCTTTGTATGGCTCCACAGTTTTCGAATATCCTGATTTATACACTCAAAAATTTCACCGCTTTTTGTTCAGATATTTTGTAGAAAACGAGTTGAATATTGATATATATAGTTCACAAATAAAAGAAAACAAAGAAAACTGTGTTGTAGTAGGATATCCCAAATTAGACGAATATTTTAAAGCAGATGAAACATGTAATTTATGGAAACAGCCCGACAAATTAAAGATAATATATGCACCACATCATTCATTAGAACAAAATGGAATGCGACTAGCTACTTTTAAACAAAACTATAAATTTATACTTGAACTGGCAAAAAAATATCCTCAAACAACTTGGATGTTCAAGCCTCATCCGAGATTGAAATATGCAATTTTGAGAACAAAATTAATGAATGAAGATGAAGCAGATAAATACTGGAAAGAATGGGCAGAAATAGGTGCTGTATATGAAAAAGGTAACTATATAAATCTATTTAAGACATCAGATTTAATGATAACTGATTGCGATTCCTTTCTTGTAGAGTATATACCAAGCAAAAAACCTTTAATCAGATTAGTAAATGAGCAGGCTATTAACTTAAATGAATTAGGCAGGAAAATAACACAATCATTTTATTCGGTGTATAATAATGATGAACTTGAAAGCATTTTTGAAAAATTAGTAGTAAAAAATCAAGATGAAAAGTTGGAATCCAGAAAAGCGTTAATAAAAGGAATTAAGAAACCGTTGCAAAGAAAATACATGATTCTGTTTTAGAGGTAATTAAATGAAACTATTTACAATAGGTCCTGTTGAAATGTATCCGAGTACAAAAATAATACGAGATAAAGGATTTGTGCATTTTAGATCAAACGAATTTTCAGAAATTGTTAATTTTTCTTTAAGCAAACTTTCTTCGTTACTTGGAAACAGTGTTAAAAATTCTCTCATATATCTATCTGCATCAGGAACTGCAGCAATGGAAGCCACTGTTGAAAACTGTATGGATGACAATGATAAAGCACTTGTAATTAATGGAGGTGCTTTTGGACACAGATTTTGTGAACTACTTAAGTATCATAATATTAGATTTGATTCCATAGATTTAAAATGGAATGAAGAATTAACGAAAGAACATCTTTTACCATACGAAAATAAAGATTATACATCTCTTTTTGTAAATATCCATGAAACTCACACAGGACAATTGTATGATATAAAAATGTTGTCAGATTTTTGCAAAAGAAATAATATGTATTTTATTGTTGATGCCATAAGTGCATTTTTGGCAGATGAATACGATATGGAAAAATATGGAGTAGATTTAACAATAATAAGTTCACAAAAAGGTTTATGTTTATCTCCGGGTTGTGCTTTTGTTTCATTCAGCAAAAAAATGATAGATAAAATCAATTCAAAAGATAAAGTTTCTTCTAAATATTTTGATTTTAAAGATTATCTTATAAATATTCCAAGAGGTCAAACTCCATATACTCCGCCAGTTTGTATTATGTATGAACTTCAAGATATGCTAAACATAATAGAGCGAGAAGGAGGAAAAGACGGCCGTTTAAGAAATGTCAAAGCGAAATGCGAATATTTCAGAAAAAAAGCCAAAGAAATTGGTTTAAAGATTCCAAATTATCCATTATCTAACATGCTAACCCCTGTTGAATTTGACGATGATACAAATGCGTATGATGTTATTCAAGTTTTAAAAGATAAGTATAAAATTTTTGTAAATCCTTGCGGAGGAGATATGGCAAACAAACTTTTAAGAGTTTCTCATATCGGAAATACAACAACAGATGATATTGATAATTTAATAGAAAAATTACAATTATCAATCAATGAAGTTAAAGAAAAGGAGCTTATCTATGATAGGAAATAAGACTGTCGTTTATACATCGGGAACTTTTGATATGTTACATATCAATCACCTTAAAATGATTGAGTATGCACGAGCTTTGGGTGATATTTTAATAGTTGGTGTTAATACGGATGAACTTGTTGCAAGTTACAAATCTGCACCAATTATCCCTTTTGAAGAAAGAATTGCATTGATGAAAGCAATAAAAGGTCCTGATATTGTAATTCCTCAGCGCTCACTTGACCACTCTGACAAAGTTAAAAAATTAAACTTTGATATTTTTGTTGTGGGTGATGATTGGGTTGGAAAATATGACTATTTAAAAGAACAAGGAGTACAAGTTGTATATTTTCCTTATGGTGAAGGAATAAGCTCATCAAGCCTGAAAAAAAGAATATATAATAACTACAAAAAATTGCAAGATAAGGCAAACAATCATTTACCGATAGATGTTGATGTTAGGGTTTATTAATGGAAGATAAAAAGAAAAATATTAAAATAACCATATGCGGAGGCGGAAATCTTTCTCATTCTTTTGCGGGGGAATTAGGGAAGATTGACAGCGAATTTTATATAAATGTTCTGACTCGCCATCCAAAAAATTGGAGCAGGGAAATTAAAGTATATTATGGCAGCGAATATTCTCATACATCTTTTATAGATAATATAACAGACAATTTTGATGTTTTAAAAGACTCAAAAGTTATTATTATAGCACTTAGTGCAGATATAAGATATGATTATCTTTTAAAAGCTAAAAAATTCATAAATAAAGATGCAATCCTTATTTCCGCACCTTCTACAGGTGGAATAAATTTCTTGTTTGATAAATATTTTTCTCAAAATAAATATGTATGTTTACAAAGAGTTCCATATATTTCAAGAACAATCGAATATGGTCATAGCGTAAGAACTGACGTAAAAAAACAAATATCTCTGTATTACTCTAAAAACTGTAATGATAGCGATAAAGAGCTAATTTCTTCAATTATAAAAGTTCAATTGACCGAATTAAAATCGTACTACACTCTTTTTCTTTCAAACTCCAATCCGATTTTACATATTGCAGGAATGTTAGAGCTTTTAAATGGCGATTATCCGTACAGTCAAAATATTCCCCTATATGATAAATGGAGCGATTATGCTTCCGAATTAAGCATAAAAGCAGATGAAGAATTAACGCAAGTTATGAAAAAACTTAACGTAAAAGAATATAAAACTCTATATGAACACTATGAAGTAAAAAGCACAAAAGAATTGACTCAAAAACTAAAATCCATTCCCTCGTTTAAGCAAGTTATGTCTCCGATGATTGAGGAAAACGGAAAATATATTTTAGACAAAAATTCAAGATATTTAAAAGAAGACCTGCCTTTCGGAACTTGTTTTATTAAACTTTTTGCTCAAAAACTTAAAATTAAAACGCCTGCATTAGATTTTTGCATTAAAAAATTGCAAACAATTATAAACTCAAAATTAATTGAAGGAATTTTAAATCTGAACGAATTGGCTCAATTTGTTCCGTATATTAAAGATGTTGGGGAGCTTATACAATGAAAATATATCAAGAATTTTACGATTCCAAAACGAAACATTACGTATATGAATTTTTTGGTTTTAAAATAAAAGTCAAAAATAAATATAGTGTACTATATGAATATATCGACAAAAAAACAGATGCTATTTTAAATGTTTTTGATAATTACTACGATATTACAAAATGCCCTAAGGCTAAATTTGAATTAAGAGAAAAGCAATTAGAAATACTAAAATTTAAAAGAATAGAAAAAATATGTAAGCAGCACAATCTGACTTATTGGCTTGAAGGAGGAACTCTCTTAGGTGCGATAAGACATGGAGGATTTATTCCCTGGGATGATGATATGGATATTTGCATGCCGAGAAATGACTATGAAAAAATGCTCCAATTGTTGATAAAAGAATTTGAAAACGATCCAACATATTATGTCAGACAAAGAGCCGTCAAATTAAATTATTATCAAATCAGAATAAGAAAACATAAAATAAATATTGGTTTAGATATTTTCCCTGTTGATGAATATTATAAATCTAATTTGGATACAGATGAAATTGAAGAAATAACTCTTGCAAGAAAAAAAGCACTCAAAGCATTTAAAAGAAAGTGGAAAGAGCGTAGAATGAATGAAAAAGAAGTTGCTCAATCTAAAAAAGATTTGCGGCTTTTCACAAACAAATTCATCATGAAAAACAATAAGCCTAAAAGTGAAAACCCTGCACTTTTTTATGGCATAGATTTTCCCTATGACAACGCAAAAAAGTATACGGCAATGAACCATGAAACTGTATATCCGTTGAAAGAAGTGTATTTTGAAGATGTAAAATGCTTTATACCTAATGATACTCATACATATCTCAAAAATCTATATGGCAATTATATGAGGTTCCCAAGGTAGCTTTATGAAAATGAAAATAGATTTAGTATATTTATATGTCGATGGGAACGATGAAAACTTCCAAAAAGAAAAGCTATTTTGGGAAGAAAAATTAAATATATCAAATTCCAGAGATAATAACGGCACAAGATACATTGATAATGAAGAATTGCGCTATTCTTTGCGTTCTGTTAAAAAATATGCTCCATGGATAAATAATATCTATATTATAACGAACGGACAAATTCCAAAATGGTTTAATATCAAAAAATCAGGAAAAATAAAATTTATAAACCACTCGGATTTTATTCCAAAACAATATCTTCCGACTTTTAATTCAAGAGTGATTGAATCATATATTGCAAATATACCCGAATTATCGGAATACTTTTTGTACGCAAATGATGATATGTTGATGAATAAACCAATAAGGCCGGAGTTCTTTTTTAATGAAAACAATAAGCCGATTGTAAGATTAATTAAGCGTGATGTAATACATAGAAAAGTAAACAACACCGGTTATAATAGAGCAATTCTGCACTCAATAAATCTGATAAACAAAAAATACGGAACAATATACAATTTTAAACCGCACCACAATATTGATTCCTATACTAAAACAAGTTTTTTAGAATGTATAGACGCTTTTAAAGACGAATTTGAAAAATTAAGAAAACAAAAATTCAGACAAAAATCTATCCAAAGAATAATCTTTTCTCTTTATATGCTTGAAAATAATCAAGCGGAATTGGAGGTGATTTCTCCAAAAGATAAATATATACATGAAAATTCTTTATGTAAAAACATAATGCCTGTTGAAAAAATGCAAGAAAGGATATTAAAAAACACCCCTCAATTAATTTGTTTTAATGATGAAGACACGGTAGATGAAAAAGATAGAAAAAATCTTATGTATTTTTATGAAATTTTATATCCAAAAGTGCAAAAATGGGAAAAATATCCAAATTTAAAAATTGATAAAAATTTATTAGCTAAATATAAAAAAACATATTTTAGGGCAAAATTAAAATACAATAAAATATTTTCGATACAAGAAGAAAAAAAGAATAACACTACACGAAAAGTCGTTAAATTTTTAGGTCTTAAATTCAAATTTAAAATAAAGGAGAAAAATAATGCCTAAAATATCGATAATTCTTGCAGTATATAATGTTGAACCGTATTTAAGAAGATGTTTGGATAGTTTAGCTAATCAAACAATGAAAGACTTGGAATTTATCTGTGTTGATGATTGCTCAACGGATAAATCATTGGAAATTTTAAAAGAATATGAAGTAAAAGATACTCGCTTTAAAATAATAACATCACAGGTAAATGGTGGTGCAGCAGTTGCAAGAAATAAAGGACTTGATGTTGCACAAGGAGAATACCTTAGTTTTGTTGACCCTGATGATGCACTTGAAGAAAGTTTTTGCGAAAAATTGTACTCAATTGCTGAAAAAACTCATGCAGATATAGTTAAGGGTTCAATAAAAACTTTCAATTTAGACGGAAAAATTCAAATTAGCAATTTAAATAAATCAATAAGAAAAAATAAATATGCATTTATAAACAGATGGACAACGGCAATTTATAAACGCTCAATTGTAGTTGAAAATAATATAAGATTTCCCGAAGAATGCAGAAAAGGTCAAGATGTTGTATTTTTAAACAGAGTTTTGTTGAAATCAAAAACAATTGAGCTTGTTGATGATGTATATTATCTTAACTACAAAAGAAAGGGCAGCCTGAATGCCGCAATAATCCCTATTGAAAGTATAAAATCTGCAATTAAAGCCGTTAAATTAAGATATGATGATTTGAATAATTCAAATTTATATGAAGAAGATAAAAAATCGTATGCGTACGCTTACAGCAAGAGAATGAAAATGCTTTTTAATACGTTTTATCAAAACAATACAAAAGAAGCACAAGAACTGTGTGCTAATGCAATTATAGATGATTATTTTTATTGTAAAGCAATGGATGAATTAGATAATGTATTTTTGTATCCGCCTCTATGTAAAGTCATAAAAGAAAAAGATATAAAGCAATTAATAAAAATAATGTCAAAATACAAAAATGCTAATGAATTATATAAAATAAATAATAAAATAAAATCAAAGTTAAAATTATTTTCTATTGATACGAGTGTAAAAAATAGGAAAACACATAAAATTATTACATTTTTAGGTCTTAAATTCAAATTTAAAATAAAGGAGGGAAATAATGCCTAAAATATCGATAATTCTTGCAGTATATAATGTTGAGCCGTATTTAAAAAGAAGCTTAGATTCTCTCATGAATCAAACAATGAAAGATTTGGAATTTATTTGTATTGACGATTGTTCAACGGATAACTCTTTAGCTGTTTTAAAAGAATATGAAGCAAAGGATTCTCGTTTTAAAATAATTGCTTCAGATAAAAATTATGGTGCAGCAATAGCAAGAAATAAAGGGCTTGAAGTTGCATGTGGCGAGTATCTCGGTTTTATTGACCCTGATGATGATATTGACCTCAATTATTATGAAGAACTTTATAAAAGAGCAAAAGAAGCGGATTACGACATTGTAAAATGTTCAATAAAAACAATAAAACAAGATGGTACAATAACAAAAAGCAATTTAAATAATATTATAAGAAAAAACGGAATTTATTTCTTTTTCCAAGAATGGACAACAGCCATCTATAAATCCTCTATAATTTTTGAAAATAACATCAAATTTCCTTCTAAAATAAGAAAAAGTCAAGATACTGCTTTTTTATCAAGAATAGTGTTGAAATCTAAAACAATTTCATTAATTGATGATATATTTTATTATTACTACAAAAGAGAAGGCAGTTTAGATGCCTCAAAATTACCTATAAACAGTCTTTATTCCGCTCTTCAATCAAAGGAGCTTGTATGTGATGAAATCAACAAAAGTGATTTATATGAAAGTGATAAAAATAGCTATATATTACTATATAAAATATGGCTAAAGTCTATATTAAATTCTTATTTGTTTAGAAATAAGAGTTTTAAAGCAAGACTGCTTTGTGCTGATAGTGTAATAAATTCTTATAATAAATGCAAAGATATAAAAGCCTTAAATGAAATATTTGAATATAAATGGATGTTAAAATATATTCATAATAAAAATAAAATAATTCTCGCGCTTTTACTTATTCTATACAGAAATAAAAAGCAATTGCTTCATTTTACACCTTTAGAGCAAATTTTCTCGGTTAAAAATTTAAAAATGAATAATAAAAAATTTAAAACAATAACACTTTTTTGTGTTAAAATTAGCTTTAGAATAAAGGAGAAGAAAAGTGGATAAAATAAATATTGGCGTAGTAGGCTGTGGAGTAATAGGCGGAGCCTTAATAAAATGGGTTGAAGAACACAATCCGAATTGTAATATTTTAAGAGTTGACCCACCTAAGAATTTAAATGATGATATATCAAAAGCGGACATTGTTTTTATAAGTATTCATATCCCGACGGAAGAAGATTTATCCCAAGATTTAACAACTTTAGAAAAAATTATAGATAATTGCCCTAATGTTCCAATATTTATAAGAACAACTTTGAAACCCGGAACTTGTAATATGTTATCTAAAAAACATAACAAATCCGTTAATTTCATGCCGGAATTTTTAACGGAAAGAACGGCAGTATCTGATTTTTATAATCAACCTATGATATTTACAAATAATGAAGATTTACTGTCAAAAATATTTATCGGCAAAGAACATATTTGTATGACTTCTCTTGAAGCAGAAGTTACAAAGTACGCTCATAATGTTTTTGGAGCATTGAAAGTAACATACTTTAACGGAATTTATGAATATTGTAAAAAACTTGGCATAGATTACGAAAATGTACATAAAGGAGTACTTTTATCAGGCTACATCAATGAACCTCATACTCAAGTCCCCGGACCCGACGGAAAATTAGGCTATGGCGGAAAGTGTTTTCCTAAAGATGTTAATGCGTTTATTCAGTCTCTTGAAGGGTGTGAGCTTCAAAAAATTATGAAATTGGTACCTGAAATTAATGACTCATATAGAAAATAATAAATAAAAAGGAGATAAATAAATGCTAAAGCGGATATTTTCTGTTACAAACGATAAAAAAACCTGTCATAAGGTTGTCACAATTCTTGGTATAAAACTTAAATTTAAATCTATTAAATTGATTTTAAATAAAAGAATAAAAAATTTAGAAACAAAAATCAATAATTTAAATATAAAACTTAAACCTACACTAAAATATTCACGTTGGGCAAAATATCAAATTAATAAAGATATTATTGATATTCAAATTGAAAAATTTAAAAAAAGAGGCACTATAGGCATAAATACGACAGAAGAAAGGGAACATAAAATAATAGTTTCCTTGACAACATTCCCCGAAAGAATAGGAGATGTTCACTATGCCGTATTTTCTCTTTTAAATCAAACCATAAAGCCTGATAAAGTAATTTTATGGTTAGGTGAAGAACAATTTCCAGATAGGGAAAATGATGTATCTCAAGAACTTCTTGATTTAAAAAACCATGGTTTAACAATAGAATTTACAAAAGATATCAAATCATTTAAAAAACTTGTTCCTGCACTAAGACAATACCCAGATGATATTATCATTACGGCAGATGATGATATATATTTTCCACCGGAATGGCTTGAAAAAATGTACAGCGAATATCTTGAAAACCCAAACAGGATATATGCAAATTTGGTATATACTGCCAAATTAGATAATAATGGCAATATGGAACCATATAGTAAATTTCAAAAAGATGTTGATGATGAATCTTCCTCATTATTAAACTTTGCAGCAACAGGAGCAGGTGCTTTATTTCCGCCAAATTCATTGTATAAAGATGCAACAAATGAAGAACTTTTTAAGAAATTATCACCTACAAGTGACGAAAATTGGTTCTGGGCAATGGCAGTTATGAACAAAACAGAAACAAAAGTCATTAAAAATCCTATTAATCGGTACGCAAAAGTAAATGTATTAAGAGATTGCTGTTTTGGTAATGAATTAACTCTTGCAAGACATAACTTGGAAGCTCAAAATAAAGCAGTGGTTTTAAAAGATATATATATTTCAAATTTGTTAAATTATTATCCGCAAATGATAGAACTTTTAAAAGAAGCAAATGCGAATAAAATAATCAAAGAGTAGATATCTTAAAAAGGAGAATAAAATGAAATTTTTAGAAAAAATTTTTTCAATAAAAAATGAAATTAAGAATAAAAGAAAATATAAAGTCATAACTTTTCTGGGATTTAAAATTAAATTCAGACAAAAAAGTTATGACCTTGAGCAACAAATAAACATGCTTTCAGAAAAACTTAAAAAGCAAAATATTCAATCAATTAATCAACAAAAATACATTAATGAACAGCAAAGAAAACTGTTAAAACAAGATGAAAAAATTAAAAAATTAAGTAAATCACTAGAAAAATATACGCTTTGGCAAAATAATTTTTATAGAGAAATTCCGCTTGATTTTCCGATTATGCTTTCTTTGGATGAAAAAGAATTTCTGATTAAATATTTTAAAAACTCTAAGAACTATTTAGAATTTGGTGCAGGCGGTTCTACATTTTTGGCCCTTTTAAACAGCAATTGTAATATTATATCGGTAGAATCTGATTTGGATTGGATAAATTATTTGTGCTCATATAAATTTATACGCAATAGTGAAGATAATCGATTAAAATTAAACCATATTGATATTGGAAAAACAAAAAACTATGGTGCGCCTTTAAATGACGATAAAAAAGAAAATTATCCCCAATATTCTAAAGATGTTTTTCAAAAAATAAACCCAAAAGAATTTGACCTTGTTTTTATTGACGGAAGATTTAGAGTGGCATGCGCCTTGCAAACAATTTTAAATTGCTCTAAAGATGTGAAAATTTTAATTCATGATTATCCAAAACGTAAATATTACCATATAATTGAAGAATTTTTAGATGTTGCTGAAAACGCTGATACGCTTTATTCATTTAAAATCAAAGATAATATTGATGTTGAAAGAGTAAAAGAATTATATGAAGAATACAAATATGAATATGCGTAATTTTTACAAGGAGTAAACATGTTATTTGAATTAATGGGTCCATCTGCAGCAGGAAAAACATACTTTCTTAATCAAATAGCAAAATCGTTTGATTTTATTCTCTATAAAGAACTATTAAACACTTCCGACATTAATAACCTCTTGAAATCTTCTTCTATGTCAGGAAAGCAAGATAATTGCGAATTTTTGCATGAAAATTATATTAATTTTTGTATAGATTTTATCAATAAAAATTTAACAAATTGTAATCAGAAAATAAATGCTCTAAGAATTTTTTTGACCAGTTGCCTAAACTATGAAAAAATAAAACATCTTGAACAAAATGGTTATATTACTATATATGATGAACTTCTGCTGCATAGAGCATTTAGTTTTATAACGTACTCACCTGATATTGAAAATGATACTAAAAAATATTTTGAACTTACTCCACTGCCTGATGTTGCTATAATATGCACTGCCGCAAAAGAAACTATTAAAGAAAGACTAAAAAAGAAACCAAAAATTCCTAATTGTTATAAAAATTTGGATGAAAAAAATATAGATTTACATATTGAAAAATCTCTTTACGTTTGCCAAATTGCCGAACAAACATTAAAAGAAAGAGGAATTGATGTTGTTAAATTAGATTTATCTTCAAATTTTGAAAATAACTTAAATACAACAAAAAGGGTAATAAACGATAAAATAAGTAAATATAAAGATGATTTAAAAGCACAATTACTTAAAACATCGGCAAGTTTCCAAAAAAATAATACAAGACATATTTTAAAAACAAAAAATGTTTTCTATTGCTCTTTTTCCACTCCAAACTTTACAATTCCCAAAGAAGAATCTGAAAGAAATTCCGAAATGATATTTAAGCATTTTGGAATAGAAAAGAATAAGACAAAACTGTTCTTGATTTAGGTTCAAACTGTGGTGCAATGTTATTTCATGCTTCAAATTACGGTATTAAAAAAGGTATAGGTATTGAATATGATAAAGATAAAGTAATTTTATCAAATAAGGTTGCGAATTTATCCAAATTGGATTTTCTTGAATTTCAACAAGGTAATATTGATAAAATCAACCCTGCTGATATTGGAAAATTCGACATTGTTTTTGCACTTGCCATAGACTCTCATGTTAATGATAAAGAACACCTTTTTTCAATCCTTTCTAAAGTTACAGAAAAAACTCTCTATTTTGAAGGAAATTCTAATTGTGATATCAAATATGTACAAAAAAAACTAAAAAAATATGGATTTTCAAAAATTAAATATTTAGGTTTTTGCAATGATGATATACGTCCTTCCAATAACAAAAGACCAATGTTTGTTGCTCAAAAGAAACAAAAGGATTATTTCAAAGGTTTAAAAGCCTTATTGAAGCGATAATTTTTTTATGTTATTGTTATAGCCAAGGAGTTGCAAATTAAACTTTATGAATGTAGCTTTTGTATTAACAGATAAATTTTTTTATATGGGCTATATGGCTATTTACTCTTTTTTGGTAAATAACAAAAAGCATAAAATTAATATCTATATAATGTTTGACGAAACCTTACCACAAAAAAGAATTGAAGAATTAAAAATTTTTGAAAAATTTGAAAACATTGAAAGTTTTAATCTTATTCAAATTGATTCAAAAAAATATGAAAATTTTAAATTAGTACACAAAGTAGCTTATTGCTTTGAATTAGCTGAATTGGTTAATGTTGATAAAATGCTTTATATTCATAGTGTAGATTTAGTGTTAAAAGATTTAAACGACCTATATAATACTGACATTTCAGATAAAGCTTTTGCAGCACTTGAATATGTTGCACCTTATAAAACTATAAAAAAAGAAAATGAAACTGAAAAAATTTTAACAAATGTCACCATTCTTTTTAATTTTAAATATTTAAGAGAACACAAACTGCTTGATAGACTTTTATCTCAAGAATTTTTGGAAGAAAATTCTCAATATAAAAAAATTAATGATATGATTGTCATTAATAAAATAACTCAAAACTATAAATTAATACCTATAACATACGGATATGAAGAAATTTGGTTTAAAGATGTTGAAATTCAAGGTAGTGAAGAAACTAAAGAACTATATAATCAATATTTTTTACACAAAAAAACTCCTGCAATCGTTTGCTTTGATGATAAAAAACCTTTAAGCACAAAATGCAGACACAGTTATTTAAAACTTTGGTGGAAATACGCAAAAGAAACTCCTATTTACGACAAGATAAAATATTTTGAACCAAAATCCATATTTGAACAACTTTGCACTAAAAAAGGGCGTATCAGATTGCTAAAAAACATTCAAGAGCAAAAAAGACATAAAAAAACCAAATTTATAATAAAATTTGTATCACCATACTTATTACAAACTATTTTCGCACTCGGACTTGCAATTCCAATAGGGTGCTTGGATGCCGTTATTGCACTTTCTCTAAAACCTTATATGGATGTTGTTATGGTTGAAAAAAGCACTCAACCGGGGTGGTACATTCCGCTTTTAATTATTGCCTTTACTTCACTTCAAGGAATTTTAAATTATGCCTCAACTTATTTTAACGATTGGACAATAGGCAAAGTATCGCAAGATGTGAAACGTGTTCTTTATAATAAGTTAATGAGAAAAGATTCTAAATTTTTTGACACAAAAACATCCGGGGATATTCAAAAGAAATTTAATAATGACGCAGATAAAGTATGTACAGGCATTTTCGGCGGAACTAAATTAATTATTTCAAGAGTGTTTTCTTCAATTTCTTTAATTGGTGTATTAATTTACAACTCTTGGCAATTAGCAATTGTTGCTATTTTTATCCTTTTATGTGCAATTTTCCCTCTAACAAAAATGAGAGATTGCATAAAAAAAGCCGTTGATAAATCAGAAAGTGCAACTTCACTTGTAATTACAGATTACAATGAAATATATAGTGGAAGTAAAGTCATAAAAGCTTTTAACCTTTACCACATATTAAACAATATTTTTGGCGAGCATTTAAACTCTATTTTTAAACTTAGAATGCAAATCACTAAAACAACCGGTATTATATCTCCTATAATGCATATAATTGCGTCTATTGGTATCGGTATTGCTATTGGATTTGGAAGTTATCTTGTTACAACAGGTAAAATTACAAGCGGTAACTTTGTTTCATTTATTACCGCATTAATTATGCTTTACACTCCGATAAAAGGACTTGGTACAAGCATGAAGGGAATTCAATCTTCAATATTTGCACTTGAACGTGTTATAAATCAACTTGACGCTCAGGATAAAATTATTGATAAACCGAATGCCAAATCATTAGCAAGTTTCACTGATTGTATAGAATTTGAAAATGTAAATTTTCAATATGTAAAAAACAAACCTGTCTTGCAAAATATTAATTTTAAAGTAAATAAAGGCGAAACATTTGCTCTTGTGGGCAATTCCGGAGGCGGTAAAAGTACTATCGTAAATCTTATTCCAAGATTTTACGAACTACCGAAAAAATCTATAATAAAAATAGATGGTACTGATATAAAAAATTATAAAGTGGATTCGCTAAGAAATAAAATAGCAATAGTCTTACAAGACAATTTTTTATTTGCAGGAACTATCAGAGAAAATATTTTAATGGGTAAATTAGATGCAACTGAGGAAGAATTACAACATGCAGTAAAAAACGCTTGTTTAGAAGATTTTATTGCTTATCTTGAACAAGGGCTAAATACGTACATAGGAGAAAAAGGCGTACTTTTATCGGGCGGTCAAAAGCAAAGAATTGCTATTGCAAGAGCATTCATTAAAAACGCACCTATAGTAATTCTTGATGAAGCAACATCAGCACTTGATAATCAATCAGAAGCAGTTGTTCAACAAGCAATTGATAATTTAATGAAAGATAAAACTGTTTTTGTAATTGCTCACAGACTTTCCACAATTCAAAATGCGGACAGAATTGCAGTAATTAACGAGGGAAAACTTGTTGAACTTGGAAACCATGAAGAATTAATGCAAATTGAAAACGGTGAATACAAAAAACTCTACGAAATGCAATTTAAAAAATCAGAAATTTAATATAATTATTTTTAAGCAAAAAAAAAGTTCCTCTTGGGAACTTGTCTAAAATTTTCTTCTTTAGGAAGGAATGTAGGGTAGGTTAGTGTGTAGTGTGTGTGTGTTAAAATTCTCTCTTCTATCTCTCGTTTTTCAAAACCAAAATCTGTCTTAATAATCTCTCTGTCTATTTAATGTTTGTCAGATTTGACTTACATATATATAAAGTATTTTTGAAAGGTCCGATTTCAGACTTTGAAAAATCTGTTACAATTCGTAATATTAAATATAAAAACCTCGATTTTATGCATAATACAGCCGTAACTCATGAAAATAAATTACGGCTGTACTTCATACTTTTTTTAATTATGCTTTCAAAAGATTAATAAAATCTTCTATTGCTTTTTGTTGATTTGCAAGTTCTTCTATTTTTGCTTTTGTTTCGTCAACAAGCTCTTGAGGAGCTTTTTCAACAAATTTAGGATTATTAATTCTGCCTTCCAGTGAACTTTTTTCTTTCAAAAGTTTTTCCAATTTTTTATTTTGACGTGCAATTTCAGCGTCCATATCAATTAAGTTTTCCAAAGGAATTATAATTTTTGATGCTGAAACAACTGTTGTTGCTGATTTTTTAGAAGTATTATCCGTATTTTCAATAAATTTAACATCTTCAACTCTTGCAAGACGTTTTAAGTATGAAACAACGGCTTCAAATACAGGTTTTTCTTCTTTTGTTGCAAGAATTTCAATATTAACCTTAATTGACGGTGAAATATTAAAACTTTGACGAACATTTCTCAAAGATGTAATTGTTTCAAATACAATTTCCATTTCTTTTGCTTCTTGAGGGAATTTGTATTCTTCTTTGTATTTAGGATAATCTGCTCTGATTAATGCGTTAGAATTGCATTTTACTTCCAATGCCTGCCAAATTTTTTCCGTAATATGAGGCATTATTGGATGCAATAAGCGTAATGACATATCAAGAACGTGTTTCAACATTCTTTGAGTATTTTGTTTTAAGTTTTCGTCTTGAAGCTGAATTTTTGCAATTTCAACGTACCAGTCGCAATAACTATTCCAGAAGAAATCATATAAAACGTGTGCCATTTCACCGATTCTGTAATTTTCAACATTATCGTTTACAAGTTTTACGGTTTCATTTAACGCATTCAAAATCCATTTGTCTGCGATAGTTAATTTACCCATATCAATAGGATTATCATCAACACCTTCAAGGTTCATCAATACAAAACGAGATGCGTTCCATATTTTATTTGCAAAATTTCTTCCGTATTCAAAACGTTCATCAGAAATTTTGATATCTTGACCACCATAGGTACAAAGTGATGTAAGTGTAAATCTTAAAGCATCACAGCCGTATTTGTCGATAATTTCAACAGGGTCGATAGTGTTTCCTTTTGATTTAGACATTTTTTGACCTTTTTCATCACGAATTAAACCGTGAATGTAAACTGTCGAAAATGGTGCTTTACCAGTAAATTCAAGTCCCATTGTAATCATTCTTGCAACCCAGAAGAAAATAATATCAAAACCTGTTACAAGAACGCTTGTAGGATAGAATTTTTTGAAATCATCCGTTTCTGTTTGAGGGAATCCCATAGTTGAAAATGGCCATAAACCTGATGAAAACCATGTATCAAGACAGTCCGACTCTTGCGTGTAATGTTCAGGATCAGGATTTTCTTTCGCTACAACCATTTCACCTGTTTCGTTATGGTAATATGCAGGTATTTGATGTCCCCACCATATTTGACGGGAAATACACCAGTCACGGATATTTTCCATCCAGCCTAAATAGTTCTTTTCCCAACGTTCAGGAACAAACTTAATTCTTCCGTCTTTAACTGCTGCAATAGCTTCTTTTGCCAAAGGTTCCATTTTTACAAACCATTGCTCTGACAATAACGGTTCAATAGTTGTGTTACAACGTTGGCATTTACCTACATTGTGTTCATGTTCGGTTATTCTTAACAATGAGTTGTTTAAACTCAATAAACCGACTGTTTTTTCACGTGCTTCATAGCGGTCTAATCCTTGTACGTCAGGGTGAACTTCAGGGCAAGATTTCATTTTACCTTCTTCATCAATAACCCAAATAGGTTTTAAACCGTGTCTTTTTCCCACTTCGTAATCGTTAGGGTCGTGTGCCGGAGTAATTTTAACTGCACCTGTACCGAAAGATTTATCAACATATTCATCTGCGATAATAGGAATTTTTCTTTGAGAAAGCGGAACATAAACATATTTTCCAACTAAATCTTTATATTTGTAATCATTAGGATTAACTGCAATAGCAACATCACCATACATTGTTTCAGGACGTGTTGTTGCAACAACTATTGCACCTTGTTCATCACATAAAGGATAAGATATTTCCCACAAATGTCCTTTTTCCGTTTCGTATTCTGTTTCAATATCCGAAATTGCAGATTGACAACGAGGACACCAGTTTACAATGTATGCACCTTTGTAAATTAAGCCTTTTTCGTAAAGTTTAACAAAAACTTCTTTAACTGCATCAGAACAACCTTTATCGAATGTAAAACGTTCTCTTGTACGGTCAAAAGAAACACCTAAACGTTTGCATTGGTCGAGAATTGCAGATTTATGTTCATTAGTCCATTTCCAAGTTTCTTCTATAAATTTTTCTCTGCCTAAATCGTGACGAGTTAATCCTTTTTTTGCAAGTTGTTTTTCAACGACATTTTGTGTTGCAAGTCCTGCGTGGTCTGTTCCGGGAATCCAAAGAGCCTCATAACCTGCCATTCTGTGATAACGTGTAAGAATGTCTTGTAAAGTTTCGTCTAAAGCGTGTCCCATGTGAAGTACACCTGTAACGTTTGGAGGTGGAATTACAAGCGAATAAGCAGGTTTTTGAGATTTTGCATCTGCCTTAAAATATTCGCCTTTTTCCCAAAATTCATATATTTCTTTTTCAGTTTCTAAAGCGTTGTAAACTGTCGGTAAATCATTAACGTTTGTCATATCGTGTTCCTTCTCTTTCCTTGAATAAAGTAACACAAAAACAACACTGCGTAAAGATTATAAATTTATAACAATCACTTGAAATATTGTCGCATATATGCTACAATAAATATATATAACAGTACAAAATTTCTATTTATACAACAGATGACGGCAAAATACCTTTTTTAGATTGGTTAAAATCCATAAAAGATTTAAAAATCCAAAGAAGAATTAAACTTAGAATTGACCGACTTATTGACGGCAATTTCGGCAATACAAAATCAGTCGGTGATAAGTTATATGAATTAAGATTATTTTTTTGTGCAGGATACAGAGTTTATTACACAATTGAAGATAATGTTTTAGTAATTTTATTTACAGGTGGTGATAAATCAACTAAACAAAAGATATTGAAAAAGCAAAAGCATATTTACAGGATTATAAAGGAGGTAACAATGCCAAATAATAAAAAATTAACATCTTGGGACAATTATATTAACGGTTCTCTCAAAGAGAATTGTGAAGCAATTGCCTACCTTGAAACCGCTTTAGAAGAATATCAAGCAGACGGTGATACAAAATCTTTAATGAGAGCCATTCAAAGAGTTGCCGAAGCAAAAGGCGGTATCACAAAACTCGCTGAAACTACAAAATTAAACAGACAAAATTTGTATCGTATATTTGCTAACAAAATTAGTCCTCGTTTTGATACTCTTTCAAAAATTTTAAAAGCATTAGGCATAACCATAACCATCAAATCTTTTGAAACGCAAAAAGATTGTGCTTAAAAAATGTTTTTTGAATTGTTCAAACCATTCCAAAGTTTCTTTTGTAAACACACCTGTTTTTGACTGCATAGTAGTACTGTCTAAATCAAGAAGCATTGCATAAAAATCCCTATTTCCGTAACAGAAATAGGGATTTTTTTCTTATTCATTAACTGCTTCTTGGCAATCAGGACAAATACCGTCAGAATTTAATTCACGATATTTCCAACAACGACAGCATTTTTCGCCATGTGCTTTCGTTACCCAAACAGTCGTTTCTTCTTCTGTATATTCATTCAATACATCAGAAGGTTTTTCTTCCGTTACAAATGCTTGTGAAGTTATAAATATATTGCAAAGTTCATTTTCACAAGATTTTAATAATTCATTTTCGTTTGATTTAACGTAAACCGCAACTTCTAAAGAGCTTCCAACTTTTTTTTCTGCTCTTAAAGGTTCAATTGCTCTTGTTACTGTTTCACGAATTTTCAAAATTTTTGCAAAATCTTCTTCTAATTTTGCATTATTCCATTCTTCTTTCATTTTAGGCCAAGAAGAAAGTAAGATACTTTCAAGTCCGCCTTTTTGATTTTCAGGAACATTTTGCCAAATATCTTCTGCTTGGTGCGGCATTACAGGCATAATAATTCTTACCAATGCCTGTAATATTTCATACATAACTGTTTGACATGCTCTACGTGAAAGCGATTTTTTACCTGATGTATACAATCTGTCTTTTACAATATCAAGGTAAAAAGCACTTAAATCTACTGCCGCAAAGTTTTGCAAGCATTGGAAATATTTATAAAATTCATAACCCTCAAATGCTTCTGTTACATTTTCAATAAGTTGATATAGTTTGTATAAAGCAAATTTATCCAAATCTTTAAGGTCTTTATAATCAACGTAATCTTTTTCCGGTTCAAAATCAAACAAATTACCAATTAAAAAACGAGCTGTATTTCTTGTTTTCTTAAAAATTTCAGCAAGTTGTTTAATAATGTTATCACCGATTTTGATATCATTTCTGTAATCAACAGATGCTGCCCAAAGTCTTAAGATATCAGCACCATAGTTTTTAATAATATCATCAGGTCTTATGTAGTTGCCTAAAGATTTAGACATTTTTCTTCCGTCTTCTCCGAATACAAATCCGTGAGTAAGAACTTGCTTATATGGAGAAATACCTTGAGTTGCAACAGATGTTAATAATGAAGATTGGAACCAGCCTCTGTGTTGGTCAGAACCTTCCAAATACATATCAACAGGTGTGTGATTTAATTCATCTGCTCTTTTTTCAACAACAGCTTTCCAAGATACACCTGAATCAAACCATACGTCCATAATGTCATTTTCTTTTTTAAAATGATTTTTACCGCATTTTGGACATACAAAGTTTTCCGGTAAAAGTTCTTTTTCGCTGTATTTAACCCACGCATCAGAACTTTCTTTTTCAAAAAGTTTTGCTACATGTTCTATCGTTTCATCTGTAACAATAACTTCGCCACAATCTTCACAATAGAATACAGGAATTGGAACACCCCATGCACGTTGGCGTGAAATACACCAGTCCGTACGGCTTTCAACCATGTTTGAAATTCTTGCTTCGCCTGATGCCGGAATAAATTTAACTTTTTTAATTTCTTCCAAAGTTTCTTTTTTAAATTTATCTACTTTTACGAACCATTGTGGAGTTGCTCGGTAAATTACAGGCTTTTTACATCTCCAGCAATGAGGGTAACTGTGTTGTAAATCACTTGCGGCAAGTAATGCACCACAATCTTTTAATTTGTCAATTACAATAGAATTTCCTTTGTAATAAGGAATGCCTGCCAAATCGCCTGCTTCTTCTGTCCAAACACCTTTGGAATCTAATGGTGAATATACACCTATTTTATATTTACAACAAACTTCATAGTCCTCTAAACCATGTCCGGGAGCAGTATGAACAGAACCTGTACCGGCATCTAATGTAACGTGTTCACCGCAAATTACCGTTGAATTTCTATCATATAACGGATGTTTTGTATTCAATAATTCTAAATCTTCACCTTTGCAAGTTCCAATTACAGCAATATCTTCTTCTTTCCATTCAACTCCGTTTAAGAAATTACCTAACAAACCTGTTGCTGCGTAGTAAACATCTCCATTATATTTAAAGAAAGAATATTCAAATCTTGGATGAACGCTTATTGCAAGGTTTGAAGGAATTGTCCAAGGTGTTGTTGTCCAAATTATTGAATAAATGTTATTTTCTTCTTTTAGAAAATCAAATTTTTCTTTTAATTTATTAGTGCTTTCTTCATCAAACTTAAATCTTACATAAATTGATGTTGAAGTGTGGTCTGCATATTCAACTTCTGCTTCTGCAAGAGCCGTTTCGCATGATGCACACCAATAAACAGGTTTTAAACCTTTTTCAATATATCCTTTTTTAAACATTTCACCAAATACTCTGACTTGTTCAGCCTCATATTCAGGATTAATTGTTAAATAAGGATTTTCCCAGTTACCAAGAACGCCTAATCTTTTAAATTCACTTTCTTGACCTTTAAGGCTAGTATGAGCAAATTCTCTGCATTTTGCTCTCAGTTCGGCAGGTGTAACAGCATTTCTGCCACCTTCTATATTTTTTACAACTTTATTTTCAATTGGTAAACCGTGTCCGTCATATCCGGGAACATAAGGTGCATAGTATCCTCTTTGGGTTTTATATTTGATTAATATATCTTTTAAAATTTTGTTTAAGGCTGTACCCACGTGTATTTTTTCAGAACTTAAATATGGCGGGCCGTCATGAAGAATAAAACTGTTTGTTTTATCTTTATTTTCTGTCATTTTTTTGTAAATTTGTTTTTCTTCCCAAAATTTTTGCGTTTCAGGCTCTTTTTTTGTTGCGTTTGCACGCATGTCTAATGTGGTTTTAGGCAAATTAAGAGTGTCTTTAAACTCTTTTTTTTCATTTTCAGTCATCTTATTATCCTTTATGCGTTACTTTGTTCTAAATCTTTTTCTTGTTTTTTTGATGAAAAATATGCTAGAAGTTGTTTTCTGCGTTTATTTTTAGATAAATATTTATGCATTTTTTCATCATTGAACTGCCCTTCCCAGCGAGCAATAACTACTGTTGCAACACAGTTACCGATTAAGTTTGTGGTAGTTCTGCCCATATCAAGAATATGGTCAATACCCAATAAAATTGCAACCCCAATAATCGGATAATTAAATGTTGATAAAGTTCCTGCAAGTACAATTAATGAAACTCTTGGAACACCTGCAATACCTTTACTTGCGAACATAAGAGCAAGCATTATTACAAGTTGTTGTTCAAGGTTAAGTTGTATCCCAACTAACTGAGTTGAGAATAAAACAGCCATTGCAACGTGAAGTGTTGAACCGTCAAGGTTAAAAGTATATCCTGTCGGCATAACAAAACTTACAATGTTTCTTGGAACACCAAATTTTTCCATAATTTCCATAGATTTAGGAAGTGCAGCTTCGGAACTTGTTGTTGAAAATGCGAGTAAAATTTGTTCTTTTAATGCATTCATAAGTTTCCAGAAAGGAACTCTCACAAGGTAACAAACACCACATAGTACAACACAAATAAATATTGTAAGTGCAGTGTATAAACAGAAAATTACTTTTGCATAACTTTTTAAAATTCCGATACCGTTTGTACCAATAGTAGATGATATTGCACCAAAAATACCTAACGGAGCACAGTACATAACATATTCCGTAAATTTAAACATTATTTTTGCTGTTGAATTTAAAACATCCATAACAGGCTTTGCTGCTTTACCAACAGCACAGATAGCAATAGCAAAGAAAATTGAAAAAATAACAATTGTAGCAAATTTCCGTCTGCCATTGATTTTATAACACTTGTCGGAAACATTCCTATAATCATATCACTTATAGAATTGTTAGGGTTAATTGTTGCTAAGTGTTGTGCTGCTTGCATGTCGTGGGCATTTGCAACCACACCAAAGCCTTCACCCGGTTTAACAATATTACCCATAGCAAGCCCGATAATAAGTGCGATTGTTGTAACAATTTCAAAATATACTAAAGTTTTTAGACCGATTTTACCCAAACTTTTTATATCACCGTGTCCTGCAATACCAACAACTAATGTTGAGAACAGTAATGGAGCAATAATCATCTTAACCATATTTAAGAAAATTTTTGCCAAAGGTTCAGTTTTTACTGCCAAATCGGGACATAACCAACCGAATATAATACCTAATATTAACGCACCAAATATGAAAGTTGTCAGATTTGAACTTTTCAAATTACATTCCTCACTATCTTGTCATTTTTATTATATTATAAAAAAGCCCAATTATGTAGTATCTTGATATTATTTTTACATGTGTGTAAATGAATAGTGAATAGTGAATGTTGAGTGGTGAGTAGTACCAAGTCATTACGAAGGCAAAGCCCGAAGTAATCCGGTCGAACTAATGGATTGCCACGAAAATCAAAGATTTTCTCGCAAGGACAAAACACATGTCATTACGAGGAGTGTAACGACGAAGTAATCCAGTCGGACAATGGATTGCTTCGTCACTTCGTTTCTCGCAATGACATGGGCTGGATTGCTTCACTTCGTTCGCAAGGACAGGTTTCTGGATTGCCACGAAAATCAA
>CAJOKJ010000037.1 GCA_905235155.1 Candidatus Gastranaerophilales bacterium
AGGCACGAACGAAGTGAGAGTTGAACATCAATAACAAAAATGTTGAATTTTTGTTTTGATGTGAACGTTGCCGTTTAATGCGAGGGCGTATATAGACAAAAATTTTAATATTAAATATGCTTTTTGGATTTCTTCCACGCTCGGAAAGTTAATATATTTCTGCCAGAATACTAAGAATAATCAACGCAATAATTGATATTGTGGTTAAAATATCTTTTATTTTAGAACCGGTAGAAAAATCATTTTTACACAATATTTGTAATGCTGCATCATCAGGTTTTAATGATAAAGCTTTTTGATAATCCGCTTTTGCTTTCTTATTATCTTTTATAGATGTATAGAATGTACCCCTTCTTATATAAAAATCTGTGTTTGTTGGTTCTTTTGCTATGGCCTTATTATAATAAAATAAAGCTTTATCCTTAAAATTTTTCAAATTGCTGTATATAGCTAAACAAATATATGCATTCCCAACATCTCGTTGAAAATTAATATCATTCTTTGCTCTTTCATAGGCAAGTTTTAAATATTTTTCGGGTACTTCAAAAAGTTCGTTTTTTTCTTCTATAATCTCATAACAACTCAGCAATTCAATAAATAATGAAGTATCTGACTCATTACCTTTATCAACTTTTTCCTGCAAAGATTCCATTTCATCATACGTCTGCATGCTAATTTCTTCGCTTAATTTACTATAATCGCAAAGTATGTCATCAATATTTTCATTATCCATGTCAGAATTTTATCATAAAAGCATGCCTAATACCTTATGTAACATGCCTTCTATGTTTTAAATATTAAGAAATGTTTATAAATCTTAAATTTTTTCAAGTCTGAAATAAGCCTTGTATCAACAGTTTTGCTAAATATTCAATTATAAACGAAACCAAATATTGCACCTCTTGCCAATTTTTAAATACGGGATATAATAATATTACTAATTTAAAAATTGTACTATACATAACAAAGAAGGGGATTACTATGAACAAAGAAGAATTAGTAGCAGAAGTAGCAAAAGTTGCAAAAGTTTCTAAAAAAGAAGCTTATGAAGTATTAACAGCAACAATCGATACAATTGAAAAATCAGTTAAAAAAGGTGAAAAAGTTACTTTAGTTGGCTTTGGTACATTCGAACCACGCAAAAGAGCAGCTAGAACAGGCAGAAACCCACAAACTGGTAAAGAAATTAAAATTGCAGCAAGAACAGTTCCTACTTTCTCAGCTGGTAAAAAATTCAAAGAATTAGTAAAATAGTTTTTTGAAAAAAGATTTTAAAAGAGGTAATGATTTAATCATTACCTCTTTTTATTGCAGAATATTAATTATAAATAAATTTGTAGTTGTATAACAAATTATTGATACATTGCATTTAAGAATTCGTTATACACATCCGATGTATATTTTCTTGATGCTTCTGATGTGTTAAAAATATTGTTATAATGACTTGCAACATCTCCGTAAGTAGAGCGATTTTCACCATTTTCCATTAAATCGTGAGTATTTGAATATGGAGATAATGGGAATAAATCATGCATTTGCATATACACAGGTAATTTCCAACCAGGTTCACGATATGCATTTAGAGCGGTTTTAATTCTGCTTAATCTTTGTTCAAACGGCATAGCACATCTGTCATTGTCATCTGAAATTACAGGCCCTGCTGCATATTCATCATTCCAACGTTGTTTATCGTATTCATGCATTACGTTGTTAAAATCATCTGCTCTGCCCCAGTCATTACCTGCGGTTAAACCCATTTCTTTAAAACGAGGATTTAAATCACATTTTTCACCAATTAAGGCAATATCATTTCTGCCTGTTTTTTCTCTTATTTGTTGAGTTATATATTGCATTTGCTGGAAGTTAGGAACTGCACCTGAGCCGCAATAATTACCCATATCCCAGTTTCCAACGTGTTTTGCACTATCAAAGAATATAGCATCAAAACCTAAATCAACAGCCCAGCAGCAAGCATCAATGAATGCTTTTTCGTGTTTGTACCAGTCAAAAGGTTCTCCTTTTACAGTCATTTGACCTGCTGATAGAGGCATTCTTATACCTGTTTTTAAACCTCTTAAATGAGCCATGTCGTTGAAGGCTTTAACTTGTTCATCATCGCCCATTCTTTGATTACCTCTGCATAATTTGTCAGAAGTCAAATTTTTTGATATACCTGAATGCAAATCTACCGTATATAGCGATGAATGACCTGTTTTTCCGTCATTTTCACGGTACATTGCAGGATATAATTGAGATAAAATTATACAATTTGCGTTACTTTTACTTGAAGGTGGAATTGCAGGAAGCAATTTCATTACATTTAATAACCCTTCACTTTTTTTATCACCTTCTGTTAATGCGACTGTTCTTGGATTAATTTCTATATAATTTGCACGTCTTCCCCATTTATCACCATAGTTTGGAGAAGGTATGTAAGATGGAATACCCGGATAACAATCAGGTTGCTTATTTAATGTACAAATTGACTGAATAGCGTCCATTGGAGAACGTTTTAACAAATCTTCAGGTCTTGTTGCAACCCATTTTTTCCAGCCTGTATTTCCACCTTTAAATAAATCTCTTTTTGTTTCGTTATCTTCATAAACGTCATTATCGCCCTTCAAAATCCAGAAAAGTTTTTTTGCAGGTTGTTGGTCGCCAT
This sequence comes from Candidatus Gastranaerophilales bacterium, assembly GCA_905235155.1. Taxonomy (GTDB): domain Bacteria; phylum Cyanobacteriota; class Vampirovibrionia; order Gastranaerophilales; family Gastranaerophilaceae; genus UBA6984. The sequence goes on from CAJOKJ010000037.1 coordinate 2,663, forward strand.
AGTAGCCTTTAAAACTAACTTGTGCTTTATTTACAGGATTTTTACTTATAATTGCTTTATTGTAATTTCCAAAAAGCTCTAAAGCAGACGCTTGTGGTTGCTTTAACTCTTTTGGAACCGTTGTTGTTTGAGTTTGTACCTGATTTGTGATTGGGGTATATTTTACCGAATTTAATGCAGAAATTTTCATACTGATTAAAGGTAAGTAAACATTTTTTTTGCCATGTTTTAAGTGTTTTATTTACATATATTTACATATATTTTATTTTTAGTTACAACTGACTACGGGTGGATTAGCACTTTCGCTTAATGTTGTACCGTTTGGACATCTTCCACTGCTATTTGCTTTTAAATAATCCATATTACCATTTTCTATAACCCATTTTGTACATTTTGATGCATGATCAGAAAAACAATTTGAAGCTGTATCGCCAAAAGGAATGACACCATTTTGCTTTGTAATATAAAATCGAAATATTGTTTTACCGTATGTGTGGCTGCCTTTTCTCGGTCCGTCTAAATCAACTATTAATTCTCCACAATCATTTTCAGTAGAACATCCTTTATAATAAAATACAATTGATGTACCGTCAGCAACTGAGGCAATAGGCAATTTTAATGAATTTTTTTCAAACCAACAAGATGAATTTTCATCAGAACCACAATATTTTGTATATTTCATAAATTCCAGTAATCTTTCTGCCAATTTTTCGTTGCTTGCAGATTGCCATTCGTCAATAGGTCCATATACAGCAGTTGCACGTCCATAAGCATCATTCAAGTTAGAATATAACTTCTGAAGTTTAGTAACTTTTTCCTTATTATTTGTTGATTGATTTAAGTTAGGCAAAGTAAGTGCTGCAACAACACCAATTACACCCATTACAATTAAAGTTTCTGCCAATGTGAATGCTAATAATCTTTTCATTTTATCTCCTTAGAGGATATTTAAGTTCCTATTTTTTATAAATAATGTATTAATAATTCTTATTATAGGATACATTAGTACCCATTTAATGTCAATAAGGTGCTAATATATCCTTCAATATTATTTATAAATATTTATAATAAGCACAAAGGGATAACTATGACAGGACTGCAACAAAAATTAGGTGCAAGAATTAGAGAACTGCGAAAACAGAGAGGTTATACGCAGGAAATTTTAGCAGAAAAAATTAATATAGGAGTCAGGTCATTAAGAAAAATAGAATTAGGCAATGGCATGCCTTCTGCAAGTACAATGGAAAAATTAACAACCGTATTTAATATTACGGCATCCGAATTATTTGATTTTGAACATTTGCAACCACAATTAGATTTAAAAGAATTAACTTTTGAAATGATAAATTCAAACCCTGATAAAATAACAGACATCTATAAAATAGTTCGAGCAGTTGTAATGTAGGCTTCTGTTTCAAGCATAAATTCATTTAATTTTTTGTCAATTCTTGTTGAAAAACGTTCGTTTATTTCTTTTATAAAAAAGCAAGGACTTGTTACATTAATTTCAAGTATTTTTTCATCAACGACATCAAGTCCTGCCATTGTTATTCCAAGTTCTTTCAAGCCTTTTGCAACTTGTGTAAACTTTTCTTTTTCGCTTTCACTTAAAACAGCTTTCTTTAAATATTCGTCACTATGAGTATTAAATTTAAAATCATCCTTTGTCGGTGTCTTAAGCACACATTCATCAAGAACTTCACCGTTTAAAATAATTACTCTCTTATCTCCATATTGAACTTCCGGAATATATTTTTGCACCATACATATACTTTTAAAATTGTTTGTAAGCGTTTTAATTATACTCAAAGTATTTTTATCACCATTTTTTAAATACATAACACCGGAACCAAAACAATTATTTAACGGCTTTAAAATAATTTCATTATGAATATTCAAAAAATCTTCAATTTCATCTTTTGATGCCGTAACAATATTTTCAGGCATAAATTCTCTAAAATAGTTAGCGTGCAGCTTTTCGTTAAAATCTCTTATTGCTTTTGTATCATTGATAATTTGTGTTTTTTTTCTGTCAACAAAATCAAAAATGTATGTTGCATTAATATAATCACTGTCAACGGGAGGGTCAGGACGGAAAAATATTTTTTCAAAATTTTCTAAAATAAAATCTTTTGGTTGTTTTTCAAAGAAAATATCATTATTTTTTTCATAAGTTTTAAAACATTTTGCACAACCTTTACCCTGCTTTAAAGACAAGTTGTCTATTGTTGTAATATATGTTTCAACATTATTTTCTAATAACCCTTTAACCATCCAAAAATTTGTAACAAGTTGATTAAATTCAAAATATTTAAATTCAACCCTGTCAATAACAATAAGCATTTTACGCATAATATACCTCTTTTATGTTTTTTAGCGGTCACTATTCGCCCATAACTTTGACAATAACTCTTTTTCTGCGTTGTCCGTCAAATTCGGCATAATAAATTTGCTGCCATGTACCAAAATCAAGTCTGCCGTCAGTTACAGGAACAATAATTTCATGCCCGATAACAAGACTTTTTAAATGAGCATCACCATTTGTTTCACCCGTCCTGTGATGCAAGTAATTAGGATTTGCAGGAGCAACTTCTTCAAGCCATTTTTCAATATCATGAATTAAACCGCTTTCTGCATCATTCACGTATACACCTGCTGTTATGTGCATTGCAGACACTAAAATCATACCGTCTTTAATTCCGCTTCTGTATAAAATTTCTTCTACTTCATCAGTTATATTAATATAATCGTGTTCATGCTCAGTATTAAACCATAAATACTCTGTGTGAAATTTCATAAATACTCCTTATTTTTTTAATGACCAATAATCCTTGTTTAACAATATTAAAAAAGGCACTAACTCTAAACGCCCAATTAACATGTTAAACGTAAAAATAATTTTTGAAATATCATTTAAAGATTCGTAACTTCCTGTTGGTCCTATGGTATGACCAAAAGCAGGCCCAATAATATTTAAAGTTGCCATTGAACCGCCAAAACCGATAACAACATTGCTTTCTATAATAGAAACAGTTAAACCGCTTACAATAAAAATTGCAATATAAAACATTATAAATGCAATAATTTGTGAAACAATATCAGGGGCAACCGTATTATTGTCAAGTTTTATGGTAATAACAGCGTTTGGATGTAACAGTTTTGTAATTTCTCTTTTTAAATATTTAAATACAATCAAAGCACGCATAATTTTTATACCGCCGCCTGTTGAACCTGCTGATGAACCAAACAAAATAACAATAAATAACATTATTTGTGCAGAAACAGACCACGTTGAATATTCACAACTGTAAAAACCGGTGGAAGTCATTATACTTATAACCGTAAAGATACTATTTGTAAATTGTTCAAATGTGTGTTGATGTGTATTTAAAAATAAAATTCCAAAAACAATCAAAGAAACAATAAAAATAAGTTTCAAATACGTTTTAAATTCTTCGTTTTTCCACAAAAGATTTATTTTAAACTTAGTAAAAATTCTGTATATAAGTGCAAGGTTACAACCTGAAAGAAACATAAATACAATAACAATCCACATTATCGGTAAAGAGTTATATCCCATAATTGATTGCGGATTAGGAGAAAAACCTCCTGAAGAAATTGTTGAAAATGAATTACAAATGGCATCAAACAAAGGCATTTTAAAATAAACCAAAAGCCCAATTTGAATTAATGTTAAAACAACATACAATCCCCATAAAGCAGTAGCGGTATTTTTAATTCTGGGAGTAAGCTTATCCTCAGTCGGGCCTGGTGCTTCAGCAAAAAACATCTGACGACCTGCGACTGCAAATTGAGGTAAAACTGCAATAAACAAGACTATAATACCCATACCGCCAAGCCACTGCGAAAGTGAACGCCAAAAGAAAAGTGCTTTTGGATAATCATAATGCGTTAATATAGTTGCCCCCGTAGTCGTTGCACCTGACGTACCTTCAAAAAAAGCATCAACAACTCCTAAATTAAAAAATAAATAAGGTATAGATGCAATTATTGAAAATATAAGCCAAGACAATAATACAATAGCCAAACCTTCTGACTTTTTAATATCTGTCATCTTGTCTTGCGGTAAAAATTTATTAACAACTAACTTTAAAAATAACCCGACTAAACCTGAAATAATACCCGTTACAACAAAAGGAACAGCCGAATTTAAATCATTATAAATCAAAGAAATTATTACAGGCGAAAAAGCAACCAGCCCTATATAAATAAATATCAAAGATACAGCATTAAAAAGATAACTCAACCTCATTTGTTAAAAAAATCCCTTATACTCTGTGCATCTTCATTTTTAGTAAATACAATAATTTCATCATTAGGCATAATCAAAGTATCACCTTTTGGAATAATTACACGTTTTTTACGATTAATAATACCAATAACGGCACGGGTCGGAAGTTTTATTTCCATAAGTTTTTTTGCTTCAAAATTTTCGGAAATTACAATATCTAAAACTTCACCCTTACCTTGTTCAACGGTTGCCAAAATACCAATATTTTTTTCATTAAATTGATTTTTAACTTCATGAAGTGCTGAAAATTTGCTTGATACCGCAATATCAATTCCTACCTGCTCAAAAAGAGGAATATTAAATAATTTCGCAACACGTGCAATAACACGCTTTACACCTAATTGTTTTGCCAATAACGAACATAAAAGATTTTTTTCATCATTGTTAGTAACACTTATTAACACATCAGATTCTGCAATATCTTCTTCATTTAAAAGTTCCAAATTTGTACCCATTTAAAACAAGCGAATTTTCAAGTGTTTCGGATAAAAATTCACATCTTTTTGCATTTTTTTCTATAATTTTAACTTTAAATCTTAATTTTTCCAAGTCCTTCGCCAGCATCAGTCCTACATTTCCACCACCAATAATTGTGACAGTTCGATTTACATCTTTATCGTGGAAAAATTTACCTGCTAAAATATCCAAAGAGTGAGAAGAACCCATAAATATTGCCTTATCATCTTCTTTAAGGACTGTTTCACCATAAGGTACAAATAATTCACCACCACGTGTTAGTCCTACAATCAATGTTTCGGAAGGAAATTCGCAATCTCTTACTTTTTTATCTACTAAAACAGAATTTTTTTCAATTTTATATTCCAGTAATTTTGCTCTGTCATGTGCAAAATTTTCAACATCAAGTGCTTTTGCAACAGTTATAATTCTAAAAATTTCTTCTGTTAGCAGTTCTTCAGGCCATATAACAGAATCTATTGTAGTTGCAGCAGGTGTGTCGGTAACATCTCTTAATGCCGCAAATGTTCGCTTATATTCCTCTTTTGTTACAAAACAGATTGTTTTTACTTTTGCTAAACGCTTTGCAACACCACAAGCTACAATATTTGCCTCATCATCCGATGTACATGCAATAAAAACATCTTCACTTTTTGCATTTGCTTGACGTAAAACTTTTATATCTGCTGCATTTCCGGAAATGTAACTTATATCAAGTTTATCAAACTCATCCGTTTTGTTTTCTTCCAAATCAATTACAACAACATCGTGTTGTTGATAAAATTCATTTGCTATCAAATAACCAAATTCACTTGCACCATAAATAATAATTTTCATAAGCCGAATATACTTCAAACATACATTTAAGTAAAGCATGCCAATATCAAAATCAATTTACCGAAGCTGCTTAATCAATATTTTCAACAAGTTTTGAAATTTTATCAAATGCTGTTTGCGTAATAACATGCTCAATTCTACAAGCATTAATTTCTGCATCTTCAATATCTGTTTTTAAAATTTTTGTAAAAAAATCACACAATATTCGGTGTTTGTGAATTACCTCTTTTGCAATCTCAACCCCTTTTTCCGTAAGTTCAATAGGATGATTTTTTTCGTAAATTATGTATTCCTTTTGTGCCAATTTCTGCAAAGCCTCTGTTACAGAAGCTCTTGAAATATTCATTTTTTTTGCAATATCAACAGCCTTTATTTTATGAGTCTTTTCTAATTGCTCATATATTGTTTCCAAATAATCTTCAATACTTGATGTTATTTTTTTTTCTGCCATGAATACATGATAACAAAAAAATATTTAGTTTTATTACAATTGTAGCAAATTTATTAACCGCTCTCGCACAAAGATATTGCAAGCTTTTAGTGTATTTTTTACAATAAAACTCTTGACAAACTTTTAAAAAAAATGTAAACTTTGTGTAACACACACGGGATATTTAGCAATTTTTGTATTTAGGACACTTTAATATTACATATAAAGTTTTGTGTGTAGAAAGGAAAGTTATGCAAGTAAATCCAATATCAGAAGTATCATTTAAGGGTACAAGCGATGTAAAAACAGCGAAAAAAACTGAGGTTGTAACACAGCCGGTAGAAACCGAAAAAACAGCTATGCCAAGTGCGGCAACATTGCAAGCAATGCATGGTATTAAACCTCAAAAAATGAGTATTGCAAAACCAACACCTGTTGCACATACAAATAATGAAGCATCTCAACTAATTGCAGAAGCAGGTGTATTCTTATCAAAAAGAGATTTTAAAAACGTTAAAAAAGTTCTTGCAAAAGGTGATGAACAAACAAGTAATGTCATGATGCAATTAGAACTTGTTAAAAATGGAGATATAGAACCTTCAACCTTAAGCCACTACTGGGAAACAGGTAAAATGAACGATAATCTTGCTAAAGATTTGGATATGGTTTATGAAGCAAGAAAAGCAGGTAAAAATGTTGCTGATGTTTATGTTCCAAATGTAAAATCTCAAGCAGAAGGTAATAAAACAACAAAAGTTGGTGATGTATTTAAAGTTGCAGACCAAGATAAAATTTATGTAAAAACAGATGAAAACGAATCAAGACAATTAGACATGGACAAAGATATGTTCATAAAATTGTTCCCACCTGCAAAGAGATTTACAACACAACAACAAAGCATTGGTGATTGCTACTTAGTATCTACATTAGGTACATTAATGAATAACGATAAAGCCAGAGTAGCCTTGTATGAAGCATTCCACCAAGACGGTAAAGATGTAACAGTTAAATTTAAAAACGGTTACGGTGAATACAAATATGAAAACGCAGAATTACCAAAAGACAGAGTTCAAAAATACTCATTAAAAGGTTCAACAGGTATCAGAATTCTTGAAGATGCTTATGGCTTAGATTCTGTAAATAAAGCAGATGCTAACTTCAAAAAAATCATGAATGAAAAAATCGCTAAAAAACGTGAAGAAGTTGAAAAAGCACCTATGAATAAAAAAGCTGATGCAATGAAATCGTTAGCAGGACACCAAAAACGTTTAGACGATTATTTAGAAGCAAAAGCAGATCCAAACAGAACAGTCGTTGTTTGTCGTGATGACAACTTCTACAACATTTATTACGAAGAAGATGAAAACGGTTTAAAATTTGCAGACTTAAAAGATGATCCTGATAACAAATCAGATAAGTTCCACAGAGCAGCTGATTTTTACAGAGGTTCTTTGGGCGGATATAACTTTGAAGTTATGGAAAGATTTGGCTTCGGTGGTTTCAGACAATGGAACTTAAACTTTGAAGAAAAAGAAGTTAAAGCACAAATGATGAAAGATAACTTTAATAAAGATTATGTTATGACAGGCGGTACTCGTGCAAGTGGCGGCAGAGTTGAAAACCCTGTTGCAGAAGCAGCAGGTGTATACGGATTCCATGCTTATACTCTTGAGCCTCAAAAAGATGAAAAAGGTAATTTAACAGTAAGATGTACAAATCCTTGGAACACATCTTATGATGCAGATATATCTTATGACAAATTCTTGGAATATTATGATTCTGTATCAATTGTTGACGTAAATTCATATGGTAAAAATTTACCATTACAAGAGCAACCTGTAAAATATGGTAAAGATGGTGCAATAATGGATAAAGACTCTAAAGAAGCACCTGTTATATGGTATAACAATGATAAAACAAACGCTCAAAAAGTAGAAGTTAAAAAAGCGTAATAAATATTGATATTTACAAATAAAAATAGGGAGCATTAAGACTCCCTATTTTTATTTTTGAGTCTTAACAAAAAATTCCGTCAGACGAACACCTAACCAACAAACAAATAAAAAAGAGCATTTAATTTATTAAATAACTCTCTTTTAATTTAGTTAGTATAAACTTACCAAAATAAAACTTAACAATTATTATTTAAGTAACTTTATTAAATCGTCAATTTTATCTATTACTTTTTTATTTGTAATAGTGTGCATATACATTTTCCCATTTTTATCCAAAAGACTAATCATGTAATCATTTTTATAAAATTCTTTTATACTTACAGGAGGTTTTGCAAGTTTGTTAGTTTTACAATGCTAATTTCATGTATATTACATCATTCATCGGATTATGGTAATATGGTTCGCATTCAACAAACCCGAATTTTTTATAATATTGCAACTTTTAAAGGTTCTATTGTGTCCAAAAACATTTCTTTGTAATTCTTGCTTTTTGCGTGTTTTATAATTTCAGAAATAAGTTTTTCACCGAGTTTCAATTTTCTAAAATCAGGTTTCACAAAAAGTCGTTTCATTTCACAACTGCTGTCATTAAGCCTGTGGTATGCAACACAACCCATAACAATATTATTATCCGATAATGCAACTATAATTTCACCCTCATCACCGGTATATTTAGATTTTAAATCTTTTAATTCTTCATCTAATCCCTGAAAATCTAAATTACGATTGAGAATTTTTGTATATTCTATAATTAACTCTTTCACATTATCGATATATTGAGTTCCGTCTACAATTTCCATAGTTATATATTAACACAAAATTTATCAGAGAGAATTGAACAAATTATCTGCTTAATTTGAAATGTCTGACAGACAAAATTAAACAATTTCCGACTTAATTTTTACAAAATTGAACTTGCTTAATTTGGTTGTCCGACTTGTTTAATTTTAACTGTCTATTTATATTTATAAATATGCTTTTTATGATAAAATCATATTGTTAAAGAGGTGTTATAATGAAAGGTGTAATGATATGGTTAGGAGCAGGTCAAATAGGAATGGCTATTGCTCGCAGAGTCGGATTTAATCAAAAAATTATTGTAGGCGATAAGAATATTGAAAATGCAAAAACTATTGCAAAAATTATGACAGAGGCAGGTTTTGATATTGAGCCTGTTGAGTGCGATATTTCAAGCCGAGAATCAATACTTAATCTTATCAAAAAAGGTCAAGAGTACGGTGAAATTGCAACTTTAATCAATGCCGCAGGGGTTTCTCCAAGCCAAGCACCGATTGAAGTTATATTAAAAGTTGATTTGTACGGAACTGCCGTTTTACTCGAAGAAGTCGGAAAAGTTATTAAAAAAGATGGTCGTGGAGTTACAATATCTTCTCAAAGCGGACACCGAATGCCTGCTTTAACTCCTGAAATTGATGAACAACTTGCAACAACCCCAACAGAAGAACTTTTAAATCTTGACGTTTTAAAACCTGAAAATATAAAAGACACTTTGCACGCATATCAAATGGCAAAAAGATGTAATGTCAAAAGAGTTATGGCAGAGGCGGTTAAATGGGGAAAACGTGGCGCAAGAATAAATTCAATTTCACCGGGAATAATTGTAACACCTCTTGCAATAGATGAATTCAATGGAATAAGAGGTGATTTTTATAAAAATATGTTTGCAAAATGCCCTGCCGGCAGACCGGGAACGGCTGACGAAGTAGCCAATGTCGCAGAATTATTGCTCTCAGAAAAAGCTGATTTTATTACAGGAAGCGATTTCTTAATAGATGGCGGAGCTACAGCATCATATTTTTATGGAGAATTAAAATCTAATCAATAAATATATAATTTAGTCCTGTAAAAAATTATCAGAGAGTTTTGAAGTTTTTATCTTTTCAATTTGAAATGTCTGACAGTTAGTTTTGAAATTTTTCCCTCAAAATGTAAAAAGTTTGAGAATTCTCTCAAACTTCCGGGGGTACTTTTCTTAATCTCTTTTATATAACTTAAATTCTGACAATTTTTAATCAAACAATGACAAACATTTTTCTTTAATATCAAGGGCAATATCTTTGGCTAATTTCTCTTTTATTCCGATGTTTTTTGCAACAGTTAAAATATCTTCCATTGTCGGATTTTTTCCCTCGCCATTTATTGTTGTTGCGTGTTCTCCGTTGAATGATGAACTGTAAGTCAAATCATACGCAGGGGACAAGTGCCATTCTTTTTTATTTTCATCATACAAAAACGAGAAATTTTTTGAATGATCATCTCTGTTGTGTGCAAAAACATTGAAACACATTAACCTATACAGTTGCTCAATATCCTGATAATTCTTCGTTAATTCCAAAGTCAATTTCATCAAAATATTATAATCAAGATTCGGCAGACAATGGCTCGTTTCTAAAAGTCCACTAACGGACACCATGTGAACCTTTCTGCCGTTTACTCTATCAAATCGCCTAATTCCAAAATATCCGGAACAAATTTTTGAAGGAAATAATTGAGTTTCTGTCATATTTATTCCGCAATCTTTTGCGACAAGCGAATATTTGTATTCCTGTTCTCCAATATTTTTAGAATCTTGTGATGATGGAAATTTTATTATCCAATCTTCTCCGTCGATTTTTGTTAAGATTTTAGGTCTTGCACCACCTGATGAACCGCCAAGCTTAAAAAGCTCATCTAGATTATCTGAATTTTGTGATTCCAATATTTTTGAACACTCTTGAGCAAGTTTATCATAATCGGATTCCTGTTCTTGTGTTTCAAATTTATGTTCAGGCTTATAAGTCAAAGCTCCCATACCGCTTTCTTGAACAACGGCTAGACGATTTAAACTGTCAATTTCACTCGGATTAATTTTGTTTTTAAGCAAAAGACGGTCTACTAATAATCTTCCCCAGCCGTCAGGCAAACTGTCATTAAACACCCCAAATAACCCATCAAACGGTTCGTATTTTGGTAAATACACTTTTTTCTGTAGCGGAAGCGAGAACGGTGAAATACTAAAACCGGTGGAGAACCATTCGCTATCATATTCAAAAGCAACAAGTCTATCGGGAGTCTTCGCCAAAGTTCCGACAAGAGTGTCATTATAAAAAACTTTAAGGTATTTGTAATTTTCCATATATTTACCCCTTAATTATCTCGTCTATTGATGTATAAGTTTGGTGCGTGAATAGATTTTCAAGGTCATTATCTAAATCAAGTGCAATCGTGATTTTGATAAACGATTGCAAAGATATTTCGTATTTTGTTTCGAATCTTTTAATACTGCCAAGACTGACGCCGGACTTTTTCGCTAAAATTTCTTGCGAAATTTTTAGCTTTTTACGATGTTCTTTAATTTTATCTGCTAAACTTTTCGCAATTTCATTAGGAGTTTTTTGATTTAGAAATTGATTGTTCATAGATAATATATTAACTAATTTTACTAAAAATGTCAATATTTAGATAACATATTATCTAATTTATAAACCAACATCAAAGTTTTATTGTGATGTATTTTTAGGGGTAAATATTTTCAACTTTTGACAAAGGTAGAAATCTATTTTTTATTAAACGATTTTATAATTATGGTTTTTCGGTATGGTTTTTCGGACACTTTTGAAATGTATTTTTGCTATTCTTAATCGCCGTGTTCGGCTTTGTGTTTGAATTATACCCGCTTCCCCAAGTCTGAGAGTCGGGGTTTTGAAAAGTCCGAAATGTCCGGTTATTAGGACTAAAATGTCCGGTATCTTTCCATAAAATTTTATAAAATCGCCAAGTTTTTGAATTACAGCCAAGTGCAAATATAGTTTTTCGGACACTTTTGAAATCGGTTTTTGCAAAGTTTAATCGCTGTGTTTGGCTTTGTGTTTGAGTTTTACACACTTCCCCAAGTCTGAGAGTCGGGGTTTTGAAAAGTCCGAAATGTCCGGTTATTAGGACTAAAATGTCCGGTATCTTTCCAAAAATTTTTATAAAATCGCCTAGTTTTCCTATTATATTTGGATTACAGCCATGTACAAAAAGCGGACATTTTGTGCAATATGATTTTTCGGACACTTTTGAAATCGGTTTTTGAGATGTTTAATCGCTGTGTTTGGCTTTATGTTTGAATTGTACCCGCTTCCCTCAGTTTGAGAGTCGGGGTTTTGAAAAGTCCGAAATGTCCGGTTATTAGGACTAAAATGTCCGGTATCTTTCCATAAAAATTTATAAAATCGCCGAGTTTCCCTATAATATTTGAATTATAGCCGAGTGCAAAAAGCGGACATTTTATGCAATTTGCCATTCAAAATTTATACTAAACTCGGAAGAACCCCGTAAATTGCGCGTTCTAGAATTGTATTAAATTGGCATAATTTTATAACATTTTTCCTTTAGTCGGAAGTGATTTTTAAAATGGGAAGTTGCTTCCCTGACTTTATTTGATAAAGATTTTATCGAAATAAATTCCTAAACTTGTGTACGATTTTTCTAAAACTAAATGTAAAAAATATCGGAACAATTTTACCCCTCAAAGCAGGAAGCAGAATTGAGAGAAAATAGCAGATTTTTTGCAGAATTTTAAATTCAAACTATATTCAAATTGGGTTTTAAAATAGTTTTATGGGTGTTTTATAAAATTTTCCGCTTAAAATTCAGATATAGTCTGACACAAAACAACACATTTCCCCCTCAAAGACTTCCAATTTGAGAGAAACCAGTCTAACATACAGTAGCTTCAATAATAAATAAGGATACGGTATGGCAGACATTAATAATAATGATATTTGGATTGATGTTGAAACATTAGCAAAACTGAAAAATATTACCCGCAGAGCAGTTCGTCTTGCATTAAATCAGAATAAATATGAATACAAAGTCGAAAATATCCGCGGCGGTAAAACATACAAAATTAAGTTATCAACACTCGAAGAAGACCTTCAGCTTAAATATTTTCAAGAATATTATGATGATTATAAAACGTGTGATAACGAGGTTATTGAACTATCGAATCTCAACATTAAACAAGAAAAACTAATCTCTGAAAACCAAAGAAGAATTGCACTTGCAAAGTATGACTTAATTTATGCTTGGCTTGATTTTAGGAAAGAGTATAAAAGAGACAAGCTGAAAACCAACGGCAATATCCCAGATAAAGAATTTTTGCAATTATATAATACAGGGATGTTTCAAGAAGAGATTTTTAAAATCTTAGGCAAAGTTTCAATCGGTTCACTTTATCGCTGGAGAGCATTATTGGATTACAACAGAGATTGGACAGCTCTTGTCGGGCAATATAAATATTCAACAAGAAAAGAATACCGAACAACATTAAATGAAGAACAGATAAAAATATTTATACAAATATTATTGTCCCCGAGTGCATTTTCAATAGGTAAAGCGATTTCATTAACTAAGCACATTTTAAAAGAACGCGGACAGGAGATTTTACCTAAAGATATTACTTTTCGCAGGTACGCAGAATGGTTCAAGGATAACAATTTTGATAAATGGACACTCGCCAGAGACGGTGAAAAAGCTTTAAAGGATAAAGTAAGTCCGTTTATAGTCAGAAACGCAGCACTATTAAAAGCAGGGCAAGTGCTTGTGGCAGACGGGCATACGCTCAACTTCCAAGTAATAAACCCGTTCACAGGCAAACCCTGCCGAGCAACTTTGCTTGGGTTTTTGGATTGGAAATCGGGCGGTCTTGTCGGTTATGACATTATGCTCGAAGAATGTACGCAGAATATTGCGTCGGCTTTAAGAAACGCCATCTTAAAAATGGATCACATCCCAGAATATGTTTACCAAGATAACGGCAGAGCATTTAAAAGCAAATTCTTCAATGGAGATAAAAAGGGCTTGGTTGGCGGCGTTAAACGGGCACGCAGCGGAGCTGACTCCAGCCCTCTGCCGCCAATCCGCTTTGAGGAACTTGGATTTACAGGAGTTTACAACAAACTTGGGATAAAACCTGTCTATGCCACACCATACAACGCTCGAGCTAAAGTCATCGAGCGTTTCTTTTTGGATTTTCAGGAGAGTTTTGAAAAGCTCATTCCAAGCTACATCGGCACAAGTATTGAAAATAAGCCGGCATATTTGATGCGGAACGAAAAACTACACAAAAATATACACGAAAAATACTCATTCACACCAACCATTGAACAAGCTCTTAAAATGATAGAAAAATGGCTTGAATTTAAGCATTCCCAACCTTGTCCGAATGCAAAAGATAAAACAATTCGAGAAGTTTTAAGCGAAATCGAAAAGCAAAATATTGACGAAAATTCACTTGACGATTTAATGATGGCACAAGAAATAAAATCAATCGGCAGGAACGGAATAAGATTTCTGAAAGCGGATTATTTTGATGAGGCACTTTACGGAATCAAAGAAAAAACTGTCATAAAGTACAGCCTGTTTGATTTATCGTACATAAAAGTTTATTCGATGAAAGGTGAATTTATCTGCAAAGCAAACCGCATAACAGAAACTCATCCGCTTGCGTATCAAATGGGCGTTATCAAAGATATTGAGGACTATAAACAAAAGATTGAAAAACAGCAAAAGCTTCGCAGGAAAACGATTAAGGCGGTTCGGGAGCATTTTAACTTAGAGGATATGGATTATCTTGAAAAAGAATTGATGCAAAATATTCGCTTGCCTGAGCCCGAGCCGATTAAAGAAATAGCAGCCCAACTCGAACAAAAAGCAGAACCAAAGCCGAAGCAAGATTTTGAGCCAAAAGTTAAAACTTCAATTGTTGCAAGGCCGATATTTAAAAGTGCCTACGAACGTTACGAGTGGCATATGCAAAACGGGTGTATCTGCCAAGAGGACAGGGCGTGGCTAACAAATTACATAAAATCAGACGAATACAAAGAAATATACGGAAAGGAGCAGCAATGAAAAAGGTCTTTGTAAAAACAAACAATGTTAAGCGGTTTATCACAATGATGAACAATTTGCAAAACCGGGCGGAAGGCGTTCTGGGGATGGGTTTAGTTTATGGTGAACCTGGGTTAGGCAAAACTCAGGCTATAAAATGGTGGGCATTTAAAAACGATGCGATTCTTATCCGCTGCAACCAGATGATGTCCGCAAGATGGCTTTTGAAAGAGATTCTTGATTATATGTCAGAAATCAAACCTTATTCAATATCAGATTCTTTTGATGAGGTTATACGAAATCTTATTCTGACACCTCGGGTTCTTATAGTAGATGAAGTTGATTATCTGACGATGGATAAAAATAAATCAATAGAAATTTTAAGAGATATTCACGACAAAACTAACGTTCCTGTTGTTTTGGTTGGTATGACAAATGCTCATTCAAGACTCAAAAAGTTCAGCCACCTTTATGACAGATTATCTGAAATTGTTAAGTTTGAAAGATTTTCCAAATCAGATATCAAAACAATTGTAAAAGAGCTTTCAGAAATTGAATTCACAGATTGTGCGATTAAGTACATTTATTCAAATCTCAATAGATTCAGACAAATTGTAAAAGTTATAAACAAAGCTGAAACTATCGCAAAAGCAAACGGATTAAGTTCAATAGATGAAATATTAATAAAGGAGGCGATACAAAATGAAACAGAAAATTCTCAAACTGATAAAGATTCTGAATAAGTTTACTATAGATGATATTTTGTCCATGGATGATTTTGAAGAACAAGAAGTTTCAGAAATATTGTCAGAATTAGAAAATTCAGGAATAATAAATAAAATTTCAAAAGAAGAATATGTTTATTTCCCAAATAAAAAAGCAGAGCCGCAAACTTCAAACAGATTGCATAATTTAAATATAGAAAAAAGAAAAGATTTAACTGATATTAAAACATTGTTTTCTAAAGACGAAGAGCAGGAAGTCTATGAAAACGCATCACCAAATGCAAAACGCAGAATTGTTAAATATTATACTATCCTAAAAATCGCAAGCCAATTTGATAACAGGTGTATTGGTGCATTTTTAAAACAATTTTCAAAAGAACACCCTGAGTACAAAATATCGCCATCGACTTTTTACAGAATCCGCCTAAAATATACACAATACGGTATAAGAGGACTTATTCCAAACTATGCACCGGGAGCACAAAGTGCTGTACCACCTGAAATGTACGATAAATTTAAGAATTTATACCTTAAACCCAATGCTCCATCAGTAAAAGAATGCGTAAAGCAACTCGCTAATACTTACGATAAAATGTCTGTTCCTACACCGCAATGTTTTAGACGGCTTCTTAATAAAGAGTTTACACCGGAGCTTGTTGCACAAATGAGAGAAAAGTCATACCAACTACCGGATCTGAATTTTTCGCAGGAAGAAAAACTCATGATTGATGAAATATCAAATAATTCTTATGAAAATTTTATAGATGGCGCAAAAGCATATTTAGAATATCTTGCAAAACTTAGACGTACTAAGGATATTCAGGTAAAAATTAATGCGGTAAGGCTTCATATCATTCCGTTTTTTACGAATTACAAGTTTACTGAAATTTCACAGGATGTCGTTTTTAGTTTTCAAAATAAAAAGATTTCGGAAGGATATTCAAGAAAATATTTATTAATTTTTTCAAAAGAACTTGAGATTATTATTAAAAAATATTCCGATAAAAATAAATTCAACTTAAAATTTTCTAATCCGCAGAAATATAAGGAACATCATATTTTAACAAAAGATGAAATTAATAAAATAACCGAAAAATATTCGCAGCAACTTTGGATTTTGTGTCTTGGTATAACTCCAATGGAATTGTATAATCTCGATTTTAGCGATATAGATTATAAAAATCATACTGCTTTAATTCGTAGTTCAAAATATACAATTTATAACCATCATCACAAAGAAAATCTGGATAGAATACTCTATATCCCTGAAGCTTTATTTAATAAAATTCCTAAACATCAAAAAGGACAAGTATTTTTAAATGTTAATGTGCCAAACTATGATACGCTTATAAATACGCATGTTTATTTATCTGTTAAACACAATATCCCTCTAAATGTTATATCTAAAAACATAGGGTATACTTGCTTTGATGACTTTTTAAACAGATTCGATTTCGCGCTATCGCACGATTTTATTCATAAAATTGATATTCTTGACGGTATATAAATTGTTTTCTGTAAAAAAATGTAATTTTGCTTTAAACTTTCCTGTAAAAAAGTGTAAAAACTTATTGATTTTTCCTGTAAAAAAGTGTAAAATTAAAACAAAAGAGGTGTTGTCATGCAAAGAACAGCGATTGAAAAACTAAAAAAATGGAAAGATAGAAAAGGTCATAAACCGCTAATTATTGAAGGTGCAAGACAGGTTGGAAAAACCTGGCTTATGAAAGAGTTCGGGAAACAATATTATGAGCAAGTTGTTTATTTGCATTTTGACAACAACCCTGAGCTTGCCGCGATTTTTGAAAATGATTATAAAATTCCGCGTTTAATAGAATCTTTTGAAATTTTATCAGGTATAAAAATCAATCCTGACAATACTTTAATAATTTTTGACGAGATTCAAGAATGCCCGAGAGCATTGACATCACTCAAATATTTTAATGAAAATGCTCCCGAGTATGACATCGTAGCAGCTGGAAGTTTGCTTGGACTTATTCATCATGAAGGAACAGGTTTCCCTGTCGGGAAAGTTTCATTCTTAAATCTTTATCCGATGGACTTTTTTGAATTTGCAAGAGCACTTGGCGAAGAAAGATTTATTGAATTAATTGAGAAAAAAGACTTTCAAATGATAAGCATATTTAAAAACGAGTTTGAAAAACTTGTTAAAATGTACTGCTATATTGGCGGTATGCCGGAAGTTGTTCAGGATTTTATAAATAATCGTGATTATAAGAGGGTTCGAGAGATCCAAAAAACAATTCTTGCTTCTTATGAAAATGATTTTTCAAAGCACGTTCCTGCAAATACTGTTGAAAAAATAAGAATGTTATGGCAAACAATTCCGTCACAGCTTGCAAAAGAAAATAAAAAGTTTATTTATAGTGCAATAAAAACAGGTGCAAGAGCAAAAGAATATGAACTTGCTCTGCTTTGGCTGAAAGATGCTGGACTTGTATATCAGGTTAATCGAATTAAAAAGCCGGATTTACCGCTAATTGCCTATCAAGATTTTGAAGCGTTTAAACTGTTTGTCGTTGATGTCGGCTTATTGTCTGCTTTAACGAATTTGGACGTAAAAACAATTTTAGAAAAAACTCAAATTTTTGAAGAGTTTAAAGGTGCAATCGCAGAACAGTATGTTTACCAGCAATTAAAATGTGCTGAGGATGATATGCCAATTTATTATTGGTCAAATGATTCAAGCCGCAGCGAAGTTGATTTTGTCGTTCAACTTGGCGGATATGTTATTCCGGTTGAAGTAAAAGCGGAAAAGAACTTAAAAGCAAAGAGTTTAAAGAATTTTATTCAAGAGTATAAGTCAGAGAAATCTGTCAGAACTTCACTTGCCGATTACAAATTAAATGATAATAATTTGTACGATATTCCGCTTTATGCCATAGGAAATATTGAAGCTATTGTTGAATAATTTTAAAACATCTTCAAATTCTTGTTTGTGGTGAACTTTTTGTAAAAAGGAGAATTAAATGAAATTTAATGAAGAAACTATAGAAAAATTTTTTATAGGTGCAACATCTTATAAAATTCCTGATTATCAGCGAACCTATTCTTGGGAAACTGACCAATTAGAAACTTTCTTGGAGGATTTGAGTGAATGTCAGCATTCTGAATCAAATAATCCATATTGTTTTGGCAATATAATGGCAGAAGAGATAAGTACAAATGAATATGAAATAATTGATGGACAACAACGTTTAACAACGATTGTTATTTTTATAAGAGCATTACTTAATGAAATTTTATATAGAGAAAAAACACATAATGAGTATATTGATATAAATGTTGAACAAGAAGAGCGGATATTTTTTAAAGATTATGGAGTTATAAAACTGATACCATTAAATTTTGATCAAAGTTGTTTTAATACAATTATAATTGAAAATAAAGATACCTATAAATGCGAAACAATTTCTCAAAAGCGAATTTGTGATGCCAAAAATCTATTCATGAAAAAATTACAAAAAATAAATACTGATAAAATAATTGAGTTATACTCTATTTTAAGAAATTCCAAAATTAATTTTATTAGTTTGCAAGGTAAAAAAGATTCGGCATTGATGTTCGAATTGCAAAACAATAGAGGAAAAACTTTAACAACACTTGAGAAATTAAAATCTTTCTTAATGTATCAAATATATCTTCATAGTAAAAAAGAAGAAACAAATAATAATATAGAATACGTTTCTCAAAAGTTTGCCTCAATATATAGATATACAAGTAAAATAGAAGAATATACTCAAAAAAATGTTGATATTAATGAAGATAATATTTTGTTATACCATTCTTATGCATATAGCAAAAAGAATTTTGGTTATAGAAATATGTCGGATATTATAGAAGAATATAAATCAGAAGCAAATTTAGATAAAATATTATGGATTAAAAATTATGTAGATGAATTATGTTTAACATTTGCAAATATTCAAGCACTTTTATTAATTAATAATGATGATTTAACACGCCTAAAAAAAATGGACATTCCATTCTTTGTATATCCTTTCGTAATTAAAACTATGAAATTCTACAAAGAAGATATGAAAAATTTGTGTAAAATTTTTAAAATAATGGAAAAATTAAGCTTTAGATATAAATTAATAAATAGTCGTTCAGATATAAGAGGGAAATTAAATGAAATCATCAAAAATTTTAATGGTGATATTGAATTATTGGCATCTCAAATAAAAATAAAAATGGAAGAGGCCTATTATTGGAGTGATGCAAGATTTAATGAAACTCTAAATGGGAATATGTATAAAAATGAAAGACTTATTAACTATTTATTGTGGGAATATGAAGCCTCGCTACAAATTAAAGGTTATAAAATTGGTGATTTAAACATTGAAGGAGAGAGTATAGAACACATATCCCCTCAAACAGAAGATGATGAATGGATAGAGGCAGGATATGAAGTAGATGAGAATAATCATTATTCAGATAAGTTTAAAGAAAACTATCTAAATAAGCTGGGAAACCTTATGCTCATTTCACAATCACATAATTCACAAATTGGGAATAAGCCATTTAAAAACAAACTTGATTCATACAATAATAATCCTATTCTAAAACAACAGGCAGAGATTAAAAATTTTATAAAAGATCTTGATAATCCTATATGGGATACTACAGCAATCGATGAACGCCATAAAAAAATTCTTGATTTTGCTAAAGAAAGATGGGATTTAAAGCCGTAATTTATTTTGCAAAATCATCTTCAAACCCTCTGATATTATCAAGTTCAATGTTGTAGCGTTTGCCGATTTTATCAACGCAAGTTGCGAAGTCGACTGTTTTATCGGCATATTTGTTTTCCCATAAACAAATTAACAGTCCGATTTCTTGTGTTTTCAAGTTCAAAATCTTTGTTCCATATAGTTTGTAATCTTTTTCAGGCATCATTTTCCTTTCTTACTTCGATTTTTGCATATATTTCATCCGGATTTTCTGGATCAAATAAAAACTCTTTTAAAAATACATATAATTCGCCGCATGGGCTTTCACATAAAACTGTATCATCACTATAAAAACCAATGACAGTATATTCTCTGTTGTCATTGATTTCCCATCCGCGAATCCGCTTTAATCTGTATTTACCATATTGTTTAATCATATTTATTCCTTTTGTTACACCATTCATCACTCATATCTGTAGAAACATCAACTCTAAATCTTAAAATCGTATCATACAGACACATTTCGGACTTGATGTTTGTGCGAAACAGAGTTATCCTGTGTGTACGCCAAAATCTTTTACCCTGAGGTTAATTATGAAAAAACAAACATTGGCACAAGATGCCTTTAAACTTTATGCTGAGAAATTTATGTCATTAGAAGATATCGCAAGACAGCTTCATTTGAACGAGAGGACGCTTCGTCGGTGGAAAAAATCTGATGATTGGGAAATCAAAAGAACTGAATATCTTCGTACTAAAACGACATTACATTCGGATTTATATGACTTTACCCGTAGTTTGATAAATTCTATCGAGAAGGATATGGAAAATAACGGTAAAGTCGAGCCTGCAAGATATTATGCCGTTACTAAAATGCTGAAATTGATTGGACCGGTTAAATCTTATGAGGATGAAGTGATAAGTGAAAAACAAAAGCTCCAAGAGGAAAAGCCGAAAGGTTTAACGCCGGATGTTATAAGAGAAATTGAGGAACAAATTCTCGGCATAACTCACGAAGAAATTTGTGAACACGATTTGAACACCGATTAAACACTTTTTAAACAACATTTAACGTATAATTAATAATGGTGAATTAAATTCACCTATTTGTGAAAAAACTTGACAATAAAAATTTATTTGGTAGCATGGTCATGTAATTGGACTACGCTCCAAATCGCATACAGGGATATATGTAATATAAATCTGTATTTGATAATTTCATAGGTTTTTCATTATTTATTTTTCTATTAAGAATACTTTTTCTTTTTTGCTTATAAAGGAAATAAAGCGAGTACTTGATTGAAAATACACAGTATTGGAATAATACCTATGCACGCCACCCCAGGAGCAAGGGGTGGCGGAAAATAGAATCTTTGTGATTGTATTTACGAAGTCATCCAGTTGCACATCCCTTTATAGGAGCTAACCCTGACGATAGTAGTTCAGGTAAAAAAGAAAGGGACATTATCATGAAAATTGATTATGAAAAACTTCGTAGATGGTCACTCCTAATTCTAAGATTATTTCTTGATATTGCGGATTGGCTAAATCATTAAAAACAAAGATTCTTTTTTTTCTTAAATATAGGAATATCAAATATGGAAACATTAAACGAAGCATTAAGACTTGTCAGGGTTTTTCATGATAAAAAAATTAAAGACTTAGCAATTGAACTTGGTGTTTCTGCAAGTTATATTACAGATATTGAAAAAGGCAATAAAAAACCTTCATTAGAACTTGTTAATAAATATGCTGAAGTTTTTAGTACAACGGCATCGGCATTATTATTTTTTTCAGAAGAATTAGCTCAAGATAATACGAAGGGAAAATGTAAAGTTATTATTAGAGACTGTATGCTAAAATTTTTGAAAGCATTGGAGGCTACAGCTTTTAAGGATGAATGCAAATAATAATATAAAAATAGAACACAGTTCTCTGTATGAAATAGCTTCTTTAAATACCTTAATTTTACTGTTGGGAATTCATGGAAAAGAGGAATTAAACAAGCTTTGTTCCGTTGAAAATTATAACATCTACCATACTGGTCCTAAAAAAAGACTTGTTGAAGCCCCTAATAAGAGATTAAAGCTAATTCAAAAAAAGTTTAATAATTATTTGCAAAAAATAGAAACTCCCAAGTATGTTTTTGCGGGGCGAAAGAAAACAAATAATATCCTTAATGCAAAAGTTCATATAGATTGTAATGATATACAGATATAAAAAAGTTTTTCCCGAACACGAATATAAAATATGTTAAACAATTTCTAATTAAATACCTAAAAATGACAGAAGGTATAGCTGATATTTTGTCTAAAATTCTTACGGTTAATAATCATTTACCAACAGGGGCTCCTAGCAGTGTCTTATTGACCTATTGGTCATATAAAGATGCTTTTGATACAATACACGATTATGCAGAAAATATTGGAATTAAAATGACAATTTATGTCGATGATATGACATTTTCTTCAAAGTCAAAAATATCACGTACACTTATACCTTTTGTAGATAAAAAACTTTCTAATGTTGATTTAACTCTACACCCAGAAAAAATTAAAAGATATAAATGCTCAAAATATAAACATTCAACAGGTGTATGTATTGATAAAAGGCATAAAATGCGAATTCCTAATAAAACAAGAAAGAAACTGATTGATTTAATTGAAGGTAAAAATATTGGTGATTTAACTACACAAGAATTAGAAAAAGGTATGTCTTCTATAAAATATATGCAGGGAATCGAACCCCAAGTATTTCAGTGTACTTTAGAAAAAATGAAAGAAGAGTACAAGCTAAGACCCAAAAGTGAAAAAATGAAAAAGCATTTAAAAATAAGTTAAGCATCAACATCTTTTTCGTGATCTATAAAGAATGCATTTAATACATCTGCATCATTACGCAGGTGTTTAACTACTGGTGCAAGATTATAGCATTCTTCAATCTCAGGTTGATTAGCAACAAAATAATCAATAACAACAGCTGTATTATAAATATTCTCCGACCATTTGCTTAACTGTTTAAACTCCTTTGGAGTGATATTCAATCCGGCTTTTTCCATACGACCTCGTACTATAGAAATAGAAAAATTAGCGGATAAAAATTGAACCCGACCGAAGTCAACAAAGACTGCAATGTAGAACAATTTCT
>CAJOKJ010000038.1 GCA_905235155.1 Candidatus Gastranaerophilales bacterium
TACGAAGAAGTAAATAAATATACTGAAAAAGAAGCAGATAATTACTATGATACAGAAATGAAAAAAATCCATAGAAAAGAAAAACAAATGGATCAAGAAATGACCAAGTTGCAAACAGAATATTCATCATTAACAAATGACTATAATTCAGTAAAAGGTATTATTGACGCAAATATTCAAAGAAGTTTCACTTACTGTCAACAAGGCTAGCAAATTTAATATACAAACACGAAACGAGGTTGCATTGCAACCTCGTTTTTATTTGTATTATGTTAAAAAATATCTAAGCTGTTTTAGCAACCGAAAAAATCTAACGATACATAAAAAAAGGAATCCTATTAGGATTCCTTTTTTCTATAAAAATAGATAATTATAATTTTTCAGCAACCATTAATGTAGTTTCAGCTAATCTTGTAGAGTAACCCATTTCATTATCATACCAAGAAATAATTTTAACTTGGTTACCACCCATTACACGAGTTAATAATGCATCAACTGTTGATGATTGAGATGTTCCAACATAGTCTGATGATACTAATGGTTCTTCTGTGTAGCATAGAACGTGTCCGTCAGCACCTTCTTTTAATGCAGCGTTTACTTCTTCTACTGTTACATCTTTAGATAATTCAAATACAACGTCTACTAAAGATACGTCCGGAGTAGGAACACGCATTGCAAAACCATCCAATTTACCTTTTAATTGAGGCAAAACTAATGCAACTGCTTTTGCTGCACCTGTTTTTGTAGGAACAATATTTAAAGCACCTGCTCTTGCTCTACGAGGGTCTTTGTGACCTGCATCCAAAATTCTTTGGTCACCTGTGTATGAGTGAACAGTTGTCATTAAACCTTTTACAATGCCGAATTTTTCATCAATAACTTTTGCAACAGGTGCTAAGCAATTTGTTGTACAAGAAGCCATTGAAATTACATTGTGTTTTGCAGGATCATATTCTTTATCATTTACGCCTAAAACGATAGTTTTGTCTTCGTTTGTTGCAGGAGCAGAAATGATAACTTTTTTAGCACCTGCTGTAATGTGTGCTTTTGCTTTTTCTGCGTCTGTGAAGAAACCTGTTGATTCAACAACAACTTCTACACCTAAATCTTTCCAAGGTAATTGAGCAGGATCTTTTTCTGCAAAGAATTTAATCTTTTTACCGTTTACGATGATACCTTCATCATAAGCTTCAACTTCACCGTCAAATTTACCCATTACTGAGTCATATTTAAAAATACGAGCTGCATCTTCTGGTTTTAAACCAGGGTCATTTATTGCAACGTAATTAATTTTATCAAAGATACCTTCTCTGATAGCTGCTCTCAAAGTGTTTCTACCGATTCTGCCGAATCCGTTAATTGCTACGTTTACCATACTTCTTTATCTCCTTCTATATGTATCGTTAACAGCTTATTTATATATCAAACATACATGACGTGCAAGTAACTTAATTATTTTTTAATTATTCAAATATTTTTCTTACATAGTAATTTTCGTCGTGTTTTAGGGTGTTTTTAATTGTTTTTAATATGTCATTATTTGGTAATGTACAAATTAATTTTGCACATTTTTCTCGTATTGTATATTCCGGCAGATTGCTGCATTTTTCTACTATTTGTTGTAATTTTTGAAAATTGCAGTATGGATTAAAGTCTATTAATGCTTCAATGCACCAGTATATCTTAAAAATTTGTTTATTAATCTTGTACTTTTTATCTCTGAATGTAAATTTTGACATTTCATCAAGAGCATTTTGTATAATTGTAATCATTTCATTTGCATAAAATTTTGAAAAATTTTTATCTTCTATCAAATTTACGGCTGAAATAATTGCAAGACGGCAGACATTCCCGTCTATATCAATAGTTGCTTGGGACAAGAGTTTATAATTTATTTTATCAGCGAATTTCTTTGAATGAATTTTTGTCAATTCAGCAATTTTTAATGCTGCGGCTTCTCGTATTTTACCGTCTACACCAACAAGATTTGACATTAAGGTATTAGCTTCAGAATTTGAATTTACTGTTGTTAAATTTAGTGCCGCAAATTGACGTTCTATAGTGTTCCCGTTTTTAAGGAAGGAAATTAAGTCATTGTGCGTATAATTTCCCTCGCATAATTCAATTGCCTTTTTATAATCTTGATTATTTTCTTGCATAAAAAAATTATAGCATAACCGAAATTATGCTATTAGTTATGAATATAGTATTTTTGTATGATAAAAATCTAAACGTGTACGTATATACTAAAATAAAAAAGGGGAGGTTACTTATGGGACTATTAAATATATTTAAAGAAATTATTGCAGCAAAAAATGAAGATACGATGCGTGTCGGTTTATCAAGTTTTAGAGCAAATCAAAAAACGATAGAAAATGCGACTGCACACATGACATCAATTAACAGTAAAGATGTTAAGCTTTCAGATTTAATGCGTAGAACAAACTTATATTAGTATAACAGGATAAAAGAGAGAGTTAGAAAAAAAGACTTGCATTTATAGCAAGTCTTTACTTTTATTCTGTTTTATTTTCAATATTTCTGTTTTCAAGCCCCATTTGATTACTTACATTTTGAAGAAACTCTTTTGTTGCTTGAACCGCCAAATTAAACTGTTTTTGTGTGATTTCTGACCACTGAGGCTCGTTTTCTCTGGTTATTTTACCTCTTGATTTTGTTGTACTGAAAGTATCAGTAAACAGTTGTTTTGCTTTTCTTGGAGTTCTATCTTTTAATGTCAAATTATCAACAAAATAATCTGCATTTTGTTCAGCATAGTTTTCGTAGTCATTATGAATTTTCAAATCCATTGCTTTACCAAATGCTGAAGTTTCTTCAATATGTTGCGGTTGAGCCATATCTTGAAGGAAGTGGCAGGCTCTTGCTGCATTTTGAATTGCAAAATCATCATCTTCGTCTTCAATGGCATTATCCATTATTTCAATTTGATCTTCAAATGCGGCTTTTGCGTTATTGCGTCCGTTAAAGTCCATGAAACTTACACCACTGCCGGGAGTTTTAAACATTTTACTGAATGCACTTAATAATCCCCCTGAAACGGGACTGTTTCCTAAGCCGACAAATTGCTCAACAGGGTCTTTTTCAAATTGTTCTTTTGTAAACTCGTCTTCTTTAATTTTTTCGCCAAAATAGAAATGTTTATTTGCAAGAAAACCTATATCGTCGTGATCGGGACGTTGGACATAATCTTCAAGAGTATCTTTATATTTTGCAAATTGAGGCATATCCTTTATTGCTGCTGACATAATTTTCTTATGTGTTTCGCAGCTCCAGCCGAAATTTACGTTATTGTTGCCTTGAATTTTCAAGCACACACCTCCACAATTTATTAAAATACAATTACATAAAAAAATTGCCTATTTATTAACGAATTTTTACATTAAAATTTTACATGCTATACTTTTGTTATGAAGGATGCAATTGTAGTTAAGGGTGCTAAAGAGAATAATTTAAAAGATGTTTCACTTGAAATTCCAAAGGATAAACTTATAGTTTTTACCGGTGTTTCGGGTTCAGGTAAAAGTTCTTTGGCATTTGATACTATTTTTGCGGAAGGGCAAAGACGTTATGTCGAAAGTTTGTCTGTTTATGCAAGACAATTTTTGGGACAAATGGATAAGCCCAATGTTGAAAGTATAGACGGGCTTTCTCCTGCTATTTCTATTGACCAGAAATCGACAAGCAACAATCCTCGTTCAACAGTTGGAACAGTTACTGAAATTTACGATTTTTTAAGACTTTTGTATGCCAGAATTGGTACACCGCATTGTCCAAAGTGTGGAGATGAAATTAAACCTCAGACTATTGATGAAATTGTTAATTCTATTTTAAAACTTGAACAGGGTACTAAAATTCAGTTGTTGGCACCGATTGTATCAGGAAAAAAAGGTGAATATCAAAGTTTATTCAGAGAATTGCAGCAAGAAGGTTTTGTAAGAGTAAAAGTCGATGGCGAAATATTTAACCTTGATGAAGATGAAATTGAGCTTACAAAAACTAAAAAACACGATATTTCTGTCGTTATAGACAGACTTGTTATAAAAGATAATATTCAATCAAGGCTTACTGACAGCATTTCAACTGCATTAAAAAAATCAAATGGTGTAGTTGTAGTTGATTTAGTTCAAGAAAAAAGAGAAATTTTGTATTCTGAAAAATTTTCTTGTGAAAAATGCGGTTTAAGTTTTGATGAATTAACACCAAGAAATTTTAGTTTTAACAGTCCTTATGGTGCTTGCGAGAGATGTTCAGGTCTTGGGGCTGATTTTATTGTTGATGAAGATTTGGTTGTGCCTGATAAAAACTTGTCGATAGCAGATGGTGCTATTTATCCTTGGGCAAAATCGTCTACCGATTACTATGAAGACCTTTTAAAATCTGTTTGCAGTAATTTTGCAATTGACAGGACAAAGCCGTTTAAAGAGCTTTCAAAGGAAGAACAGAATATTATACTTTATGGCTCAGATGATATTGTAAAAGTTACGGTCAAGCAGTTCGGCACTCAAAGGTATAAATCCCAGTATACGCATTATATGGGGGTTATTCCTTATTTGGAAAAGAAATATCATGATGCAAATGGTGATTATTGGCAGGAAGAAATAGAAAAATATATGATTACAAAGCCTTGTACCGCTTGTAACGGTGCAAGATTAAAGCCTTTTCCGCTTGCTGTTACCATAGGAAATAAAAATATTTATGAATTTACAAAAATGTCTGTTGATGATGCTATATCGTTTATTGATGTTTTGTACTTAGAATTAAATGATTATAAATTGCAAATTGCAAAACAAATTTTAGATGAAATTAGGGCAAGACTTAAATTTTTGCAGGATGTGGGTTTAGGTTATTTGGACTTGGCTCGTATGGCAGGAACTTTGTCAGGCGGAGAGGCACAAAGAATTAGGCTTGCCACGCAAATAGGAAGCGGTTTGTCAGGAGTTTTATATGTGCTTGATGAGCCTTCAATAGGATTGCACCAGAGAGATAATGACAGATTGATAAAAACTTTGGTAAAGCTTAGAAATTTGGGTAATACTCTTATTGTTGTTGAACATGATGAAGAAACAATAAGGAATGCTGATTATATTGTTGATATAGGTCCAAAAGCAGGTTTAAACGGCGGAAACATTGTTGCTCAGGGAACTGTTGAAGATATTATTAATGAAGAAAAATCTATTACGGGAAAATATTTAAGTGGCGAGCGATTTATTCCAATTCCTTCAAAATTAAGAGAGGGTAATGGCAAGTATTTATCA
Organism: Candidatus Gastranaerophilales bacterium; assembly: GCA_905235155.1. GTDB lineage: Bacteria > Cyanobacteriota > Vampirovibrionia > Gastranaerophilales > Gastranaerophilaceae > UBA6984. Next base: position 5,277 of record CAJOKJ010000038.1, read on the forward strand.
GTTAAAAATGCTTATCTGAACAATTTAAAAAATATAGATGTTGATATTCCATTGGGTAAAATAGTTGTTTTAACAGGTGTTTCAGGTTCCGGAAAATCTACATTAATGCAAGATTTGATTAATCAATACGCAGCACATAAATTATTAAAAAACAAGCCAAAACCTAAAGGTGTTGATGAGATTGCAGGTTTTGAAAATATAGATAAAGTTATAAATATAGACCAATCACCAATAGGCAGAACACCACGATCAAATCCTGCCACTTATACTGATGTATTTACACAAATCAGAGCCTTATTTTCAAAGACAAATGAAGCAAAGATGAGAGGATACAATCAAGGTCAATTTAGTTTTAACGTAAAAGGTGGAAGATGTGAAGCTTGCAAAGGTGACGGTGTTAAGAAAATTGAAATGAATTTTTTGTCTGATGTTTATGTAAAATGTGATGTCTGCAAAGGTAAACGATACAATCACGAAACTTTGGAAGTAAAATATAAAGGTAAAACAATTTCAGATGTGCTTGAGATGAGTGTAGGCGAGGCACTTGAATTTTTCGAAAACATAGAGCCAATACGCAGAAAGCTTCAAACATTATATGATGTTGGTCTTGATTACATAAAATTAGGTCAAAGTTCAACAACTCTTTCTGGTGGTGAAGCCCAAAGAATTAAGCTTGCCTCTGAGCTTAACAAAAAAGCAACAGGCAAAACTTTATATTTAATGGATGAGCCGTCAGTTGGGTTACATTGGTCTGATTTGGATAAGTTAATAAAAATAATTCACAAACTTGCTGATAACGGAAATACTATTTTAATAATTGAACATAACTTAGATTTGATAAAAATTGCAGATTATATCATTGATTTAGGGCCTGAAGGCGGAAATGGCGGAGGCGAGGTTGTTGCTTACGGAACACCAAAAGAAGTTGCAAAATGCACAAAATCGCATACAGGAAAATATTTGAAAGAAATTTTTAAAAATAAATAAGCAATTACAAACAACAAACGAGGTTGCATCGCAACCTCGTTTGTTGTTTGTATTCTTGCTTTTGTTATCCTGATTGGCAGAAAGTGAAACTCCGTTGTACATTTCCTTGTATAATCGACTGTACTGAGTTCATATCATTTGTTAATTCAGAATATTCATTTTGTAGTTTCGTCAATTCTGTCTGCAATATTTTTTCTTTACGATTTATCTTTGACATTTCTGCCTCGTACCAAGCAGTTGCTTTGTTTCTTGTTTCTTCATCAGGTACTTCTGCATACAAATCATCATTCGCTTTGGAAGCATTATCACTGCTTAGCGAATAACCTGATGTCAAATCGTTCAATTTTGCCTTTATGTCGGCAATATCTTCAAATGACCAACCATGTTCTGCCAAATTATCATACATCTGCTGATAGTAATTCGACACCTCGACATCCGGTGCAGTATTTTTTAACGTTGCCAAAACTTTATTATATTCATCATCATCAGGGAAATTTTCTCTTAACTTTGCTTCATAAGTTTCTACGTCATAACTTTTCTTTAAATGTTCTTTTGAAGTATTTGAACTATCTCGAACATTTGAACCTGGTGCACCTTCACCACCCGAAGCCAAAGATAATGCTTTTTCTGTTAATTTTCTTACATATTCAGAAATGTTTAATGTGAATACGTCATTATCCGAACCTTTACGATAAGTTTCAGTACAGTTACCAACAAGACAATTTCTAGCATCATCAACACCATTTTGGTACGCTTTGTCTGTATCACGCTCTTTTGTATTATCACAGAAATTAATACCATCAGCAAGTCCGCTTACGTAATTTTTCATTTGCTGTACTAAATCTGCTCTGCCCATTGAAGTACAAATGGCATCACTTATCGCATTACCTATGTTTTTAAAGTTACTTTTTGCTGCATCATACGGCACCCCGCTAACTTTTCCGTTATCGTGTGCAAGAATAACAACATAGTCTTCTCCATTCTCACCATTTGCAATATCCCAGAAGCTAAGATCTTTTACGTTATTGGTGAAATTTTTACCGTATCCGTTTTGAGCATTTCTTGCTCCGCATGCATCATCAATATAAGTACCCCAGCTACTGGAAATACTTTTAAGAATACTACCCATTGTTGTTTTTCCGGCTGTTGGGTATTCTCCATATTCATTTACAAAACCAATCATTTTTGAGTTAAGTTCCATTGATAGTTTATTATTAGCCGGTGCTATTGCTTTTTGAAAATCCTTTGCTGTCGGATAAGCCTTTACAAACTCTGTTCCTGTTCCTACATCTGTTTTTAATCCCGGTAAGGCACTTCTCAAACTTGAATCTAAAACAACTTTTTTAGCAGCATTTAATATACCTTGATAATAATCATTTTGGGCAGCAGTTGCACCCATCAAGTTATCATAAATAAATGCGTCATCACCTTTTAGTACCTTTTTTGTTGCATATAACATTTTGGAATATTTAGCAGATACTTCTTCATCATCACGTGCCAAAATCATCGTATCATTTGATATCCTTTGCATCTTTGCTGAAACATCATTTTGACGTTGTGTTATAAATAATAATTTTGCTTGTGATGCCGCTAAACCCATAAGCAACTCCTTTAGTATTTAATTAATAATTAATTTTAACTTATATTGTCATTAGCCTTGACTGCAATATGTGAAACTTCTTTGAATATTTGCATCAACCAAACCTTTTACTGAGGTGTAGTCACTTGCTAATGCTGAATATTCTGTTTGCAATTTTGTCAAGTCGTTGTCTAATTGTTTTTCTTTTCTCTTGATTTTGTCCATTTCCATATCGTAGAATTCTTTTGCTTCTTCTTTTGCATTTTCATCTACTTTTTTAGTTACAGTTTTTGAATTATCAACAGAAGTACCGTTTACATAGTATTGGTTATTTTGTAATTTTTCGTTTAAATAACTTGATGAATTTACTTTTTCATCTACGTTATAACCGTAAGTTGCCATTGCATTATACATGTTTTTGTAGAACGCTACATTTGCTTTTCCTATTTCATCTGCTGTTTTTGGTGTGGTTGTTTCAGCATCCTTAGTTGTATATTTTGATAAAATTGTAAATGAAGTAGTTGTATCATATTTTGAAGATTCGCTAATTGCATACTTATCGTAGCAAGCACCGCCTGTAAGAGTGTTCATTATATTGTTAATAAGATCTTTTACAAATTTACCTGCATCTATGGCAAAGTCAACAGCGTTTCCGTCATCAGATGCTGCAACAATACCAGTTTGACCTTGACATGCCATTAAAGCAGCACCAACGGCATCCTCACTATTATCAAATCCTGCGTCATTCCAATTCATACCTAGTTCGGCTGCTCTTTGTTGATAAAAATCTTTACCACCATTATCACCAAGATGAGTACTTTTCCAAGTATCGCACAAACTTTTTGTTGCATTTTTAACAACTTCAACAGCATTTTTATTCATAGATTCTGAGATAGCACCACATAATGACTCTTTTACAAGATTTGCAAATGCCTCAAAATTATCTTCTGCAACTGTCCAAGATGAAATTTTCTTATCCCAATCTCGACCATCGTCTCTGAGGCTACCTATAATCATTGTAGATTCAAATGTACCTGCTTTACTATATAAATCTTGAAGGCTCATACCTTTTTTGGCAATTTGGACACTAGCAACATCACGACCTTGACCATAGCTGTTTATTCCTGTGCCAAAAATTCCCACTATACCTCCACCACTACTTGATGTTGGTACAATTTCCTCAGATTTATCCGCGTTACTCCAACCAGAACCATGAAATAATCTGTTATGAGCTGTTGATGCTGAATCTGTACCAAAATAGTTTTTTAAATTTGTGCCTTTATCGTCATCGTTTAATGTCCATACTTCACTTGTAGTTCCACCACTTAAAGATGCCAAGAAACCATTTATAGATAATTTATTTTCTGAATCTGAAGAACCGGTACCGGTATTGCTTGAACCATTAATTTCATTCAAGATAGTTTTTACATTTGCTTCATCCATGCCTGTCATTTTTGAGATGAATTTTGTTTGATCAGGCCATTTGCTTTTGAATGCATCAGCACTACCCGGATTTGACAAGCCTAAATTACTTGCCATAGATGGTGATAACACTACTGCTCCGCCTCTTGATTGAAGTAATGTCAGTGTGCCATTTTGTGCTGCTTGAGTACCCATTAATAGGTCATAAGAAAGATCTACACCGCCAACTTGGTAAGTTTCTACGTTTTTCATTTTCTTATATTTAGCTTCCAAGTCTTCTGCATCACGTGCTAATACCAAGTTTTCATTGGATATTCTTTGCATTTTTGCAGATACGTCATTTTGACGCATTGTAATAAATAATAATCTTGCTTGTGATGCTGCTAAACCCATAACGGCTCCTTTTTTTGTTTTTACATAATATATGTTATCGGTACCTGCAAATGCCAATTATGAGTTTTTATTATTAAAATAATTTCGTAATATTTTATATTATGATTCTGAAACAAGTTCAGAATGATATTATCACTTATTTTTAAGCAATTTTTTGAAAGATTTTATATAAATTACCTAATTTAAATAGTCAAATCCTGTTATGCCGAACTGGTTTCGGCATCTATGTATTGACAGATACTAAATAAAGTTAAAACAAGAACATTACTAAATTTTAAATTTCATTGCAGACTATTATATAATTATTAAAAATGATATTTATTTTTAATTAACATGTTAACAAATGTAAACTTTCATGTTATAATTTCCATGAAAATAGGCAATTTTCATGGATAAATAGCCTTTATATACATGTAACACGGAGATAAATAAGAGTAAAAATATCAAAAAGCCTTTTATCAAGGTGTTGCGGGTAATAATACATAGTATATACCGATAACATATATTATGTAAAAACAAAAAAAGGAGCCGTTATGGGTTTAGCAGCATCACAAGCAAGATTATTATTTATTACATCTCGTCAAAGCGATGTATCAGCAAAAATGCAAAGAATATCCAATCAAAATATGATATTGGCACGTGATGAAGAAGATGTATCTACAAAATATAACAACATGCTAAGTGAAAAAGTTATTAAACTAAAAGACGGTTATAGTGACGGTATTTCACTTTCCTACGATGCTATAATG
>CAJOKJ010000039.1 GCA_905235155.1 Candidatus Gastranaerophilales bacterium
CACAAAAACCACGACCTATTTCCATTCGCTAATTTTCTAAATTTTTCAATGTAACATTTTATGGAAAATGTTACATGAAATGAAAGGACTAAATATGTTTAAAACACTGAATTGTACGGAATATTTAAAAAATAAGTTGTCTATTAAGTCTATATTTTCTTGGTTAAACGGTAGAGCAGTTGAACAGTTGAATAGTTCAATATCGGTTAAACTCTTTAACCTTTCAACTATTAAACTGAAAAATCTATTCACTATTTACGACTCACAACTCACGAAAAAAGTTTTTGCGTTTACTCTTGCAGAAACACTAATTGTAATTGGTATAATTGGTGTAGTTGCTGCATTGACTTTGCCAAACTTAAACCAATCAACAGGTGATAAGGAAAAAGTTGCAAAATTAAAAAAAATATATTCAAATTTAAACGATGCATACGGACGAATGGAAGCTATATATGGTCCTGTATGTTCATGGTTACCCAGTGGTAGTGATTCAAAAGCAAGAAGTAAAGTTGTAGGCGAAAGAATGTCTGATTTTTTAAAAGTTTCAAAAAATTGTGAATTTTCTTTAGGATGTGCAACTAATACTTCCAACTGGAACATGGGACAAAGCACAAATGAATATAAATTAATACTTGCTGATGGTTCTTCGTTATTTTTTCATATGTGGAGGGAAGGAGCTTGCAACGGCGTTCCCGATACAGCTGCCTTTGCTTTTATATATGTAGATATTGACGGCCCTAATAAGGGAGCAAATGAAGAAGGGAAAGATGTTTTTATGTTTTCATTGACACCTGACGGCATTTATCCGACAGGCGGACAGCAAGATCCTAATTATGGTACTGATGAACAGTTAAAAACTTATTGTTTTAAAGGAGATTATAGAAGACGTTATTGCACAGGATGGGTTATTGAAAACGGTAATATGGACTATCTAAAAGCAAATACCACTGGTGTATGTAACGGCATTCAACTAAGCTGGTCAAATACATCTTGTAAATAAATTTATTCTATTTTTCCGTTATTTATTTTGAATATTTTCACATCTTTTAGAAATTCATCATTAAAAAATAATGTATCAACAGATGTTATTATTGTTTGAGTTTCTTTATTTATCGAATTTAACAAATAATTTTGTCTTAAATCATCAAGTTCTGCTAAAACGTCATCAAGAAGTAAAACAGGAGATGTTCCTATTTTTTCTTTTATTATATCTATTTCCGCCATTTTTAAAGACAGGACTATTGTCCTTTGTTGACCTTGAGATGCAAATTTAGTTGATTCTTTTTCATTTATAAAAAATATAATATCGTCCCTATGAGGCCCTATTAAAGTTTGTAATCTTCTTATTTCTTCGCTATAATTCTCTTCCATAGATTTTTTATAATTATCTAAAATTTCTTCTATTGTTTCACCAAGTTCAAATGTAGAAGAATAAATCATTTTAAGTTTTTCTTCTTCAGATATTTTTGAATGTTTCTTTTGTGCAATTTTTTCTATTTCTGATAAATATTTTTTTCTTAAATAAATTACGTTAGAACCTGCTATTGCAAGTTGTTCGTTATAAACATCCAATAAAGATTTATCTAATTTTTCGTTTTTTAATAAATTATTTTTTTGTATTCTTATTTTCTCATATTTTGATAATCTGTCATCGTATAAAGGATAAATTTGTGAAATTGCTCTGTCTAACCATTTTCTTCTGTCTTCCGGAGTACCTCTTAGTAACAACAAATCTTCTGATGAAAATAAAACTGTTTTTAAAACTTGTTTAAAATCTTTTTGATTAGATTTTACTTTATTTATAGCAAATGTTTTTTTCTTTTCATCGTTATAAGAAAAATCCATTTCCACATTTGTATTATTTTTTTCCAAAACAACATTTATTTCTGCTTTTTCTTTTTCAAATTTTATTAAATCCAAATTATTTGAAGTTCTAACTGATTTCAAATTTGACAGAAAATAAATACTTTCTAAAATATTTGTTTTTCCTTGTGCATTTTTACCTATTATTAAGTTTTTAAAATCACAAAAATCCATTTCTATATTTTCACAATTTCTGTAATTTTTTAATTTTAAACTTTTTAATTTCATATTAAAATTATACTTTAAAACATGCAGAAATTAATAAAAGTTTTCTGCAATATTCTGCAAAAATTATTAATAAATAAAAAATTATATAAAATTACAGAATTATAAAAAAGTTTTCTGCAATTTTTTCTGCAATAAAAATACTAATAATACACACAAATAAGAGTTTTCTGCAATTTTTTTTAACTTATTATTACTATTAAATAATCTAATATAAATACATATATCATTTATTTATTTAGTTATAGAAAAAATAATTAAATAAATTTGTTTGTTGTAAAATTAAAACATAGATATTTGGGGGATATATATATATGAAATTTTTAGTAAAAAAAGAAGATATTTTTAACGGAATAAGACTTGTTGCAAATGTTGCAGCAATGAAAAGTTTACAACCTGTTCTTGCTAACATTTTAATAGAAACGGTAAATGATAATGCATTAAGATTAACAGCTACAGATTTTGATTTGACAATTTCAACAACAGTTGAAGCACAAATTGAAAATGAAGGTAAAATTACACTTCCTGCAAAAAAATTAAACGATATTGTTTCTCGTCTTGCAGATAAACTTATAACTTTTGAATTAAATAATGAAACTAATTCAGTAAATATAAAATGTGAAAATGCAAAATTTGATATTATAGGTATTTCGGCATCTGAATTTCCAAACGTTTTAGATATAAATCTTGTAGATGAAAATTCAATTGATATAGATATTAAGCCATTTACAAAAGCAATAAAACAAGCAAGTTTTGCTGCTGCAAATTTTGAAACAAATAATCTTTTATCAGGTGTTGTGTGTGATATAAATGAAAATACTCTTGAAATGGCATCAACAGACGGTAACAGACTTGCAAGAGTGAGAGAAAATATTAGCAATTTAGAAAAAAAATCAAGTCAGTTAATAATTCCGTCTAAAACAACTAATGAATTTTTGAAAATGAGTGCGTTGGTAAATGACCAATCCGTGAAAATTTATACAGATAAAACAAAACTTATTTTAAAAACAGAAAAATCAATGATGATTTCAAGAATAATGGAAGGTCAATATCCAAAATATAATCAATTAATACCGAAAGAAAATCCGAAAGTTGCTGTAATAAATAAAAATAAATTAGTTTCAGCACTTGAATTAGTTTCAATTATGGTTAATGAAAAAACAAGTATTGTAAAATTTGAATTTACAGAAGATAAATTGACACTAAGAGGTGATACACCTGATTCAGGTGCATCTGAAGAAACATTAAATGTAGATTACAAAAATGAAGATATGATAATTGCATTTAATTACAAATATGTAATTGAAGGTCTTAAAAACATGGATAATGATGAAGTTAAAATTGAAATGAACACTAACTTATCACCAACAGTATTTAGACCAAACAGCGATGAAGATTATATATCATTAATTATGCCGGTTCAAATGAGATAGTAAATAGAAAAATTTTAAATAAAAATTTAGTGTTTTTAATTAAACCGATAATATTATTACCAAAAATAATGTAGCATTTTTCATAAAATGCTACATTGTTTTTTACTTTAAATGTTTCTGCTAACTTGTGTTCAGTATATTACAACAGTATTAAATTTAGCCTTTGTTTATCTTTGAAAGAATTATTATTTTGAAATTATTATTATATATTAGAAATTAACGACCGTTTTTGACATAATAATATTTTATATTTAATAATAAATAATTTTTTATGAAAAAATAAATTCAGAATTATAAATTTCATTATTCACAATATTAGATGTTTTTGGTAAAATTATTATGTGATAAATTGTATAAGAGGAATTTATGAAAAAGATTTTAGCATTATTTTTAGTTTTAGTTTTTAACTTTTTTACTTTATGTCCTGCATTTGCAGAATATGAATATTATAATAACCAACAAACTAATCAAACTTTTGAAAATAATAATCAATATCAAAATTATCAAACACAAGAACAAACAACACCAGTTTTATCAACAGGAGTAGAAGAAGAAAAAGTTTATCTTATTCCAAGAAGTGTTTTTACTTTAGAATTGGAATCAGATTTAGATATTAATGAAACAAAAGAAAATGAAAAAATATATTTCAGATTAGTAAACCCTGTTAAAGCGTCAAATGGAATGTACTTACCTGAAGATACAAGATTTGCCGGATATTTCAAAAAAATTAAAAAAAGTTCTCCTTTGTATAAACGAGCAAGAGGATATATTATTGTTAATAAAATATTATTGCCAACAGAAAAGAATTATACTGTAAGAATGGAACCAAAGAGTGGAAGTGATTTGAAAGCACCTCAAATATTGAATGTAATAAGAGCAGTTCCTGCGGGTGTTGGGGCATTAGCATTTTCATTAATTGGTATTGCAACTGTTGCAATTGAATCAGTAACAGTTGTTGGTTTGGTAGTTGTGCCAAGAACTTGCAGAGGCTTTGGGTTGTTAATAAGCTCTATGTCAAAAGGTTTGAACTACAAAGCAAAAGCAGGACACAAGTTTAAATTCAAACTTGACAGTTCAAATTGATGATTTGAAATATTAAAAAAGCCTTGTAACAGCAGGCTAATAAATTTGTTGCAACAAAAAAGTTATCCAACCGAAAAGGGCATCACCGGCATTCGCCAACCCAAAATTCCTTTTCGCCAAAGCGATATTTGGATAACTCGTATATTCATGATAACATATTTATAACATTTTGTCAAGATTTTGATATGCAAAAGGTTATAAATAAAGGTTTAAGCAATGTTTGATTATAATTTAACAGAATTTTCTATTTTTTACAAAAGAATTATGAACATTGAAAGATGTCTAAAGGTTATGCTTTATAATAAATATACACAAGCTCACGGAGATAGTGCGTACCATATTGTTTATAGGTACATAAGAGAAATAGAAAAATTTAGAAATGACAAAGATAAAGCATTTACTAAAATATTTGAATCAAAAAAGTCAAATAATGAAAAATTGGAAAATTCAATTAACAAAATGTATATTAGTGAAATACTGAATTTGTTTGCAAATAAGATTTTCTTAAAAAACAAAAAAATTCGAAAAAACTTCTTTTATATTCCTGTTATTACTAATTCAACAGAATTTCAACAAAGACAAAGATATTTAAAAGAGTTTAGAAATTGTATTGCTCATTTTAATTATAAAAAGTTTCAACTTGATAAACAAAAATATATTGAGTCTTTACTATATTTTGAAAAAATTTTAAATTGTAATATTTTAATAAACCACGATATACTAGAAAAAATAAATAAATCAAGAAAATTATCTCTTAAAGAGATTTTAGAATTAATATATAATATAAATCCTGAATATTTTAAAGATGATAAGTTGTTAATATTGTTATTTGATGATATTGCATTAATAAATGGCTATTTATTCAAAGAATTACCACAAAGAAAATCAATAATAAGAGAACATTTCAAAATTTTATCAAGAGTTAAACTTTGTGAAATAATACCTAAAATAAATTTTGATAATTACATTCAAACAAAACTTGATTTATACTAAAATTATTGTAACAATATATAAAATTAATTATTTAAAAAAGGAGTTTTTATGCCAGAAAAAGATTTTTTTCAAGAAATGAAGAAATATGCTACTGAAATTTCAAAAGAAGAAGATATTACAAAATCATTTCCATATTTTTGTTTAAAGATATTTTTTCAAAATATGACAGACGATAGTATTGAAGAAGCATTAGATGGACTTGGAAGTCATGATGAATCTATTGATGCTTTTTGGTTAGATAATGATGACCAAATTATTAATATAGTTCAAATTAAAGCATGTACTAGTGAAAAAAGAGTTAAAGAAAATCGAGCAAAAAGGGATTGGTTTGCATATCTTATTGATTCTGAAAGAAAATTATCTGACGAAAATTTAGTTAAAGATTTTAAAAATAAAAGAATTAGAGAAGATATTTTTTATAAATTTAATCAAGCTAAACACTCTGGTTTTAAAATTAAATATTATTTGTTTCATTTAGGTTATTGCGAAGAGGCAATTTTAAAACAATATTCAAATGTTTCATACTATTCTTATGATGATATTAAGGAACAATACAAAGAATTTCAAAGTATGACATCCTATGAAAATCCAAAAGATTGTGAATTAAACTTAACGTTTCCAAATTCTGATACAAAATTTCTAAAATATCAAGCAATATATAATAATAAACCAAAAGATACATTCGTTGTTATTTTAACTGGAAAAGATTTAATTAAGTTAAGAAAGAAGCATAGGTATCAACTATTTAATAGAAATGTAAGATATTTTTTGGGAAAAAACAATGTAATAAATAAGGAAATAATTAAAACTGCAAAAGATAGTCCTGAAATTTTTTATTGTTTTAACAATGGGATTACTATTACTTGTTCACAATGTCAGACAAAAGGTAAAAATAGATTAAAATTAATATACCCCCAAATTATAAATGGAGCACAAACTGTAAATTCTTTATACGAGGCTTATACTGAAATGGTATTTAAAAGACAAAAAGGACAAACACCTAAAGATAAGCAAGATGCGGAAATGTATGTTAACAATCATTTTGAACAAATAAAAATATTATGTCGCATTGTAGAATCGACAAAAGGAGATGATACAAATTTTGCAACGAATTTAACAAAATATACAAATTCTCAAAATGATGTAAAAGTGTTTGATTTTTGTGCAAATAGACCTGAGCAAATTGAAATCCAAAAGAAAATGTCGGATTTAGGTTATTTTTATGAAAGAAAAAGAGGTGAAAAAGCATATTTGAAAAATAGTAAAGAATATCACGATGATTTAAATAAAAAATATAAAGATTTTAAATATATTGATGATGTAAAAATGAGTATTCAGTCAATTGCAGGTATATACCAAGCATATCTTGGCAAACCAAGTTATGCGGAAGCAGATTACAAAAGAATTTTACATAACCCTGATGAAAATGATGATTATAAAAATGTATTTGGTACAGCAAAAACAGATATTACAGATGAAAAAATTAAAAATATGATTTTAGCTGTTTATATAGATAAGATTTTTGAAGATTGCAAGAAAGAATATAAAAAGGTTTGTAAAGTTTGGAGTGAGTTTACTAAACCACCATACAAAGATGAACTTAAAAACAAATTTAAAGAAAACATATTAAATATTTCATTTTTAAGTAATGGGGACAAAAATTTAATATTAGAATCCTTAGATGAAAATGATATAGTAAATGTTAATAAAAATTTTGTTGAAAAATACGAGTTGATAAATCGAGGTAATTATATGTTTACAGGTTTGATTAAATATATAATGGATAAAAATAAATATACGGATGAAATTATTCAAAATGATTTATATAATAACGAAAAGATATTGCAAAAGAATATGATAAATTGGATACCAAAATTACAAAAAAAAGTAGTAAAACCAATTTTTGATGCTATTAAAGCAACAGAAGGTATTTCACTAGAAAGTTTTTATAAAAGGATTGGTATTTTTGATAACCTAAAAGATAAAATTAATGCATTAAGACAAGATGACGATTGGGATTTAAAAGAAAACTTTAAATTTGAAACTGTAATTAATTTATAAGTTTTTTCTTCACAAATGCTTATGTTTTTGATAATATAATTTCGTATTTAAAAGAAAAGGAATTATGTTTATGCATAATTCCTTTTCTTATTTTACATCAATCTTTTTTCGTCAAAATCCATTGCTTGTTTTAATGTCGATTTTAAATAGGTTTGATATGGCATACCAAGTTTTTCGGCTATTCGTTTTGCTCGTTTTATTTCAAATTCTGACCATCTGAAATTTACGTTTGCAGTTTGTTTGTATTCAGAAATACTTTTTTCGGCTTGTTCTTCAAATTTAAGTATTAAATTTTCTTCGTTTTTTGTTGGTTCATAATCAGATACTTCTGCAATTCCTATGTCTGGAATATATATACTTTTTTTAGTCATTTAAGCCTCCTTCAAAAAATGCAGTTATTATCAAGATGTCAGGTGATAATTTCTTGTAGAAAACTACAATATTTAATTTTTCACTATATAATTCCTGTCGGTCATATTTTTCGTTGTAAACATCTGTCGTTTTTGTGAAAAATGCGGATATTGCCTGTTCAGGTGTTACCAAATGTCTTATATAAATATGATAATCATAATCATTTGTTATGGTGTTTAAGTCAAGTTTAAAAATAAATTTTTTACCATTAATTTTTATGATTTTATATTTAAACTTATCCATATTTTCATTATAACTTATTTTTCCGGTATTGTCAATACATTGCCAATACATTTATATTTTATAAGTTTTTTCTTCACAAATGCTTATGTTTTTGGTAATATAATTTCGTATTTAAAAGAAAAGGAATTATGTTTATGCAATTAAGAATGAAAACTAACAATTGTGGCGAACTTAACTTATCAAATATTGACCAAGAAATTACTCTTTCAGGTTGGGTTGATTGTGTTCGTGATTTAGGCGGTATGATTTTTATTGAGCTTCGTGACAGAACAGGTTTTTTCCAACTTGTTTCCGATCCTCAAAAAAATCCTGAAATTCATAAAATGTTCGAAAAAATCAGAAACGAATATGTTATTATGATTAAAGGTAAAGTTACAAGAAGACCTGAAGAAACTTACAACGAAAAACTACCAACAGGTCAAGTTGAAATTTATCCGGATTTTGTAGAAGTTCTTTCCGAAGCAAAACCTGTTCCATTCGTGTTAGATGATGAATCTGTTTCTGAAGACGTTAGATTAAAATATCGTTATTTAGATATTCGTCGTCCGCAAATGTACAGCAAACTTAAACTTCGTCATGATGTTGTTAAAGCTGTTAGAAATTACATGAACAATCAAGACTTTTTAGAAGTTGAAACTCCTATTCTTATTAAAACAACTCCTGAAGGTGCAAGAGATTATCTTGTTCCGTCACGTGTTCAACTGGGTAAATTTTATGCATTACCTCAATCACCACAAATTTTTAAACAATTATTAATGGTTGGCGGTGTTGAAAGATATTACCAAATCGCAAAATGCTTCCGTGATGAAGACTTGCGTGCTGATAGACAACCTGAATTTACACAAATTGATATTGAAATGTCGTTTGTTGAACAACAAAATATTATAGAACTTGTTGAAGGTTTAATTGTTGAAGGATTTAAAGCAGCTGGTGTTGAAGTTAAACCTCCGTTTATTCAAATGCCTTGGCAAGAAGCAATGGACAGATTTGGTTCTGATAAGCCTGATACTCGTTTCGGTTTGGAATTGTTTGATATCGGTGATATAATTCTTCAATCAGAATTTGAAATCGTTAAGAAAACTCTTGAAAACGGTGGTATTGTTCGTGGTATAAGAATACCTGGCGGTGCTAAATATTCAAGAAAAGAAATCGATGATATTACAAAATTAGCCGTTTCATTCGGTGCAAAAGCACTTGCTAACATTATTTATAACGAAGACGGAACTGCAAAATCACCTGTTCTTAAATTCGTTACCGAAGAACAAGCACAACAAATTAAAGAAAGAGCTCAAGCTCAAGACGGAGATATAATTTTCTTTGTAGCAGACAGACCTAAAACTGTTTACGATATTATGGGAAGATTAAGACTTCATTTTGGTAAATCATTAAACTTAATTGATGAATCAAAACACGCTTTATTATGGGTTGTAGACTTCCCTATGTTTGAATGGAGTGATGAAGAACAACGCTTTATGGCAATGCACCACCCATTCACATCACCTTGTTTAGAAGACTTAGATAAATTAGACAGTGGTGATTTAGGTAATGTTAAATCAATTGCTTATGATATCGTTTACAACGGTACTGAATTAGGTGGTGGTTCGGTTAGAATTCACTCACCTGAAGTTCAAAAGAAAATCTTTAAAGCATTAGGTTTAACAGAGGAAGAAGCACAAGAAAAATTCGGATTTATGGTTAATGCTTTACAATACGGTACACCACCTCACGCTGGTTTGGCAATTGGTTTAGACAGAATGATTGCTCTACTTGCAAGAACTGACTCTATCCGTGATGTAATTGCATTCCCTAAAAACTCTGCTGCAAAAGACTTGATGAGTGATGCTCCGGCAGAAGCTGATTACAAACAATTGAGAGAATTGTATTTAAAGAGTACATACAATCCTGCTCAACATAAATAACAAATTTCTTGCTAAATAATGAAAAATACGGACTTTTAAATTAGTCCGTATTTTTTATTTAAATAAAAAACTGTTTTTTATATATCATTAATAAAATTATTTTTCTTAATAATAATGACCATTGTAATAAAAAAGATGTTATTATAAATTTATGAAAAAATTTTCTAAAATAGCAATAATAGTTGGAATAACTGCTATTGCCTTTTATACACTTCCATATTTAATTTTAAAACAAAATTCTGTAATTTCTGCGTGGGATAATCTTGACAGTTATTTTATATGGTATAAAGTTATTTCAAAATACAGTTGGTTTTTACCGTTAGATTTTAAAATTCCTGAGTTTATGAACGGACTTTCGAGAAATGTTTTTCATTCTGAATTAATATTTCAAGTTGCAATTTTTAATTTTCTAACACCGCTAAAAGCCTATATTTTCATTGATATTTTAGGTAGAATTATTGCCTATATCGGTACATATCTTTTATTAAAAGATTATGTTTTAATAAATAACAAAAATGAATTTGTTTTATCAGGATTAGCACTATGCTTTGCTTTTATACCAAATTTATTGACTCTGATATTTTTAACTCTTTTGGGACAACCGTTGTGGTTATGGACATTTCTTAATATTCGCAGCGGGAATTATAGATTTTACAATTGGGTAATTTTAACATTAATACCATTTTGTGTAAATTTTGAGCTTATAACACCGTTTTTTCTGACATTTGTTGGATTTATATGGCTTTATGACCTTATTACAAAAAGAAAATTTAATTTGATATTCTTATTTTCAATATGTTATTGTGCATTTATTTCACTGGTTACTATATACAGATATATATACATAACATTTTTTGACAACACATTTGTTTCACATAGAAAAGATTGGTCAATTATGGCAATTCAAGCATTATCCTTAAAACCTTTTATACAATCTGTTCAAGAAGGTATAAAACTCCATATTATGGATAACGGGGAAGGTTGTTGTTTAGCCATGAATAAAATAATAATGCTTCCGACATCTTTATTTGCGGTTCTTTATGCAATTATTAAAAATTTAAAAGAAAAAAAAGCGTTGATTTTTATTTGGCTGTTAATGTTTGGTATTGCAATATTTTATGGCTTAATGCTTCATTATGTACCTATAATACAATTTGTTGACAGTTTTGAATTTTTAAAACAATTTCAATTAAATCGTTTTTATTTTTTGTTACCAATGTTATGGCTTATAACTTTTGCATTGTCATTAAATTTGATAAAAGAACAATTTAATAAATTTGGCAAATATATCGTTTTTATTTTAATTTTTTATCAAATAATTTATTCTTTAGGTTCAAATTTTTATTTTAAAAACTCTATAAAATATATGTTTCATAAAAATTTGCCTGAAAATGTATATACTTATAAAGAATATTTTGCAGAAAAACAATTTTCAGAAATAAAAGAGTTTATAGGAGAACCGCAAAACCGATATAAAGTTGCCGTATTAGGATTGCTTCCTCTTAATATTAGTGCATATAACGGATTTTATTCCATTAACGGTTATTTTAATTTGTTTTCTTTAGACTATAAAAAAAAATTAAATAAATTAAATGCAAATTTATTAAAAAAGAATTATGTATACAGAATGCTTCTTGAATTTTGGGGACATCAACAAATAATATACTGGGAAGAAAAATATTTTGATACAAATATAATGAAAGAACTCGGAACGAAATATCTTATGTCTGACAGACCGGTTATTCCGTTAGAAAAAAATTCAAAAGTTAAATTCTTGAAAGAATTTAAACATCCTGAATCAAAATATACAATATATCTTTATGAACTTATAAAATAGTTTAATTAAATTGAAAAATAAAAATACGGACTTTTATTTTATAAACAAAGAACTAAATTTTATCTCTATAAAAAATATTATAGTAAAGAAAATTATTAAACCTAAAAGAATAATTAATTGATTTTTTGTGCTTTTTCCATACTTTTTTAATAAAAATACTAAAATTAGGATTAAAAGTATAGCACCAAAAATCCAGTATTGTTCTCTATATTGAGATAAATCGCCAATATCAGAAATAATACAGAACAAACATAAAATAATTCCAAATATTGTGAAAATAGTTTCTCTCATAATATTATTTATTTTGTTTTATGTTCTTTTACAAAATTTTTAATAAGTGTAACACCCAAATTGCCTGCTGTTCTGTTTTGTTCTTCAGCAAGTTTTTTAAAATCTTCATAAATATCAAAATCAACTAATAGTACAAATCTTTTCTTGTTTGTTGTCATTTTATTGTAACCTTTTTGTAATAATATTTATATTTTATTGAAATAATATATATTTTTCAATTAGAATAAAATTGTAACTATATACATAAAATTTATAATAAAGTTATAATGGATAGAAATGAACTTAAAGATAAAATAGAAGAAATAACAATTTATCAGAAATTTATGAATTAATAATTAGTTTATCAATTCACATTTAATTTTCTACGCCTCGCATTAAACGGCAACACGCTCATCAAAACAAAAAAAAGCCTCCCTTTTGGGAGGTGTAAACTTTCGTTTAAATAATTGAGAGAGAGAGTATTAAATTAAAAACCTTATCCTTACCTAATTGTAGTTGAAATCTTTTTTATAATCTTTTTTGATTATGTCCTTTCGTTTTTGTTTGA
>CAJOKJ010000040.1 GCA_905235155.1 Candidatus Gastranaerophilales bacterium
TTTACTCTGGCTGAAACACTTATTGTAATGGGTGTAATAGGTGTTGTTGCAGCATTGACATTACCAAATTTAAACAGTTCGACAAATAATAAAGAAAAAGTTGCTAAAGTTAAAAAAATATATCAAAACCTAGATGATGCATTTGGCAGAGCAACAGCTGTATATGGACCATATGAAGAATGGCCTGCAACCGACAGCATCCAGGAAAGTAATCTAATATATAATCGATTAAAAGAATTTATGAAAATATCAAAAGATTGTGGTACAGAAAGTTCAGGATGTTTTGATAAATATAAAATATCAAGTTATTATATTGATGAAGAAGTAAATATTAATGGCCCCTCATTAATTTTATCTGATGGAACTGCTCTTGCTATAATGGGAACATCAGTTTCGGTTGACATAGATGGACCAAATAATGGCACCGGTACTTTAGGAAAGGACGTATTTCTCTTTGAGATAGAACAGGATGATAATGGCAATTACACGATTAAACCAGAGGGTTTTGGTTTTTCATCATCAGGCATACTTAGAAATTGTTTAAAATATCGTCTTCGGTGCACAGCATGGGTAATTAATAATGGAAACATGGATTATCTGTATGCTGATGAGAATGGTAAATGCGAAAACAGTAATGTTACATTAAGTGAAACAGTTACTTCTTGTAACTAGTTATACGGAAGCTCCACCATCGGTCATTTTTTTCATGGCTTTTTTGCTGCCTTCGTTTTGTTTTGCAATTTTTTCAACAAATGTTATTGCATCAACATCTCTTGCTATTGCATCTTTTAGGGATAAAATATCTTCAACATCCAGTGTTTCCATATTCAGATAACTTTTTTCATCTATAAATTTTCTGAAATTATCTTGTGCATTTACATCAAATCCGGGCATGCCTGTTTTCATTGCATACCATTTGTAAAATTGGTGTATCATGGCATATTGGTCTATTTTACCTTCATTCATCAAAAACATTTCTGATGATTTAAAACTAAATTTTTTGAATAACATTAAATTTAGAATTAAAGCCTTCAAACCTTTTAATTCTCTAATATAACCTTGTTCTTCTCTTACTATATCAAGAACCTTTGAAGCATTTTCATGTCTTATAACAGGTGTTCCGTTTCTTTCTATGTAAATCAGCATTTGTTCGGGGCTGTTTTCAAAACTTTTTAGTATAACTGCAAGATTTTTTTCCAAAATTGCTTTGTTTTCTTCTGTTTTGACTGTTAAATTAAGCGAACAACCATTATTCAACACGGTTTTTGTTGTTGAGTTGTGAAGTCCTCTTTTTGCATTTTTACGTTTTCTTTTTAAAAATTTTTCGTGTAATGCCAAAAGTAAGTATACTGTTTTTTGAAGAATTTTGCCCATAAATATTTCCGATTATTTTACAACATGAAATTTTCTGTTAATAAGTTCGTTTTTGTCTTGAATATAATCAAGATTATTATTGAACATTTTAACATTTTTATCATATCTTCTCAAGTTTAAAAGTGCAAATAATTCGGAAGGTATATTTAAAAGCGTCAATTTTGTTGTTTCGGAAAAGTTTTTAATGAATGTAAAAAAGTCTTCGGTTACGCTTTCAACTTCTTGTAAATCAAGAGCAACAGACTTTTTATCCAAGTCTATTTTGTTTAAAATGATTGCCAAATTTGCAAGTGATTTGAAGTTTAATTCTTTGGATTTGATATCAATAACATATTTTTTTTCAGTCATAATTTCACCTCTTTCATTCTTATTTTAAAAATTTAATTTAAAATTTGAATTATAATAAATGATGAAATTTTTACAACTAAAGTTTGAGTTATGCAGGAATATCAAACGAAATTTTTGTCCCCTTTTGTAATTTACTGTTTATTTTAATATTTCCGCCATGTGCGTCTACTATTAGTTTTGTGATATATAAACCAAGTCCCGTTCCTGCGGATTTTTGATTATTTGCAAGTCGTACATATTTTTCAAATGCCTTATCAAATTCTTTTATATCTATGCCACAACCAAAATCTTCGATTTCAAAATAAATTCTGTTGCTAAGTTTTTTTAGTGTTATATTTATTTCTGAATTTTTTGGAGAATACTTACTTGCATTTGAGATAAGGTTATTTATTATTCTTGTAAATTCAACAATATCAACTTTACCTGTTATATCATTTTGTACACAACTAAAATTTAGAGTTTGTTTTTTGTCCTTTAATATGTATTTTGTTTCTTTAATACAGTGTTTTACCAATGTCTTTATCGAACATTTTTCTTTGTTTAAAGTTAATTTACCGCTTTCTGCTTTAAATTTACAAAGAGCATTTTCGGTTAATCGTTTCATGTATTTTGATGAATTGAGCAGGTCGGTTAAAAGTTCTTTTTGATAATCATTAAGATTATTTGAACTGTTTTTTAAAAGCATTTCAATAGCAAATATTCCTGAATTAATAGGTGTTTTTAAATCGTGAGTAAACATTGCAATAAACGTATCATTTGCAATTGGGGTAAATGTATTTTGCATACTTGAATATTACAATTTTTTATTAATAACTTTAACTACCCGACTGTATATTCGGTGGGCTATTCTTTTACTGCTCCCGATAGTAAGTCGGATAAGAAATATTTTTTACCTATTAAGAAAATTATTATCACAGGAATTGTGCAAATGACTGCACAAGCAAGCAAATCTCCCCATAAAGTTATTTCTCTGAAACTACCTTTGAATATAGCCAATCCGACAGGTAATGTTCTCATATTTTCAGAATTTGTTATAATCAAAGGCCACATAAAACTGTTCCAAGTAGTTACAAAGGTGAATATACCAAGTGTTATTGCAGCAGGCAGTGATAACGGAAGTGCAATTTTAAAGAAGGTTTGAACTAAATTACAGCCGTCAATTTTGGCAGATTCTTCCAAATCTTTTGGTAATGAAAGAAAATACTGACGCATCATAAATACTCCAAATCCTCCGAATAATCCCGGAAGTATTAATGCAGGGTATGTATCAATCAGATGAAGTTCTCTCATAAGGAAAAACAGCGGAATGATATTGACTTGCGGAGGAACCATCATTGTTATTAAAATTGTAATGAACCAAAACTCTTTATATTTAAAATTTAACCTTGCAAATGAATAGCCTGCCAGAGATGATATTATAACTTGTCCAACTGTTGTAATTACTGCAACAATCATACTGTTAAAGAAAAATTTTGTTATTGGAATTTCTAAAAAAACGTGTTTGAAATTTTCTAATGTTAAATTTGTATGAAAAAATACTCCGGCATTTTTAAAAATTTCGTCTTCAGATGTTAATGCTAAATTTAGCATTGCAAAAAACGGGAAAAGCATACTTAATGCTATAAAAATTAAAATTACATATCCTAATATTATAATAAATTTTTTCATAAATTACTTATAATTTTACTCGTTTTTCTATGAAAAATCTTATTGTAAATTTTATAAATGTATTATTTGTAACAATAGTGTAAACATGCAAAAATGCATGGTTTTCACGGAATGTTTGATATATAATATTGACATAGGATAGTATCACAAATCACGTTTGAAATAGCCGAAATACACAAATCAAACGTAAAAGAAGAAAAAAGATTAGGGTTTGAGTTTTGAACTCGCTTAAATATATATACAGATTTATATGCATAACGATATTGCTTGTTGTAACTGCGACAAGTTCATTTGCGATAGAAGATAATGAAGCTGTAAAACCCGTTAAAAAGCCTTTGGTTTCAATAGATGATGACGCTAAAATGTATATCAAAGATATTGAAATATCAGGTCCTAATGTGATTAAACCTGAATATATTTTGGAAAAAATGCAAATGCATTCAGGCGATATTTATGATAGAAATTTGTTGCAAACAGACTTAAAACGTATATATCAAACCGGTTTCTTTTCTGACAAATTAAAAGCAATTCCAATAAAGAATGCAGATAATACAATAACTTTAAGGCTAATTCTTGAAGAAAATATGCCTGTTACCGATTTTACAATTGAAGGTAATACTGTTGTTTCAACTGAGGAAATACTATCCTATTTATTACCCCTAAGAGGCAAACCTCAAAATGTTTCTCAGATAAATGAAGCAATAGAAAATATCCAAAATTGTTATGCAAGTAAGGGCTACATTTTAGCAAGAATTAGCGAATTTTATGACGATCCTGACGGTGTAGTAAATCTGAAATTATCCGAAGGTATTATTAATTCAATATCAATAAGCGGGAATGAGAAGACTAAAGAGTATGTTATTCAACGTAACATATTGACCGAACCGGGCATGGTTTACAATGAGAATTTGCTAAAAGCGGATTTGGTACGTCTTTATGCAACACAGGCGTTCAAAGATGTAAATCGTGAAATTGAACCTTCATTGGAAAATCCTGATGCTTATGATATTACAATCGACGTTAAAGAACAGCGTTCCGCAACGTTATCGTTAGGTGCAGGTATTGATTCCGCAACAGGTTTCTTTGGTTCTGTCGGTGTTTCGGATAATAATTTTATGGGACGTGGTCAAAGGATAGGTGCAAATTTCTTAGCAGGTACAGGTGTTGTTATGAGTGACTCATCTGTTTTAAGCCGTGCAAATTTGCAAGCAGAAATTAATTTCTTTGAACCTTATTTTTTAAATGCTGATAATTCGCTTTCTGCAAAATTATTTTTCAGAGATTTTGGTTCTTATCAAGTTCCTTTGGCAATGGAACAAAGATTTGGCGGTGAAATTGGTATTGCACACAGGGTTAAGGAAAATTCTAATTTATCGGCTACCTTTACATTAGGTGCAGAAAATGTAAATGTTAGAGAAGGTGATTACAACGCATTAAGACGATTAGCAATAGCTAAAACACCTGCCGGTGCAGTTTTTGATGAAGCAAGATTTAGGAAGATGCGTAATGAACAATTAGAGGGTGGTTTCTTTATATCATTAGCACCGGGATTGGTATATGATACTCGTGATAGTTCTGTGAACACAAGGAATGGTGTTTTAGCAAGTGTTAAATTCTCAGAAAATGTTGCGTTAGACGGATTTAATAAAACTCACGGTAAATTACAAGGGTCTATTAAGCGTTACTTCCCTGTAATGAGTAAATCTGCATTTTCTTTAACTGCTAAAGCAGGTGGTATTATTCATGGTGCGGAGCATACACCTGAAGTTATGCAATACAGACTTGGTGGCCCATATACAATCAGAGGGTATAGAATGGGTACTGTTGGAACAGGTCGTGCTTATGTAATGGGTTCTGCCGAATTAAATACGCCACTGTTATTCTTAGATAGGATTAAAAAAGTACCGTTTTTTGATAATTTAAAATTGTCGTTCTTTGTTGATGCAGGTAAAGTTTTCCATGCTGATAATATGACAAATTATTTATATAACAGACCGGGACAGGCTATATCTGCCGGTGTTGGTTTGAAAATCTATATTCCGGGACTTGGACCGTTATCAATTGACTATGGTGTTCCGATTACAAATCCGATGGGTGCTACTCGCAGAAGCGGTTACTTTACATTCGGTGTTGGTGATATGATGTATTAGTATTAATAAGGAGTAAATAAAATGAAATTGAAAAGTACAATTATTGCGTTAGTTATGACATTTATTGCTGTTAGCAGCACTCAAGTTTTTGCTGAAGGTGTAGGTTATATTGATTACAAAAAGGTTCAAGATAATTATTCATTTGCTCAAAATGCAGCAAAGGAAGTTGACGCTAAAGGACTTGAGTTACAACAATTTTTAGTTGATAAAGAAAAACAATATAAATCTTTGGATACTCCATTAAAAAAGCAAAATTTTGAAGAAAAAACAAAAAAAGAATTTGAAGCAAAACAATCTGCTTATGTAACATTTAAACTAAAAAAAGAAGAAGAAGTTTATAACAAAATTCAAGCAGCAACAAAACAAGTTCTTGTAGAACAAAAATTAGATGCAATTTTTGATTACAGAGTAATTTTTGTTGGTGGTCTTGATGTTACGGATTTAGTTATCAATAAATTAAAAACAGGCAAATAGTTATATTCATGAATAAATAAAAAAGTAAGGATAAAACAAAAATGGCAAATAAAAATTCAAAATTACAATACGTGATTAAAACAGTTCCAAGTGAAAGCACATTACCGTTACAAAATCTTTTGAATGAAATGGCGGAAGATGGATGGGACTTATACAGCATGAGCGAAGTAGAAACAGATGAGGGCTTTCAATATAATTGTATTTTTGTAAAAGAGGCTGATGTAGAAAATACCTTTGACGATGTTGTAAATATTACAGCATTTAAAAGTAAAATGGAAAAAATGTTATCTGCAAAGCTTTCACCTTATGAAACTTGCCGTGATATCCAAGTAAAAATAAGAGAACAAAAGAAAAAAATTGCCAAAATAAAGGGTCAACTGGAAAAAGAAGAAGCAGGGACTCAACAAAGAAAAAATCTAAATGATAAAATGTCTGCTGCCATAAAAGAGTTAGAAAATTTACAACAAAATTTAATTAAGGCTATTTCACCTGATGCAATGTTTTCAACTTTGCAATTGGAAAAATTTTCTATTCATTTAAGCGAACAAATTTTAGAATTTGTTTCACCCGATAATGAAAATGATTTGTTAAGTGAAACCGTTAAAACAAGACAAAAAATTGCAGATGATTTAGGTTACGTAATTCCGAAAATTATATTCAGAGATGATGATATGCTTGCACCTTATGAATTTTCAATAAATATTAGAGGTTTGAGCGTTTTGAATTCTTTTGTATACCCAAAACATACAATGTTTTTCCAAGAAGATATAAACTTCAAAGGAAAGAAAAAAGACCATTACACAGATTATGATGTAATTACAGGTAAAAAAGTTGTTTGGATACCGGAAGAAAAAACAAAAGATTTTTGGGAAAAGGGCATGACTCCGTCAGAATATATTGCAAGAGCAGTAGAATTTGTTGCGATTAAATATATCGACGAATTATTGGATTACGAAGATGTAAATAAGTACGTTGAAATTGTATCTCAAAAAAATCCATATTTGGTTGATAATATTATTCCTGATTTTATTTCAATGGCAGAATTAAGATATATTCTTGTAAACCTTATAAGAGAACAAGTTTCGATAAAAGATATAGTGTATGTATTTGAAAAAATAAATGATTTTTCGGACGAAGCAAGCAAAGAAGCACTATTGGATAAAATAAGATTTTCATTGGCAAGATATATTACAAGCCGTTATGCCAATATTGACGGTATGATTCAAGGTCTTGAAATGAAAGAAAAAACAATGGCGGATTTGTTTGGCGAAACAGATGACATGGACAGCGTTGTTAGAGTAGATGGTGATAAAGTTGAAAAAACAGCATTAAAGCTGTTAAAATTTGCAAAAGAAAATGATATCGATAATATTATTTTGATTGTTCCTTTAGAAATACGTCACATGGTATATATTGTTTTATCCCAATATATCAACACTTTAACCGTATTGGCTCAAGAAGAAGTAACAAATTATTACAATTTTGAAATAATTGGGGAGGTATAGTAGCAAATTATTTTTTTAGGATACTTAAAACAGATATGAAAATACATGCTATATCAAACCCAATTAGACCAAATCGCACAAACAGCGTAAGTTTCGGAAGAAAATTAAAGGAAGAAGAAAAACCTGAATACTCTAAAGCAATCCATGATGCATTAGATTATTTGGAAGTTAAGAATTTGTCGATGATTGTTCACGGTTCAAGTTTTCCATCTGATAAACGTGATACATCAATAGGTTCGCCTTATTCTAAAGGTGCGGACAAATTTGTGGATTTCTTAAAATTAAACGGATTTAACGCAATTCAATTAGGACCTGGCGGAACAATTGATAAAAAGGATAATTCACCATATATTTCAAAAGTATTTGCAAAAAATGAATTGTTTATAGATATGGAACAATTAAAATCAAAGAAATATGCAAATATTTTATCAGATAAAACATACAACGAGCTGACAACTCAAAATAAAGGTTCAAAAGATAAAAATTATAATTATACAGACTTTGATAAAGCATTTGGCAATTATGAGAAAGCTATGAATGAAGCTTACGGCAATTTCACAGCAAAAGTTCAAGCTAAAGATAAAGAAGCTTTGAAATTAAATAAAGAATTTGAAGCATTTAAGAAAGAAAATAAAAGCTGGGTAGAAAGTGACGGGCTGTTTAAAGTTCTTTCAAAAGTAAACGGTTCAGAAGATTTCGAAAAATGGAATGAAACAGATAAAAATCTTCCTCAAAATTTAAAAGCCGGAGAAAAAGAACGTCATGCCGAGTTAATGCAAAAACACGGTAAGGAAATTGATGAAAATTCATTTATTCAATTTATTGCAGATAAACAATTAAAAGAAAATAATAATAAAAGAAAAGAAATCGGATTTAATTACATTGGCGACTTGCTTGTAGGCTTTAACCAAAGTGATGTATGGGCAAATCAAGGTGCATTTTTGAAAGGCTGGAAATTAGGTTGTCCGTACGGTGGAGTAAATAATGGTCCACAAACTTGGGGTATACCTGTTTTAGATCCTAAAAAATTATTCAAAGAAGATGGTTCTTTAGGCGAAAGCGGCAAATTGTTAAAAGAAAAAGTTGCTTATTCATTAAAGAATTATGATAACGTAAGAATTGACCATGCTTTAGGTTTGGTTGACCCTTATGTGTATAAAGAAGATACAGTCGTAAAAGAACCGAACGGTGAAGTTAGACGTGACAAATTGTGGGCTAATAATGTATCTTATATGCCTGATGTCGATCCGCAAGGTAATTTCAAAAAAGTTTTGAGCAAAATAGTTCTTCCTACATTTAAAGAATATGGTGCTGATAAAAATGAGGCTGTATGGGAAGATTTATGTTCAGCAACTCAAGCCTTTAATGATATATATTACGGTCAAGAACATTTGCCGGGCATAACCCAAACAGAATGGAGAAGGGCAGAAAATACACCTCGTGATAATTGGACTCTTGTTGGTTCTCATGACTCGACTCCTGCAAGTAATATGGTTCAAAGAGATGGTACAAGGTATTCTGATTCTTGGAATGTAGATTATCTTTCAGGTTATTTGAACCCTGATCCTATAAAAGGCAAAGAACGTGCAGAATATAAGGATAAAATTGTAAACAGTCCGCAAGAACATGTTAAGGCTAAATTTACTGAATTATTCAGAAGTTCAAAAAATCTTCAAATGATGTTCGTAGATTTCTTCGGAATTGATAAAACATACAACAGAGGCGGTCAAGATCATCCTGAAAATTGGAAATTACGTGTAGATAATGACTTCGAAGATGATTATTACAGAGCTTTACAAGATAAAAACAGTTATGCCTTAAATATGCCTGAATTGTTATCACAAGCTGTAAAGGCTAAAGCACAAATGGAAGTTGCTAAAAATCCTCACAGTGCAGATGAAATCAGAAATAATCTTGATAAAAAGTTAAATCCTTTGATTTCCACATTAGACAAATATACTGAAGTTTTAAAGGAAAAGGAAGAAATTCCGGAAGCAAAACCGGTTTTAGAACCTCAAAAATCAAAAAATGAAGGTATAAGCAAAAAAAAAGATAGTACAGGTGAAGTAAAAGAAGCTAAAAAAGAAACAACGGTTGGCAATAAAGCAGATGCAACTGTTAAAAAAACAGAAGAAAAAGCCCCGATTGTTGAAGAAAATAAGACGAAAAAAACAAGTAAATCAAACAGTAACGCATCGTTATTGGGTGCAGCAGTTGTAGCAACAGTCATTTTGAATGTAGTAAATAAAATTAAAGATAAGATAAAAGCCAAAAAGCAAGAAAAAGCAATGGCACAAAACGTATAAAGAAAGCGACCGAATGTTATATACAGCATTCGGTTGTTTTTTTATTTTTGTACAGATTATAGAATTAATTTGTATAAAGAGGATATTAAAGACATGAAATTATGCGTTTATTGCGGAACATTTAATCCTATTCATAATGTACATTTGGCAGTTGCAAATTATACAAAGACGCATTTTGATTTTGACAATATTTTATTTATTCCTGCATATAAACCGCCTCATAAGAATATAGATGATGAGCTTGCAAATCATCGTTATAATATGGTGAAACTTGCTATACAGGGAGTACCAGGCTTTAATATAAGCAATATTGAATATAGAAGTGATAAATTTTCGTATACGTATAACACCGTGAATGAATTATATAAAATGTACCCTGCAATTGAAGGTAAAATTAATTTTATAATTGGTACAGATGCTTTTAATGAAATTCAAAATTGGTATAATGCAGATAAATTAAAGGAACTTCTTAGATTTATTGTTTTTCCGAGAGAAGAAAAAGTTAAGCGTGAAAAATATGATTATTTTAAAAATTTAGGCTATGATTTTATCATAACAAATATGCCATATATAAATTTGTCTTCAACTGTATTAAGAAGCAGAATTAGGAATGATAAGCCCATAGGTACACTTGTTCAAAAACAAGTTCTTGATTATATAAATAAACATGGATTATATAAAGATGAAAACAATTGATGAAATAAAAAAATGGTTAAAAGAAAATCTTGATGAAGAAAGATTTTTTCACACGTTAGGTGTTGCTGATTGTGCAAGAGATTTAGCAAAAAAATATAATTTAAGCGAAGAGAAGGCTTATTTGGCAGGCTTGTTACATGATTGTGCAAAATGCTATGAAAATGAAGTTTTGTATGAAATTTTAACCGATAAAATGCACTGTGATATGGAAGAATTGCTTAATCCAAAAACGTATCATTCGCCTGCCGGTGCTTACCTTGCAAAATATATGTTTGATGTTAAAGACAAAGAAATTTTAGATTCAATATATTGTCATACTGTTGGCAGAGAAAATATGACCGACTTTGAAAAGATTGTTTTTCTTGCTGATAAAATTGAACCAAATACAAGAGATAAAGAATGGCGAAATCATATTTTATCAATTTTAGAGCAAAAAAATGGACTAAACAAAGCTCTTTTAGAGTGTTATGAATATACAATAAAAAGTCTTGTAGATAGGAAGTTAAAAATTTGTTTAACCACGATAAAAATTTATAATGAGTTACTTGATAATTTCAATACATAGATTTTCAAATACATTTAGTGGTGTAACTTTTGCTATAATTTGTCTTTTTGCGTATTCGACAGATTCTATATCATGTAATAATTTTACTAAAAATTGCTTGTTTTCAAAGTTATTTTTCATTAATGATAAAATATAACTTTGCATTTGTTCAAGAGTTTCAATACTGTTTTTAGAAAAGTTATTTAAGTTATTAGCAACTTCAAAAACTGTTTGTCTTTCGAATTCAAAATAGTTTTCAAAAAGGTCTTTTATTGGTGTCCAATCAATATTTTTGTGCTCAAATGTAGGAACAAAGAAACATTGAGAGCGGGAAATTATTGTTGAAATTAAATCATCTTTGTTTCTCGTTAAGAAGAAGAAGGTTGTATTTTGTGGCGGTTCTTCTATTGTTTTTAAAAGAGCGTTTGCCGTTTCTTCTTGAAAGTTAAGATTATTTAACCCTAAAATTTCGTCATTTTCATTTTTATCACAAAAAATAAAAATTCTATGAAAATCAGACGAGTTTAATAGTGTTTGTTTAACCTGATTGGCTTGTTTTAGTGATATAACAGTTTTAGAGTCATCATCATCAGGCTTATTGTCTTTTCTTGAAATTGTTAATACAGCCGGGTGTTCACCATTTCTTATCCAATTGCAGTCCAAGCATTCGCAATCATAATTTTTATCTTTTTTACAGTTTAAAAGTCTTGCGATATAAAGTGCAAGTTGATATTGAGCATCTATGTCATTTCCGTAAAAAAGAATACTGTGTGCAATAGATTTATTAGGATTTTTTATGCCATTTTCAAAATAGTTTATCAAAAACGGATATTTATCTGATAAGTGCATCTCGCACCTCGCTTTCAGCATTTGTTGCTAATCCTGATTTTATTCGATATTCCGCATTTGTTAAATTCTTTTTTAGATTAACTAAATTTTTAAGTTTTTGTTTTCCTGAATTTCTTAGTATTGCCTGAATTTGTTTATCAGACATGCCTGTAATTGTCATTATTTTTATTGGCTTATGTGCATTAAGTTTTAGTAAAATTCTTTTTCTTAAGATAGTTTGAGTTGCTGATAAAATTTCGAGAGGATGCTTTTTATCCAGCAATTTTTTATATTCATTTAATGCTTTGTCATAATCTTGTGACATTATTAGTTCTGTAAAATTAAACAAATCCTCGTTTGATATGCAAATTTCTTTGACCATTTCTGATGTAATTTTTTTTTCAGGGTAAGCCAAAAGCTTTAATTTTTCTAATTCTATATCCAATTCACGCAAATTATTTCCAATTTGTTCAATTAAAATATCAATTACATCTTGTTCTGCTGTTAGATTTTTATTTTTAGCAGCTTTTTTAATCCAATTTGCTAGATCTTGTTTTCCGTAATAATTCATTTTGAATGTTGGAAATTCTTGAGAATTATATTGTGAAAGAATTTTAAAAAGTTTTTTACGGGAATCCAATTTTTTATTTTCATTACGAGGTAATTGAGCAACAAAAACTACATCTGTGTTGTCTGAACAGTTTTCCAATGTTGTTTCAATTTCTTTTATTTGATAATCTTCAAAACTCTTATCAAAGTAATTTTTACAACTGATGACAGTAAGCATTTTACCAAACATCATACCTTGAGTGCGAATCGCATCCATTAAGTCAGCAAAAGGAGGATTATCAAATGTTTTGTAATTCATTGCTGCAAAATTTTTATCAAGCCCTTGTTTTAATTTTTCGATGGCTTGTTCAATGTTATAATCTTCATCACCATAAAAGAAATATATTGCCATAAATTACGATTCTATAAGTAAGCTTGAGCCAATAACACCGGCAGTGTTACCAAGTTGAGCAGGTACAATTTCAACTGCATCGGCAGAAACTTTCATTGCACGTTTCATTAATGTTTCTTTAAGAGGAT
Source organism: Candidatus Gastranaerophilales bacterium (assembly GCA_905235155.1). Taxonomy (GTDB): domain Bacteria; phylum Cyanobacteriota; class Vampirovibrionia; order Gastranaerophilales; family Gastranaerophilaceae; genus UBA6984. Next base: position 12,983 of record CAJOKJ010000040.1, read on the forward strand.
TTAGCAGTAAATCTCCACAACCTGCAACACCACCACCGATGATTATTTTTTCGGGATTTAAAAGATTTACAACGCTTGCAAGTCCAAGTCCCAAGTATTCACCCATAATAGTATAAATACTTTTGGCAACAACATCACCCTGTAATGCGGCTTGTGCAACTATAAACGGAGTTATTTCTCCACCATTAGCCATTTCTCTGTATTTAGTTGATTTCCCGCCTTTTAAGTAATTGTTAGCCATTTCTACAATTGAAGGCCCTGAAACGTATGCTTCTAAACAACCGTAGTCCCCGCATCCGCAAAGTTTGTCGCCTTGTGCAAATAGCTTTATATGACCGATTTCGCCTGCTGCATTGCTTGCTCCACGTACTAATTTACCGTTCAAAATTATACCGGAACCAATACCGGTACCAACAGTGATGCATATTAGGTTCTCACAACCCTTACCTGCTCCATATTTAAGTTCTCCAAGAGCCGCACAGCGTACATCGTTATCAATTTTGGTTGTAATTCCAAATTCTTTTTCAATTATTTCTGCAATAGGAACGTTTACCCAACCTGGAATGTTTGGAAGGTTTTTAACCATGCCTGTTTTGTAATCAACTTGTCCCGGAAAACCAAAACCAATACCTTCAATATCATTTTTTGTTGATTTTGTTTCTTCCATAAGTGTTGATATTGCTTGTTTCATATTATTAACTGTATATTCGTATCCCATTTCCGAACGTGTAGGAATAGAGTTTGAATAAATAATTTCACCAGATTTGCTAACAAGTGCAACTTTAATATTAGTACCACCAACATCAATTCCAATTCTATTCTTTGCCATAATTTAAACCTCTTTTTCTAAAAACATAATAAGACAAACCAAATATTTTGTCATGTAAAAGCGTGATTTTACAAAATTTAATGTAAAAATAATCCGAAACAGGCATGAAATGGGAAAAGGCAATTTTTTATTATAAAAATACTTAATATAAGAGTAAGGAATAAACAAATTCCAAAATAGAATA
>CAJOKJ010000041.1 GCA_905235155.1 Candidatus Gastranaerophilales bacterium
TTTTTCCTTTGACTTGATATCTAACATTATTAAAATGCCACATGTCTTATACATGTCTAACATGTTTTTACCCTTTTGTTACAGAAGTGTTACAAAAGATAATTAAATAAATTAATATTTCATAAATATATCCTTGATTTTTGGCATGCCCTTAGGCTATAATGAACAAGTTATATATTTAGTTGGAAAGTCGGAACACAAATGGCATTAAATTTTCAAGAATTAATATTCAATTTGCAAAAATACTGGGCAGAACAAGGTTGCATAATTCAACAACCTTATGATATTGAAAAAGGGGCTTCAACTATGAACCCCGCAACATTTTTAAAAGCTCTCGGCCCTGAACCTTGGCATACTGCAATGGTTGAACCTTGCAGACGCCCAACTGACGCAAGATACGGCGAAAACCCTAACAGGCTTGGTCATTATTACCAATTTCAAGTAATTATGAAACCAACTCCAAAAGATGCTCAAGAATTATATTTGAAATCACTTGAAGCAATTGGTATTGATTTAACAAAACACGATGTTCGCTTTGTTGAAGATAACTGGGAATCTCCAACATTGGGAGCAGCAGGTGTAGGCTGGGAAGTTTGGCTTGACGGAATGGAAATTACTCAATTTACATACTTCCAACAAGTAGGAGGGCTGGAAGTTAAGCCTGTTGCTTTAGAATTGACTTATGGAGTTGAACGTATTGCAATGTATTTGCAAAATGTTCAACATTTCAAAGACATAAAATGGAATGAACATTATAACTACGGCGAAATATTTATGCAAAACGAAGTAGAACAGTCAAAATATAATTTTGAAGTTTCAAATGCCGACTCTTTATTCAAAATGTTTGATTTGTTCCAAGAAGAAGTTGATAATTGCGTAAATTCCGAACTGGTATTACCTGCTTACGACTACGTTTTAAAATGTTCGCATACATTCAATTTGCTTGATGCAAGAGGTGTTATAAGCAAAGATGAAAGAAACAATTTTATCAACCGTATTCGTTCTATGGCATCAAAAGTAGCAAAATTATACGTAGAACAACGTGAAAAAATGGGCTTCCCTCTTTTAAAAGAAAAATAGCAAAAGTTTATTGATTAAAACGACGAAAGAAAGAAATGGCGACAAAAAGAGAATATAGAATTGATTTTACAAAAGCCGGCTTAAAAAATATATTAAGACGTAAAAAAACAGATGATATGCTAAAAGATGCAAAGCGTAACGGATTAAAGAAAACGCTTACAGCTTTTGACTTGATTATTTTAGGGGTTGGTGCGATTATAGGCTCAGGAATTTTTGCTGTCGTTGGAATTGCGGCCGCAGGCGGTTCTGAAAGTATTGGCTCAGGCCCTGCTCTTATAGTATCAATGATTATCGCTGCTATTGCATGCGTCTTTTCAGCATTGTGCTATTGTGAATTTGCAACAATGCTTCCTGTTGCAGGGGGTGCTTACATATACACTTTTGCAACTTTAGGTGAATTTATGGCTTGGATGGTCGGCTGGATTTTAATGCTTGAATACGGACTCGGTTTTATTGCTGTTTCATGTGCATGGTCAAATCACGTTGTACAATTTCTAAAAGGGTTTCAAGGTGTTTTACCTAATTGGCTTACAAACCCTCCTGTATGGCTTGTTTCCGATTACAGAACCGTTATGGCACAAGCAGAATGCTGTGATAAAATTAAGGATTCAATACCAACTATTTTTGGTGTTCCGTTTTGTATAAATTTACCTGCAATTCTTATCATTTTATTTATTGCGTGGATTTTAAAAAGAGGAACTAAAGATTCTACCATAATGGCAACTGTAATGGTTGTAATAAAACTTTCCGTTATTGCTTTATTTATTATTGTTGGTGCTTTTTATGTTAAACCTGCAAATTGGGTTCCTTTTGCACCTAACGGGTTTGAAGGTATTTTTATGGGTGCGTTTATAATATTCTTTGCATACATCGGTTTTGATGCTTTAGCAACTACCGCAGAAGAATGTAAAAACCCCCAAAAAGATTTACCTATCGGTATTATCGGCTCTTTACTTATAACAACAGTTGTTTATGTATTGGTAGCATTAGTTCTTACAGGTATTCAAGCAACAAGCGGTGTCCCTATTCCTGAAGGATTTTTAAAAGCACCAATGGCTTATGTTATGACAATGGTTCATCAAGATTGGGTGGCAGGATTTATTTCTGTCGGTTCAATTGCGGGCCTGACATCTGTTTTACTGGTACTTTTAATGGCTTGTACTCGTATTTTATACGCAATGAGCCGTGATAATTTTTTACCGCCTATTTTCAGAAAATTACACCGAAAAACAAGAACTCCAAATATTATTACTTACGTGGTTGCATTAATTTCAATACTTTGTGTTTTGGGATTAGATTTGAATGTTGCAGCCGAGTTATGTAATTTCGGTACTTTTACATCATTTATAATCATCTGTGTTGCCGTTTTAATATTAAGAAAAATAGAACCAAACAGACACAGACCGTTTAAAGTTCCTTTTTCACCTTATTTTCCGCTTATGGGTATAGGTTGCTGCGGAGGATTAATGTTATTTTCATTAAAGTCTTTAACCACATCAGCCATATTATTCCCTTTATGGCTGGGCATAGGTGCTTTAATATACTTCCATTACGGATATAAAAATAATCGTAAAAAAGAAGCAAAATTATTGGAAATTAAGTTAAAAGCGATAGAAAAAACTAAAGAGAAAGAACTAAATAATAATGAACAATAACTTTATGCAAAAATTTAAAAATGTAGTAAAATCCGCATTAACAAAAAAAAGCACGGAAGAACTTGTTTCTGCTAGTAAACACTCTGAACTAAAAAAGACACTTAATGCTTTTGATTTAATCATACTTGGAATAGGTGCCGTTGTCGGTACAGGAATATTTACAATAGTAGGTATTGCCGCTCAAGGTGGGGACGGAGGCATTGCTGCCGGCCCTTCGCTTACAATTTCAATGGTAATTGCTGCCATTGCATGCGTTTTTTCAGCGTTATGTTACAGTGAATTTGCATCAATGATTCCCGTTGCAGGAAGTGCTTATACTTATACTTATGCAACAATGGGTGAATTTATGGCTTGGATGGTCGGCTGGATTTTAATGCTTGAATATGCCATAGGAAACATCACAGTCGCAAGTGCATGGACAGGATATTTTATGCAATTACTTAAAGGGTTTGAACATATACTTCCAAATTGGCTCGTAAATCCGCCTATATGGCTTATTAATGATTACCGTTCGGCTTTGGCAATTTGCAACAAAGAAGGACTTAATCCTCACGATGTAATGCCGTATATCGCAGGAATAATACCTTTTTCAATTAACGTTCCTGCCATTCTTATTGTATTAATTTTAACTTTATTACTGGTAAAAGGTGTTAAAGAATCTACAAAAGTCGCTACAATAATGGTTTTTATAAACATATTTATAATTATTTCCTTTATTGTTGTCGGAGCTTTTTATGTTAAACCTGATAATTGGGTTCCTTTTGCACCTAACGGGTTTGAAGGAATTTTTAGCGGTGCTTTTATCATATTTTTTGCCTATATTGGATTTGATGCTATTTCTACAACAGCAGAAGAAACTAAAAATCCGCAAAAAGACTTACCTATTGGCATTTTAGGCACATTATTAATTTGTACAATTTTGTATGTTGCAGCGGCTCTTGTTTTAACAGGTATGGTTGACTACAACATGATTGATGTTCAAGCACCTATTGCATCTGCCATGAGAATGGTTGGTCAAAACAGACTTGCAGGTTTTATTTCTGTTGGTGCATTGGCAGGTTTAACTTCAGTTTTACTGGTTTATCAACTCGGAACAACAAGAATTTTATATGCAATTTGCCGTGATAAATTTTTACCTAAAAGCTTAAGACGTATACATAGACACAATAGAACTCCTTATATTTTAACTTGGCTGTCTGCAATTGTTGTTATTGTCGGTTCTCTTGTTATGGATTTGAAAATTTCGGCAGAGCTTTGCAACTTCGGAACATTCTTGTCATTTATCATTGTATGTGTTGCGGTAATGATTTTGAGAAAAACAGAACCTGACAGACCAAGAGCATTTAAAGTTCCGTTTGTACCTTTGTTTCCAATACTTGGAATATTAATGAGCGGCGGATTAATGTTATATTCAATGAAAAGCCTCACTACATCTTCATTATGGTTTATTGCTTGGTTGATTGCAGGATTGTGGATTTATATTTGCTACGGATATGCCCAAAAACGTCTTGAAGATAAACGCAAAGAGTTTTACAGTAATAAAAAGGATTAGTCGTTTACAATGGATATCGGATTTATAATTAACATTATTGAATTTGTTGTTGCAATAGGTTTTTTTTGCGGTTTTGTTTTTAAAATTTTCAAAAAGTTCGATTTGTATGGTGTATTTTGGCTTGCCATTTTTTTATGGATTTTGTACGAACTCAGCAAAATTAAAGTTGGTTTTGGTCTGGACGGTGCGGATATATTTTTGATTGCTATATTTGTAATATTTTTAGTTTATTTTGCAAAAACCATTTATGAGTCTGATATATCAATAAGAGAAACTGATTATTTATTAAAAAAAGTTTATAATAAGCAAGCAGAAGAAAATATTGCATTAACAAATGATGAAAAAAAACAGATTAAATCAAAATACTTTTGGGATTTAGCAAAAATACCTTTCAATGTTATTTTTATTTTTGTCATAGGTGCTATAATATGTTATTCGGTACTTTCAGAAATTAATATTATCAATTTTATGTTAATTGCAATGACTATAACGTTTGTTTTTGCGATTATTTTTATAGTCAAAAAAACAATGGATGGACTAAAAAATAATGCTATTGAAGAAAAAAATAAAATAAAAAAAGATTTACCTATAATAATCTTTTATACTATATGTTTATTTTTTCTACTATTAGGTTCAATAGCACTTTTAGTTTTAACATTCGTATTAAGATAAATGCATGTATTTGCGGAACAGAATGATTTTGGTATAATAATCATGTTTTATAATAATAAGCAGGTTTTAATGGAAAATATAGAAAATATTATATTTATAGCAGAATGTCTTGTTAGTTTAGCAATAATTGTTGGATTTGTATATAGTGCTACTAAAAATTCAAAAATAAAAGGTTTTTTGATATCCACAAGTATATTGTTAGTATCTTTTTTATTTTTTGGTTCTATTGAGTGGATTTTTAACATTCAAGGAAACAACCCCATTTTATTTTATGCATTTTTGATAATTTTTGTTTTATTTTTAATATGGTTAACTGTTGATGGCTTGATACATAATTTGACATCAGGCGATGAAATAAAAAGTGTGTTTATAAAAGATACTGTTAAAAAATTGACTATTCTTGGTTTTAGTGCAATAGGTGCTATTTTAATATTAGAATTGGGAATGCAGATTGTTTATCATAAATCATTTATTTTGACATTTTTTAGTTAATTAGTTAAAAGAATGCAAGGAAAGAGGGGTTAATGGAAAATGTTAATTTAATAATTACTATAATAGAATCTATTGTATCATTGGCTATACTTGGAGTTTTTATATGGGGATGCACAAAATCCTTCGGGTTAAAAGGGTTTGTGCTTTCTCTAAGTGGTTTTCTAATTTTATTTTTAGGAATTGATTTATTTGAAAAATTTATCAACTATTCTATTGATAATAAACCTATTTTAATAACCATATTTTTTGCTGTAATTGCAATGTTTTTGCTATGGATAATTTATATTACGGTGAAAGAAAATCTAACATCAGGAGTTGATATCAAAAGAAAATTTATAAAAGATTCTATTCAACAATTAAAAATTCTTGGATTATCTCTGCTGGGTGGTGCTTTGATAGTAGGATTAATTTTAGCATCAATCATGCATCGGTCAATTTCTCTCATATAAAGAATATATAGGAACAGAATCAAAATAAAATACTTTTTGCTTTTGATATTTATTAACTAAAAAATTACAAATAGCCTTCTCGTTTCCTGTCATAAACATATAAGTTAAAGCATTACAATTTAAAAAAGTTCCACCATATTCCTGTAAACTTCTATTATTAACCAACAGTATATAATCAATTTTAGCATTTTCAATATCAGTTAAAATTTTATCAATACCAAAAGTATCAATAAAGGTTGGTAATAATGAATAATAATTATATAACTTCATATCATATCCTGTAATGTAATTAATCATTACACCCTCAGGCAAAACTAACAATGATTTATTATCAGAAATATTCCGCTTCAAGTACTCTAATAATACTTTCGTCAGTTCCACGTTTTGTTTCGCATCATATATAACACCTTTTTCTGTTTTTATCTGCGAATTGTTATTAAAAATATATATAACTTTCTGAACAGAATAATACGAAATACTAAGAAATAGAATTATAAATATTATAAAAAATATCTCTTTTAAGCATTTATACATATTTTTAGAAATTTTTATTACAAAAGCTAAAAAAGCTACTAATGGTAATAATATAGTATAGTTCCCGTATAAATCAATATCAATAAAAAAAGCCGTTTTTAGCATTGAAATTATTGCAATTAGCACCAAAACAAACAAGGTATCTGTTTTTAAATTAAAACTTTTTGTATAAAGTTTATAAATTAACATATAAATAAAAATTCCATATACTAAATAAGGTAACAAGAAAAACAGTACTTTAAACTCAAGTCCTGAAGATAAAAATTTATTAAATAAATCTAATGAAAAATAAGTACCGGTTGAATGAGTATAAAAATAATACAAACTTTTTGAATGAATATGCGTTAATACCAATTCTTGATTTTTTAACAAATCAACAATAGAAACTCCATCAAAAAATAATATGCCATAACTGATAACAGGAACTAAAATAAATGCAAATAAACACAAAAGTAAATCTTTTATATTTTTTTTAAACACAAATATAGTATAAAATAGTAAAATCAAAACAAATGGGATATATTCATATTTAGAAGAAATTGAAACACCCAGAAAAAAATAAGATAAAACAAGAAAAATATTCTTATTACTATATTTGAACACATATAAAAAACATAAAATCGAACTTAAAAAGAATAAGTATGCATACAAAAGTGAAAAAGAATAAGGAAAAATAAAATTAAATACACTTACATTAAAAATACAAGTAGTCATAAAAAACAGACAACAAATAAAGCTGTTTGTTACATTCAAAAAATACCTTGATATAAAATATGCCAAGTAAAGTATAAAGAAAGAACAAATTTCACCTGCAACAAGCAAACTTGAGATTTTAACACCTAATAATCTGTATAACAAACAATTTATTTGATATCCTAAAGGACCAAATAAATTAAATAAATCTTTGTACAAAAGTTTTCCTTTTAACATTAATTCAGGGTAATAAAGTTCACGTCCAATATCAATAATGACATTCGTAAAATAACTACCATACTTAAATATAATCAAAAAATATATTAAAGAAAGTACCCCTAACGTTATTATATCAGATTTAAAATTCTTATAAAATATTAACATAAATCTATTTTAACATAAATCTATAAACTATTTACAAGTAGTATTTACGGTACTTAATGTTACGTTGCTATTATTACATTTACCTGAACTGTTTGCTTTCAAATAATCCATGTTTTCATTGTAAATAACCCAATGAGCACAATTTCCTGTTGAAAAGCAACTTGAATAAGAGTTATCTGTAAAACCTCCGGGAAGAAAAGCACTTTGATTATCCCAACTAAAAATAAATATATCTTTACCTAATTTATTTGCACCTTTATAAATACCGTCAACATCTACAACATAATAAAAAGCAGCAGTAAACGTAGAAAAATTTGTATTATTCTGAATGGCTACACCTGAACCGTCTGCCAATTCTATGTAAAAACAAGAATTCATACATTTATTAGCAAAGGCATCACTTATCGGTATGGTTTTAGTAAATTTATTATATTTAATAAAATCAATTAATCTGTTTGCCAATTTTTCAGTATCACCATAAGTTAGCATTGGACCGTATACCGCTTCCATACGACCTATCGCATCTTCCATATTTGAATATATCTTTTTTACTTTTACAACTTTTTCTTTATCGCCTGTTGATTGGTTTAAGTTTGGTAAAGTCAATGCGGCAACTATACCTATTACACCCATTACAATTAAGGTTTCGGCAAGAGTAAACGCAAAAACTTTTTTCGTGAGTTGTGAGTCGTAAATAGTGAATAGATTTTTCAGTTTAATAGTTGAAAGGTTAAAGAGTTTA
>CAJOKJ010000042.1 GCA_905235155.1 Candidatus Gastranaerophilales bacterium
TACGCAATCGGCTATTTGCTCTCACGAGTTACGCTACGCTTCACTCTACCAAAAATCCTCAAATTGCCTTTTCCCATTTTATGCGGGTTTCGGATTATTTGGGTACGCTTACCCTGCTTGCTTCGAAAAATTGCTAACGCAATTTTAGCACTACGCAATCGGCTATTTGCTCTCACGAGTTACGCTACGCTTCACTCTACCAAAAATTCTCAAATTGCCTTTTCCCATTTTATGCGGGTTTCGGATTATTTGGGTACGATTAGCCTGCATATTTTATAAATTAAATATAAATTAACTAATCAATCAACTTTTTGTAGTCAATCAATGGATTTCTTTTAATTTTTTTTGCAACTTTTTGTTTATAAATATTATCAGACAACACTGTTGCTAGTTCACGATAGCTTTGAGCAATATTTGAAGTCGGATTTATGTAGCTAACAGGCATACCTTTATTTATAGAGGACATAATTGTAAAATAATTATTTGGAATTTTCCAATAAACTTTTTGACCCAATGCTTCTTCCAAATCTTCCGCTTTTACTTCATCATTTTCCATATATCTGTTTATTACAATTTTTGTCTTATCTTTGTCATACCCAAGACGTTCAAAAATATCCAAACAACGCTGGCAGTTTCTAATCGCAGGTAAATTTACAATAGAAACGAGCATAATAAAATCAGTATTATCTAAAACTGTAATCGTTTTACCATAAAAAACATTGCTTGTATCTACAATTACATAGGAAAATGTTTCTCTTAAAGCATCAAATAATTTAGAAATTTGGTCAGGTGTTATATCCTTTGCTTGTTCCATATACGGAGGATCCGCAAGAATATATAAATTTGTATCTTTATATCTGTCTAAGGTGCTTAATAAAAATGAATCATCGGTACCATCAAGATTTTTTACAACATAAGAAATATCAAATGACGGTTTAATATCCATAAATGTAGCAACATCACCCAATTGAAAATTCATATCTACCAGAGCAACTTTTTCTTTTGTAATATTTGCAATTTCCAATGCTAAATTTGTTGCAATAGATGTTTTACCTATTCCACCTTTGTTTGAAAACACAGTAATAATTTTGCAGTTATTAGTACGTTCAGAACCAATTATTTGTTCTTTTAATTTGTTTAGCGTCTTCTCAAATTCATTTTTAGTAATTGGTTTAGGTAAAAATTCCCTTGCACCTGCTCTCATAGCCTTTATAACAGCATCAGTATCGTAACTCAAAGCCGTAACAATAAATTTTGTAACTTTTTGATTATTTAATACTCTTTCAATAAGTTCAAAAACTTTATCCGAACCGTTATTTAAATCAACAAATGCTATTTGAGGCTGTTCTTTAATCAATGCGTCATAAGCATCTTCCATATTGTTATAGCAATCTGTTATTTTAATATAATCTAATTCTCTTGAGTAATTTCTTATAATTTCTCTTGAATTATCATCTGAATCAATAATAAAAGTTGATAATTTATCCATAAAATCCTCTTTCAATAACAGAATTTTAACATAAAAAAAGAGTACAACAAATTGTCATACTCTTTTTAAAATATTTTTTTAGTAATTTTTATTACTTTTTAACTGTTAGCATAACTTCTGCCAATTTATTACCACGTCTTGGAAAAGACATTGTTTTTATATCACTAATTTTTTTTGGCGGTTCAGCCGGTTGTTGATACTTAATTAAAAAATGCATAAATTCGTCACTAAACATTAAAAACTCCTTATAAACCTACCAAAATATTTTTTCTTACCTACATCTATATAAAAACATTTAACTAAAAAAAATTGCCTTTTTTGTAAAAATTATGTTATAATTTACTAAAATGAGGTTAAAATGTCTGAAAATATTAGTATAGAACTTGATAATGAATTTTTAAAAAACTTATACGAACTCAATAATTCATCAGTACCCGAGTTATCACAAATAAACTTGGATACCCTTAAACAACAAGTTTCAAACATCAAACAATACATTCAATCGATTCAAAATAATAAAACGTCAATTAATACAGAAGTAGCAACTACAACATCTCAAGAAGATACAGAAGCACCTACAAATTACAATTTACCAACACTTCAATTTATAGATCCTTCATCTATAACAAGAGAAAAAAAACAATATTATGACGATAACGGTCATCATGTAAAAGGTAAAGTTTTAATTATTGACGACTTAGGCACAATTACATATCAACTTAGCGTTATATTTAAACGTGCCGGCTATTTACCGATTACATCAAGAGAAATATATGACGCTGTCGACAAATTTAAAAGAAGCACATACGATTATGTGGTCATGGATTTATTCATACCAACTGAAAGAGAAGGCTTTATACTACTTGAAGAATTAAAAAAGATTTCAACTTCAAGAAAAGAAACATCAGTATTTGCTATAATGTCAGCATCAACCAGAAAAGAGCACAAACAAAATTGTGAACGCAAAGGTGCAGCATTTTACGTTGAAAAAATCGGAGATTGGCAAAAAGAATTATTTAACATGTTACTTCAATACTAAGCCGTCTTATAATATTTTATCCAATGTTTTATATTATCACTGCTATTTTTTGTCAATTCAAATATCTTGCTGTCGGTAGGTCTTGTTGGTCTGCGTAGTAACTTCATACCTGCTTCTTTTGGTGTACGATTTGCCTTGTATTGATTACATTCTTTACAGCATGCAACAATATTTTCCCAAGTATCCGGTCCTAATCTTGATTTTGGGTAAACATGGTCAAGTGTAAGTTCATTACCCGGTAATTTTTTACCGCAATATTGGCATGTATATTCATCACGTTTATATATATTTTCACGTGAAAAAGGCAACTCCGTACATGGAATTGCCTTTTTTTCTTTTAATTTTATAACTTTTGGTATAAGTGTATTATCAACTTTAATAAAATTTTCTATATCATCAATTTTTTCTATACACTCAGCCTTACCCTTTAATAATAAAACTAAAGCTCGTTTCCAAGTTGTCAAATGGATAGGCTCCTTATCTGAATTTAGCAATAATACTTGTTCCATAGGGGTAAATCTTTCTTTCTGCTACACTAGTAATATTCCACATTTGATTAAATTTTAGTCATAAAAAAAGGAATTGTGAAGAAAAATTCACAATTCCCTTTATCAATAAAATATCAAACTACTTGTTCATGTCTTTAACACTTAAAGCAATTCTATGTTCTTGTGGAGTGAACTTTTTAATTAAAACTTCAACTTCATCACCAACTTTGTAAACATTAAACGGATTTGGATTTTCGCCATCCATTTCAGCAACCGGCAATAATGCTTCTACACCCGGAAAGATATTTATAAATGCACCGAATGTAGCAACTTTATTTACAGTACCTTTTACAACTTGACCTTCTTCAAATTGACCTTCAATTTGTTGCCAAGGATTTTCAGTCATACGTTTTAAACTTAAGCTAATTCTTTTTAATTCGCTATCAATTTTGATAATTTTAACTTCAATTTCATCACCTAAAGCAAGAACATCTGATGGATGTTTAATTCTTTGCCAAGAAATTTCTGAAATAGGTAACAAACCGTCAATACCGTTAATATCAACAAATGCACCGAATTCAGTAATTCTTACAACATTACCTTTTACAACCATATCTTCTTCTAATTGAGCAATTACTTCATCAACAACTTGATTACGTTGTTCAGCGACTGCTTGACGTTGAGATAGGATTAATTTATTCTTTTTAGGGTCTGCTTCTAAAACTTTAACTTCAATTTTAGTATCAACCAAACCTTCAAAAGGAGTACCTGTTCTCAATTGACTTGACGGAATAAACCCTTTTAAGTCTGCAACATCAACAAGAACACCACCTTTGACAATTGATACAACTTTTGCCAAAATAGTATCGCCAACATTTTTAGCATCATTCAATTGAGCCCAAGCCTGAGCATAAGCAATACGTTTTAATGATAATTGCATACAATCTTCATCATTTTCTTCTTTTAACACATAAAATTCTCTAACATCACCAATTTGTAAATCTTCAGGTGTTTCGTCACTGTTAGAAATTTCTTTTTCAGGTAAAAACGCTTCTGTTTTAGCACCTTTTACGCTAACTAAATAGCCTCCGTTTTCTTTTTTTAACACAGTACCTTCAACAATATCAGCAACTGTGTAAGTTTTTGATAGAGTTTCCTCTAATAATGCTTCAAATTCATCTAATTGATTTGTCATTTCTGACCTCCTTCTATTTTCTTATATACATTATTGATTACATTTTGCGGTGTAGATGCACCAGCGGTAATAGCAATATTATTTGATGATAATAATAAATCAGAATATATATCCAGTTCGTCATCGTTTTCAATATGAATTGTTTTAGTAATATCTTTTAGAATTTCTGCCAAGTGAGTTGTATTTGCACTTTTTTTAGAACCTACAACCACAACCAAATCGTTTGTTTGTGCTAATTCTTTTGCTTCCTTTTGACGCATGGATGTACTTTGACATATTGTGTTTACAAGATGAATTTCTTTTGAAATAGTTACAAGATATGCCAAAATACTTTGCAAAGTTTCAATTCTTTGAGTTGTTTGAACAACAACTCCGACTTTTTTATGTTCTTTAATTTGAGCAGCATAAGCATCTAATTGAGCAACATTACTTGCTACAATAATCTTATTAGTGTACTGTTCAGCATTTGCTTTAATTGCAATAACTTCAGGATGTTCTGCTTTACCGACAATCACAACAAAATCACCATTTTTTGCAAGTTGAATTGCCTGTTGCTGAACTTTTTTTACATCAGGGCAAGTCAAATCAACGAGTTGAAAACCACGTTTCTGAATTTCATCCAAAACTTGAGGAGATGCACCATGACTTCTGACAACACAAATACCTGTTTCATTTTCAGGTAAAACATCAACAGTCATAACACCCAAGTCATCCAACTCTTTAATAACCTGTGAATTATGTATTAATTCGCCTAAAATAAAAATTTTTTTATTCGGATTTTCTGCTTTTAGCATTTTGACAGTTTCAACGGCTCTTTTTACACCGTAACAAAAGCCTGCAAATTTTGCTAATTGAATGTTTTTTGACAAGTAAATTGTCCTGCTTTCATTAAGACTAGAGAGTATTACTCTCAGTGATAGTATTAAAACACGAATATAAAATAATTACAAGTAATAAGAAGATATAAAGTTAAAACACAATAGTTATATTTAAATTATTTAATCACCATTCACTACTTACTACTAACCACTCACTATTTTATTTTCCGAAAAATCTCATAACTACGTCAATTAATCCGCCTTCACTATCTGAAGCTTCTTTATAGTCTTTCTTTTTACCTTCAAGTTTATCAATCTTTTTCTTTATCGAGAAAGTTTCTTCTTCTGACAAGGCTGATGATGATAAATATTTATTATCTGCTGCTTTTTCATATTGTCTTGTTTTTTCATAACAAACCGCAAGTGATTTGATAACTGACGAATTACGCTTATCTAACGCATAATATTTTTCATAATAATCAATTGACATAATATAATCGCCAATACTTTCCCTAAACTCACCTAATCTCTCCAAAGCCTTTTTATTATTTGGCTCTAATTCTGCCAGTTTTTCATAAAATTCAACAGCGTGAGTTCTATCTTTCATTTCATCAAGCAATTCAGCAATTGTAAGCACCATAACAGCATCATCCTGTTTAGCGTCATAAGCCTGCATATACTCATTCAATGCAACATCTTTATTGCCTCTTATTTGATTATATTTTGCCCAGTTATAATGTCCTTCAAAATCTTGACCTTTTTCTTCATAAATCAAAGCTCTCATTTGATAAATTAGTGGTGAATTTTTATCAAATTTTGCAAATTCATCAACATATTCAAAAGCTTTATCAAAATCTTTTTGAGCATAATAAAATTGTGCTACAAGTGTTAAATATTTAGGATTTTTTTTGTAATCAGAGTGCATTTCATCAATTTGTTTTTTTGCTTCGTCAAAGTTTTCATCTTCAATCAAGCATCTTAATTGAACCATTTTATCAGAAGATGTTTTTGCGGCTTGCTCTGTTTGATTATTTTTAAGATATACATTTGCAAGTGTATCTTTAACTAATTGTGAATCATGCCCGTCTGTTAATGCTCTTTCGAGAATTTCCGCAGCACTGGATAAAATGTCTTGTTTTTCATAGATAAGTGCCAAATTTAAATATGCGGCTTCCGGTGCATCATGAGTTTCAATAATTCTCAAATATTCATCTATTGCATTATTATCTTTTCCGATATTTGAATATATACCTGCAAGAATAAATCTTGTCATATTACTTCTTGCCTCATCCGGAGCCTTATCCAATGCTTTTTTAAAGTCACCCGCAGCATGTTCGAATTTTTGCTGAATCAGATGAAGATTTCCACGATATGTATAGTACTTGAACTTATCAGAATTTATAAACATATCCATTAATTGTTCATAAGCAACTTCATTTGTAGGTTCATATTCAAGAATTTTAGAAAAATATTTTTCTGCATCATCTTCTTTACCTATAATTTTTGCAATGTGTGCTGTTCTTTGCAATAAATCAACACTCTTTGGACGTGCATTTAAAAGTTTTAGATATTCATCATAAGCTTTTTCATATTCTTCTTGTTCTTCGTATTGCTCTGCTAATTCAATAGACATATTTATCCTTTCAATTTTTCTTAATTAATTATATTACAAATATTATTTTAAATATTAGCCCGTCAGGTTAATTAAACTTATTTTGTGCTTTTTCAATTCCATTTTGCAAATAAAATTGTATAGCTTCATTAGCAAGTTTTAAAGTATCTTTTAATACGACTTCCTGCTCTTTTAAAAAATTTTGTAAAACAAAAGCCTCAGAAGGTATTGGCGGTTGAGGTCCAATACCAAATTTAAGACGGTCAAATTTATTTGTACCAACATGCTGTATTATAGACTTAATCCCGTTATGACCGCCATCGGAACCGTTTGCTCTAAATCTTAAACGACCTAAATCTAAATTAATATCATCATAAATGATTAATAAATCTTTAACATCTATCTTATAATAATTCATTACCAGACTAACAGCCTCACCTGATAAATTCATATAAGTTGCAGGCTTTATAATGATAACATCTTCATCATTAAACTTTATTTTTGTAAACAAAGACTTTAATTTATTTTCTTCTCTGAATGAAAATCCCGAATTTACAGACCAATAATCAACAATCATAAATCCTGCATTATGCCGTGTAAAATTGTATTTATCTCCGATATTACCAAGTGCTGCAATTAGTTTCAAAATTTATCCTAACTTTTATTTTTTCAAAATACCTTATAGTTATAATTTTAACGCAAATAAATATTACCAACGGTACTGTCTACCTTTCGCTTAACAAAATGATAAAAAACGGTTAATTTATGTACACGGAGACTCCAAAAAAGTATCAAAATTATAGGGGAGATAAATAATGAAATCAGAACAAAAAAACAAAACAATAATAAATGAAATGAGTTCAAAAAAGGTTAGTAATTTTTTAGAAAAAACAGGGTTACACAAAAAAGATTTTGCAGAAATGATTGGTGTTACACTATCTTATGTATATAATCTGACAGATAACACTATTCCGTTTTCTACAAGAGGAACAACAATTGAACGTATTGCAACCGTCATGGAAATTAATCCCGAAGAATTTGAAGAATATAAAATTCCACAGGAACCAATTTTGCTTGATGAATCAATAGAGTACATAAAAGAAAACATGGCAAAAAAAGGCTTAAGTGTAGTAAACTTTTTAAAATCATTTCCACGTAAAAAAAGACTTGAAACAGTTGATATATTGAGAGGTGCATTGCCACTTCCGATAGATTATAAAGAGCTTAGCATGATAGGACAGGTACTTGATTTAACGACAGATGAAATTTATCCTATATGGGAAAGCAGAGTAAAACAGGTGCTTGAAGCAGGCGGAATGAATATTTATGCAAATGCCGCTCTTGTAAACTCTATGTTTGAATGTGCTAAAAAATATATTGAATTAAAATAGCAAAAAAAAGACCGATAAATATCGGTCTTTTTAATATAAAAAAAAATAGTTGACTTAAAATTTTTTTCTTGCTAAATTATTTGTACACGGAATTAGAATATTCCCACTTGACAACTCGGTAGTTCTTTTTTAAAGGAACTCGACTGAAAGGTGAATAGTTAAATGTTTCACCCCCGAGAGCAAGTTAAACTGAATTAAAAAGTGAGGGCATGTAGCTCAGCAGGTAGAGCACTCCCCTTTTAAGGGATAGGTCGCGCGTTCGAATCGCGCCATGCCCACCACTTTTAAGAAAATAAAAGGCTCGAGTCAGGAGCCTTTTTTGTTGTTGTCTGGCAACTTTTTGGGAAGATTTTGGAAAATCGGCTAATCTTTTTTATTTTTAAGTCTTTCGGCAGTAATGAGTATTTTAAAATACGCAAACCTCTCCCCTCAAATGTACATATTTGAAATAATTTTAGGATTTGATTATTTTTGATGTGCATCAACAATTTTTTTATAAAAAACTTGCAGTGCTAATTATAGTATGTAGTACTAAAGTTAGCAACCAGTATAATAAGAATATGAAAAAGAATGTATTGAAAAATTTTGGTCAAAAAATTAGAGAGTTGCGAATTAAAGAAAACCTTTCACAAGAAGCTCTTGCAGAAAGGGCTTTTGTACATAGAACCTATATTGGCATGATTGAACGAGCAGAAAAAAATATTACATTGTCAAACATTGAAAAACTTGCCAAAGCCCTTAACATTAGTATTTCAGAATTATTTATAGGAATTGAAGAATGACTATTGGCAGCATATTACTTCAAATGAAAACTGAATTTGAATCTGCCATAATAAAAAATGGTGCAACTGCACAAACTAGTTTGATTAGGTCTCAGAAACTTATAAATATTTTGCACAATCAAGTAAAAGAAGAGTTCATTAAATTAAATGTACCCAGCTGTTCCATTTATCCTCCTTTAGGATATAGCAATCCAGAAGTTAAAATATCTGGATTATTGAAGGCTAAGGATCAAGATATATGTATTATACCCAATTCAATTCCACAATCACAAATAGTTATTACTAAAACTAAAGCAAAATTATTAGATATGAATAACATAGAAACGGTTATTTCTGTCAATATTAGAAGTCAATTGAGTAGCTTAGCAAAAAATATTGATACTTTATACGAAAGAACTTTCGCAGAAGCTTTGAATTTACACTTAAGACATCCAAAACAATGCTTAGGTGAAGTGTATTTAATACCAACTCATGAATATGATACAAACGCAATGAAAAATAATAAAATTAAATATAGAAAAGTTAATAAGCTTGAAGACTATATTAAAAAGTTTCAATATGTTAACTCTCGAAATTATGATTTAGGGCAAGAATACAAATACGAAAGAGTTTGTTTATTAATTGTAGATTTCAGACAAGAACAGCCCAAATTATATTCAACTGTCGACGAGTTAAAAGCAGAGGGTTTAATATCTCAAAATTCAACCGTTAGCATGGATAATTTAGCATTCAATACGTTTGCAAGAGATTTATTATGCACATACCAAGCTCGTTTTGGAGATACTTGTTGTATCATTGAATCTTAAATCATATTTTTTTACTAAAAATTTTTCAATTTTTGTCTTATCATCGGTATTTTCAATGAAACTAAGTTCATCTGATGATAATTCTGGAATTCCGAACAATTCTATAAAATTTTTTTGATAGCAAGGATAACCACCTTCAATACTAACGCTTGTTTTATTCATATAATAGTCCATAATATCTGAATTTAGAATTTTTTGTAAAATAGATAATCCAATGTTTATGCCAAATAAGTTTTTTTGCATAGATTTTTTTTCAAATAATGCATAACCATTACAAAATAGAGAAGATACTTCATTATCATACATAAAACGAGGCTTATCACTAAATGTAGGAGTCAATAATTTTTTGCCTTCAAAATTCAAACCTTGAGTTCTTGCATATGCATACCATGTTGGATATTCAACTTGCCCTTTATCTCTAGTTAACAATTCGTTTTTTGTGGCTTTTAAATATTCATAACAATATGGATATTTTATCTTGAGTTCAGATTCAACAATAATAATAGCTTTATTATTTAATAATTTGTATGGAAAAATTATTCTTCTTGAATTAGATTTAAATGATTTTTCATCAATAAAATCTGATATTTTTGAAATCTTTTTTGTTATTTCTTTTTCTATTTTATATAATTTATTATCATACTCTTTTAAGTAATAATCTCCACTTACTAGATTACTATCTATAAAAAATATACTGTCTTTGCAAGTTGCAATTCCAACACGTATATCCACAATATCTTTTAATTTATACGGCATACTTTCAATTTTTTTAATATTATTGCTATCTTCTTCTCTTAATAATCTCCATTTTTTAGCATTTAGATTTTCAAAGTAATTTTTTGAAAATTTTAAATTTTGTAGACAGTTTAGTGCTTTTTTAGAATCTATACGTTCATATTCAAAATTTAAATTATTCTTTTTTTGTAAAAAGGTTATACATGTATATGTTTGAACGTCAAAAATCTTAATATGGGTAAAATCAATAATTTTCTTTAAATAACGATTATTTTGCAAGTAATTACGCAAATTAATACCTGCTAATGATGTAAAATAATTATTTGGTACAATATAACCAAGTATTCCATTTTTTTTTAATAATTTGATACCTAATTCAAAAAAGGCAAAATATAAATTATAATTTCCGGTTTTAATTGTTTCCCAATTTTTAACTAGGTTATTTCGTAATTCTTTTGGTAAATCTTGATATTTAACATAGGGAGGATTTCCAATTATAATATCAAAACCACCATTATTTATAATTTTTTTATATACATTATAAATATCACTACTCAAGCTATTAATTGTGTATAAATTAAATTTTAAAGTTTTTACATCTTGATTATTTAACAATGCTAATAATGATAATAAAATTTTACAACGTCTAATGCTATATTCAGCAATATCAGAACCATATATATTTTCTTCAATGATGTTACTTACTGATTTATTATATTTATTGTGAATCTTTTCAATGGCAGCGATTAAAAATGCTCCGCACCCGCAACTGGGATCACATAATTTCACATTGCCACTACAAATTAATTCATCTGAAATATAATCTGTTATTAAACTTGGTGTATAAAAAGCACCATTAATTTTTTTATCAGAAGGAGGTACAAGCAATTCAAAAATAGTTCCTAGTTCAAAAATAGTTTTTGGAGGAGTAATTTCTTTAACAATATTTTGAGTAATTTCAGAATTATCACATGTTATATCCAATAATAATTTATTATTCACTACAATAATATTTTGATAATTTAAAAAGGATTGTACATATGCATTCTCAATATTATTAATTGGATATTTTTTTATTAATTTTAAAACTTTACTTTTCATAACACTATTCTATTATACATAAAAAGAAAATCATTACCTTTGTATTAATTTTTTATAACAATGTTTCATTTTGCCAAAATAAGCAAAATATATGACAAATTTCTGCATTAATAAAAATTTGCATTCGTTTCGTGTTGTGTGTACATCAAAATCACTGTTAGAAACAGTACAAACTGCTAGTTAATGTTTATGTTGTTGTGTAAAATTTGCTTAAAATATTGTTAATTCAAACTATATAAAGTATAATTAAAGCATGATAATCATACTTATCTGAAAATTTAAAAGCAAAGGGTAATATGGAAAAACAGAAATTTTATTTAATATTTATCATAGTATTACTTTTTATTGGAGTGTATTCTTATAAAATTGGTAACATCGGTATTATTTTTAAAAAAGAAATTAGCCAAGAAGAAAACAATATGCTAACCGAAGCAAAAATGACATACAACGACGAAGATAGGGACGGAAATGGTAATGATATAGTATCTAAAAAAGATTTTGAACAACAATCATCATCTACTGATGCAAAGAAAATTACGGTTAATCAACCAACAGCACTAAGCGGGAAATCAAAAGCTGAAATTTACAAATTAAGAAAAGATTATGTAAGTCAATCAATTTTTGTAAAATCAAATTATGAACCGTCTGAAGAAGTTTTTGGTGGAATAGTTGGCGGTAAACCTTGGATTTCAGCAAATGTTTGCATTGATTCACAAACAGGAAAATTACGAACAACTGGGCCCTCTGAAGAATCAAGATTTATAAATAATCCTACAATGCTTGTGGCAATTGAATATCCGTATCCTGTTAGATATAACGATGCAAAAACTTGTACAAGTTCTAACTCTGAAATGATACCAACAAGTATTAAATACGTACCGTCAAAAAAAATGATTATAGTTAAATACTATAATTTACCGTTTACAACAAACAATAATCCGTCATTCTATATGTTTAACGGTGTAAATGCAAGAGATTTAGGTTATAAGTATGCATATTTGGATAAGAAAAAATCAACTTATGATGTTGATTTTATATCATCAGACAATTTAAGTACCGGAATACAGGAATTTCAGAATTTTATACATTTGGGAGGTTCTTGCGGACACGAAGGCGGCTGCAACAATGGTTCACCAAGACAACATTTTCTTGAATTTAAATCAAACGCAACTTCATACAACTACGAAAACAGGTATATTCAGATAAAATTATGGAAAAACAAACCAAAATCTCCTGAAGTGCCTGCTGATATAACAGAACGAATTATTTTAAGGTGGTCATAATATGATAAAGAAAATTACAGCATTAAGTCTAATACTATTAATACAATTTACAACTCTAACAGCAAGTGCAAAAACAATCAGAGTGAAGTCATTAACGGATTTTGACAGTTTAAATCCGCCAAAATATTACAGCGTAGAAGTGCTTGATGCTTTTTATGTTCAAACTGAAAACGTATATTTACAACCGGGTTACATTTTAAACGGCTACATTGCACAAGTAATTCCACCTAAAAGATTAAAACAAGATGCTACTTTTGTATATGTTCCAACTGTATATATGGATACAAATAACAAATCCCACCCTTTAAAAACTGTTGTCGGAGCAAGAACAACCAAAGTTAATACAACAGAGCTTGTAGTAAGTTCTGCTCTTGCATTAACGGTTGGAATTGTACCTGCTTTACTTGCAGTACCCGGATTTTTTGCCGCAGAAGGTGCCTTTAAAGCAAAGGACGGAGATAAAGTAAAAGCATCAGTAGACAATGCATATAAAAAATCTTTTTTATCGTTGGGAGAAAAGGGCAAAAATATACACATTAACAGGAATGAAGAATTTTTATTAAATATTGCATTAATCAATTCACAAGAACCAAATTATTCATACTCACAATCTAAATAATTATCATCTGTTTGCATGATACATGTCATGAAAAACATGGCTAACATGCATGAGTACAGGGGGATACAGGATATGAAAGATTTAGTAACAAAACTCAAAGAACAAATTGAATCTCTAAACGGAGATGCTTATTTTTATGAAATGCAAATTAAATTTATTACTTATTTGAAAAACTCATCACCTGAAGTTGAACAAG
>CAJOKJ010000043.1 GCA_905235155.1 Candidatus Gastranaerophilales bacterium
TTCAGTTTAATAGTTGAAAGGTTAAAGAGTTTAACAGATATTGAACTATTCAACTGTTCAACTGCTCTACCGTTTAACCAAGAAAATATAGACTTAATACACAACTTATTTTTTAAATATTCCGTACAATTCACTGTTTTCAACATATTTAGCCCTTTCATTTCATGTAACATTTTACGAAAAATGTTACATGAAGTATATTCCCATTTTTCAATAATATCAAACCTTTTTATTAAAATCAATATTATAAATTTACAAAAAAAAAAATAATAATGTCCTGCTCGGACAGAGGAAACTTTTGGTGGCAAAAGTGTTCTAAATACACACTTTTAGGCTTATTAAAATTGTAAAGTTTTATTAAATAAAAGATTATTTATTAATAATTAGTGATAATAAAGTCAGAAAAAGTGGTATATTATTATTGGTTACACAAGTTCGGTACACAAACCAACGCAACACGCAAAGGATTAAATGAACGACATTCAACTCCAAAACGACCTCGACAGATTAATTGATGTATTACCTCCGAAAATTACTGATCTGGTAACTCACGAATCTTTATCAGATGTTATCGAGATTGTTTTGGATATTGGCAGATTACCTGAAATAAGGCACGCAAACGGAAAAATAGATAGTCTTAACTGCAAACCAATTGAATATGACGATTTAGATTATGTAACAAATCATATTCAAGAATTCACATCAGATAATCGCTCAGGAATTGCAGGAACATTACATAGAATAAGTGCTATCAGAAACCGTCAAGGTCGTGTTATTGGTCTTACATGCAGAATAGGTCGTGTCGTAACAGGTACAATTGCCTGCATAAAAGACTTTGTAATGCAGGGTAAAAGCATATTGTTCTTAGGACGACCCGGAGTAGGTAAAACTACAAAGTTAAGAGAAATCTCAAGACTTGTTGCAGATGAACTTGGCAAACGTGTTGTAATTGTTGATACATCAAATGAAATTGCAGGTGACGGGGATACACCCCATCCTGCAATAGGAAAAGCAAGAAGAATGCAGGTTAGACAACCCGAATTTCAAAAAGACATTATGATTGAAGCAGTTGAAAACCACACTCCTGAAGTAATTGTCGTTGACGAAATCGGTACGGAAGCAGAAGCACAGGCGGCAAGAACAATTGCAGAACGTGGGGTTATGCTTATTGCAACTGCACACGGTCAAAGCCTGGAAAATTTAATTAAAAACCCTGCACTGTCAGATTTAGTAGGCGGTATACAATCTGTAACGCTTGGTGATGACGAGGCAAAAAGACGTGCTTCACAAAAAACGGTTCTTGAACGTGAAAAACAACCTACTTTTGATATCGTTATAGAAATTTTAGATAGAAATACGCTTGCCGTATATAAAGATGCGTCTGAAGCAGTTGATTACATATTAAGAGGCTGGCCAATAAGACCTGAAATCAGAAAAGTTGACAAAACTTATGATAATAAGCCTGCTGAAATTAAGGAAGAAGAACACTTAATACCTGTTGAGCCACCAAAAGAAACAACTCAACAGATTATTGACAGAATAAACGAAGTTGATAAAAAAATTGTTCAACAAGACCCTTCAGACAGGTTAAAATTTAGTTTTAACAGAAAAGATTATGTGAAAGAAGCAAAAAAATTCAAAAGAATTTATTTATACGCTGTTTCACGCTCAATAGTTGAAAAAATTATTGAAAGATTAGATTTAAATGCGGAAATAACAAAAAACATTGATGATGCAGACTTAGTAATTGCACACAAAAACTTTGCAAAAGGTGGAGCAAAAATATTAAGCACAGCAAATAATTATCGATTACAAATTTTTTATATAAAAACAAATTCAATGGCACAAATTCAAAAAGTTGTAAAAGAAGCCTTAGATATTAGAGAATCATCACAAGCACTACAAGGCTATTACGATGATGCGGAAAAAGCACTTGATGAAGCAAAAAATGCTATTGATAAAATTCTTGCAGGTGCAAGAAATATTGAACTTGCACCACAAAATCAACAAATTAGAAAACTACAACACGAACTCGTTGAGCAACATAACCTTGAAAGTGAAAGCATTGGCGAAGGTGCTGAAAGACACCTTAAAATTGTAGGCGGACAAGATTTTAAAGCCTAAAATTTTATATTTTGACTATAAACTTCAATTTTGTTATTTTCAACAGGAGTTAAAAATATTTTTTTATATGTACCGCCTTTTGCGGCATCTGTTGTTATATACATAACATTGTCAATCAATTCTTCACGGTTAATATGGTAGTGTCCAGCAAAAATTGCTACAATATTTTTATGTTTTGCAATAACATCTTTATATAATTGAGGTTTATACAAGTTTTGCAAACTATTTTCACTAACATCGGAAATAGGATAATGCTGTAAAATTATAACATTTTCTTTTTCATATTTAGTAAGCATCCTGTCCAGCCAATTTAGTGTTTCATCCTTATAATAACCGTTTGGAGAAGGTATTACCTCTTTTGTTCCATCAACCAAAATAAAAATTATATTATCTTTTTTTACAACATAATTAAACGATTTTAAATGTTGAGATGAATATCTGTTTACATATTTAATATACACTTTTTTAGATAAACCAACAGATTTAAAACATTCAGCATCACCAACTTGAATATAATACGGAACTTTGATTTTATTTGCAATTTTTAAAAATACTTTTAATAATTCCGGACTGGGTTTATCTATATTATCTCCGGTAAAAAAAACAAACTTAATCTGTTTATCGCTGTTTATAGAATAAACTAAATTCTTATAATTATTAATTGAATTTTCGGAAGCGTCAAAATGCAAATCTGTAACTTGAGCAAAAACAGTATTTTTTTGTTTTGCTTGTACCGGTAATATAAACAGCAACAAAATAAGTAATATATACAATTGTCTTAATAAATGTTTCATAATTGAAATACCTTTGATTATATGATAGATTTATAGTAATTATATCACAAGAAAATAAGGAAAATATATGGAAAGATTAAGAGCATTTAAAAATAAACATCCTGAAATTTGTTCACTAGCATTGCTTTTAGGATTATGTGGAATATTTTTATTCTGGGGACTAAACTTTTACCCGCTTTTAGATGTTGACGAAACACGCTATGCAATAATGTCAAGAGATATGGCACAATCAAAAGACTGGAATTTATTATTATTAAATTCAATACCATTCTTAGAAAAACCCCCATTATACTTCTGGATGGTTGCAGCATCAATAAAGCTTTTTGGAAGATTTAGCGAATTTGCCGTAAGATTTCCTATTGCACTAATTTCATCATTTTTAATATTTTTTACATATTATTTTGGGAAAAAAGTTTTATCAAGAAAATTTGGACTATTAAGTGCAATAATACTGCTCACTAGTGTATTTTTCTTAATTTTATCACATGTTGCAATATTGGACATGGTTTTGACAGTTTGCATCGCAAGCGGATTATACTGTGCATTCTTAGGATTTTACGCTACTGAAAAATACAAAAAATATTGCTGGTGGGGATTTTGGACTTTTGCAGGATTAGGCTTTCTAGCCAAAGGTATTCTTGCAATTGCTATACCAACTGTTATAATCTTACTTTACTGCTATTTAACAAAAAATTTAAAGTCATTTTTTAAGCCGTTGCACTTACTTGTAGGACTGATTATTTTCTTATTAATATCAATGCCATGGCATGTTGTAATGTTTAAAGATTACGGCTGGGAGTTTATACAAGAGTACTTTATCAAGCATCATTTTGCAAGACTTTTAAATTCGGAAGGTTTAGGGCGTAAACACGGATTTTTCTACTTCATACCAATTTTCTTAGTTGCATTTATGCCTTGGACATTTATATTCTTGACGACAGCATTTGACGGACTTAAAAGATTAATTGACAGATTTAAAAATTCAGCCGGCAGCATATACTCAAGAATACTTATTTCGCTTGAAGCAAAAGACAAAGCACAAGAATTACTACTGTTTTCATCAATATACTTTATAGTTGTATTCGGAGTTATGAGCATTTCCAGTACAAAATTACCGACTTATATACTGCCTGCTCTACCGGCCTCAGCACTAATTACAGGCTACTTTTGGTGTAAATCAGAAAATGAAGTTTCTATAAAAAATGCTATAAAAATTTCTACTTACATAATTGCGTCAATATTTATCTTGTCAACAATTTTGGCATCTTTATCTTATTTATTCTTACCTCAATCAGTTATGGAAATGTTTTCAACATTTAAGTATTCCGTACTGATTGGCTGTGCATTTGTTGGCATGTATCTTATTATAAAATTGAAATCACAGGAAAGTATTTCAATATTTTCCGGCTATGTAATTACAATGTTTTTTGTTATTACTTTTGCTGTAACACATTTATTTAGTCTTATATACGCAGGTGGTGAAAATGAGCTTGTAATGTTTTCAAATTATGCACAATCACAAAACACAAGACTTGTTACATTTGATTTTGCAGTAAAACCTAGTACTAAAATTAATTATGGCGACTTTGTATATTTCATAACTGATGATAATTTTGAAGAACTTTACGAACACGCTTTGAACAAAATTACACCAACGTACGTTATTGTAAAAAATAAACATGTTGAACAAAAAAATTATCAACAAAAATTGGATAAATGTTTGTATCCAGTAAAAAAAGGGAAAAGATATTCATTATATATAAACAAAAAAATTCCGGAAAAAAGTAAAGCAATTCTTTGGCTTAACTAAAATTTATTTTGTCAAACAAAATTTTTATAAATATTAACTAAAATTCATTAAAATATCTTCATTAAGAATGTTAATATAGCCCATACTTACTAGGTCTGGGGGGCATGGTCAAATGTAAAAAATTAATTTAAAATTTTTACTTGTAAGTCATGCACCACTAGCATATTATGTACAAGTCGAAAGAAATAGCGGAACGGAAAACGAAATAAAAGGGGTGGTGGCTTAGTCACGTATTTGAAGTATAAAAAATTAGAATTAGAGAAAAAGATTTTTTATAAGATTTTACAATAACACAATTAGAAGAATTTTAAATTAACTATACAATCTTGGGAGATATTGGATAGTTGAAAACTTGCCGAAAGGCAAGTTTTTTCATATAATAAATTGGTATGACAGAAATAAGAAAATCAAAAAAAATAATATCAATGATGTCAGGAACATCATGTGACTCGATAGATGTTGGATTATGTCTTGTTAAACCTGATTTAAGCTGCACATTAATTGATGGCTTTAATTTTGAATATCCTAAGGAAATAAAAGAAAGAATATTCAAAATCTTTTATGAAAATACAAATGCAGATGAAATATGTAAAATGAATTTTGTTATAGGACACTGCTTTGCAAAAGCCGCAAACAAAATGATTAAACAACACGGTAAACCTGATTTTATAACATCACACGGTCAAACAATATACCATTACCCATTTGACACAAAAATATCAGATATAAGTGAAAAAAGCACACTCCAAATAGGAGAACCTTCAGTAATAGCACAAGAAACAGGGTGTTTAACAATAGCAAATTTCAGAACCGCAGACATTGCACAAGGTGGTAACGGAGCACCACTTGTTTGCTTTGCAGACGAAACATGGTTTAAACCATTAAATAAAAATATTGCTATACAAAATATTGGAGGAATTTCTAATGTTACAGTAATATCAAAAGAATATGCAACATTTGGTTTTGATACAGGACTTGGAAATATTATGATTGACTACTGTGCTAAAAAATTTTTTAATGAACCTTATGACAAAGACGGCAAATTTGCCGAACAGGGTAAAATCTGCGAAAATTGGCTTAGTTGCTTGCTGGAAGATGAATATTATTACAAAGAACCTCCCAAAACAACAGGTCGAGAATATTTTTCAAATAAATATATTGAAAATGTACTAAAACTTGCACCCAATAACAAATATGACATAATGGCAACAGTAACCGCACTAACAGCAAAAACAATAGCACAAAATTATGAACGCTTTGTTTACCCTAATACAACACTTGATGAAGTAATACTTGGGGGTGGAGGGGCATATAATCCAACTCTGAAAAAATATCTACAAAAATATCTTGGTAAAATACCACTAAAAACACACGAAGACTATGGCATTTCAAACAATTACAAGGAAGTAATGGCTTTTGCGCTTTTGGGATATTGTACTCATTACAAAATACCTAACAATCTGCCGGCATGCACAGGTGCAAATAAAGAAGTAGTTATGGGACAAATCAGTTATCCGTAATTGTTTTTATGGCTAACGGGATATAATTAATCAAATCAGAAGCCAAAACTGAATATTCTGTTAAATCTTTACTCGCCAATTCTCCTGCAAGACCATGTAAATAAACAGCAGCTTTACAGGCATCAAAAGATTTCATACCTTGTGCTTTAAATCCTGCAATCATACCGCATAAAATATCTCCGGTACCCGCTTTAGCAAGTGCAGAATTACCTGTATTATTTATGTATATATTCAATTTTTTAGAGCAAACAACAGTATTATGACCTTTTAAAACAGTTGTACATTTAAAATTTAAAGAAATTTCAGTTGCTGCGTCTTCCATATTGTCCAAAATTTCAGAAACATCCCTATTAAGCAATCTTGCCGCCTCTTTAGGATGAGGAGTAAGTATAAGTCTGTCAGGTAAAATAATTTTTTTAAATTTAGATAACAAATTTATACCGTCAGCATCTAACACAATCGGAATATCTAAAATAGCAAGTTCTGTCATCAAAGATTTAAACATCAAAACAGAAGGTGCTTCAGTAGAAAAACCACAACCGAATGATATAACATCATAGTTTTTTAAAACATTTTTAACTTGCTTTATTGGAATCAAAACAATATCAGGAGTTTTTGCAGCAACACTTTGTAAAACACTTGGAGAACTTGCCAAAGCAACATATCCACAACCTGCTTTTAAAGCTGCAATACTTGATAAATATGCTGCACCATGATAATTTGGAGAGCCTGCTATATTTAACACCTTGCCAAAAGAACCTTTATGAGAATTTTGTTTTCTCACAGGAAGCATTATTTCATTCATACTAACCGACCTGTCTTATAGCTTCATACAGCACAATAGCAACAGAATTAGATAAATTTAAACTTCGTTGTCCTGCTTTCATCGGTATTGTTATAGAATTTGCACCTTCTGCAAATAAAATGTCTTCCGGAATACCTCTTGATTCAGGTCCAAAAACTAAAAAATCACCCTCACTAAACTTTGTATCATAATAAGATTTTTTAGATTTAGTTGTTAAATAGTAAAATTTGGAATTTGGATTTTCTAAAATTAAATCCTCTAATTTATCAACACGCTTTATATTTACACTATCCCAATAATCTAATCCTGCACGTTTTGTATATTTATCTGACAAAGAAAAACCTAACTTACCAACTAAATACAAATCAGCACCAGTACAAGCACATAACCTTGCAATATTACCTGTATTTTGCGGTATCTCCGGTTTATAAAGGACTATATTGAATTTTTTAATATTCATAATATCCATTAATTTTCTTCTTTGACAAAAAATTTTCTACTTTCAAAAATTACAGGAATACCACGAAGTACGCATAGTAATATAGCAAGTTCAGCAGAAAGTGCACCTATAATAAGAATGCACCAAGCCCATACTTCAGGCATACCCGGTATATAAGCAATTATATAAAATGTAAATGCTATTGCCTTTGCAACCGCATAACTTATTTTCATAAATTTTGAACCGCAAATCCACTGGCAAACACTATCATCAAGCATACTACCCTTGCCAAACGGAATTAACCCCTGTTCTAAAGCAACACTTCTAAGACTATCTGTTATAACGCCTCTTGAAACAACAATTAATGGAAAAACAATAGGAATCCATCCCATGTGAGCAAACATAATCCAAAAAGCATATTCAGTAATTCTGTCACCCATAATATCCAATACTGCACCTAATTTACTAACTTCATTTCGCTTTCTTGCAATATATCCGTCAAGGCCGTCAAAAGAAAATGCAACAATTGTAAGAATTAAAGATACAACGTATGCCGCAGCACACTCTTTAAAATAAAGTAAGCCAACTGCAATAAATATTAGAAAAATTCTTGAAATACTAATTAAATTTGCCACTAAAACCTCCATTTAAAACAAAGTGCCGACTAAAATCAGCACCAATATAATTATTGTTTTGCTCTTGATAAAGCAAAATTACGTTGATCAAGACTTTTTAATTTATTTTCACCTAACATAATTTTTTCTGCTTCTTCTAAAATTCTTACGACACTAAAGCCATTATCACCATCAGAGCGAGCCTTAGTACCTTTTTCACAACAAGCAATAAAATGCTGACACTCAAGTTTTAATGGTTCAATTTCAAGATAATCAATATGAATATCAGTTATGGTACCGTCTTTTTTATTGTCAAACACCTGTAATTTATTTTCTTGCAATGTGTCATCCAATATAGCAGTAGCCTTCGTTCCTCTAACTAAAAATCTTACATGCTTCATAGGTGTAATCCAACTATCGGTAATTTGTCCGATAACACCACCTTCAAACTCAATAGACAAATGAGTTATGTCCATAATTTCATTTTTTTCAGATGAACAACCAACAGCAGAAATAACTTGTTTTGGCTCTTTACCAATTACATAAGACATCATAGACACATCATGAGGTGCTAAATCCCACATAACACTTCTGTCATTTTTAAAATAATTAACGTTTAGTCTATCACTTTGAGCATAAACAATATCACCCAAAACACCTTCATCAACAAGCATTTTTAAACGATTTACAGCCGGATGATACAACAATAAGTGACCAACCATTAGAATTAAACCTTTATCTTCTGCAAGTTTTTTTAATTCTTCAGCCTCGTGAGCAGATGTTGAAATAGGTTTTTCAACATAAACATTCTTACCTGCTTCTAAAACTTTTTTAACCATATTAAAATGTGTATGACTTGGAGTAACTACACAAACTGATGTAATTTCATTATTATTTAAAACATCATCAAAATTTTTAGTTGTTTTAACACCATTATACTGTTCTTGAACTTTTTGTAAATTTTCATCATCCAAATCACAAACAGTATCCAAAACTTCTAAATTAAAAAAGTTTCGTACAATATTTCTACCCCATAATCCACAGCCCAAAACGGCTACCTTTTGTTTCTTCATAACTATCCCTACCTTAATCACAAAAGAGGACTACTTAACATCCTCTTTTATGATAATTAAATTATTTGTAATCTTCATAGCACACGTAGGTAAAACAACATCATTTAACCCGTCTGCTATACTTATAATTTTACCTGCACCTAAAACTACTTCTTCACCTTTGTAAATAAAAGTATAATCAGTATTTCGGTCAGACCTAATAGTAATTTTTTCCATAATCATATATCTTCTGATTAATCAAAAACATAATTTATAATAGCTGCTTCTCTTGCTCTTTTTACAGCCTTAGCAACCATTCTTTGATGTTCTGCACAATTACCTGTTACACGACGAGGAATAATTTTAGTCAAGTATCTTTTTAATTTTGCAGCATCTTTATAATCAATTTCTTCTACGTGGTCAGCACAGAAGCTGCAAGTTTTACGTTTCTTCTTATCGTTTAAGTCTTGTTTTGCCATTTAATTTTCCTTTCCTATGCAAATATAACTTATCTAATTCCTGCTTAAAACGGTATTTCATCTTCTCCGATTAATTCATCAGTCATTTCTTCATCAGAAAACTTTACTATATCATCAGAGAAATCCGACGCAGATACTGAAGATGCTGTACCCATTAATTCAATTACATTAGCATCAATTTCAAATATCTTACGTTCAGCACCGTTTTCATTCTTAACATTATTGGTTTGTAATCTGCCTTCAACTAAAACCTTTGTTCCTTTTGAAATTGCAGAAACAACTTCATCCAAAGAAGCTTTTTTAGCAAGAATTCTTACCAATAATTCATCTTTATCACCAATATTCAGCACAAAAGCAGAAACCGGAACGTTGTTGGATGTAAAACGTTTCTCCGGATTTCTAAATACTGTACCTGTTACTACCGCTTTTGCAACCGTCATTTAATTTATCCTCTAAACAGCAGCTTTTTCAGTAATGTCTAACAACATTACCCTTAATACGTTATCGTTTAACTTTAACGCACGTCTGAAGTCTGCAACTTTTTCTTCAGGCATTGACAAAACGGTGTTTACAAAAACGCCATCTCTTGATTTTTTAATATCATAAGCTAATTTTCTTCTGCCCATTTTATCTCTTGAAACAACTTTTCCGCCTAATTCTGCCAAATCAGCATCAATTTTTTCGATAACTTTGTCTGCTTCATCAGTATCTAAATTTGGTTTTAAAATTGTTAATAGTTCGTATGTTTTCATATTTTCTCCTTGTTTAATTGTATGTTTATATATACATATTACCATAAACAAAAAAATTACAATAAATTTATTTTGAACCTGTTAAGCAATCTTAAAGATAGGCTATTTAATTAACATAAAAATTTTGTTATGATAACATTATAAAAGAAAGAGGATAACATGTATAAAGAAATCTTAAGTATCATAACTCCAAAAGGAGAATTGACCGGAATTCCGTTTTTTGTAAATAACCTTATTTTAAGAATAAGTGCAACTATTTTTAATTATATAGGATTTTATTTTAGCATAAATAACTTACTAACAATTCCTGCAATAATGTTTTTGTCAATATTATTGGTTATCGCAACACTATGCCTCGTGATTATTATAATTTTTAATTATAAAAGACGCATACTAAACATTACAGGAAATCTTGCTTTATCAATTATATTGGCTATTGTACTTACAATCGGTATTAATTTAATTACAACAATTATATATCCTTCTTTACTGCTAACATTTGTAGAAATACTTATAATACCTATAATATTATCAATTATTCCATCAAAAGACAGTAACAAAAAAGAATATTGGCAAACTTTTTTTGCAAGAATAAAAAAAGTGTTTAAACATCCGATAACAATTTTTGTAATTGTAATGTTGATTGCAGATTTGAGCCTTATAAAAATATCAGAACTCAGGAATTTACAAATAAGCAAAATAATGCCTAATGATAAGATGGAAGAATTAACAATAAATCCTCTTTCATCATATACGGGAAAAACTAAAGACGAAATATTAAAAAACAGAAAACAAACAGTAAAGCAATCATTATTTAATATTGAAAACTATTCGCCTCGTGATGCCGTATTCGGTCAAATTGAAGACAAAAAAGCCTGGTGGGGAATAGATTACATAATCTGCTCAGACAAAAGCATTAACACTAATCAAAATGGCAACGGTAACTCTGAGGAAAGTCGATATATAAATAATCCAAATCTGCTTGTCGGTGTACAAATGAGCAAAAGCTTTATTAAAACAGATGAATTAAAAGATTTTTGCAATGATAAATCACTCTTATTTATTCCAAATAAAATTTCTTATGATAAAAAGAGTAATATTATCATTATCAATTACAAAGTAACTAAAAATGCAATAAGAAAAATTAATAATAAATACATAGAATACCTTATAGAAGGAATAAACGCAAGAGATTTTGGCTATAACTGGGTCTACGCAAACAATTATGAAAATGTATTTTTTATACCTTTAAATTCAGAAGTAACAACACTCAGTCAAAAACCACAAGTATTTAAAGATTTTATACATTTAGGAACAGCATGCAAAGTTGAAGGAGGATGCAATAATGCATCACCTTATCAACATGAAATGGCATTCTACATAAAAGAACTTCCTGCTGACATGACACTTAGTTTATGGAAAAATAAACCATTTACAAAACATCAGCCGGCTGACATTTACCTAAAAATGATATTTGAAGAATAAGCATGCGATAAATTTAAAATTAATCACACAAAAAAAAAAGCAGCTATATGCTGCTTATATACTTCATAATCTTGGGAGGAGATTTGGGGATAGTTGTACATGCATGATATCTCAACAATTTTTTTTTTGTTAGTTCCATGCCGGAAATCGTAACAAAAATTTACAAACCATTATCATTTGAAGGCAAATTTTAACTTATATTTGAATTTTAGCCAATGTCAATATTTATTATTTTTTTGGTATAATTTTTAGTAAGAAAAGGAGAATATTATGCCATCACAAGTTAAAGCAAGCCACATTTTAGTAAGTACAGAAGACGAAGCAAAAAAATTATATGACGAAATTTCAGCAGGTAAAGATTTTGCTGAAGTTGCTATGGAATATTCAACATGCCCTTCAGGAAGAAATGGCGGAGATTTAGGATATTTTCCAAAAGGTGTAATGGTAAAACCTTTTGAAGATGCTGCATTTTCATTACCTGTTGGAGAATTATCACAACCTGTTCAAACTCAATTTGGATGGCACTTAATTCTTGTTACAGACATTGAAGAATAATTATGAATGAATATATAGAAAAAGCACGCTTGTTCTTAAAAAAAGAGCAACTTGATTATTTGCTTGTAAATTCTACTAATGAATTTTTAGTAGAATATAATGAGTTGAAAAAAAATTCCAGATATTTTCTAACAGGTTTTACAGGCTCAACAGGAGATGTAAGCAAAAATAAAGTTTACTTGTTTGTTGATGGCAGATATCATATACAGGCAGATTTAGAAGTTAATCACGATGAAGTTACGGTTGTAAAACTTGAATTAGGAAAATTTATTGATGAATTATATGGCATATTAGAAGAAAACAGTACACTCGGTATATGTTCAAATAAGAATTCTCAATACAGATATGAAACACTTGTTGAAAAATTTAAAGAAAAAAAAATTAAGCTAAAACTCATAGACAATGATCCTATTGCAAATAAAATCATTAATCAAAAACAAGATATAACAGAAATACCATTTAATCTTGCAGGTAAAACAACAAATGAAAAAATAAAAGATATTTCTAAGAATTTAAAAGATGATGAAGCACTTATAGTAACTAATTTAGAAGATATATCATATTTGTATAATATAAGAAATTTCAACAAAGAAAATTCATGTTCTGTGGAAGGTAAAGCCATAATAACAAAAGATAGCAATATTTTATTTAAAGATGAAACACTTGACGATTTTAATAACTATTTAAAAAATACTGCTAATATAAAAACATTTTACGTAAAAAAAGCTGATATAACCGCAAAAGACTACGCATTGATTTCAGACAAGGCTAAAAAATCTGAAATATCAATAAAAAAATATTTAAAAACAGAAGCAGAAATTGAACACTACAAAGACGCATTTAAAAGAACAGACAATGCAATTTCAGCAACAAGAGAGTTTATACATAATAACAATAACATTTCCGAGTACGACATAAAAGTTGAGCTTGAAAACAATTTCAAAAAATTTGGTGCAAAATGCCAATCTTTCACATCAATAGTAGCAAAAGATAAAAATTCGGCACTGGCACATTATTCAAAATCATCCAAAAATGAGATAGTAAAAGAAGGCTCACTTGTATTAATTGATTGTGGCGGATATTATGGTGGAGGACTTGCAACTGATACAACCAGAGTATTTGTAAAAGGTCAGCCGACTGATTTGCATAAAAAAGTATATACAACCGTTTTAAAAGCATTTTTACACGCATTTAACATAAAAGATTTCGATTGCGGATTTGATATAGACTATTTAGCAAGAGATTTTTTAAAAAACAATGCTCCGGACGGTTTTTTATTTAATCACGGACTGGGACACGGAATAGGTGTTAGCGTTCACGAAGCACCACCAAGATTAAATGCATTATCATCAGAGGCTTTTGTAGAATTTGAAGATAACATGTGCTTTACCATTGAACCCGGACTGTACAGAGAAAACTATTTTGGTGTAAGATTAGAAAATTCCTGCTACTTTAAAGACGGAAAAATCAATTCATTTACAAATATGTGCTATGAAAGTAAATTAATTGATATATCTATGTTAAATAATAATGAAAAAAAATGGTTAGATAAATTTGAGGTTAAATAATGGAAATAACAAGCGTAAATAATGAACTGATAAAAGAAACTGCAAAGTTAGAGCAGAAAAAATACAGAGATGACACAGGTAAATTTTTACTTGAGGGTTTAAAAGCAATAGAAGAGGCATATAACTCAGATATTAAAATTGAGCATCTGTTTGTAACAAAAGAAAAAGCCTTTCACTATGATTTTTTGTCTGAACAAATTATCTACGTCACTGAACCCGTATTAAAAAAATTATCAACAACAGACTCTACACCTGACGCAGTAGCAATAGGTGTACAAAAGCATTTCAGCGAAGAACTGCTTAAATCTGCAAAAAGAGTAGCCTTATTCGAAAATATTAAAGATTTGGGTAATTTGGGTACAATTTTAAGAACCGCAACTGCATTTTCACTTGATGCAATAGTATTATATGGTGATACCGTAGACATGTATAACCCAAAATGCGTAAGAGCATCTGTTGGTAACTTATGGAAAACTCCGGTTTACCAGACAAAAGATTACAATTTTATAGAAAAATATTTTAAAGATTTCACAAGGATAGCAACCCTTCCAAAATCAGATGATAGCACTTATTTAAAAGATTTTCAGCCGCAAGAAAAAACTCTTGTTATGTTTGGTGCAGAATCAGACGGACTTAGTCAACAACTTATTAATTTTGCAACAGATAAAATTACTATTGAAATGGACAGCAAAGTTGAATCGCTGAATTTAAGTATGTCCGCAGGAATTATTTTTTATAAACTGTTTTTGTTATAAAATTAAATTATGAACACTGTCGAAGTAAAAAAGATTTGGGAAGAAATAAAATCGGAACTAAGCAATATAGTACCGGAATCGTCTTTTGGACCGTGGATTGCTCCACTTGAAGCAATTTCATTTGAAGATAACCAATTTACGCTAATTTCAAATGCCGCATTTGCGGTAAAATACCTTCGTGAAAACCACTACAAAACAATACTGGATTGTTTTAAAAATTATTTTGGCAAAGAAATTATTGTAAATATTGAATTTAATCAAGAATATGCAGAGAAATTAAAAAAAGAAAAACAAAAAGAAGAAAGAAAATTACAAAAAGAAAAAAAAGAAGAAGAAGAACATAATAGGTCTATTAAGAATCTATCTTATGTCAAATCACTAAACATTAACTTAAGGTACAGATTTGATAATTTTGTCGAAGATTCAAACAATAAAATTGCAAAAGCAGCAGCCGAATCAGTAGCAAAAAATCCAACAGCAACATACAATCCTTTATACATACAAGGTGGTTCAGGACTTGGCAAAACGCATCTTATGCAAGCAATCGGACACTACGTTACGCTAAAAGGAAATCTTAAAGTCCAATGTATAAAAACTGAAGATTTTATAAATGATTATGTAAATTCAACAAGATTTACTCCTAATCAAAACAAAAATACAACTGTTGCAATGAATAAATTTAGAAATAAATACAGAAATGTGGATATTTTACTAATTGATGACATTCAATTTATTGAAAATAAGCAAAAATGTATTGATGAACTTTTCCATACACTGGATACGCTCTATAATGCAAATAAACAAATAGTTTTAACTTCTGACAAATTACCAAAAGATTTGCCTGAAATACCCAAAAGATTAAGAACTCGATTTGAACAGGGACTTGTCGTTGAAATAAAACCTCCTGAATTTGAAACAAGAGTTCAAATATTAAAAAATTTAGCACTGGAAAAAGGTGTAGAAAATATCCCTCAAGAAGTTTTTGAATATATTGCAAAATACTATAAAGATAACGTAAGAGAACTTGAAGGTGCGTTTACAAAGGTCAACGCATACTCGGACATTGAAGAATCGCCGATTACTCTCGATTATGCTAAAAAAGTCCTAAAATGCGAAGAAAATTTAGCAAAACCTACAATTGAAAAAGTTATAGAAATAGTCGCCGACTTTTATGATTTGTCATCTGATGAAATTAAAAGTACTTCAAGAGTTCAAACTATTTCTAATGCACGTTCTCTTGTTAGTTATATCGCAAGGGAAAAGCTGCAAAACAGTTACGAAAGCATTGCAACAGCACTTAACAAAAGACATCAAACTATTACATACTCAGTAGATAAAACTAAAAAAGAACTTAAAACTAATAAAAATTTAAATACCGAACTGAATAAAATTCTAAAAATATTATGTTTACAATAATAAAAAAACGGAAGATATCAAATCTTCCGTTTTTTCTTATAACTAATCAGTTACTACACTAAAGAAGTCATTTCTACTGATGACATCATTCTTGATTCTCTTAAAGAAGACATCATAATACCGTTTCTGTTAGCAATTTCAACTAAGTTGCTAATTACACCTAACATAGAAATTTTTGATTCTAATCTGTTGATGCAAGAACCGCAACCGATAACACTAGCACCTGCTGCAAATGCAAATGGAGCAGTAATTGTGTTAATGTTTGAAGAAGTCATGATTGGTAATTCGATGTTTCTTGACAATTCTAATGTGTTAGAAATAGTTAATTCAGCTCTGTTTAACCACATTCTTGAACCTTCTAAATCAATGTTCATCATTTCTTGAGAAATATAGCCTTCAGTTTGAATTAAATCAATGTGCATTTCTTCTAATTTTCTAGCCAATGAAATTTGTTCAGAAATTGGTAACATACCAGGAATAGTTACTGAGAATAAAATTTCTGATCTTCTTTCTTGAATTAATGATAATGTTTCTTCTACAAGGCTAATGATTTGAGAAGAAGTCATTGATAAACCTTCTCTGTACATAGCATCAAAGTTACCTAATTCAATAGCTTCAACATTCATCATATTTACAGCAGTTGCTAATTCCATAGGAACAACTGATGAAACCATCAACATAATATCAGAATTTGATTCAGAAATTAATCTTTGAGATAATTCAATAACTTCTTGTTTTGCAGCAATATCAACAGCAGTTGCTTTTGCTTCAATTGCAGAAGAAACAATCATTTCAACTCTTTCTAAATCAATGTTGTTAATACCAGAAATAACTTTTAAAGCTCTTTTTTCGTTCATTGCTTGTTTGAACATTTCAATACGTCTCATTTTTACTTTCCTTTCCTTACTCATATCTAAATTAAAACCTGACGTTTGGTTTTGACTAAATTATAAAATAAAGTTTTAATCGTTGCAATAATTACACATCATTTTGTTACATTGGTAGTAGCATTATTTTTTAAAATATTCCAAAATACCCTTATATAGAGGAGTTTAGGAAATATGTACAGGAAAATATTTATTACAATTTGTTTCATTTTTGTTACAAATGTCGCAGTTTTTGGTTTTGATTCTGAAGAATCAACATATATAAAGGTATATGAAAAAATAAACCCTGCAATTGTTGCAATTGATGCAGAATTGCCATTAGGTTTATCAAGCGGCACAGGATGTATAATAGATAAAAATGGTATAATATTAACAAGTTCCCATGTTGTTGAGGGAGGGAAAAATATAGAAGTAACACTGCATAACGGACATATTTACAAAGCAAATATTCTAAAAATAGATAACTCAGATATTGCTTTAATAAAAATAAAAACAAAAGAACAACTTAACACAATTCTATTAGGCGACTCAGAAAACATAAAAGTAGGACAAAAAGTCATGGCAATCGGAAACCCCTTTGGTTTCAACGGAACACTTACGCAAGGCATAATATCAAGAATTGACTAAAGATAAAATTCAAACAGATGCAGCAATAAATCCAGGAAATTCAGGTGGGCCACTAATTACAACTAACGGTGAAGTTGTAGGGATAAATCAGTCAATATATAATCCTGATAACAATATATCAAATGTTGGAATAGGCTTCGCCATACCAATAAACACAGTAAAAGAAATTCTAAAAAAAACGAGCCGCTAAGCTCGTTTTTTTTTATCATAAATAAATATTTTTTATTTAGCAAACAAAGCCACTGTCAAAAGAACCGAAGCCACCGTCAGAAGAAGCAACAGAGCCTGCTGTTTCACAACCTGCATCAGCAACACAACCGGCAGTTTCAACATCACCAAAAGCAATCGTTCCTGCTGTTTCACTTGCTAGAGAGCCTGCTGTTTCAGGTGCAGAAGAATATTGACTATAATCAATTTGCGGTGCAAACGGATTATTAGATTGGAAACTGTCAATCGCAGCATTTGATGCAATTAAACCTGCTGTTTCGGAACCTGCTGCGGCAATTGTTCCTGCAGTTTCGTTTGATGAAGCAACAACACCTGCTGTTTCACTGCCTCTTGAAGATGCATGAGTATTAAATAAATTTGAATTAAAACCTAAAGCCATAAATCACTCCAAACTAAACATTTTTTGTTCGTTTATTGTAACACTTACATTATAATA
Organism: Candidatus Gastranaerophilales bacterium; assembly: GCA_905235155.1. Lineage (GTDB taxonomy): Bacteria > Cyanobacteriota > Vampirovibrionia > Gastranaerophilales > Gastranaerophilaceae > UBA6984. The sequence continues at coordinate 18,347 of CAJOKJ010000043.1, forward strand.
AAAACATTATAACACATGCTAATTGCGAGTTTTAAGCAAATTGTTACATTAATTAACAATTTATTTTTGCATACTAAACTTACACCCGCAATAATTTTGTCTATATAAATTTAAAGAATTAGCCAACTTATTTGTTTTTAGAAAACCGTCTTTTTTCTTAAAATCTACTGCTAAATATTGTAAATTATAAGTTTTTGCGATATTATTACCAATTTCTGTTAATTTACTAAAATTTTTATGCGGACTTATAACAATAGAAGTAGTAAAAATTTTGATATTTAAATCAACTGCTTTTTGTGCAGTTTTATTAAGACGCAAATCAAAACAGATATCACATCTTTTACCACGTTCGGGTTCATTTTCAAAGCCAACAACAGAATTTAAAAAATCAAGCTGATTATAATCTTCAACAATCAACTCGCATTTATGAAATTCACAAAGTATTTTTTCAGCATCTAACCTTTTTTGATACTCCTCAATCGGAAAAATATTCGGATTATAAAAGTAGACAACAGGTTCATAACCCATTTCACGCAATTGAATAATCGGATATGCAGAACAAATACCGCAACAAGCATGAATTAAAACTTGATTATCAGACATATTATTTTAAATTTCCGCCTGCCTTCTTCAAATATTCTTTCAAATCCACTTCAGGCATTATACCCATGTGCAAAGTAGACTTATCATTTGCATAAACTGCCGGAGTACCTTGTAACTTTAAGTTCAAAACTGCATCATCAATACTATTTTCAATATAATCAGACGCTTCTTTTGACATAGCGTCGGCTTTTAACTTGTCAAGATTTAGCCCTTTTTTATGTGCAATTAGCCAAACATCATAATCAGATTGAGGTTGTGTTAAATAAAATTCATTTGAAATATCCCAATAATGTCCTTGTTTTTCGGCAGCATAAGCATATCTAGCCAAAATACAAGAGCCATAATGAAAAGGGTTTGACAAATATTTGTTACAAGCCTGATCTAACGGATAATCATGATGCACAACCAAAACATTGTCAAAATCTTGAACAACTTTGTGTATAATTATGTTATATACCGAGCATATAGGACATCTAAAATCAGAATATACATGCAATTTAACATCTCCGTTTGGATTACCAAGAACATTTCCCTCCACAGCATAAGGATTAATGCCCTTTTCTTTTAATTTTACAAATTTTTGTAAAGAACGTATTTTTTTTACATGCGGACTAAATACGTTTGAAACGGAAGTATAAGTCAAAAATCCAACAGCACAAACTGCAACCGCAATAAATGCTATTAAATATTTTTTTATTTTTAATGCTTCTATAAAATCCATAACAGAAGTTTTAAAAATATTCACGATGCCAAATTTTGTTGAATAATCCATAGCAAACAGACCGATTGCCAAATTTAAAACATAAGTGAAAGCACACAAAATACACAATTTTTTAATAGTAAATAAACTAACACAGAGCAATATCATGGATATAGCAAAGGAAATAATGCCCAGTGCAGAAATATATGAATACGGATTTTTAAAAACTTCCAGAAATCTAAACCATTTAAATTGAGAAAGCTTTTTTGAACCCATTAACAAACCAATAAACAAGTATAAAAACATTCCCCAGTATGCAAGAGGAATACCAAAAAATTGCGATTCAACAGTTTTAGCAACAGAATCACAATCAATAAAATCATTTACGGAACAAAAACTTGTATGCGGAGTTGCTGAAAAATTTGCGTAGTAGTAAATTATTGCCAATTTGATTGTAGTGATAAAACCTACAAAAGCAATAACAGCAATTGTAATTTTACGCCATTTAGCAATTTCATTATTTTCCATTATTATAATCTCCTTAAATATTTGGTAAATCGCCTTTAACAGTTGCAATAACATCACAGCCCAAATTAAAAGCCTTATGTAAACCTTTAAGAGCATCATGTGCTAAATCTGCATCAACAAGACAACTAATTTTAACTTCACTTGTTGTAATCATTTTAATATTGATATTCAGATTTGCTAATGTATCAAACATAGTTGCAGCAACACCCGGTCTGTCAACCATACCTGCACCAACAATTGAAACAGAGGCAATGTTTTCGTCAACATGTATTTTATCACTATCAATAATATCGCTTAAACGAGAAAATAATTCCATTGTCTTTGTTAAATCCGATTTACTGATAGTAAAAGCAATGTCATTAGTATTATTATGCAATCTTGCATAAGACTGAATAATAGTATCTACCGAAATATTTTCATCAGCAAGAGCATTAAACAATTTAGCAGCGACACCCGGTTCATCAGGCACATCACATATTACAATTCTCACCTTTGACATATCAACTGCAACACCTGTAACCGGTTTACATAATTCCATATTATCAACTCCCATAATAAGCGTACCCATATTATCAAGATTAAAACTGCTTCTAACCCTGATTGGCATATTAAATTGTTTTGCGGTTTCAACTGAACGAGGGTGCAAAACATTAGCCCCAACATTTGCTAATTCAAGCATTTCATCATAAGTAACAAAATCTAATTTTGAAGCGTTAGGAACGATTCTCGGGTCGGTCGTATAAACACCTTCGACATCAGTATATATATCACAGCGTTCTGCATTTAAAGCAGCAGCAACTGCAACCGCAGATGTATCAGACCCGCCTCTGCCAAGTGTTGTAATTTCGCCATCAGGAGTTACCCCCTGAAAACCTGCTACAACAATTATTTTACCTTCATCCAAATATTTTTGTAATTTATCGGTCTTAATATCAACAATTCTTGCTTTAGTGTGAATATTCTCAGTAATAATGCCAATTTGCATAGCATTCATACTAACCGCATCATAGCCTTGTGCCTGAATAGCCATAGACAACAATGCAATAGAAACACCTTCACCTGTTGACAAAAGCATGTCAATTTCACGTGACGAAGGATTTTCACTTATATCATTTGCCATTTTCATAAGATAGTCGGTAGTATGCCCCATAGCAGAAACAACTACAACAACATCGTTTCCGTTCTTTTTTTCACGAATAACCGAATTAGCAACATTTTTTATCTTATCTGTATCGGCAACAGAAGTTCCGCCGAATTTTTGAACAATTATATTTCTCATTTTATCGCCCAATCTAAGATAATTATATATGTAAATAAAACTTTTACAAGTAATTTTTCATATTGCTATATAATATCACTTACAAGTAATCTTTTCACCCCAAACTAAATCACTTGCACAATTCACATAATCCATATTTTCATTTTCTAATACCCACAATGCACAATAAGCAGCATTATATTTTTTACCACTCGCCACTTTTGCATCATTTCTGCCATAGGGTTGGTACCCATCTTCCTGATTATATTCAAATCTGAATTTATCAGTACATAAAGCATTTTTACCTTTACTATTTCCGTCAATATCAATTATAACCACACTCTGCCAACCAGATTCCCTAGCAACAAACCCAGACATTACATCAGTACCATCAGCTAACGTAAATTTGCACGAAGAAATGCTACCTGAATTAAATTCTGTATATGATACTTTTAAAAATTCAATAAGCCTATCACAATGACGGCGTTGTAGAGCATTTGTATCAATTCCTCCCCAAGTATTAGCAGGACCATATACTGCTGTTGCTCTGTCAAAAGCCTCATTTATATTTTGATATACTTTTTTTAGTTTAACAATTTTTTCTTTATTATTTGTCGAACTGTTTAAATTTGGTAATGTCAATGCTGCAACAACACCTATTACACCCATTACAATAAGTGTTTCAGCCAGAGTAAA
>CAJOKJ010000044.1 GCA_905235155.1 Candidatus Gastranaerophilales bacterium
GCCGTTTAATGCGAGGGCGTATTTTGCAAAGCAGAGGCACGAACGAAGTGAGAGTTGAACATCAATAACAAAAATGTTGAATTTTTGTTTTGATGTGAATGCTGCCGTTTAATGCGAGGGCGTATAAAGACATTTTTTTTAATATTAAATCTGCTTTCCTTATTTCTTCCAAGTGCTGACTGTTTTGCTTGTGCTAAGTACAAATTAGCTTAATTAACTTTAAGCGCTTTTTATAGAATTTTTTGTATTGAAAAATCGGATACTTAATTGGATAAAATAAAATATAACAATTTTGTAAACAATTGTAACAATACCCTAAAGTTTTTTTGAGAAATGTCGATATAATCCATGTAACACAATAAAAAGGGGTGTGCGTATGTATACAGTAAGTTCAAAAATACAGGCCGATCAACTTAGACACAAAGTAAATTTGTTGCAACATGAGCAAACCACAGTTGCCAATGCATTAGCTTCAGCAACTGAAGTGGTAACTTCAATGGAAGCAGAAGCCGGTGATGATAAAGAAGCATTAAAATATCTTAAACAAAAAGATGAATATATAAAGTGGCATGCTGCTGAAGTTACGCTTGAAGCAAGGGCAGATAGTATTGAAACTGAAATAAAGCTCCTCGATGAGGAAATGAAGAACTTTGAAAAAGGTTCACAGCAAGGTATCAAAGAGGCAACAAATTTCTGGTGCTTTGGAGGATAAAGATAAGTTTTATAAAGAGCGGATTTATTTTAAATCCGCTCTTTTATTGTTGTTCATATAATTCTATTGTATTTTCCATTAAGCATGCTATTGTCATTGGGCCGACACCTTTAGGTACAGGAGTTATGTAGGCTGCTATTTCTTTTACATTTTCAAAGTCAACATCTCCCGTTGTTTTATTATTTTCGTCTTTGAATATTCCAACATCTATTACAACAGCATCTTTCTTAACCATATCTTTAAATATAACTTTTTTACCTACGGCAGAAATTAAAATGTCAGCTTGCTTTGTTATTTCGGGTAAATTTTTAGTTTTTGAGTGGCAAATAGTAACAGTTGCGTGTTCATTTAACAGCATTATAGCCAAAGGTTTTCCTACGATGTTTGAACGACCTACTACAACGGCATGCTTGCCTTGTATTTCTATATTGTATTCTTTTAATAATTTTAGGACTCCTTTTGGAGTACAAGGATAGGCTTTGGGTTTTATTCCGTTAAATAAATCACCTGTATTTTGAGCCGTAAATCCGTCAACATCCTTATTTGGTGCAATTGCTTTTATTATATTGTTTTCGTTAATATGTTTTGGCAAAGGCAATTGTACTAAAACTGCATGAACAGAATTATCATTATTAAGTTCTTCTATTTTGCAAATTAATTCTTTTTCAGCTATATTTTCATCTAAACTTATAACCGTAGATTTTATACCTATTTCTTCGGCTTTTTTCTTCTTTAGATTAACGTAAAGTGTACTTGCCGCATTGTTACCTATTTGAATAACTGCAAGATGAGGTTTGTCTTGTAATTGAGAAATTTTTTGTTTTAATTGTTCGGTTATTTTATCAGCAACACCTTTTCCATCAATAATTATAGCCATTATATCCTCTTTTGCGGTAAGTTTAGTCTAAAATAAAATTGTTTAATTGCTTCTTGTGCAATTAAAGAGTCTCTTTCTATTGAATGCTTTTGTAAGTCTTTGTCAGTTGGTACAACACCAAGAATATCCAATTCGTATTTTTTTAGCATGTCAAAAATATATGTCATTTCCGTACTTTCAACTTTATTCAGAACAACACCTATTTGTCCTCCGGCTGCATATTTTGCTGAAAATTCTTCAATACGTTTGGCAAGATGTATTGATTCTTCAATAGGATTTGTAACAATAATTGTTGTATCTATATCAACATCAACAAGTTGATTTAAATATTTCAAATCGAATTCACAGTCAAATATAACTATATCATATTGTTCAACAAATTTTTTAACTGCATCGTTCATTTGCTTTGTAATAGGGCAACGGCAATCTTTAGATGCAACAAACCACGATACAATAATATCGACATTATCTTCAACAGTTTCAACAATATCTTCCATAGCCCATTCTATGTATTCTTGTTTTGTCATGTCTTCCGGAATACCTGTTTTGTATTCGTGTTTGCCGCTTCTTATACCATAAATTGTGTTTCTTATATCTCTGCCGAAGCTATGACCTAATTCTGCTGCTAAGTCGTTATCAAACAGTAAAATAGATTTATCCGGAAAATATTCTTGAAATATTCTTAAAAAGGCTTTTGTTATGGTTGTTTTTCCGCTGCCGCTTTTACCTGTTATTGCTAATGTTGTTGTCAAATTTTATCCTTTCAATTTATCTGATAATTCTTTTGTTAATTTTAAAGCTTTCTCTGCTAATTCTACACTTAAAGAGCCGCAACCGCAAGAGGTGCTTATTAGAGAATTTTCATCTTATCAATTCCATTATTTGTTAAATAAGATTTTGCACGTATAAGTTTTTCTTCTAATTCGTTAATATTTGTGTTTATTAGTGCTTTTTTATCTAATGTTGGTACAATTCCCCATACAATTTTACCACCATTTTTTAAAAACTTGTCTGTTTCTTGTATGTATAAATTCATATTTTCCGCATAGGAAAAAGCATCAAAGTTTATGAAATTTACCTCAGCTTTTATTGGAATAGACCAGTTGCATTTGCCGCAGCAATGGACAGCACTTAATGCACCGCTATTTTGAATTGCTTTGGATAATTCTGTTAGTATTGTTATAATTTCATCTTGTGAAACATCATTAAATGTAGAAGTTTCAAGATGAGATAGCATAGGTTCATCTATAAAAACAATAGGGGTTGTATTAGGCGAACATTTTTTGATTTGATTTATTTGCCAAATTGCTTTTAATATAAGTGTTTTTAAAATGGAAATTTTAAATGTATTATCATAATAAGCAGATTGACCTTTTTTATCTTTTAAGTTCATCGCTAATGTAAAAGGACCTGTAACTTGTACTTTAGCGTATTTAGGCTTTAGTTCCGTAATTAATTCTAAAAACTTTGAAAAACATTTTGAATATTCGTGAGTTAATCCGTAAATATTTTGATTATACTTGTTTTTTAAGGCTAAATCTAAATTTTTAAGTTCTTCAAAAAAAGACTCTTTTTGTTTATCAATAAAAACTTTATTTTCAAGAAAAATTATGCCCGGCATGTTTTCAATATATTGAATAATCATGTTTTCTTTTGCTGATAAGTTTGGCAGTTGAGGACAAAACGGGATATTATAATAAAATTGTCTTACGATATTCATTGCCTCATCTACACTATTATAAGGTAATGAGCCTATCGCAAGACAACTGTTTTTTAAATCTTTATATTTATCCATTCTATCCCTTAAGCGTAAAAAAGCACAAATTCGCATATTGAATTTGTGCTTTTTTAAAATTATGCTTCAGTTGATTCTTCAACTGTTTCTTCTATTTCTTCTTTTAGAACTTCAGATGCCGTAACAACAACGTTTAATTCTGTTTTAACTTTAGAAGTTAATTTAATTAACATTGTATAAGAACCGATTTTATTGATAGGAGCATTTAAAGAAACAGTTTTTCTATCAACTTCAATACCTGCTTTTGTTTGTAACTCTTCGCAAAGTTTTTTAGTTGTAATAGTACCGAATAACTTGCCGCTTTCACCTGCTTTTGCAGATAATTCCAAAGTACCGAATTTTTCAATTTGTTCTGCTTTTGCTAATGCTTCTTGGTGTAATTTTTCTTGTTTAGCGTGTATTCTTGCAATATTTTGTTCTCTGTTTTTTAAAGCACCCGGTGTTGCTAATTCTGCGTAATTTTGAGGTAATAAGTAGTTTCTTGCATAACCGTCTTTAACTTGAACTAAATCACCTTGTTCGCCTAAATTTTGAACATCTTTTTTTAATATTACTTGCATTGTCTTTCTCCTTTATCTGTCTTTGTGTATATATCGTAATAAAAACATAGAAAAATGTCGAGTAAAAATTTTATTTGTTAACATCTTTTAAATCTATTATTGCAACATTTTCTATATGGTATGTATGGCAGAACATGTCAAAAGGTTGGATGTTCTCCAGTTTAGCACCTTTTTCTATTAAATATTTTAAATCTCTTGCTAATGTTGCAGGGTTACAACTTACATAAATTATTTTATCAGTTGTTAATTTTAAAACGTTATTCAATGTTTTTTCTGTTGAGCCTTTTCTTGGAGGATCTAAAATTGTTATGTTAAATTTTCTTCCTGTTGTATTTATTTCATTTTCAAAAAATTTTTCGGCATCCATATTATGTAATTCGATATTTGAAATTTTGTTATCGTTTACTGTCTTTTTTGCCCATTCAACTGCTTCTTTACATTCTTCGACACTTACTACTTTTTCGCATACATCAGATACAACGATACCAAAAGTTGTAACACCTGCATAAGCATCAAATACGGTTGGATTTGTAAAATTATTCTTTATATATTCTTTTACATATTTGAAAATATTTTCTGCACTTTTTGGATTAACTTGAAAAAATGAATTTGCTCCAAATTTAAAAACTTTGTCTGTCAGTTTTTCTTCAATGTAGTCTTTTCCTGCTGATAACTTTGTCTTATCCGTCATTATTAAGTTAGATTTTTTATTGTTGAAATTAATACACACTCCTAATACTTCATCAAAACTGTCAAAAATCAATTTTGATAAATCAGATATTTTTTCAAAAGATTTGTTTGCATTAACTACCAACGTAACTAAACACTTTTTATTGTATTTTGAATATCTTATTACAACGTGTCTTAATTCTCCGCTATTAGTTTTTTCATCGTATCCTGTTATATCAAATTTAGTTGCATTTTCTCTTACAAAATCTATAATTTTATCGCAAATTGCAGGCTGAATAGGGCAATACTTTATATTTATGATTTCGTGCGATTTTTGTTTATAATATCCTGCAAGAATCCTTTTTGAAACTCTTGTTTGTGTAACAGGATATTGAACTTTACATCTGTATTCTTTAATTTCCGGACTTGTTACAGGAAAAGGTACTTCAATATTAATGTTACCAATAGCATGTAAAGTGTCTTTTACAATTTCTTGTTTGATTTTTAATTGATATTCATAATCTATAAACTGTAACTGGCATGCACCACATACTTTTTGCATTGGACAAAACGGTTCAACTCTATGCGGTGAAGGTTTAATTATTTTTTGAATTTCGCCTTTTGCAAAATTTTTATTTAATTTTGTTATTTTTATTAGAAGCTTGTCTTCCGGACAGGCATTTTCAACAAAAACAACCATGCCATCAATTTTAGTTATGCCAAGTCCTAAATTTGATAGTTTATCAATTTTTACCGTATATTCTTCGTTGACTTTCATTAGTAAGTAAATCCGTCTTTTTTCATACGTTTTACTACTTCTTCTAATTCATCAATCGGACAGACAATAGAAACTCTTACGTATCCTTCACCATACTTACCAAAAGCAGTTCCGGGAACCATTACAACACCAGATTTCGTTAATAAATCATCACAGAATTCTTCTGAACTTTTATATCTTGGAGGTATTTTTATCCATTGGTAAAATGTTGCAGTTGGTATATTATCTATATCCCAGCCTAATTCATTCTTAAAGGCATTTACAAAATAATCTGATTTTTTCTTTATCTCATTATTTGCCCATACAATATATTCATCGCCCTCTTTTGAATTAAGAATTTCTGCACAAGATTTTTGAAGTGCTTTAAAAATACCCGAATCTATTGTAGATTTTAATTTGGCAAATTGACTTACAACATCTTCATTACCACAAACCCAACCGACACGCCAGCCTGTTACGGAATATGGCTTTGAAAGGCTGTGAAATTCTACGGTTATATCTTTTGCACCTTCAACTTCTAATGCACTCGAAGGTTTATATTTTTCTTCAAAATAAATATCTGCATACGCTGCATCTGAAATTAATAAAATTTCGTGTTTTTTACAAAAATCTACAACTGCTCGTAAATAATCTTTTGAGCAAGATGCACCCATAGGATTATTCGGATAGTTTATAATTAATGCTTTGACTTGGTTTTTATCATAACCGTCATTTGCTAATTGATTAAAAACTTCATCCATATCAGGCATAAAGTTATTTTCTTTCGTTAGCGGAACAGAATAGCTAATACCTCCGCATACTTTAACCATTTCTTTGTATGACGCATAAGAAGGATCCGGCACCATTATTATATCGTTAGGTGAAATAATACCACGTAGTAAGTTTGCAATACCTTCTTTTGAACCAAGCAAAGAACAAATTTCAGACGCTTTTACGTCAACTCCAAATCTGTTTTTCATTCTTTTTTGTATTGCTTCTATAAAATATTTTTCACCTTTTGGTACAGAATAAGTATGAATATTTTTTTCATCAAGTATTTTTTTAAAATTCTCAATAAGACTTGCCGGTGGCGGAGTTGTTGGTGCACCCATAGCAAGCGAAATTGGTTTTCTGTTCTTTTGTGTTAATTCTTCCGTTAAATTCGCTGTTTTTTCTTTTATTTTAAACATTATATATGTATCAATATTTGCTGCAAATTCATTGAAAAACTGTTTCATACTTTATCCTTTATTTGCATGGTTTTAACTAAAAAATTATAGCATAAATTATAAAAATGGGATAATATTAAAATATGGGTACAATAAGAGATAGATTAGAACAGCTTGAAGCCGTAAGTTTGAGTAAATTTGCAACTAAGAGTTTTGAAACAATCGGGCGAAAAGAGCCTGTTGAAGAATGCTCTATAAGAACAAATTTTCAGCGTGACAGAGATAGAATTATTCACTGTAAGGCTTTTAGACGACTGAAACACAAAACACAAGTCTTTTTATCACCATTTGATGACCACTTTAGAACCAGATTAACACATACTCTTGAAGTTTCGCAAATTGCAAGAACTATATCAAGAGCATTAGCACTTAATGAAGATTTAACAGAAGCAATAGCATTGGGGCATGATTTAGGTCACACTCCTTTTGGACATTGCGGAGAGGGTGTTTTAAATCATCTTGTAAAAGGCGGTTTTAGACATAATGAGCAGAGTGTGAGAGTTGTTGAAGATTTAGAATACCTTAATCTTTGTCAAGAAACCATAGATGGAATTTATACTCATTCTTGGGGATTGGAACCTAAAACTTGTGAGGCTAAAGTTGTTCAGTTTGCAGATAAAATTGCATATATAAATCATGATATTGATGATTCTGTCCGTGCAGGAATTATTGCCGAAGATGATTTGCCAACTGAGTGTAGAAAATATTTTACATCTGATAAAAATAAACGTCTAAGCAAAATGATTAACGAAATAATCAATAATTCTTTAAATTCACCCAAAATTGAAGAATGTTGGCATTATACAACTATGCTTAGAGAGTGGATGTTTCAAAACGTATATGTTGATTCTCCTGCAAAACTTGAAGAAAAGAAAACAGCTCGTATTGTATGTGAATTGTATAAATACTATACTGATTTTCTCAAAAATCAAGTGGAGGAAGATAAAATTGAAAGGATAGTTATAGATTATATATCAGGTATGACTGACCAATATGCCATTGAAAAGTTTAAAGAACTGTTTATACCAAAGCCAATTCAGGCAATTAATAAGGATGAAGCAATATTCAGATTGATAAAAAAATATTCGGAATAATATTCAAAAAAGAAACGGCTCTTGCTTTGCAAGAGCCGTTTCTTTTTTTTTGATAAATAATATTAATTATTTTCCGGTGGATTTTCGTTATAAATTGCTAAACCTACTTGATTTCTACCGTGTTCTTTTGCATAATATAAACCTTGATCGGCAATTTCAATAATTTGTTGAGGAGTTTCACCATCTTCAGGGAATGTTGATACTCCAACGCTTATTGTAACGTGAACGGTTTGTGTTGCACTTAATTTGAAAATTCTTTCTGCAACTGCGTTACATACGTTATGTGCTTTAATAAGTGCTTCTTCTTTGTCTGTATTTGTCAGAATAATACTCATTTCTTCTCCACCGTAACGGCATACAATGTCAGTTGAACGAGAATTATTTTTTAGTGTTTGTGCAACTTGTCTTAAAACAGCATCACCTGCTTGGTGTCCGTATGTATCGTTAAAGCTCTTAAAATGGTCAATGTCAACAATAATCATTGAAAATTCATTTTTGTAACGTTGGCAACTTGCAATTTGTCTTCTCATTTGGTCTTGGAAGTATCTGTGGTTATATAATTCCGTTAAACCGTCTGTTGTTGCCAATTTGTATTGATGTTCAAAATCTCTTGATTTTATTACATATTTAACGATATATGCAATTACAAATATTGCAATTACTGATAATACAGGAATTATTATATCTAACCATAAATTACCAAACATCATTGCAAAATATGTGAATATTGTGTATCCAAGAACTGTAACAATTGCGGTTGAAACAGCAATTGGTGTTGAGTTTGTTCTAAGAACAACAGTTCCAACAAGTGATATTAAAATTAATGTTACTAAGGCATTAGTCAAAGGGGTTGCTCTTTTTATAAAATTGTTATCAATAAAATTATTCATAAATGTTGCATAAATTTCAACTCCGGGATATGTTTCTCCTGCACCTGTAATAGGCACACTCTTAACATCAGCCATACTTGTTGCGGTTGTACCTACAAATATAATTTTATTTTTGAAATCATATTGCTCTTTGATTTTTTCGCCATTCATAAGCATAACCAATTTGTAAAGCGGGATATGCTCATATGTTTGTCCGTTAGATGCCCCGTACCAATTAAGAATTAAACCACCATCTCTGTTTACGGGAATTTTTTTGTTGCTAACTATAATGTTGGCATTTTTATCAATAGAAATTTCGTTATATGATTTTTTGTCCAATTTTGATTGGTAAGTTAATGCTGTTAAGAATGCAAGATTTGGGTAGTAGTCATTTTGGTATTTTACAGCGGCAGGAAATTCTCTTACGATACCGTCTGAAGAACGAACTATATTAAGAATACCTATTTTAGTCGTACTGTTTATAATTTGAGATAAAATTGGTCTGCAATTAGTAAATGTCAAATCTTCAAAATCCACTTTTGAGCGGTTATTAACAGTCAATTGAAGTCTTGCGGGAAGATTAACAGGTTCTCTGACTTCATAAGACATATCGTCAAAGTTCATACCTGTAAGAATGTTGTCGTAAGCACTCATTGCCTTTGCTAATTTATTATCTGCGTCCCCATGACTTTTTAATGAAGATACAAACATTAAATCAAAAGAAATTGAAGCCGGCTCCTGTTTTTCCAAAAAGTGAATTAAGTCTGCATATACACTTCTTGGTAAAGGCCACTCTCCATATTTGTTTGTAAGGTATTCATAACTTGCATCATCAATTGCAACAATGACAATATCTTTATTTGGCTTTTTAATGTGATTTTTAACAAGCATTGCTTGTCTTGAATCAAAAGTTTTATTCTCTGTTTTTGTAACCAAATCGCTAAAATCAAGTGTTTTAAAAATTAAAACAATGATTGTTAATGCAACTAAAAATGCTGCAATCGCTAATAAAGCGTGCATCGGATTGATGTTTTTTAAAAATTTAATATTCATATTCCCCCGTCAATATACTAATTTTTTATTTCAGTATAATTGACTTGGGTATTTTTTGCAAGAAATAATTTATTTTTCATTCTTTTTGCAAGTAAAGAATTGTTCAATTTAAGCACATCTGTTGTGTGCGACAATTCATCAGGTTTTTGCAGATAATTAATTAAACATTCTTCATGAATATTTATCATAGAATATAAAGCCCTCTCTTTTCCTGATTATATTTTTGCAAAATATTTGAATAAAAACATCAACCAAAAGAATAATAAATGGGATATAGACCCTCAACCAAATACAGTATTTTTTTATTTTAAAATATTTTACAAAATACTTGCTTTATAAATTTGAGTGTTATATTATGTTTTTACGGTTAGAGAAAAGTGAGGTAAATTATGAAACAAGGTATTCATCCTGATTATAAAAAATGTACTATCAAGTGTGTTTGTGGTAATGAAATTGAAACAGGTTCAATAGATGATAACATTACTGTTGAAATTTGTTCTGCTTGCCACCCGTTCTACACAGGTCAACAAAAAATTCTTGACTCAGAAGGTAGAGTTGAAAGATTTAACAAACGTTACGGTACAAAAAAATAATCAAATTATTTTAAGAAATTTTTACAATTATATCCCGTGTAAGAACATGGGATATAATTTTTTGTATTGATTAGGAGGAAAAATGAACGACAATAAACCTCAGGTTAAATTAATTTCAAAACCTGAAAATATGCTTAAAACGATTTATACTGCTTGCAGAACTTGTTACAGTGCAGATACACCTTTAAATATTTATGATAAAGATGTTGATGAAGAAAAAATGCTAAATCTTATTAAACGTGTAATCGGTTCAGGACACTATTCCACAATTGAGCATATACAGGTTAGTTTTGCAATTTCAGAGCGTGTACTCACCAGCTTGTAAGGCACAGACACATGTCTTTTTCTCAAAAATCTCAAAGATATGTTCAAGAAAAAGGGCAATTTGATTACCTAATTCCTCATACAATTGAAAAAAATGAGGAATTGAAAGCAAAATTTGAAGAGTTTATGGGCGAAATTTCAAAAAAATATTTAGAATTTGTTGAAGCGGGTATTCCTGCTGAAGATGCGAGAGCAGTACTTCCAAATGCTTGTTCAACATCAATGGTTGTGAGTACAAATCTAAGAGAGTTGATACACGTTGCAAATTTAAGATTATGTACAAGAGCACAACAAGAAATAAGATTATTAATAAAAGGTATGTGCGACGCATTAACTGAAAAAGAAGCTTGGTTAAAAGAATATCTTGTACCAAAATGTGAACGCTTAGGTTTCTGCGATGAAGATAAATCTTGCGGAAGAAAACCTAAATTACCGAATATGGAATAATATTATGAATGAAAAATTTTGGGTTGCATTATCGTCAATAGAACAACTTAATTCTGAATTTATCTTGCGTCTGTATAATCATTTTCAAGATATAGAACGTGCTTTTTATGCTACATATAATGATTTAAAGGAAATGGAAGGAATTAGTAAGAAAAAAGCAGAAAATTTTTTAAATCTCAGAGATAAATTAAATCTTGATAACACATACAATTACGTTGTTGAAAAGGATATTGAAGTTCTAACTTACGAAAATCCAAACTATCCGAGAATGCTGAAAGAAATTAATAATCCGCCTGCTGTTTTGTATGTAAAGGGTGATTTAACTTGCAATTTAGATAAAACGGTTGCTGTTGTCGGTTCAAGAAAAGCCTCTTTTAATGGTAAGGAGTCTATAAAATTAGTTTTAAAAGATTTAGCAAATACCGATATTTGTATTGTTTCAGGATTAGCTTCAGGAATTGACACAACCGCACATTATTCTGCAATAGAAAATAATTTAAAAACTATTGGAGTAATCGCAAGCGGATTTGATTTTACATATCCTGAAAGTAACAGAGAATTATACAAAAACATTAAAAATGGGGCGGGTGCAGTAATTACGGAATATTATCCAACATTTGAACCTCTAAAATTTAGATTTCCTGAACGCAACAGAATAGTTACAGGTTTATGCTTCGGAACAATTGTTGTCGAAGCAGCACTAAAAAGCGGTGCTTTAATTAGTGCCAATTTAACTTTAGAACAAAATAGGGAATTAATGTGTATTCCGGGATTAATCTCAAATCCGAATACAAAAGGTATTTACAAATTAATAAAAAACGGTGCAACAATAGTTACAGAAGGAGAAGATATTTTAAATGCTCTAAATTGGGAAGTTAAAATACCTGAACAACAGAAATTATTTTTTGCAGATTTAACCGAAGATGAACAAAAAATAATTAGTGCAATAGAAGTTGAACCAAAAGTTTTTGATAATATTCAACAAGAAACAAATATCCAAACGGATGATTTACTTGCTTGCTTGACAACATTGGAACTTAAGGGCATAATAAAACAAGTAGAAGGGGACAGATACCAAAAGGTATAGAGTAAAATGGCAAAAACTGCAACAAAAACAAAAGAAACTGCAAAAAAAAATTCCAAAAAGAATGAAAAGGCATTAGTAATAGTCGAATCTCCTGCAAAATCTAAAACTATTAAAAAGATTTTAGGTGATAATTATACAATTGAAGCCAGTTTTGGACATATAAGAGATTTTCCGAAAAATGTTTTGGGGTTTGATGTAGCAAATAATTTTGAACCTAGTTTTGTTGTTATACCTGAAAAGAAAAAAGTTGTTGATAAATTAAATGAAATTGCAAAAAAATGTGCAAAAGTATATCTTGCTTCCGACCCTGACCGTGAGGGAGAAGCAATTGCTTGGCATGTCAGACAAGTGTTGAATATTGATGATGATAAAATTCAAAGGATTGAATTTAATGAAATAACACCTAAGGCTGTAAAACACGCTGTCGAAAATCCAAGAGAAATTGACTTGGACAGGGTAAAAGCACAACAAACAAGACAAATTTTAGACAGACTCGTAGGCTATAAAATAAGTCCTGTTTTATGGGAAAAATTAAGAAATAATCATCTTTCAGCAGGACGTGTTCAATCTGTTGCACTTCGTATGATTTGTGAGAGAGAAGATGAAATTGATGCTTTTGTTCCTGTTGAATATTGGACAGTTTCGGCAGAACTTGAAAAAGAAAAAGTAACATTTGAAGCAGAATTACAAAAATGTAACGATAAGAAAATTGAAATTAAAAACGAAGAAGAAGCAACAAAAATTGTTGAATATTTAAACAAAAAAACAACCGAATTTATTGTTGATAAAATATCTCAAAGAGAAACAACAAGAAAACCTCAACCTCCGTTTATAACTTCAACACTTCAAAGAGAAGCATCTTCAAAACTTGGTTATGGTGTTGCAAAAACAATGCAGATTGCACAAAAGTTATATGAAGGTGTTGAACTTGGCTCGGACGGTGCAGTCGGTCTTATTACATATATGAGAACAGACTCTGTTCGTATATCTGATGATGCTCAAGTGGCTGCAAAAGATTTTATTATTAATAATTACGGTGAAAAATATTATCCGAAAGAACCAAATAATTACGTAAAAGCAGGTAAAAAGAATGTGCAAGATGCACACGAAGCAATAAGACCTTCTTACCCTGAAAGAACACCGCAGTCATTAAAACAACATTTAACAAGTGAACAATACCGTTTATATAAACTAATTTGGGATAGGTTTATGTCTTCACAAATGCAATATGCAACCATTGCAAACACTTCAATTGATATTAAAGCGGGTGATTATATTTTTAAATCAGGTACAAGTTCGGTTGTATTTGACGGATTTTTAAAATTATATTCTGATGATGAAGAAGATGTTAAAAAATCTATTCCTGAAATGAAAAAAGGCGATAATTTAAAGCGTAAAAATGTTATACCTAAACAACATTTCACTCAGCCTCCGCCACGATACAGTGAAGCTTCTCTTGTAAAGGCTTTGGAAGAACATGGAATAGGCAGACCTTCGACTTATGCACCAATTATTACTAAAATACAGTCTAAAGGTTATGTGGAAAAAGTTGAAAAAGCTTTAGCACCGACTCTTTTAGGGAGAACTGTATCTAAACAGTTGGTAGAACATTTTAAGAATGTTATGGATTACGAATTTACTGCCGGCATGGAAGCAAAACTTGATGATATTGCTGAAAAAAAAGCAACTTGGAATAAAGTTTTAAAAGACTTCTATGAACCTTTTGTTCAAATTGTTTCTGATGCAAAACAAAATATGGAGCGTATAAGCATTGAAAGTGATATAGTTTGTCCGAATTGCGGTAAAAAAATGGTTGTGCGTACAAGCCGATTTGGTTCGCAATTCTTAGGTTGTTCAGGTTATCCGGAATGTAAAACAATGATGCCTTTAAATGCAAAGCAAGAAGATGTTTCCGAACCGGAAGTTTGTGAAGAAAAGTGCGAAAAATGCGGTTCAGATATGATTTTTAAAGTCGGACCTTATGGCAAATACATGGAATGTACAAATTCAGATTGCAAAAACAGAAAACGTGTAGTTATCTCAACAGGTGTGAAATGTCCTAAATGCAACGAAGGTGAAATTATACAAAGAAAATCCAAGTACGGTAAAATTTTTTACGGATGTAACAAATATCCGGATTGTGATTTTGTTCTGTGGAATGAGCCAACAGGTGATGTATGTCCTGAATGTAACTCATTGCTTGTTAAAAAGGTTTTGAAAAAAGGAACTTTCCTTGAGTGTTCTTCAAAAACTTGTAAATATTCAAAGGAGATAGATGAAAATGTATAAACTTGGATTAATAGGATATCCTTTAGGGCATTCAATTTCTGCTGCTATACAAAAAGCAGGTTTTGAAAGCATAGGAGAAAGTGGTACTTATGAAATACTTGAAACTCCTCAGGATTATTTAATAGAACGTGTAAAGGATTTGAAAGTAAACGGTTATGATGGTTTTAATGTTACGATACCATTAAAAGTGCCTATTTCATTGTTTTTAGATGAAATAGATGAAACAGCAAATGTTGCTGGTTGTGCAAATACAGTAAAAATAATGCCTGACAGAAGTTTTAAAGGTTACAATACGGATATTTACGGCTTTTGGGCAGCATTACCAAAGAATGTTGATTTAACCGATAAAACGGGTGGTATAATTGGTACTGGCGGTGCTTCAAGGGCTGCAACAATAGGACTTATACAAGCCGGAGTTAAAGAAATTAATTATTATTCAAGAAATATTATTAATGCTTCCGCAATGATTAATTCTATGCGTTCTACATTTCCTGAAATAAAATTTAACAGCTATCAGGTTCAGATGATTAGAGATTTGTCGGATTTATCAATTTTGGTTAATTGTACTCCTGTTGGCATGCGGGGAAATTCTATGGATATGGCACCTGTCGCAAAATATGATATTGAAAAAATGAATAATGACGCAATTGTTTACGATGTTATATATAATCCGCAAAAGACATTGCTATTGCAATATGCGGAAGAATGCGGTTTAAAAACTGTAAACGGGTTAGATATGCTTATTCATCAGGGAGCAAAAGCACTTGAAATATGGACAGGTAAAAAGCCTGATGTTCAAACAATGAAGATTGCCGCATTGCAAGCATTATAAATTTACTTATGATTTATTAGTATATTAAAATAAAAAAAAGCCGCCTAATCAGGCGGCTGAAATTTGGTTTTTTGGTTTTGGTTATTATTTTGGTTTGGTTTTAATTTGGTTTTTCTTTTTATTAATTTTG
>CAJOKJ010000045.1 GCA_905235155.1 Candidatus Gastranaerophilales bacterium
ATATGATGATATCAGGAATATTCAGAACCTTTGGGCAGATGAGGACGTTATGAAGTATATCTGGCCGGGCGGATTACATGAAACAGAAGAAGCTGTACGAGAATGGCTGGATCGATTTATTGATGCAAGGCCTAAGCAGAATCATTATTCAATCTTTGAAGACGGTAAATATTGCGGAGAGACCCAGTATCGAATAGATGAGGGTACACGCAATGCTTCCATGGACATTAAATTGTTCAAATTTGCCCGGGGGCGGGGGATTGCAACTCAAGCACTGTCGCATTCCATTCAGGAAGCCTTTAAACATGGAGCAACAACCCTTTGGGTTGATCCACATCCTTCGAACGATAAGGCATTGAAATTGTATCATAAGCTGGGATTTGTACAGAAAAAAATGCCGGAGTATGTTATTGCGCTGGGCGAAGACCCAACTGTTTATGTCTATATGGAATTGCGTAAAGAATTAGAGTAAAGACAACTTCTCATTTATAGAGAGGATTAGTTATTTCAGAAAGTCATAGAAAGAACAGGAGGCGGATTTATGTCAGACACGGACCACTTTATGAGTAGTAAAGCAAATACGGAACATTTGCTGAAATCGATAGAACAACATAAACGGAATGAGGAAGAAGAAAACTCGGAAATACCTCCAAGGCTGCTAGTGAATTTGATTGAATGGTTGAGAAACAAGGGGATGTCTGATGAAGATATAGTTGATTGTCTGTTGCATATTTGTACAGAAACTCAAGTATTATATTCTTGACAATAATTGAGATATATGATACTTTTTTTAGCAGCATGTTACAAAAATGAAGTTGATTTTTCGGGATATTATGAAGGTAGATTAATAGATGATTTCATTGTAAAATAGTCCCATTCCCATGAGTGGCTAGTTTGCTATACATGGCATTACAAATATAGGGACGATACACCGGTATTTTGGAGTACAATCCATCCACCAATCGCTCGTTAATAGAAATGGACGTTTTGCGGTGGAATCATAGATATAACCTTTAAATGAAATGTGCAACACCGAAAGTAAAACATTTATAATAGCAATAATTATTGTGTATATCATCAATGAAGAAAGACATAGTATTTTAACAATGGAGGTTTATTTTAAGAAAAAAGAAGTTTAAAAGCTATATTGTTGGCAAGTAAGTTTGTGTTATTATTTGGAATGGCAGTTTCTGCTGAAAGATTAGGTGGTGGAAAAGCAAAGTGGACTGGAGGAGAAGATTCAAAAGGATATGTTTGTTCCAGAGTTAAAGATACGAGCGCTGATGGTTATAGAAATTATACCACAGTTTGGGTAAAAAATGATAAAGGCCAATCCCCAAAAAATAAAAGTAACACAACAGGATATAATACCTCATTCGAGGTAACTATTAAGGCAAGTCATAGTAAACCACTAGTAGCTGAAAAAGCATGGTATGAAAATTATTGGACAAAGCAAGTAAAGGGTGAATAATGTAGAATAGAGGGATAGTGCCGACATTGAAGTCGGCATTATTTATTTATGGTAAAGGATTATAAAGATGAAAAAATTATTTTATGGAATCGGAATTTTGATAGCGGTGTTTACTATTTACTTTTCATTGTTATATGCAGATAAAAAGGTTTATGTAAATGATTCATATGTTTATGATATTATGTTATCAAAATCAATCACTGGAAAAGAATTGGAACAATATGCACAAAATAATGATGTAATGATACAGTTATTAAAGCATCACAATGTTAGTTTTGGAAAAACAGATATAGAAAACATTATAATTAATCCAGAAGAGGGTATTCATAGCGGACGTCAAAAAAGTGTTTTTCCAAAGTATAATATAGAGTATGTAGTGGATGAAAGTAATGCAAATATTATTATGGAAAATTTTGTCATTCAAACGGATGAAGAGAATAAGATTATTTCTTTTTGTGATGAATTGAGTCAAAATGGATATTCATGTGATTATTATTGTTCGGGAAATTTGCGATTTTCTTTATCTATGTTATTCAGCAAGTTGAATGCTGAATTTTATTTACTATTTTTTATATTATCTATACTTTTTATTTTTATGTACTATATTTATCGATTGAAAGAAATGGGCATTTTACGAATGAATGGATGGAGTTCAGTTCGTATATCATTAAAGATTATAATGCCAATGGCACGGGATGCAATCGTTGTAAGTATGATTTTTATGATGTTGTTTTTTATATATGTTTATATTATGGATAAATCGTTTCTTGGAGTTTGTCTTAAAATTTATGGATTAAATATTCTGTTTTTAATTGTTGTTTTTGGTTTGGCCGCGATTGTGGCAACTGTATTTATAAGAAATATGAATCAAGTGAATGCAATCAAAAACGGAAGAAATAATCGGATTATTTTTTACTCTCTTGTAGTAGTGAAACTAATTGTAGTATTCTTTGTTTTTTCAGAAATATGCAGAATAAAAAATGATATGATTATTTTTGGGGATATAAAGAAAGCCGCACAAGAAATTGAAAAGCGTGATTTGTATAAAATTATAGTATCAAATTGTAATGAAGAAGAGGAAGAAAAAATAACAACAATTTTATCAGAAATTCCAGATGATGAGATATTTAATTTTGGTATAAGCATTTTAAACACATATTCGATTACTGATTTGAACCAAGGAATACAAAGACAGATGATAAACGATGATTTCTATAATGTTATGTATTTATCTGACAATATGGTCTCTAATATGAAAATCCGAGATAGCAAAGGTGATTTATTAGATAATTTAGAGTTAGAAAAAAATGAAGTTTGCTATTTGATTCCTCATTGGATGAAGAATTACATGGAAGAAATTAGTGAATATAGTGCAATTGATAATACCAGTCAGATTATATATATACAGGATGATCAGACATATCCCCATTTTTTCTGGCCCGACGCATATATACATGATAGCATAATTCAAGTTCATGCTTTGGATAAAGAATTATTTCCAAAGTATTCGGATGAGGTTTTACTAACGAAAAAAGCAGCAGATTCTTTTAATAGTAAAATGATAAAGATGGGACTAAGTAGTTTTATTGTAAATGCGGAGTCCGCAAATATGGACAGTGACTTGTGTATTTCTAATGCAGAAATTGAATTGTGGGAAGCGTTTTTTTATTTTATTATGATGTTGGTGGCATATACTATCACAAGTATTTCAATTATATTGATTTATTTTGAATTTAAGAAAAAATTACTAAGTGTGTATTTACTATCGGGTAGAATTCCCGTAAAAAGTATTATTTACTTTTGTGCATTAAATGAACTGATTGTGGTAATAGGAACTACCATGACAGAAAAAATGCTACTAGGGTTTATTATAATTGAATTGTTGTTTTACGGTTATATAACATATGTATATTTGCAAAAAAAGGCAATTTATATATTAAAAGGAGAATAACAAATGGAACAAATTGAATTGCAAAATATAAATAAAAGATTCGGAGATAAGATAATCTTTACAAATTATAATCTCAAAATAGAAAAAGGAGAGTTTTTGGGAATAAAAGGACGGAGCGGGAAAGGGAAAACCACATTATTAAATATTATTGGGCTGTTAGAGGATTGTGAAGGTGATATTTTTATAGATGGAGAACTGGTAAGTAGTACAAATAGAAAGCAGGTGCGGCATTTTTTTAAGCAACGTATAGGGTATTTGTTTCAAAATTTTGCTCTAGTAGATGATCTCAATGTATATGAAAATTTAAAGATTGTTATGCCGAGGGGTTCTAAGGCAGAGTTGAAAGAAAAAATGATGGAAGCATTAGGCAGGGTCGGTTTGGGAGATATTTTAGATCAGAAGGTATATACTTTATCTGGTGGTGAACAACAGCGAATTGCCATTGCACGACTTATGTTAAAACAAAGTGATATTATTCTTGCAGACGAACCTACAGGAAGTTTGGATGAAATAAATGGAAAAATAGTTATAGATTTACTTAAAAATATGAATGAAGAAGATAAAACTATTATTATGGTTAGCCATGATGATAATGCATTTGTAAATTGTTCTCGTGTGGTAGAACTATTATAAATGTGGTGCATTCCTTTGTTAATGTGGTCTGTCCCTAATGCGGGACAATTAACCTTTCCAACCCGCATAAACACTGGAATTCTTATATTCAGAAGTCGCTCTGAATACCCTTCAGCATATAGTGGTTCAGTTGTCAAGACAAAAATCTCAGATTTTTCTCTTGACAACTGAACCACTATATAACCACTTTCATAATGGTGAGACATTTATAAAATCAAGTTCCAGCGCAGAGGTTTCAGAAGATGTGAAAATGCATCCGGTTGGTATGGCGGTTATTGTATTTGCCATTTTGTATGAATATTCTTGCGTTAGGGGTTCTTCCACAATTATCCGTTCCTGATGCCCAGATATCTCAATTTTGCTTCCAGTAATTGCTTACCACACCTGCCAGACATCGTTCTTTTTATCATTTTTAATCTGCTGTTAGTTCCTTCGACAAAGCCATTACTGTACTCATATGCAACAGCATTCTCTACTACATCTATATCACGCATTAATCCATTAGCAAAACTCTTCAGTGATTTAAGATTACTGTTACTATATTTTTCTACAAACAAATATAGCAATGGAACTTTTCG
>CAJOKJ010000046.1 GCA_905235155.1 Candidatus Gastranaerophilales bacterium
TTTATTATGAGAACAAGTTGAATGTTTTTTCTACGTTTTCACCGATTAATGATTTTACTGAATCAAATTCTGTTTTTAATGCGTTGTGTTCTGTATCTAATGATTTCAAATCATTATCCAATAATTTTTCTTTCTTATTGATTTTTGCACTTGCTGCATTATATTCTGCTTCTGCTTTTGCTAATTCTGTTGTATCTGATTCTTGCATTAATTTATTGCTGCCTGATGTTGATGTTGCTAACCAGTAGCTTCCATCTATCGGTTGATATGCATTTTGTGTTGATGATGACATTCTGTCGAATTCTTCTTTTGTTACTTCTGTTTTTGAATATAACATAAATTCGCCTGATTCTATCATTTCATATAATTGTGATTCTGAAAACTTCATGTATACTTGTCTTGATGAATCTTTTACATCTTTTTCGTCAAACACAACTTCTTTTCCACCGTGATACAATTTCAAGCTGTCTTTTAATTGATTTAAGTTTGTTGAGTTTAATGCATATTTTACTGCATTACCCTTGTCATCATATGTTGTATATGAGAATTTTTGTTTATTTAATGCATCAGTATATGCTTTTGCTACTTGTTCAGATTCATCTGCTAATCTGATTTTTGTATTTGATATACTTTGTGATTTAAATTCTATATCATGATAACAATCTTGCTTGTGATGCTGACATACCCATAAGCGGTACTCCTTATAAAATTTCCATTTCCCTTGACATGTTATATATCGGTATTTTTAATGAAATCTTTAGGAATTTAAAGAAATTGTTTACATATTGTTACAATTGAAATAAATAAAAAAAGATATTATAATTAAATCGGATATACGCCCGTAGCTCAGTTGAATAGAGCATCAGAGTCCGAACCTGAATGTCGTGGGTTTGAATCCCATCGGGCGTATATTATTTATAAGTTTTAAATACTCTATTTCTCGTATTCATGAAATTTAAACAAAGCAATATAATATTTACGTAAAAGCATGTTTATAATAGTATAAAAACAAATGGCAAACAGTTTTAGTAATTTTGGAAATTCGGATAATTCAAAAAACTCTCCTATAATAAAGGAAAGAGTATCGCTTATATCTGCTCACATGTATAAGCAATTTTGTGATTATCAACACGCAAACGAAAATTCCAGTTTAATATTCGCATCTATGGCTGAAAATATAAAAGATTTTACTGATAATTTAAGACAATCCTTTGCATCAAGGGGAGTTGCAACAGAAAATATCTGGTTTAAGATTGATACCCAGATACCTGCAATTGTCATCAACATTTTTTGGAACTGTTATAGCTTTACAATGCGTTGTAACTTTAAACCTCAAGCATTGTTCAGAGATAAAGAGGCGGCTCTGTTTTCAGGTAGAATAATGGCAATTAAGGGCAATTATTTTGACTTGATTAAGCACGCAAGTTCTAACGATGAAGAAATGTCGATATTGCTTGATAACGAAATTGCATCCTTATTTGTACCTGAAAATAAAATGCAAAGTGCCATTTTTAAGCTTAAACATCGTGCAAACAAGGAATTTCCAATAACTCAAGTTGATGCAGGACGTGAATTCGTTTTAACTGTTTCGGAAGCAATCTGCGGAGGAACAATATACCACGAAGAAGGTAGCAGAAAAAGTTTTAATATATAGAAATTTTAGTCTGTGCCGTTAGACATATTGCAGCACATTTCTGCTAATACCCTTTGAACATCTGCACCGCCATAAGTAACTTCCATTAATAAGTTAGGTCTTATCATAATGGTTTCTTTGTATTCCATTGTTTCAATATCAATTATATTGAACTCATAAAAATCAATCGCAACACTAACTAATTTTGCATACTCGCAACCACCAACCCACTTGATAAACATGTAGTGACCTTCGAGTTTTTTCAACCTTTCAATTAATCTCATACGCTAATCCTATGTACCTTTCACTTTGTTAACCACACTAATATATTAGTGATATTTTTATCAAAGTCAAAACATGGATTAAACAGCTATGAAAGTTGGTACAAAAAGCACTGTCCGACAATGTAATCAATGTCTTCTTGTTTTATTGTAGTAAGAACAAAAGCATGTTGAAACGCAGGTTTTCCGTTATCAACAAGAGTTCTTGTATATACATATTCTGCTTTCGTTTCAATTTTTCTGGTGTTAAAATTTATGATTAAATAAATTGATTCATACGGCAAAAACGGTTTTGTAGTTTGAATACATATCCCTTTTCCGCAAATATTAACAGTTTCACCTTCTAAAATATCCTCTTTATCATTTCTATTAATTGTCATAATAAAAGGTATATGTAAATTTGCTCTAAAATATTCTCTTCTTTGCGTAACTTTGTTTTGAACCGGATATGTAATAGCATAAGTTGTATATTCACCGTCATCCTGTACATCAATAACACTTGACAGCGAGTTATAGATACCATTTTCGGAATAAACGTTAAGTGTCAAATTAGTTCCCACTTTTGGTTTATTATCTCCTGTTTTAGTATTTTCAGAATATATAAGCATTTTATCAGGTTCAATGTTCTTAATTTTGCACATAATTCTGTGCATATATACTTCATCAAAAAATTCAACTTCAAATGATTTTAAATTTTTATATTCACCAAAAATATCAGGCATAATGTCTCCTATATGATTATAAATAGATTATACAATAAAAACTATTTTATTGACAAAATAGTTATTTTGCGTTAAGTTTGAAATATATTTGACAATTTAATAAAACTAATGGGCCTGTGGCACTCTGCCGAGAAAATGATTAAGTATCATTTTCGAGAGGTGGTAGATGCACAAATTGTCAAATTATTGACAGTTGGGTTCAGATATATTAATATAAAAATATATTTGACAATTTAATAAAACTAATGGGCCTGTGGCACTCTGCCGAGAAAATGATTAAGTATCATTTTCGAGAGGTGGTAGACGCACAAATTGTCAAATTATTGACAGTTGAGTTCATATATATTAATATAAAAATATATTTGACAATTTAATAAAACTAATGGGCCTGTGGCGAAATTGGTAGACGCACCAGACTTAGGATCTGGCGCAGCGATGTGTGAGAGTTCGAGTCTCTCCGGGCCCACCACTAAGAGAGGTCAGAAACCTCTCTTTTTTTTTTATTGAAAGTGAGTATGATGTATAAATTTGGAAACTTAGACGAACTGGGAATAAAGTATAATACTGATAAGGCTTCTTTGTATAATACAGGTCAATCAATAATTCAGGCACATGACTATTTAAAGAGATATGAGTTATTTCTATGCAATTTAGTTGACGAAGAATTTGCACTTGTCGAATTGGGATGTTTTAAAGGTTCATCGCTAAAAATGTGGAAAGAATACTTCAAAAATGCACACATTATCGGTGTTGACTTAAATGAAGAGCTAAAATTAATTGAAGATGAACGTATAAAATTTATATGTGCAGATGCAACATCAAGAGATTTAGTTAATATTTTAAAAAATGAGTTATTGGAAATAAAATGTATTATTGATGATTGTTCTCATGCTTGGGCAGATCAAAGAATATCATTTGAACAACTTTTTCCTCTTATTTCATCGGGAGGTTACTATATAATTGAAGATTTAGAATGCGGAAGTGGGGGTGCCTACGCAAATTTTCCGCCTAAAGTATATGATGCACAGTCATTTTGGGATTACTCAATGGACAGATTAAAGATTTTAAGAGTGTCTGAAAACTGTAATCAAACAAACTTTAGACCATTTTTTAATCAATTGCCAACGCACATACAAGAGATAGAAAAATCAATTGACATGTGCATAATAATTCCCGGTGCTATAATATTCAGAAAGAAATAAGTGTAATTAAACTTGATACTTATTTTTTTCAAAGAACATAATGTTTATCAGTGAAAATATCATTACAACAATCAACAAAACAACAGCAAGAGCAGATGCGTAGCCTAAGTCAAGATTTTCGAATGCTCTTTCATAAATATAGTAAACTATTGTTTTACTTGAATTTAGAGGTCCACCTTTAGTCATAACGTATATTTCAGCAAAAACCTTCATCGCAGAAATAGCACTAATTGTAGTAACAAGAGCAATTGTAGGCATAATATGCGGAATAGTTACTGTTAAATGTTTTCTAAAAAATCCGGCACCGTCAATATCGCACGCTTCATATAATTCATTAGGTACACTCATAAGTGCTGCAAGATAAATCATCATGTAATATCCTATACCCTTCCAAATTGTAACAATAATAACTGATATTAATGCAAATCTTGTATCGGTCAGCCAGCCTATTGAGGTAATACCAAGTAGATTTAAACAGTAATTTAATATTCCTGATTGTGCGTATAACCACTTAAAAGCAATTGCAGCCACAACTATTGAAACAATTACAGGAAGATATATTAAAATTTTATACAAAGTCAAAAAACGCAATTTTTGATTGATTAAAATAGCAATAAACAGGGGTACAATCGCCAATATCGGAACCGCAATAAATAAATACAAGAATGTATTAAGCATAACTTTGTAAAAAATTGCCGAATGAAATAACGTTGTATAATTTTCTAATCCAATAACCGCAGGCTTATAAATGTTATCAGAATAATTAAGAAAACTGAATAGTATAGTTTGAAAAAAAGGTATAAAAAAGAACACCAAAAGTACTACCGCAGCAGGTAATAAAAATAAATACGGTGCATAATTTTTATAATATTTGAACATAAAAGAAATTATAATACTTATTTATATTTCTGGCAATTTTTTAACATAAAAAAACGGACTAATAAGTCCGTTTTTTGCTCTTATTAGAAAGATGATCTTCTTTTGTTACCGTTAAGTAATGAAGTGTAATAATCAGCCGTACCATATTTGCTTAATAAAGCATCAATCTCTGCTTGAGAATATTTTTTCTTCTTACCGTTAGCACCGTTTAAGTCAATTTCTTTGCCTGATGTTATTGATTCTGCTTCTTCAGAGTAAGTAACTTCA
>CAJOKJ010000047.1 GCA_905235155.1 Candidatus Gastranaerophilales bacterium
GAAGTTATTGTTAATAGTCTTGCTTGTGATGCTGCTAAACCCATAACTTATTTCCTTTACGACCTTACCTACATGATGTTTTACGGCTCAAAACCATGTATTCTTTAGTGTTTTAACTTATTTTGTTACATAAGTTTACAAAAAAACAACACAAAAACATAAAATTTTTCAGCAAATGAAAAAAACAGATAAATATATATGTTCAATAGCAGATACCGCAACTCACTACGTTCGTGTGGTATGACAAAAGTCCTTATCACACAGATTTTGTATTTTGTGGTATGACAGGTTTTGTCTTTGCGAACGATAGTGAAGCAATCCGGTCGAACAAATGGATTACCACGAAAATTAAAGATTTTCTCGCAATGACAGTTCAACTGTTCACTAACCACTGTTCACAAATCCTTGTCATACCGTGTTTACAAAGCGAACAGTTGTAACGAAGTGAGAACTTGTGAGCCTGTATGCAAGGCTGGCACGGTATCTGTTTATTATCTAAAATATCTTAAAATCTAAAATCACGTTTACCGTTTTCAATTTCTTTTAGGATTTCGGATGTTTTTTTGCGAGTAACTTCATTTTCAATATTTAAAAGTTCTTGTTCAAGAAGTTTATCACCTGTTTTTTTAGTTTTTTCAGATGCATAATCTTGCAAATATTCTTTCATTGTTATAATTGCGTTAGGATGACAGCAATTTTGGATTTGTTTAGACTTACAAATTTCCATAAATCTTTCACCTGTCCTGCCCTCACGGTAACAAGCCGTACAAAAACTTGGCAAATATCCTATTTCCATAAGCCAGTTTAGAACTTCATCAAGCGGACGATTATCCACTATATCAAATTGAGAAGAATCTTCTTCTGTATAATCATCTTCGTCATAACCGCCAACAGATGTTTTTGAACCGCCTGAAATTTGAGAAATACCTAAATGTAAAACTCTTTCTCTAACTTCTTTAGATTCTCTTGTAGAAACAATCATGCCTGTATATGGAACTGCAATTCTAATGCAGGCAACTATTTTGCAGAAGGTTTCATCATCTATTCCGTTGTCAAATGCGGAAGGGTCTATATCGTCGGCATGTCTTATTCTTGGAACACTTATTGTATGAGGTCCAACACCGTGTACTGCTTCTAAGTGTTCTGCGTGCATTAAAAGTCCTGCAAATTCGTATTTATAGCGTTCAAGTCCGAATAAAACACCCAAACCAACATCATCAATTCCGCCTTGCATAGCTCTGTCCATCGCCTCTGTGTGATATGCGTAATTGTGTTTTGGACCTGTCGGATGTAAGCGTCCGTAACTTTCTTTGTGATAAGTTTCTTGGAACAAAATATATGTACCAATACCTGCTTCTTTTAATTTTCGGTAATTTTCAACTGTTGTTGCTGCTATGTTGACATTTACACGACGGATAGCACCGTTTTTATGCTTTATTGAATAGATTGTTTTAATACTTTCCAAAATATATTCAATAGGGTTATTTACGGGGTCTTCACCTGTTTCAAGTGCAAGACGTTTGTGTCCCATATCTTGCAAAGCAATAACTTCACGTTTAATTTCTTCCTGTGTCATTTTTTTGCGTGGAATGTGCTTGTTTTGTGCGTGATATGGACAATATACACAACCGTTTACACAATAATTTGACAAATAAAGCGGAGCAAACATAACGATACGGTTTCCATAGAAATCTTTTTTTATTTGTTCAGCAAGTTTGAAAATTTCCTGATTTTTTTCTTCTATGTTGCACGACAAAAGAACACTTGCCTCTTTGTGCGATAACCCTTTTCTTTCTTTTGCTTTTGTAAGAATTTCATCAATTAACTGAAAATTATCTTTATTTTTTTCAGCATAATCTATTGTTTCCAAAATTTCATTATGATCAATAAATTCTTCGGCTTTAAGTGATTTTTTGTCGTACATATTTTACCCTCTGAATATATAATACAACAAAAAAGTTTTACCATCCCGAAAATATTTTAATTTACTAATTGTTTTAGGTTTTGAACAGTTTTATGCAAATTTTGTAATTCTTTATACGACTAATTTTCTATATCAGTTTTTTATTTGTTCTATTAATTCATTTTGCAGTAAATGATGTTCAAAAATAAAATAAAATCATTTGGAGATTGATTGCCGCATTCAATTCCGATTAAATTTGTGTGTTCCATTTCCAATATATAAGTTACATTGGAAAAATTTTTCATACTCAATGGAAAATGTTACATTGATTTTTATAGCCTGTACACTTTTAAATATTCGTCTATTAAACTTGACGGAATTTTTTAATAACCTATAAATAAGATTTCTATTATAAAATTTGTTTGTAACATTAATCAATAAACAAATGACAAAATGTTTTTAGGGGGTTATTATTATTCTTGTAAGGAATTAATTTTGAAATGGAAGATACCAGAATAAATAATAACATAATAACTAATTTTGATGAAGATTTGGGAGCAGGATTATTAAGAACGGTTTTGCTTGCAAAAACTGCCGTTCCGTATTCTCATAAAAGAGCAGCCGATAATTTTGTAGTCATTAAGAGAATGTACAAATTCCATACTGTTAAAGCTGTTGTTGCTTTGGCTGAATATGATTTATTAAAAAAATATGATATGGAACCTCTTGAAAATGCCACCATTAATAAAATTAATGATGAAATAGAATTTTTGAAAAAATGGTCTTTATCTGAGAATAAAGAATTAAGACACGACGCAGATAAGATTATTGTTATTCGTGCAAAAGAATTGAAAAATATTACAGCAAGTGCTTATGCTAATATTCCAAATGAAATGTATAACGGATATAAAGCAATAGAAAAATATTTTGAAGAAATTACCAAATTTTACAGATAAGTTATGGATAAAAAAAAATTTATAAATGCCAAAAGAATAGTTATTAAACTTGGCACAAATGTTTTACGCAATGATGACGGAGAAGCCTCTTTACCAAGATTATATTCATATATCGAAGATATTTCTAAACTTATTAAATTCGGTAAAGAGATTATTTTAGTTACTTCTGGTGCTGTTGGTTTAGGCAGAAAAAAATTAGGTGTGGAAAAATCTGATGATATTGTTTTAAAACAAGCATGTGCGGCTATCGGACAGTCAAAATTAATGTCTATTTATGAAAATGGGTTTGATACTTATGGAATAAAAATCGCACAAGTACTTTTAATTGAAGATGATTTTGCTCAAAGACGCCGTTATTTAAGTTTAAGAAATACTTTAAACAAACTTCTTGAACTTGGTGTCGTACCGGTAATTAATCAAAATGATACTGTTTCAACACTTGAATTAGAAACATTATACAAGGATGCAAAAGTGTCATTTTCGGATAATGATAAACTTTCAGCCCTTGTTGCCAGTGAACTTGATGCAGATTTACTTTTAATTTTATCTGATATAAACGGGTTATATGACTGTAATCCAAAGACAAATGCAAATGCAAAAATAGTTGAACAAGTAAATGATGTAACAGATGATATTATGAAAATGGCATCAGGTGTGTCTGACGGTGGTCGAGGCGGCATGAGAACTAAACTTGAAGCCGCAAGACTTGTTACACGTTCAGGCGGAAAAGTTCTTATAACAAACGGTAAAATACCGCATGTCATCAAAGATACTTTTGAAGGTAATTTTATCGGCACAATGTTTTTCCCTGCAAATGAGAGCCTTTCAGGTAAAAAACGCTGGATTGGTTATGCAACAAATATTATCGGTAAAATTGTAATTAATAACGGTGCTAAAAAAGCAATCTTGGAAAAAGGTTCAAGCCTTTTGCCTATCGGTGTTATGGATGTAATAAATGAATTTAAACGAGGCGAAGTAATTTCCATTCTGGATGAAAATAAAGAAGAAATAGCACGTGGTATTACTAATTACAGTTCTGATGAGTGTAAAAGAATTATGGGACAACATTCAGATAATATTTTAGATTTACTCGGAAGCAAAACTTATGATGAAATTGTTGTAAGGGATAATATTACAACATTATAGGAAATTAAAATGAATTTTGAACAAATAGCAAAAAATGCCAAAACAGCAAGTCTTAATATAGCGGAATTGACAACAGATACTAAAAATTATGCTCTTTCAAACATTGCTAATGAATTAGAAAAACATTCTCAAGAAGTTTTTGATGCAAATAAAACCGATTTAGAACTTGCAAAAGATATTGTTTCACCGTCTGTTTTTAACAGATTAAAACTTGATGAAAATAAAATGCGTGATATGATTCAAGGCATCAAAGATGTAGTAAAACTTGATGAACCGGTTGGCAAAACTCTTTTAGCAAGGCAACTTGATGATGATTTAAATTTATACAAAATATCTTGCCCAATAGGAGTTTTAGGAATAATTTTTGAAGCAAGACCTGACGTTATTGCCCAGATTTCTTCACTTGCAATAAAATCTTCAAATGCGGTTATTTTAAAGGGCGGAAAAGAATCAATTAATACCAATAAAACAATTTTATCTATAATAAATAATGCTTTGGAACAAGTCAAAGATTTTCCTAAAAATGCTGTTCAACAGGTATTTACACATGAAGATGTTGCCGAAATGCTTGAATGTGATAAATATATAGATTTAATTATCCCAAGAGGCAGTAATAAACTTGTAAAATATATAAAAGAAAATACAAAAATCCCTGTTTTGGGACACGCAGACGGAATTTGCCACATATTTTTAGATAAAAATGCCGATTTTGAAAAAGCAAAAAATATAATTATTGATTCAAAAACTCAATACCCAAGTGCTTGTAATGCCGTTGAAACATTATTAATTCATAAAGATTTTCTAAAAAAAGAAGAACTTTTAAAATCACTTGAAAATTCAGAAATTACGCTTGTTTCAAACCCTGAAACTTGGGCTTTTGAACACGGCGACAAAACTCTTGCTTATAAATTTGTAGAAAATATTGAAGAAGCAATAAACCATATAAATACTTATGGTTCAGGTCATACTGATTGCATAATTACAGAAGATGAAGAAAATGCCGAAAAATTTATGCAAAAAGTTGATTCAGCAGGGGTATATAAAAATGTATCAACAAGATTTGCTGACGGCTTTAGATACGGTTTTGGAGCAGAAGTCGGAATTTCAACAAACAAAACCCATGCCAGAGGCCCTGTTGGTTTAGAGGGATTAACTATATATAAATACAAGTTAATCGGTAACGGTCATATCGTAAAAGATTACGTTGAAGGTGAAAAACAGTTTAATCATAAAGATATATAAATCAAAAATCTTCAAGTTTTTAAAGTGTATTTTAAAAACTTTACAAAAACATGGGGTTAAATATATTTTATTTATTTTCTTTTAACCCAAACGATGTCATAACCGATTAAATCGGCTATTTCTTCAACTTCTAAATATTTTATTGTTCCAAGTTTTAATTTTGAGGATAAACTTTGTTGAGAATAGTTGTTACCATCTGATTTATATAGTAATTTTGCAATTTTTGTTATGTTGTTACCTTCCATAGTAACATAACCTTTAATTTTATCTGCTAACTTTTTAGCTTTCTCTTTGTCCATTGGTACTCTTGTCATAATAAACATTATATTCATATAAATAATTAGTGCATTTATTTATTGACTTACAATATTTAAAATGTAAAATACAATATGTATTTATTAATTTATTAAATAGGAGTAAATTATGGATATAAATAAATTGGTTGTTGAGAAAATACTTAAAGTGGCAAATGAACAAAATTTGACAATGGAAGATTTGTTTAATGCCACAAAACGAGATAGAAATTATTTTAATAATGTTATGTCTTGCAAAGAGTATATTGATATTTTTATGTTTTATGATATGTGCAGATTATTTAAAATAAATTCAGGTGATTTTTTAAAAGAATTTGATGACACGTGTGAAAAAATCTGATATAATACGCTTATGAAAATAGGTATTGTAGGTTTAGGGCTTATCGGAGGCTCGATATTTAAGGCTTTAAGCGAATTTCACGAAGTTATCGGAATTTCTCATTCGCAAAAAGGAATACAGGATAATATTACGGACGATATATCTTTATTAAAAGATTGCGATATTGTTTTTGTTGCAACTCACATGAATAAAACCGTTGCAACTCTTGAACAATTAAATGAAATCTTAGACGAAGATACTGTTGTTGCAGATGTTTGCTCGTTGAAAGAATTTTTGGCAGATAAAACATATAATTTTAATTTTGTACCTACACATCCAATGGCAGGAACTGAAAAAACAGGTTTTGAA
>CAJOKJ010000048.1 GCA_905235155.1 Candidatus Gastranaerophilales bacterium
TACTCTCTATCATAATCTTATTAAAGATTATTAAACAAGATTTCATATTATATTTAATACTCTCTCTCTCAATTATTTAAACGAAAGTTTACACCTCCCCAAAGGGAGGCTTTTTTTTGCGAAATAATAACAGAATATTTTACAAATCTAATCTTTTGTAAGTGCTAAAACAATATTATAAACATCTCTAATTCTATTAGGATTATCTTTTAAAATAGAATTAATTTCTTTAATTATATATTCATTTTCATTAATTTCTTCAAAATCAAACAAATCTTTCATATTAACATTTAATGCATCTGCAATTTTTACAATAATACTGAATGAAGGATTAGTTCTTGCAAGTTCAAGTTTAGAAATATGATTAGTAGAATAATCAATTAGTTCTGCAAGTTTTTCTTGTGTCATTTTTCTTTTTATTCTTAATTCAGCAATACGTTTTCCAAATTTATATAATCTATCTTCCATTTTTCACCTCTGTAATCATGCTAGTTAGAATGTAAAGATTTATAAATTGAATACCACGACTAATTATTACTCATGCTATAATCACAATATGATTAGTTAATTAATAATTATATGAATATAATAATTAATTTTAATGGTAAACAGGTAAGAAAAGATTAAAAATTTAAATGTTGTTAATTTATTTATGAGATAATAAATTTTATAGTATATAAAAAAGGGTAATAGGTTGAGTGAAGAAAAAGAAATAATACTAACGAGATATCTTGACTTAAATAAGTTTGTAACACTGCTTTCAAGAGGTATTTTCATTCCGAGAATAGACATGTTTGAAGATAAGATTGAAGGAATTATACCTTACCCCGATGCAAACAGCGTAGATTTTACTATATATGATAACCATGAAATAAAATCATTGATGGATGATTTATTAAAAACAAAATCCAAAGAAGAAGTTTTTTATTTTTTAAACCTTCATATCCAATATTTTTTAAATCAATATCAATACATAAAAGAAAATCCGTTTTGCTGTTTTGAAGAACTTGATAGAACGGCATTATTTATAAATATGCAACTTGGAGATAGAAAAAATTTTAATAAAGATTTGATTATATCGGAGCTTAGAAATATATTTTTCATACTTTTTCAAGAAACATTTAAATCCACATTGGTTAGCTGCTGGTATTTAGGAAGTGAAGAAAGTCTTCCCATGTGGGATATATACACTCAAACAAAAGGAGTTGCAATTCAAACAACAGCCAAAAAATTTAAAAATGTAGTTAAATTAAACGGATTAAAATGTGAAGCAAGTGCTGTTGAATATCCTGAAAATTTTGAGAAAGAATATGATTTATGGAAACAAAAAGACTACTTTGAAGAAAATATATCAAAATTTTATAATAAAAAAGCTCCTTCATATCCGCATTATTGGTTTTTTAGAAAACGTCCATGCTTTAAACATGAAAATGAATATAGATTTATAATCGAATATGATTCAATATTGCAAAGTTTATTAAGCAATAACGATAAAAATTCGGCTAAAGCAAAAGGATGCATATTAAAAATTAAAAATCTAAACAATTTTATTGATAAAATTATAATTGCACCAAAAGCAAGAACCGAATTTGAATTGTTAATAAAATCTTTGGCACAAGATTACAAAATAGATGTTTCAAAAGTAATAACGTCAGGAATAAAAAACTTAAATTTATAGTTAAAAGAAAGTTTTGCAAAAAATTTCTTCGATAAAAAATGAAATTAAAAACAAAAGAAAATATAAAGTCATAACTTTTTTAGGAATTAAAATAAAATTCAGACAAAAAAGCTATGAAATTGAGCAGAAAATAAACTTGCTTTCAAAAAAAATTGAAAACCAAAACAAACAACAACAAGAAAAACTAAAAAAGCAAGAAAACAAATTATCAAAACAAAACGAAAAAATTGAAAATTTAAGAAAATCACTAGAGAAATATACACTGTGGCAAAATAATTTTTATAGAGAAATTCCGCTTGATTTTCCCGCACTGCTTTCTTTAGATGAAAAAGAACTTTTAATTAAATATTTTAAGAACTCTAAAAATTATTTAGAATTTGGTCCCGGAGGCTCTACATTTGTTGCCCTTTTAAATAGCAATTGTAATATTGTTGCGGTGGAATCTGATTTAGACTGGGTAGATTATTTACGCACGTATAAATATATACATAATAATGAAAATAATCGTTTAAAATTTATTTATGTTGATATTGGAAAAATAAAAAGCGTAGGTAAGCCTTTGAATAATGAAAAAAGAGAAGATTACCCAAATTATTCAACAGGAATATATGAAAAATTAAATTCTAAAAACTTTGATTTGGCATTTGTTGATGGAAGATTTAGGGTGGCTTGCGTTCTTGGAATTATACTGAACTGTTCAAAAGATATAACTATTATGGTTCACGATTATTCTTTCCGTGAATATTATCATGTTATTGAAGAATTTTTAGATATAATTGACAATAGTGAAACACTATATGTTTTCAAAATTAAAAATGAAATAAATAAAAACAGAGTTGAAGAATTATACGAAGAATATAAATACTCTTTTGAGTAATAAGAATATTTTATCTGTATCTGGAATTGCAATAATTTTTAGACTAAAAGAAATTTACATATAATTTTTATGTTAAAATAATATTACGGTACATACATTTAATGCGGAAAGCATATTTATATATAAAAATCAGACTAAAGACATAAATTTAGTTTATTGATATTTTTATATCAATAAACGCCCGTGAGAAATGCTATGTCATGCTTTACATTCTCACGGGTTCTTATTATAAAACTCAAGCATTGCTTGAGTTTTATTCTTTTATACAACTTTTGTTAATGCCTCGTAAATCACAGGGTCCCATTTTATTCCTGCTTCTTCTTTCAATATATCAAGAGCCTTTTCTTTTGACATTGCTTTTCTGAAAGGTCTTTCTGAAGTTAATGCGGTATATGCATCTGCTATTGCAATAATTCTTGAACCCAACGGAATTGACATTCCACTTAAGCCTTCCGGTTCACCTCTGCCGTCCCAGCGTTCTTTATGATAATGAATATACGGGATTACTTCTGATAAGAAATTGATATTCATTAACAAGTTTACACCAACGTTAGGGTGATTTTGCAATTTTTCCCAGTCTTCTTTTGTCAATTTTCCGCCATGATTAAATAAGTCTTCAGGTAATGTTATTTTACCAACGTTTTGTAACAAACCTGCATAATATATTAAATCACTTGTTTTTTCATTTAATTTTAGGTTTTTACAAATTAATCTTGATAAATCGGCAGTTAATTGAGAGTGAGCAACTTTATATTCACCTTTTGCATCTACAGCTTTTGCAAGTAATGTTACAAATATTTGCTGTTCGTCACCTAAATCACCAATTAAGGCTGTTAATTCTGCTCTCATGTGCTGCAAATCTATCATACCTGCATTTTCATCTGAAAGAAGATTATTTACCTCATCAATAGTCTTTTGCAATGACATGGATGTTGCAAATAATCTTGCCATTGATACTATTAATTTACTTAACTCAGGTTTAAATGTTCTTTCTGAATAACTTTCCACTACTACAACACCAACATTATAAGCATTATTACTCATCGGAATTGCTGATAAAAGTTTAACTTTATCTTCAAAAAGAGATTTATTGGGTCTAAATTCAGGATTATTATTTGGATTTTTAATTTCTACAATATCACGAGTATTAAAAGCTTCTGCCACAAATGCGTGTTCATCCAAATTATAACCTATATTTTCTTTATAAATATCATCTTTAAAATCAATAGATGAGCCTACAAGAAGCAAATCGTGATTTTCTGTATCCAATCCCTTTGCAAAATCTTTTGTTAAATATACATGACATGCATCTACATCTAACATTTGAGAAATTGTTTTTGCAATAGAATTATATATTACGTAATCTTCTTTTGAATTAAATCCTAAAACACAAAGAGTATTGTCAAGAGAATAAATTGAAACAAGTTCTTTTAACTGATTTTTTAAACTTTCTGTCTTATCTTTTTTATCTTTTTCTGATTTACCTATTTTTTGTGCTAAATCATCTGAAATAAGACATTCTGAAATAAAATCACCAAGATTAAGAGCAAAAATTTCTTCTAAAGGATCATCATTCATTAAATCCATGCTTCTTCCAAAAAGAGATGCACCCGTTGATTCTTCAAGCTTTTTTTCTTCCATTTTAATATCCTTTTGTTTTTATTATGCATGTTATATCGGCATAACATTTTAAAAACTTTGATATTTTTTTTAAATTTTATACTTTAGTATGATAAAAATAAAACTTTTTATTTAAATTAAAAATTAAAAATAGCGGAAAATAAGGATTTTTTACCTTTATATTAACAAATGTAACAGTTTTTTCTCATGTTGAAATCGGACTTTTTAAAAATACTTTATATAGATGTAAGTAGTACATTAGATGAGGGCCAAATGCAAAACAATCCGTTCGGTTCTTTAATCGAAGCACACAAAAATGAATTTCAATACTTAAACAAAAATGACAGAAGAATGAGATTCAACAACGCTAAAGATCCTATCTACTTTGCTTTCGACTTCGTTGAAAACAGACCTGTAGCTGATTTAGCAAAAGACTTCGTTAAAGATTCGTTATTCGAAATCACAAATTTCGTTTCAAAAGTTATTAAATAATCATCACTGATATTTAAAAACGAGTAGAAACGAAATTTTTGTATTATATATATTTATTAAAAGACTTGATTATTAATCAAGTCTTTTATTTGGTTAAAATTTATTAAAAAAATCTATGAATAAATTGTCTTTTTAATCCTTCTAAAATAAAATATTAATACGGGTAGGGGAAATATGGCAACACAAAGTTTAAGTGATATAACACTCACACCAAGTGAGGTTAGAGAGATATTAGATGCTGATAATGAAGAAAGCCTTTGTAAACGAGCATCAATAATACCACGTCGTAATAGAAGGGGTTTAACTTATTTTTCTTATGATGATGTAAAACGTTTGCAAAAAGTAAAACAAATGAAAAATACACTTGTTAGAATTACTCCAAATCAAGTTGTAGACAAAATTATGCATTCATTTAGTCAAATGGAAGAAAAAATTTCTAATAATATTTTAGAAACTTTGGATAAAAAACTTGCTGAAAAAATACAAAATGTTGAAGGCATGGCAGCGGAATTAATAAAAATTCAAACCGAAAATGAAAAATTAAAAAATAAAATTATAGAATTAAACCGTGAAAATATACACATGAAAATGGAATTGGATAAATTTGAAAAAATAGGTTTTGGATTTTATAAAAAATACGAAGTTAAAGATTATAGTATATAAGGATTTATAAAATGGCAGTAAAAGAAAAAGAAAAAGTTGAAGATGCTTCAAAAAATAATTCAGAACGTGAAAAGGCATTAAAACTTGCGATTGAAAAAATAGAAAAAGATTTTGGTAAAGGTTCAATAATGAAACTTGGAGATAAGCCATCTGTCAGCGTAGAGGCTATTCCAACAGGTTCTCTCGACCTGGATATTGCATTAGGAATAGGTGGTATCCCAAGAGGAAGAATTATTGAAATATATGGACCTGAAAGTTCAGGTAAAACAACTTTGGCACAACATATTGTTGCAGAATGTCAAAAAAATGGCGGAATTGCAGCATTTGTTGATGCCGAACACGCACTTGACCCTGAATATGCAAAAAATATCGGTGTAAAAATAGAAGATTTATTAATTTCTCAACCTGATACAGGAGAACAGGCACTTGATATTACAGAAGAATTAGTACGTTCAGGTGCTGTTGATATTATAGTTGTTGACTCTGTTGCTGCATTGGTTCCTAAGGCTGAAATTGACGGTTCTATGGAAGATCAGCAAATGGGTTTACAGGCTCGTTTAATGAGTAAAGCTTTGAGAAAATTAACCGGTATTATAGGTAAAACAAATACAACCGTTATTTTTATTAACCAATTACGTATGAAAATAGGTTTTGTTTTAGGTAATCCTGAAACAACAACAGGAGGTAACGCTTTAAAATATTATTCTTCCGTTCGTATGGAAATCAGAAGAACGGAAACATTAAAAGGTGAAAACGGAGATATCGGTAATCACGTAAAAGTTAAAGTATTAAAAAATAAAGTTGCACCTCCGTTTAGAACAGCCGAATTTGATATTATTTTTGGTAAGGGTATATGCAAAATAGGTAATATTATAGATGTTGGTGTAAAATTGAATATAGTTGATAAAGCAGGTTCTTGGTTTAGTTATAAAGATGAAAAACTTGGACAAGGCAGAGAAAAAGCAAAAGAATTTTTGGCACAAAATCCGGAAATTATGAATAAAATTGAAACAGAAATTAGAGAAAAACTTGCTGAATAACAATAATAAAAACGGTTGAATTTAAATCAGCCGTTTTTATTTTAAAGTTTATATTATAATTATTATATGAAACAAAATTCTTTATTTGACGCAATATCACCAATAATGATAGGTCCTTCGAGTTCTCACACCGCAGGTGCAGTAAGACTTGGACTTTTGGCAAGAAATATTTATGATAACAAATTTAGAAAAATAACTTTTAAATTGTATAATTCTTATGCTCAAACAGGTTTTGGACACGGAACGGATAAAGGCTTATTAGCAGGTATTTTAGGTTTTAATGTAGATGATATAAAAATAAAAGATGTATTTAATTTGCCTGAAGTAAAAGAGTTTGAATATAAATATGAATATAAAGAAGATTTTAACAGACATCCTAACGCAGTTGATTTTATTTTTGAAAACAGTGGCGGGCAAAAAATGATTATATCGGGTGATTCTGTTGGTGCAGGAAATGTAAGAATTAACAAAATAAATGATTTTTCAGTAAATATTGCAGGTGATTATAATTCATTAATTATCAATTACAGAGATCTTGCCGGCATGATATCGAAAGTTACGGGTATAATTCAAAATCAACAGATAAATATCGCCTCTTTAATTTGCGAAAGAAACGCAAAAGGTGAAGAGGCTTCTATGTGTATTTGTTTGGATGGAGAATTGGATTATAGTGTAATTGAAAAGATTAAACAAATTCCCGATATTTATTTTGTAAGACGCATAGCAAAATTGGAAAATTAAAATGATAAAAGATATAAGAACGTTTAGTGACTTAGCACTTGCTTGCTCACAGCAACATAAAACAATATATGAAATATTTGAAGAAAGAGAAGCAAGTCTTCAAGATATCTCCATTGAACAAGTAAGGTTAAAAGTAAAAAAATCACTTGATGCGATGAAAGAAGCAATAAAAAAAGGAATTGTTACAAGAGAAAAGTCAATAAGCAAACAATGTGGAACAGATTGTGTTACCTTGAAAGAACATTTTGAAAGTAAACCTGCAATATTTGGAAAGTGTTTTGAAAAAATTACGACTTATGCTCTTGCAACAATAGAAGAAAATTTAAGAATGGGTAAAATTGTTGCATGTCCTACGGCAGGTTCTTGTGGGATAGTCCCATCCGTTTTAGTCGGAATAAGTGAAGAATATAATTTTAATGAAGAAACTCAAATAAATGCTTTAATAACCGCAGGTGCAATAGCAACAATAATTTCATATAAAATGGCATTGGCGGGTGCAGTAGCAGGATGTCAGGCAGAATGTGGTGTTGCTTGTGCTATGAGTGCAGGTTTATTAACTCAAATGTTTGGAGGTACGGTTAATCAAGTTTTACATGCTGTGGCATTAAGTTTAAAAAATATTATGGGACTTACTTGTGATCCGGTAGCAGGACTTGTGGAAATACCATGTGTTAAACGTAATCCGTTTTTAGCAATAAATGCCGTTACAGCTTATGAACTTGCTATTTCAGGAATAAAAAGCAAAATTCCTGTTGATGAAGTGGTTGATGCAATGGTACAAACAGGAGAATTAATGTCACCTATGTTAAAAGAAAGTTCTCAAGCAGGACTTGCAAAAACAAAAACAGCACTTACAATAGAAGAAGAATTAAAACAACAATATAAGGAGATGAAATGAATTTAGATTTTAAAAAAGCTTTTAAAGATATTTTCAATTTAAAATATTTTTGGGTATATCTTTTTATTTTTACCGTAATTACATCTTTAAG
The DNA here is from genome assembly GCA_905235155.1 of Candidatus Gastranaerophilales bacterium. Lineage (GTDB taxonomy): Bacteria > Cyanobacteriota > Vampirovibrionia > Gastranaerophilales > Gastranaerophilaceae > UBA6984. Next base: position 8,101 of record CAJOKJ010000048.1, read on the forward strand.
TACAATATTACAATCTGCTAAAGGGGTTCCATATAACAGTTTAATTGCAAATATTTTATCAGTTATTACTTATGTTTCTTTTGGCTATTTATATTTAGCGGTAAATAATTTATTAAATGATAAAGAATTAAACAATGAAGATGAAACTTTTTTTGAAAATTTATGGTGTTCAACAAAAAAAGGTTTAAAATGTTTTGTTGGTATATTAACAAATACTTTTATAGGATTTTTTTGTAGTGCTTTGTTTGCAATAATTTGTGTTTTTATATTTATTAAAAAAACAGGTACAATGATTACTGAAAATAATTTATTTTCTTATCCGATATTGATTGCAATATTTGCTGTTCTTGCAGTTCTTCTAACAATTTATATGTTATTTGTTTTAAAATTATTACCAATAGCTTACTCAGAAAACTTTTCTTTAAAAACAATGTTTTGTTGGAGAAAAGTTTTAAAAAGATTTTTTAAAAAAGGTAATACTAAAAATACATTTAAAATTATAGGTTTATATTTTCTTACCGTTATAACATTATTTTTAATGTTATTTTTAGTAATGTTTTTATTTAATTTAATAGTTGTATATTCAATAAAAACATTACTTGTAAACCATTATTTAATAGCGGCATTTTTATTAAATATTTCTGCTGTAATAACACCATTTATTGCAGGCGTGTTAAATTACATAATATCTGCTGTTACATATCATCTTTTAGGACAAATTTATAAAAACAAAATTGAAGAATAAAAAATAAGCGGTGATTATATAATCACCGCTCATTTTTTATATTTGGAATTGATTATCTTTTATTAACGTTACCTTTGAGCCATCATCTTTAATACCTTCAACAATCACATTTGGCCCGCCAATCATAAAGTCGGTATGGATATTTGAATCGTTAATATTATTTTGTTTCATATATTCTTGACGTTCTTTAATCTTGAGCACCTTCAAGACAATCGTCAAATCCTGCACCTATGGCAATATGGCATGCAGCATTTTCATCAAGTAATGTATCATTGAATACTCTGCCTGTGTGGAAAATAGGAGAATTTGCAACTAATGCGACTTCACCTAACATATCAGCACCTTCTGCTGATTTAATATGTTCTCTCCAAAGGTCTTGATTTTTATCTGCATAAACTTCAACAGCTTTACCATTTTCAAAACGCATTCTGATACCTTCAACAAGATTGCCGTTTAAGCATAAAGGTAATGTCGTTGAAACCCAGCCGTTTGTTTTTGTTCTGTCAGGAGATGAAAATACTTCTTCAGTTGGAGTATTAGCCATATATCTGACACCATCATCGGTATCTTTTGCAGCAGCTCTAAATCTTGATTTATCATGCATTCCTATATGTAAGTCAGTTTTACCGTCAGGTTGTTTTGTTTCAGGGTCAACACTGTAAAAATGAATTTCTTTAAAATGAAAATCATTCATTTTATCTGCAACAGACATTAATTTTGCGGCATGTACATCCAAACCGCCTACACGATTTATGTTTTTAGCATCTTCTGCTGCTTTTTCCAATGCTTTCATTGTATCAGGAATATCGGCATAAGTTTTTTTAACAGACATTGTTGTCGGTGCATATATAATATTCCATTGACTTTCAGGGCCTGATTTTCTAATTGGTTGTACAACTTCACTAACGGCTTTTGATTGCATTACCATACGTTTAGGGTCAACATCTGCCATACTTTCAGGATCATGACCTCTTAGTATTAATCTTGCTGTTTTTCTTTCAACCATTTCTTTCCACGTATCAGCTACATATTCCGGAACATCTTTTAAATATTCTTCTTTTGCATATTTTAATTTTGCCTTTTCCATTGGATTACCCGGTTCTGTAAAGTTTACATCAATAGGACCGGAACCGTTTTTATACGCATATTCAACAAATTTTAAAACATTTTTTTCATGTTCACGTTCTGCTGAAATTTTTATTGGTTGACCTTTTTGAACATTTAATAATGTATGGAAAATTTCTTTTTCGTTAAATGCATCTGAAAGTTTTTCTTCAATGTGCTTTGGTATATCAACTTTTACGGATTTTTTAACATCTTCTGTTTCTTTTGCCGATAAGTTTGATAATTTGTAAGGGTCATTTTCAGCATTAAATGTGACTGTTTTAGCACCTTGTTTTTCGTAATATTCAGCACGTTTTTGTTTATATGAAAAATCAGGTTCTTTACAATATTGTTTTTGCAAAGCGTCCATTTCAGGATTTGCTATTTCAACATGAACATCTTTTGCACCTTTTTTGTATGCTTCTTCTGCAAATATTTTCAGAAAAGGAACATGCGTTTTATCTGCTTTAACAACAACCGATTGACCTTCTTTTAGTTGCAAATCTTCATCCAAAATTTTATTAACTGCGGATAACATTTTTGTTTCAGGTGTTTCTGTTGAATTTTTACTTGCTGAAAGTTCTACTTTATCCGATTTTAAACCTTTATTGTTTACAGCATTTTCATTTCCTTTAAATGAAGGTACTGCTTGTTTAATCATTGTTTTTGCCGTGTTTACTAAATTTACCGGATTCATGTTTGTCATTAAATTTCCTCACTATTCTTTTAAACTATAATGTTTTAAAAAACATAAAAATTTTTTTTGCTGTATTTTTTACAATTATTATTTTTTTGTTACAAAATAAAAAGCGAACCGCAATGGTTCGCTGCAAATATGGATAGTAATAAGATTAGTATACAAAAAATTTTTTAACAATAATCAAAGTTTTCCATTTGAAATCTCATTGGAGGCCCAAAAGAAAATTGATTTGTTGTATTTACTGATTCTTTTTTATTTTGTTCAATTTGTTTTTCAATGTTTTCAGCAATCTCATCTAAAATTTGACTAAAAATATCTTCAATAGATTTATTTTTATCTTTATCTTCTTTTTTATCAATACTATTAATAGCGTCAAGCATTGATAATCCACTTGATATCGCAGAAATTGCTGATGTCATATAAACTTCCTCTCAAAAATTGTCCAGTTGGTTATAAACACATTGCTTACATTGTTATTGTTTCATTTTTTTATTAAATTCGCAATCGTTTACATGGATGAAATATTACCTAAAACCCATGCCTGTCATGGTTTTGGCGGGTTATTGATAAATAAAATTTTTTATTTTAGAATAGAACTAAGCCGTACTCCACGGGGACTTAGCGGATCTCTTGACTCGAACGCTTATGCGAGGTGCAGAGCCTGCCGTGAGGGTTGTGTGAGTGGCAATAAAGCAGTTAATATTGTTGACGGACTGAATTATGGCGGCGTAATCTACCGAACCATGTCAGGGTGGAAACACAGCAGCATTAAGGTAATCTTTACGGGTGTCATAACTTTGGTCAAGAGGTATTAATTGTGGAGTTGGTATTTGCCCAATTCGATAGGTAGTGGTACGGTTAAAACAAGGGCTGGTTTGCGTTGCAAACCAGCCCTTGTTTTATGCTATATCTTAACATTAATATAATTGTGTTCTACTCGAACGGAGGAAACTTTTGTTTTTTATATTCCACATTTCTTTGACCTCAAAGAAACGTTGAGCAAAGAAAGTCCTGCAATTTATTGTCTTTATACTTACTCTGCCGAGCAAAACAATTAATATCGTTTTGCGAGAGGGAAATAAGGAAATATTTGCAACTTGTTGCAAAAAAAAACCGCCAATGGCGGTTGAAAATTTTAGTATAGGACTCTGCCGAGCAAAACGATTAAGTATCGTTTTGCGAGAGGGAAATAAGGAAACATTTGCAACTTGTTGCAAAAAAAAACCGCCAATGGCGGTTGAAAATTTTAGTATAGGGAAGGAAATAAGGAAATTTAATAAACACTATTTATTCGTGTCGATACGAATAACATGTTCTAATTCTTTTTTCATGAAACAAA
>CAJOKJ010000049.1 GCA_905235155.1 Candidatus Gastranaerophilales bacterium
TATTAAACTGAAAAATCTATTCACAACTCACTATTCACAATTCACGAAAAAACTTTTTGCATTTACTCTGGCTGAAACACTTATTGTAATGGGTGTAATCGGTGTAGTTGCAGCACTAACTTTGCCAAACTTAAATCAATCAACAAATAACAAAGAAAAAGTTGCCAAATTGCAAAAAATATATCAAAATTTAAGTGATGCATTTGGTCGTACTGAAGCTATATACGGGGCTTTACGCTTTTGGCCGGCTTCTGATTGTTGGTCATCTAAAATGAATAGTCGAATGGAAGAATTTTTAAAGTTTTCAAAAAAGTGTACCGGATCAAGTGATCAAAGTTGTTCTTTTGGGAGAACCATTTTAAAAAAGTTAAATGGTACTCAATATGCGTCTGCCTATGATTATACAGAAAATTTTGGCAGTGAAAATTATGTTTTATCTGATGGCTCTGCAATATATATAAGTCGTGTTAGTGATGGTAGGATTACGGATAGTTCTTTAAGTGCATCTCCATTGGCTGAATCTCCTTTGTATTTGGTATTGGTTGATATTGACGGTAAAAAGGGAACCAGTACTATGGGAAGAGATGTTTTTGAATTTGCAATAGTACCTTCCGGTGTTTATCCTGTCGGTACTCAGCAAGATAAATTTGGTAAAGATAATTCGGCATTGTCTTCAAATTGTTTTTCCACCGGTTTAGGTTGTGCTGGTTGGGTCATTGAAAATGGTAATATGGATTATTTAAAGTGTCCTAATGACTTAAGTTGGACTAAAACAACTTGTAAATAATTATTAATATAAAAACAGAAGGTTTTTAACCTTCTGTTTTTGGTTTATGAAATAAATTTGTTACAAAGTTTTTGACTTTTTGACCAAAATCTTTAACTTTATCTAAAACTTTCTGTCCGAAAGATTTTTTTTCTGTTTCTTCTTTAGGTTCAGCTTTTGGTACGTTTGCGTACATTGGCTTTCTTAAATCTTCCCATTTCTTTTTGAGTTTTTCTTGAGGTGATAATTCAGGCCCTAATCCTGCAAATGGGTCAGGTTTATAATCTTTTGGCGGAATTATGCCAACATAACTTTTTTCAAATGAATCCGGTATTTGTGGTTTTGTAAATTGACTTTGACAACAGCAACAGTCATGACAGTCGCAACTGTGTGCTTTTGCTTGCGGTTGTGCTGTTACAACAGGATTTAATGATACACCTTGCATGTTTTCCTTCCTTTTTACATATATTTTAAATGCTCTCAAGAAAAAAATTGCTATTATTTCGTAAAATTTTAAATTTTTTTTACAATTAAAAATTTATCTTAATACAACACTTGCATTATCAATGCCTTTGTATTATTATAAGGCTTGTCAGAAAACTCACGTTGAATATGAATTCCAATAGGCTTAAATGCTTTTATTTTGGCGTATTCATTTTTTAATAGAAATTACAAGTTATTACTTTATAAGGAAGGTAAAAATGTCAAACGAAGAAGAAAAATTAGAACAAACTGAAGCAGTGGAAGAAGTTACTGAAGTTGCTGAAGAAACAACTGATGAAGTTGCAGAAGAAGCACACGAAGAATTTGAAGATGCTGCAAGAGAAAAAGGTGAAAGAAAACAACGTACAAGACGTAAAAAAATTGAAACAACAGAAGAAAAGCCTGTTTCAGAATGGCAAGAACGTGTTGTTCAAATCAGACGTGTAACAAAGGTTGTTAAAGGTGGTAAAAAATTAAGCTTCCGTGCGGTTGTTATCGTAGGAAACCAAAAAGGTCAAGTTGGTGTTGGCTGTGCTAAAGCAGCAGAAGTTATTGTTGCTATTCAAAAAGCTATTGCGGACGGACGTAAAAACTTGATTAATGTGCCTATTTTTAAAACAACAATACCACACCCAATTACAGGTGAATCAGGAGCAGGTGCTGTTATGTTAAGACCTGCTGCACAAGGTACAGGTATTATTGCAGGTGGTGCTGTTCGTTCTGTATTAGAATTAGCAGGTATTGAAAATATTTTATCAAAATCATTAGGTTCTAAATCTCCTTTAAATGCAGCAAATGCAACTTTAGACGCATTACAAAAATTAGCACCGTTCTCTGATGTTGCTAAAAAACGTGGTTTATCAGTTGCAGAATTATTAAATTAGTCAATCGACTGATTTTGTTATTACAAAAATTATAGTAAAAAGGATTATAAAAATGGCTAAAACTCAAACACAAAAAATCAAAATTAAATTAGTAGGCAGTGTTATCGGTGCATCTCCTGCACAAAAGAAAGTAGTAGCTGCTTTAGGTTTAAAAAAATTAAATCAAGTTGTAGAACACATGCCAAGTGCTACTATTATGGGCATGGTTAATAAAGTTTCTCACCTTGTAAAAGTTGTAGAAGAATAATTTAAAAATCAGAAAGAAGGAAAATAATTATGATTACATTAGAAGATTTAAAACCTGCTGAAGGTTCAACAAAAAAATCTAAAAGATTTGGACGTGGTCGTGCATCAGGTCATGGTAAAACATCTTGTCGTGGTGCAAACGGTGAAGGACAACGTGCCGGCAGAAGCTCTAAAAGAGGTTTTGAAGGTGGTCAAATGCCGTCATACAGACAAATGCCAAAATTAAAAGGCTTTAAAATTATTAACCAAATTAAATACGCAGAAATTAATGTAAATGCTATTGATAGATTATCATTAGAAGAAATTTCGTTAGAAACATTAAAAGAAGCAAAAAAAGCACATCCATCAACTCAAGGTTTAAGAGTTATGGGTAATGGTGAAATAAAAAGAACAGTTACAGTAAAAGCAAATTATGTAACTCCTTCAGCAAAAGAAAAAATTGAAGCAGCAGGCGGAAAGGTTGAATTAGTATAATGCAACAAGGAAAAATGAAAATGCCAACATCTGCGGACTTAATGTCTATGTGGAATGCTTCGGGCTTAAAAAGTAAAATTATTTTTACTGTTTTAATGATTGCAGCATTTCGTTTCGGTGTTCAATTACCTGTTTTTGGTATTAATAATGCAATTTTTTCAAACATTGCCGCAGGAAATAATATCATTGGATTTCTTGATTTATTTTCAGGTGGTGCTTTGGGTAAGGTTTCAATTTTCGCTTTAGGTATTGGACCGTTCATTACTGCGTCAATTATTATTCAATTGATGGCAGTTGTAATTCCGTCATTGGAAAAGTTGCAAAAAGAAGAAGGCGAAGCAGGCAGAAGAAAATTATCTCAATATACAAGATTATTTACGGTTGTTTTGGCAGCATTTCAAGCAATAATTTTCATGGTGTACATGAGCCATTTGCCGGGTGCTATTACCGTAAATAACCACTTACTGTTTTATGTAAGTTCAGTTTCCGTATTAACAGCAGGTTCTGTTCTTGTTATGTGGATATCAGAACTTATTACTGAAAAAGGTATTGGTGGCGGTTCTTTAATAATCTTTGTTGGTATTATTTCAGGTATACCGATTTACACTTCAAGAACGGCACAAATGGTTTCAAGAGATCCTTCACTGGGATTTGGCTTGTTTGCGTTGTTGTTAATTTTCTTTGCTACAATGGTTGTTATTGTTATAATGCAAGAAGCTGTAAGAAAAGTGACAATTATAAATCCAAAACGCCAAGTCGGTAATAAGGTTTATGGCGGCGTTAATACTTTTATTCCGTTTAAACTAAATCCGGGTGGTGTAATGCCTATTATCTTTGCCATTGCAATTTTGTTGTTTCCGACAACTGTTTTAAGCCTTGTCGGACAATCAAATTTACCAAACGGTGCAATAAAAAATGCTGTAATGGGATTAACTCAGTTTTTGAGTCCTGATGGAATACCGTATTACGTTATATATTTCTTGTTAATTTTTGCTTTAACTTTCTTTTATGCATCTATTATGCCAAATATGCAGCCGAAAGATATAGCAACAAATTTGAAAAAATACGGCTCCTCAATTCCGGGAATTAAACCCGGTAAACCAACAGCAGAGGCTTTAGATAAAATTTTGAGTAAAACTACTTTTATTGGTGCGGTTGCTTTAGGTATTATTGCTTTAGTTCCGTCATTTGCATCTTATGTTACAAACATAAAGACATTGCAAGGTATTGGTGCTACTTCATTAATAATTATGGTTGGTGTTGCTCTTGATTTAATAAATCAGGTTCGTTCTCATTTGCTGGCAAGAAATTACGAATCATTTTTAAAACAATAAATTTAGCGGAGTTTATTACTCCGCTTTTAAACTTTTAGGGGTACATAAAAATAATGAAAAAGATTATAAATATATTGGCATTTTTGTTTGCAATTCTGGTGATTGTATTTATGGCAATTCCTACGAAAACTATAAATAAAGATGCTGCTGTATATGTTGAACATGAATGGGATTCTTTAGAAAATGTGATATTAGGTTCGCCGAATATGCTTTCTGTACCTCAAGTTCATAGTTCAATGTTGGGCTATGGCTACATTTTGCGTAATGAAAAAATAATGAAAGAAGCCGCAGGTAAACCTATTCAGCTGGTAAATCCAAATCAGTATATGGATGTTGTTAAAGAAACAGACGAAGTTGCAAAAAATTTAAAGGAAAAGGATATAAAAATTTCAAGATTAAATCCTGAAGTTCTGGATGGTGCAGAATTGCAATATATGAAATATGTGCAACAAGGACACAATTTTTTATTTCCTAAGGATGCTGTTATTGTAATTGGAAATAATGTTATTGAATGTGCTCAAAGAGTTCCAATGCGTGATAAAGAAAGATTTGTAGTAAGAAAAATATTTAAACCTTTGATAAAAGAGGATCCTTCTATAAGATATATTGCCGTTCCTATCCCGTCACCTGCATTTAATGAAAAAGGTTTATATCTTGAAGGTAGTGATGTTTTGGTTGATGGCAAAAATATTTATGTTGGTCATTCAGGCAGAGGTTCAAGCACAACTGGTATAAAATGGTTGCAGGCTGTTTTAGGACCTAATTATAAAGTTTATTCAATTGATATTAGTGGATTTGTGCATTTAAATTCGGTTTTAACATTAATTAGACCGGGTTTGGGTATTAAAGTTTCGCCTGCGATAGTAAGTGAATTACCAAAACCGCTGCAAAATTGGGATTTTATAGAAGTTTCTCCTAAAGATGCAAAAGATTATGCTGCAAGTGTATTAGTTGTCGGACCAAATAAAGTTTATGCAGACGAAAGGTTTGAAAGTCTGATAAGTGAACTAAGAAACAGAAATGTTGATGTTACTTCGGTTCCGTTTGATGTAATTACAGAGTTTGGTGGTGGTTTAGGAAGTTTTTATTCTCCTATAAGACGTGCTTATAGTGCTGATATGAATACAGAAAAAATAAATGTTGAATATTTTAAAAAACATGGCATGGAATTGTTGGATAATATTAAAACGTTCAACTATGCTGAATTTTTCTCTAATGCACAAACTTTGATTACTGCAAAAATTAATTCATTAATATCAATGATAAAAAACAGATAATTTTATATATTTATTGTATTATGAATATATAAGGTAAGGAGATAAAATGGAAAATTTAGACAGAGCAAAAATTTTAAGTTATGTTCCAACTGTAATTGAGGCTTCTTCAAGGGGGGAACGTTCATTTGATATTTTTTCAAGATTACTGAGAGAAAGAATAATTTTTCTTGGTGATGAAATTGATGACGATTTGGCAAATTCAATAGTAGCACAATTGCTTTTGTTGGATAGTGAAAATCCTGAAAAAGATATAATGCTATATATTAATAGTCCCGGTGGTGTTATTACTGCCGGAATGGCAATATATGATACAATGCAATTAATAAAAGCAGATGTTTCAACTATTTGTATCGGTGAAGCTGCTTCAATGGGTGCTTTTTTATTATGTTCAGGTGCAAAAGGTAAACGAATGGCTCTTCCAAGTGCAAGGATAATGATTCATCAACCTTTAGGCGGTGCACAAGGTCAAGCCACCGATATCGAATTGGAAGCAAAAGAAATTTTAAGAATGAAAAAAATGTTGACCGAAATTATTGCAGAAAATTCAGGTCAAGAAGTAGAAAAAGTGGTTGCGGACTGTGAACGTGATCACTATTTATCTGCACAAGAGGCAATGGAATACGGTTTAATAGATAAAGTCTTGACCGCAGGACATTAATTGATAATTTATATTTTTGAAAAATTTTGGCGATACTTGAAAATGCAGGTATCGCCAAAATCATGTTATAGTGGCATTTTTCATCTTTACAAAACTTAACAAACCATGAAAAACATGGCAATAATTGAGTTTGAGAATACTTTATATAAATGTAAGGTAAAGGTTAAGGTTTTCAGGGCTTAC
>CAJOKJ010000050.1 GCA_905235155.1 Candidatus Gastranaerophilales bacterium
CATCGGCTTATAACATTTATTTAATTTTTTGTCAGCCGGTAGAGCTTCAATCTTACTCGACTCTCAAGTTCGTCTAGGGCGGCTGAGCTACATCGGCTTGACTGCATTTTAGCGATTTATATATTTTCTTTTGTGTTGTATTTGTATTTATTTTACTAAATTTTATCTAATATATCAACTGCTTTTTAAATACTGCAAAATAACAATTATATATACAGTTTGTATTTTTAACGTAATCGTTATATAACTCTTAAATTTTTCAATAAGGGTTGAAATATTATAAAAAAAGAGTTATAATTAAAATATAACAGGTGGCTATTGGTAGCACCAATATTTTACATCACTTGTTTGTTTTATAGAGTTATAAAACTAGCGTTATGACGGCAATCAAGAACGCTAGTTTTTGCATTTTAAATAATAAAGATATTATAAAAAATGAAATTAGCAAAATTGCTTTTGTCATAAGCATAACCCCTTTCTTGACGTAAGAACCGTCAATCAATGTAGGTTAAGTGATTGTCCACCTGTTTTAATATTTTCAATGTTCGTATGTATTATTATAAGATAACTATTACAATTTGCACTTATTACATCAATAGTGTAGAATAAAAATACAAAAATTTAAAGGTGTAATATGAATAAAACAAAAATTGGCATAATTGGTTTAGGAACAGTTGGTTCAGGTGTATTTAAAACTCTAAAAAATTTTTCTAACATTGAAATTGTGAAAATTTCTGTTAAAAATATAGACAAACCTCGAAATATTGATGGGTTAGACAAATCCTTATTAACAGATAATTCTATGGAAATTGTTAATAATCCTGATATTGATGTTATTGTTGAACTTATGGGTGGTGTTAATCCCGCTTATGAACTGCTTATTGAAGCAATTAAAAACGGAAAACACATTGTAACTGCTAATAAAGAGTTACTTGCAAAACATGGTGAAGAACTATTCACGCTTGCTGAAAAGCATAACAAAGTTATTTTATATGAAGCAGCCATTGCCGGTGGAATACCTCTTATTATGCCTATTAAAACTATTCTTGCAGGTAATAAAATTAATAAAATTCATGCTATTTTAAACGGTACAACAAATTATATTCTTACAAAAATGGATACAGACGGTGTTTCTTACGAAGAAGTTTTGAAAGAAGCACAAGAATTGGGTTATGCTGAAACTGACCCAACAGGTGATGTTGAAGGTTTTGATGCTGCATACAAAATAACAACCCTTGCAACAATTGCTTTTGGTAAACGTGTTAAAATTGAAAATGTTTATATTGAAGGTATTACAAAAATTCGTAAAGAAGATATGGCAAAAGCAAATGAACTGGGATATAAAATTAAACTTATAGCAACAGCAACTGTTGATGAGCAAGATAGAGCAGATGTTAGGGTGCATCCAATGCTCGTTTCTAAAAATGCAAGTCTTGCTCATATAAATTATGTTACAAATGCAATTGAAATTACAGGAGAGCCTGTTGGTACAGTTGTGCTTTCAGGTGCCGGTGCAGGAGAATTCCCAACTGCAAGTTCTGTTGTTGGCGATATTCTTGCAATAAATTCAGAAATTAATAAAAATGACTATATTCTTCCAATGATGAGATGCAGGCATAAAAGTAATGCTATACCTGTTAAAATAGAAGATACATTCAACAAATATTATATTTCTATTACTGCACCAAATGCTATTGGTGTTATTGCAAAAATAGGTACAATTTGTGCTAATAAAAATATAAGTCTTTCAAGTATTCTTCAAAAAGAAGTTTTTGAAAATAATAATGCGGAAATTACGGTTATTACAGAAAAATGCCAAGAAAAACTCATAAGAGAAGTTGTCGAAGAGTTAAAAGATTGTACTGTTGATAGTATAATAAGGGTAGCAGAATAAATTGGAAGGATTGTAAATATGTATTATCAAGGTCTTATAAATAAATACAGAGAATATTTACCTGTTAATGAATTTACACCGGTTGTTACTTTAAATGAAGGTAATACGCCGTTAATAAAAGCAGATAATTTGGCAAGAAAACTGGAACTTGATGCGGAAATTTATTTAAAATTTGAAGGCTCTAACCCAACAGGAAGTTTTAAAGATCGTGGCATGACACTTGCTGTTACAAAAGCAAAAGAAGAAGGTGCAAATGCAATAATTTGTGCATCAACAGGCAATACAAGTGCTTCAGCAGCAGCCTACGGGGCAAAGGCAGGACTGAAAACCTATGTGCTAATTCCTGACGGTTACATTGCACTTGGAAAACTCTCTCAAGCAATGATGTATGGAGCAGAAATTATTGCAATACAAGGTAATTTTGATCAGGCACTTGAAGTTGTAAGGAAAATTTCCGAAGATTATCCTATTACACTTGTAAATTCTGTTAATCCTTATAGAATTGAAGGACAAAAAACAGGTGCGTTTGAAATTTGTGATGCTCTGGGGCAAGCTCCGGATTACCATTTTATACCTGTCGGAAATGCAGGTAATATAACAGCCTATTGGAAAGGTTACAAGGAATATAAAGAAGTTGGAAATATAGATAATTTACCGAAAATGATGGGATTTGAAGCTGAAGGTGCGGCAGCAATTGTCAGAGGTGAAAGAATTATGAACCCTGAAACAATAGCAACTGCAATAAGAATTGGTAATCCTGCAAGTTGGACAAAAGCCGAAGCTGCAAGAGATGAAAGTAAAGGTACTATTTCGTCTGTCAGTGATAATGAAATTATTGAAGCTTATAAATTAATTGCAAATTGTGAAGGTATACTTGCTGAACCTGCAAGTGCTGCATCTGTTGCCGGCTTAATTAAATGTCGCAATACAATTAAAACAGGTGCTAAATGTGTTTGCATTTTAACAGGTAACGGTTTAAAAGACCCTGACAGTGCAATAAAATATTCTGAAACGGATGTTAAGAAAACTTCTTCTGATATAAAAGATATTTTAAAAATTATGAGTTTTTAATTTATATTTAATTTAATATTAAAAAGTGTTGTTTTTTTATCAAAACAACACTTTTTTGTGTAAAATTTTAATTAAACTTAATTGTAAAGTTATGTAACAAATACAACCCAAACCCCTAAAGTTTTCATGTGTTTCGACCGATATATAACATGTCAAGGGAAATGGAAATTATATAAGGAGTACCGCTTATGGGTATGTCAGCATCACAAGCAAGATTGTTATCAATTACAGCAAGAATGAACGATATAGAATTTAAATCACAAAGTATATCAAATACAAAAATCAGATTAGCAGATGAATCTGAACAAGTAGCAAAAGCATATACTGATGCATTAAATAAA
>CAJOKJ010000051.1 GCA_905235155.1 Candidatus Gastranaerophilales bacterium
ATGGGATTATGCGAAATATGTAAATGGCTTGCACAGAATAAAAGGGACAGTTGTAGATAGGGGTAATGGTAATACGGAAGTTCATATCAAACTTAAAAACAGAATACCGCCATGTTGTATTTATATTTTATCTATAATAATATTGTTGATAGGGATGATAGCAAAAGAATTTTTCTCTATTTTATTTGCATTTATTTTTATTGTGGTTTACTGGATAACAAAACAAAATTATTTGGACATGGTAACAACAGAAATTAAAAATGTTTTTAAAGGCGAATAACCGTTTTAGTTTTTGATTGGAATATTGTTAACAACAAATGTTAATGGTGGTAAAATGAATATGAAAAATTAAAAAAGAAATCGTGGCTACAATAGAAAAGGCTGCTATAGTAAATAAGGAGTATAAGATATGTTAGAAGGATTTGAAGACGCTTTTGTTGACGCACAGGCAAGAGTTGTTTCATTATGTTTAGAATTGTTGAAAAATTCTGAAAAGGATGCAGATAAAATATATATATATCTATTTCAAAATGATGATGAAGATTATATAGATGCTTTTTTTGAAAAAGAAGGAAAATTTTATACTTCAAATGATTTGTTTTCGGAAGAGGAAATAGATGATTTTTTTGACTGTGGTGTAGCGGATATAGAAAATATAATAGATGTTTGTAAAGCGTATGATACAAAATGCCCACATGAGTATAAGTTAATATATAACGTTAATAATAAATCGTTCGATTCAAATTATAACTTTGAAAATGTGACCGAAGTGAAAGGCAAAGATGTACTTGAGTTGGTAGAAGAATGGTACAAAGAGTGCTCAAAAAAGTAAAATAGTACATTTTAGAGACTGCTTAGGGAATTTATAATATGGGAGAATATAAAGTTGTTTAGAAAAATTGAATATAAAAAAGAAAAATTACCTTTTTATTATATAAAAGAAAAAGAAGATGAAGAAGCTGGTGCAATCAGCATTGAAGCATATGGAAAAATTGACGGAATCACTAAGTATCTATACGCAACATTTATTTTGTTGGATCCAACAATGTATGACGGTAATGATTATGAGGATATGATTGAAGTTTTGAAAAAAACGAAAGAGAAAAACGTTATTATAAATTTGAAGTATAAAAAAGGGGAATTAGTAGGATTTACGCTAGATTGTGAATCATTGGCAAAGAATCTCAATGACGAAAGATTTAATAAAATAGAGATTTTATATATGGGGATTAATAATGAAAGTGCAATTAGGGAAGAGAAGTAGAATGATGATAAGAAACAAATACGAAATTAAAGTTTTTAGTAGTGGTTATATGCGTCTTGTTATATTCTTTTTAACATTATTTGCCGTGATGTTATACTCTTTTATCGACTTGTATTTTATTGAAAAAAAAGCGATTAAAATATCAATTATAGTACCAATTATATTTATAATTGTTTTTGGCGGAGCAGCAGTTTTTATCTATAGTTTGTTTGCTTCAAAATTATATATTTATGGTAATAAAATTCTTGTAAAAAAATGGTACGGATTGAGAAAAACATATTACGTGGAAGAAATTAACAAGCTTGTTTTTGAAAAAAGTGAAGGGAATATTGTTTCAATACAAATTATATCAGATATAACCAACGATAAATATTTTGATGTGAAGGAAAATTTTAATGAATTAAAAAAGTATTTGTTAATGAATGTAGATAAAGAAAAAATAACATGTTATATATTGGGAACAAAAGAGGAAGTTGAAATATAAATAATTAGCTATATTTTAAAGAAATATAAAAATAGTAGGAGATGGAAATATGACACCGGAACAGAAGAAACATCAAGAAGAATACTTCGCAGCTAAAAAAGATATGAAACTGCTTATACAAATAAAATTAAATACACTAGAGAGAAAAATAGTGCAGAAACCAAAAAGCAGCAATTAATAAATAGTATTAATTCTAAGAAATCGGAATTAAAAAAAGTATCAGAAGCATATACTGATTTGACAAAAACAAACAAACATATTTCCGATGCATTTGCAGGTATTGAAAAAGCAAAAAAAAATCTTTCAGGAAGAAAAACCACATTAAATAGCGAAATAAAAAAATTAAATATTACTAGATATGCTTCCTTTATAAGTGATGCGGATAGTACTATGAGAACAGCTAGTGTTGTTATTGTTGTGGTTGCTGTCGTGCTTTTATGTACTGGTGTTGGTTCAGGATTAGGTGCGGTCATAATTGCAGGAGCATGTTGGGGGGGCAATTTTTGGGGCCGTTATTGGAGGCGTTGCTGGTGGGCTAAACAGTCTAAAAAATGGAGGTAATTTCTTAGACGGGTTTGAAAACGGAAGTTTTGATGGAGCTATTGGAGGAATGATAGGAGGAGCAATTACTGGAGGACTTGCCTTTAGTATTGGTCCAAGTTTGTCGTTTGCTGGAAGTGTATTAAAAAACGCAGGAATAGGAGCTTTATCATCAGGAACTTCTAATATGGCAGTTACAACTTTAGATTATTTGATTGACAACAAAACCTTAAACGGATCCTTGGATGACATTGCTTTGTCCGGATTATCGGGAGCAATTTCAGGATTTATAGCTGGAGGAATTACCGGTGGAGTAGTTCATATAAAATCGAAATTACAAGTTTCTAATTCATCATTTCTTAATTCTGAAGGAGATATAGATTGGAATAATCATGCACCAGATGCAGGAAGATTGCCAGGAACTATTAAATCAGACCAAACATTGAGTAAGGGCACAGTTATTGATAGATATGGCTCAAAATATGGAAGCTATACTTCACCAGTTGGAACACCTTTTGAACATAGAGCATTACCATATAAGGATAATTCATGGGCTTATCATAAGTATGTTGTTGTTAAGGATATAAATGGTGTAACTTCATCAACTATAGCACCTGCGTTTAATCAACCGGGCATGGGCATTCAATTTGAAATGCCGAACTCTATTAAAGAATTAATTAAAGCAGGATTTTTGAGGGAGATATTATAAATGGATAAAAAAGAATTTGTTAAGATCATGAGAAAATTACGAGTTCCTATTGAACTATATAATATAGATGGTAAAGGACGTAAAGATGAACGATTTTGCTTAACATTAGATGGAGAGTGTATTATTCTGAGAGAGGATGCAAGACCACAAATAAGTACTTTGATACTGAAAGTGAAGCATTAGAATACATGTGTAAAGAATTGTCAGAATAAAAAGCTTATATGGCAAAAAATATTTGATTTGTAATTAGTATAATAAAGCAAGTGATAAGTAATAGATAGGAATAATATGGCAACTATAACATTATATAAAGATAAACTAAATGGTGTCGGAGGATTAATCGATAACATCATAAAATCTTCAAACAATTTAGATACTCAGTTGGGGACATTAAAATCTACATTACAAGGAGTAAGTAGTAGTACATACAATTTGCAAGATACAGTAAATAGTATTAGTTCATCTTCGAAAACTGAGAAAGAAAAAATCAGCGATTTAAAAAAATTAAATAAGCAGGTCACTACTTTTATAACAACTACTGTAAAAAGAGATAATTCTGCTTGTGACGAAATTAACAAGTCAAAGAAGGATTTTTATTCTCAGTATAGTTATCTAAAACCGGATTGCGAAAAGAATGCCATTGAAAAAATGGTAGATCACGTAGAAAAGGTCGCTGAATGGTGTGCTGAGCATTGGAAATTAATTGCAACGGCTGTCATTGCAGTAGTTGCAGGTGGAAAATAAAATTGGATAGTATAAGGAGGCAGAATGAAAAAGATTATAAAAATGGTAGTGTTTATCAGTGCGATATTTTTGCTGGTAGGTTGTGGTAAGAATTCAGATAATTATGCAGAACGATTGTATCAGGCAATCAGTCAAGAAGATCAGAAAACGTTCGAAGCTTTGCTTAAGGAGGGCGGAGATGTCAATACGCTCAGAGACGAAAGGAAGTCTTCGAAACAGGGGATTTTTCGGAATGTTTTGAGTAATTCAGATTTTGAAAATGTATACCCGCTTGAGATTGCGTGTCAAAAATCGACTCAGATGGCTTACGAATTGTTGGAGGCCGGAGCTGATGCGGATGTTACAGATCCGTATTTAAATTCGACCCCCCTTATCTATGCTTTATCCTCCAATCAGCCGGATCGTTTTGCACTGGCGATGGAATTGGTGCAAAGAGGTGCAGACGTGAACCATATTGATGATAATCAGAGGATTGCGGTAAATAGTGCAGTGCACATCTTGGATTGTGACTCCGAAGAGACAAGAGAACAGAGTCTGGA
>CAJOKJ010000052.1 GCA_905235155.1 Candidatus Gastranaerophilales bacterium
GAAGTTATTGTTAATAGTCTTGCTTGTGATGCTGCTAAACCCATAACTTATTTCCTTTACGACCTTACCTACATGATGTTTTACGGCTCAAAACCATGTTTTCTTTAGTGTTTTAACTCATTTTGTTACATAAGTTTACAAATGAATAATAAAAGAAATTTTATAAAAATTTAATATTTTTTATTGAACGAATAATATTTTTTTTATAAAATTTTAATAAAGATATAAAATTATTATTGGTATCAGGGATATTAATATGAACAAAAAGAGAATTTTAATTGTCGATGACGATGAAGAAATAAGAGAACTTTTGGAATTTGATATAGGTCAAAGCGGTTATGTTGTTGATACGGCAAAAGACGGACTAGAAGGCTTAAATAAAGCATTAAACAATTCGTACGATTTAATTTTGCTTGATGTTATGATGCCCAAAATGAACGGCTTTGATGTTTGTAAAAATATTCGTCAGGCTAAACTTGCTATTCCGATTTTAATGCTTACAGCAAAAGGTACTATTGAAGATAAGACAGACGGTTTTGACAGCGGTGCTGATGATTATATAGTTAAACCTTTTGATATCCAAGAAGTTCTTTTAAGAATAAGAGTTCTTTTAAGAAGAAATCAAATAGAAGAAACTAATTCTATAACAGATGAAGTTTTAAATGTCGGAGATATACAGATTTTTCCGGATACCTTAGAATGTACTATTGTTAATAAACGGGTAAAATTAACACCAACAGAATTTGAAATTTTATATTCACTTATGCAGCACTTTAATAATGCAGTTACACTTGCAACACTTTTAGATGAAGTTTGGGGATATGACAGCAATGAAGATGTTAGAATGTTAAGAGTTCACGTTGGCGGCCTCAGAAACAAAATTGAAGAAAATGCAAAAGTTCCAAAATACTTGCACACAGTAACAAATGTAGGCTATAAACTTACACCGTTTGCAGAATAAAATTAAATTATGAAAATTCAAACTTTAAGAAAAATAAATAAAATAAAAAAAGTTTTGCATCCCAAGCGTCTTAAAATTGCAGAACAAATACTGATTGTTTTGTTTATTGCTTTATTAATTCCAATGATTATCAGTGGTATTGTAATTAATAACATAAATCAACAAGCAATGCGTCAACAATTAAGAAAATCTGCTGTTTTAATTGCGAACATGGTTTCGGATGAAATTGATGTATTTTTTCAAGTGGCAACGAATGAATTAGAACAAATAAGTAAAACCCTTGATTATATACCTTCAAATAATGCTAAGTTAAAGTACTTAAAACAATTAAAAAACACATCCTTTTTCTGTAATGATTTAAAACTTGTTAATAATTTTACTGATATTCAAAAACTAAAAAATAGCGAAGAACTAAGTGATAAATTTATAATGTATCAAGAAACATCCGACAGTAGATATCTTGTTGCAATATTCAGTAATACAGACTTAAACAAATACATGTTTAAAACGTTGAAAGATGATGCACGACAAATATACATATTAGATTCAACAGGAAAATTAATAGCAGAGCATAATTATACAAAAGAATTGTTTAAAAATTCAGTTCAGCTGTTACCGGCAAAAATCACCGATAATATGGCAATAATATATGGTGATAAGAAAAATCAACCGCTTGTATACATTCACAAAACAAACCCTGAAGTTATGATTATCGTAAATACAACGGAAAAAATCACAAGATACACAATTAATGAAAATCGGTTTAAGTTACTTATGGCTGTATTTGTATCAGCATTAAGTATATTTATAATCATTGCATTATATGTTTATTATATGTATATTAATATTCGCCAATTATTTAAAGGTATTATGGCAATGTCTAAAGGTAGCTATGAACGTAGAATAAGACTTTTGAAAACCATTTTTACACCTTATGAAATTGTATTCTTGGCATCTGAATTTAACAAAATGGCATCCGAAATTCATAAATCATATATTCAATTGAAAGAACAAAATGTTAAACTTGAACAATTAAACGAGTTTCGTTCAAATCTGATTGATACAGTAAGTCATGAACTAAGAACACCTCTTACAAGTATACAAGGCTACACTTCAAGACTTTTAAGAACTGATATCCAAATAGATGAAGAAACAAGACTAAAATCCTTACGAACAATAAAAAGGCAATCTGAAAGATTAAAACGCTTAATAGAAGATTTACTTGTAATTCCTGACATAGAACGGGACAGAATAAGAGTTGCACTGGAACCTGTTTGGATATCAGATACGGTTGAAACAGCAATAACGTTGGTTAGAAACAAAGAAGAAAAAGAAATCAAAAATGAATTATCTGAGGATTTTCCTCTTGTAATAGCGGATAAAGACAGAGCCGAGCAGGTTATCGTAAATTTACTTGAAAATGCAATTAAATATTCAAAAGACAACACACCAATAATAATAACAGGAGAGTATCACGCTGAAAACGCAACTATAAGCATTTCAAACGAATGCGACAAAATTCCCGAAGAAAAACTTGAACAACTGTTTGGAAAATTTATAAGAATGGACGACAAAACAACCAGAACAACGAGAGGAACAGGATTAGGATTGTTTATTGTAAAAGGACTTGTCGAAGCGATGAATGGTAAAATAAAAATATCCTCAACAGAAGAAGTTGGCTTTAAAGTTGATGTAACCTTACCATTATTTAAATCAGTAACGTTAAAACCATAGGTAAAAAATTTATGTTTATGCAAGATGCAATTGAAGTAGCACTACAAGCAAAAAAAGACATTCCTGTTGGAGCCGTTATTGTGAAAAGTAATGAAATAATAGCTTTTGCACATAACCAAAAAGAAGAATTACAAGATGTTACAGCCCATGCAGAGATACTTGCAATAAAAATGGCTCAAGAAGGTTTAAAACGTTGGAGATTAAACGACTGTGATATGTATGTTACACTTGAACCATGCCCGATGTGTGCTTCGGCAATTATTCAATCAGGAATTAAAAATTTATACTTTGGTTCTTATAATAGCCAATATGGTGCTTTAGGCTCTGCTACTGATTTAAGAAATCTGCATAATTCAAAATTAAATGTATATGGCGGAATTTTAGAAGAAGCCATGTGATAACATTTTAGAAGAATTTTTTAAGAGGTTAAGATGATAACAAAAAAAGAACTTGATGAACTTGTAAATCAATATGAAAATTTTGATTTTATAACAAATGACCCAATTCAAATACCCCATAAATACAAGGATGAGGAAGATATTACAATTTCTGCTTTTGTAACATCATGCTTTGCTTACGGAAACAGAAAAGTTTTTATTAAAAAATTAAATGAACTTTTTGACAAAATTGATAATCAACCTTATGAATATGTTAAAAATTTTGACCCGAAAATTTTAACAGATTTCAATTACAGATTTTCAAAAGATATTGATGTAATATGTTTTTTTGAGAAATTACATAATTTATATAAAAAAAGTAATCTAAAAAATCTTTTTAAAAGTAATTATAATGATAATATTCAAAACATGCTTCAAGCTGTTTGTGATTATTTTTATTGCGATGCAAACTTAACACAAGGCTATTGCCACCTGATACCAAATCCTCAAAAAGGAATGAAAAGAATGAATATGTTTTTACGTTGGATGGTAAGAAAACCTCCTGTTGATTTTGGGATGTGGAACTTCATACCTCAGTCAGAACTTTTAATCCCTTTTGATACACATGTTGCAAGAATGTCAAGAGCATTGGGACTTCTACAAAGAAATTCAAATGATTTTAAAGCCGTGACAGAACTAACCTCATGCTTAAAACAATTTGATACCAATGATCCGGTTAAGTATGATTTTGCACTGTTTGGTTATGGTGTAACTCATCCTAACGAATAAATCTACAACTAAAGTATAATAAAAAAACAAATTATACAAAGTTAAAATCGTCAAAATCATTATATATACTGAATATCAAACACTTCTCCTATGTTTAGAGGATATCTCATACTAAAGTATAAAGTTATTTTTTTATTTTCCGATAAAAAAATCATAAGAGGAAAAGAGAAATTTAATTTATAATAGGAGAATTATATTATGGCTATTAGTGTTAACACTAATCTTGTTTCATTAACTACACAAAAATCATTAAGCAAATCAACAGATAAAATGAATACCGCAATGGAACGTTTATCTACAGGTTACAAAATAAATTCTTCAAAAGACGACGCAGCAGGCATGGCTGTTGCAACAAAATTAAATTATAAATTAACTTCATATAACGTAGCAAAAAGTAATGCTCAAATGGGTGCATCAATGCTTGATACAGCTGAAAACATTATGGGAACAATACGTTCTAATTTACAACGTATAAGAGATTTAACCGAACAAGCTGCAAATGGAACTTACGGTTCAGATTCAATGCAAGCAATAGTAAAAGAAGTGCAATCAAGAGTAGATGAAATAACACGTATTTCAAAATCAGTAGAATTCAACGGAAAATACCTTTTAAACGGTTCAATTGAAGAAGATATTAATCTTCAAGTAGGTATCGAAAATAAAGAAAACAGTATAATTAAATTATCCAAAGACTTATTTGCAGATGCAAGTGCATCAGCACTATTAGGTACATCAGACATTTCTAAGAACTATGAAACAGATTCAACAGCACGCGCATTCTTAGAACAAATAGACAGTGCTTTAGCAAACATTACAGACAGAGTAACTGAAATCGGTGGTGTACAACAAAGATTAGTAACAGTTCTTGAAGCTACAGAAACTTTAGCTACATCAGTAACAAGTGCAGCTTCTTCAATACAAGACGTTGATGTTGCAACTGAATCAACAAACTATGTAAAAGAACAAATTTTACAACAATTGTCAACATCAATGTTAACAGTTGCAAATCAAGCACCATCAATTGCATTAAGTCTATTAAGCTAAGTTTTATTAAATTATAATTAATTCTCTTATTTCCCTTAAAATAATGTAATTCAATTTATAGCCCCATTTGGGGCTTTTTTTTGTAAAAAGAAAACCCACAAAATATTTTGTGGGTGATAATGCCATAGTATGTACTAATTAAAATAAAACTTTTTTATATACAAACTCCAACTTATCTTTTTCTTTTGAGCAAGGAGTTCTGATTTTGCTCAGAACCCCTTTATATTAATTATCCCTTTTCTCTATACTAAGTTCAAGGCGATAGATGGTGCTTGGTTTGCTGTTGCTAACAAGCTTGCTGATGTTTGTTGAAGAATTTGTTGTTTAATGTAATTTGATGATTCTTCAGCGATATCA
>CAJOKJ010000053.1 GCA_905235155.1 Candidatus Gastranaerophilales bacterium
AAAAAAAAGAAGATATGCCAAAGTAAAGAAAATGAGTTCTCTTTTAGAGATTTCTGTGGGTATATAGTTATTATAATTACGATATTGTATTTTTTATACTGTGGTATATTCTCTGATTTAATGTTAAAATATGGTGAAACTATCAGCGTAAGGGCCAGAATAGATTGTAGGCATACAGGTAAAACTTCATATCCTATCTTGATATATGAGTTTTTCTATGACGGAGCACTTTACAGAGGCTCAATATCCGAAAAATCAGGATTCAAGATTAATGATAGTTTAGATGTGATAGCGGTGAAAGCCTATCCTACTATAAACAGACCGAAGATAAAATTCAAATGAACGAGAGGGAATCGGCGAGACAGGTTTGAAGTGACCCCTGTTCACGCAAGCAGCAAGTTCCAAATAATGACAGTAAAGCAAGAAATAAATTTTATAAAATAAATGGAAAATAATTTTAAATACATAATTTTTTCAGTGTTTGATGTCTGTGATTTTATTCTATTTACTGAAATCGTAAATAAAATATTTAAAGACGAAATAGATGATGGGAAAGCTGATATTTATTCAAAGATTCCTAATATAGATGAATACATAAATCCCCAAAGTGGTGGATCCCACTTACCAAAATTTAGTTGTTGGCAAAGTAACATATATTCTAACAAAGTTTTTTTTATATCGAACTATGAGGACGGATTATCAAACGTATGTAGAATAATACAAAAGCATTTAAAATGTTGTGTAACGATGTGTGCATTATCTAATGACACAGTTAATCCTTTCTTTAAGTTTTATTTCTCTGATTCTAATTTTAAAGAAAGATTAGTTCAAGTGTATAAAGAAGATAAGTGGGTGTTTTATGAAGAGGGAACTCCACTTGACATTGAAGACATTAATTATTATAGAAATAACAGAATAAAAAAACGTTTGAATAACCTCATAATAAATGAGTATCTATTAAATTTAGGAATTGATTTTACAAAAATAGACAATGACATATATAGAGGTATCGTTTATCGTCGCAAAAGGTGGTAAGAGTTTAAAATCTGGGGGCACTTCAGTAATTTGAACAGGGGATAAATTGAACAAAGAACCCCTATTCACATAAATCGAAATAATATGGATTATAATCTATTTGAAAATTCAAAATGCATATCTGCCGTTTATAAGGATAAGATGCCAGATCTTACGAATATAGAAATTACTAAAATGGTATTTATGCCAGGCGAAGACGCTGAACTTACAGTAACCATTGACACTATTGAGTTACCTCAGGAAATGCCATCCAAATGGTTGATGCAAAAAGCGAACACAATTCAAATTGAGATAGTTTTTATTGGAATTGAAAACATAATCTTTGAATTTACAAATGGTTCAAGATGTGATTTCAATCTAATAAATAACAATGGTTTAAAATATGTGTGTTTTAAAAGTAATGTGGACGAAAAAGAAATCAGTTTTAATGCGAAATGGATTTATGTGAAACAAATTTCAGCCTACACTAATCAAACCACAAATGAAGAGCAATGGATATAAAGAATCGGCGGGACAGATTTTGAAGTGGACCCCTGATTCTATAAATATATAAGAAACAAAGATGAAAGGTAAATATTTTTTCGTTATCTTAGGAATGCTGTTTGTATTAAATAGCAACGCGCAGTCTGAAGAAGCCCTTACAGAGATTGAAGAAATCAATGTAAGGAAAGTGCGTGACATGGATAAAGTTGAACAAGAGTATGAATATAAAGTATTAAAAGACAAAAGCAACAATGTTACTTTAAGTTTCAACAAAAAACATGAGATATGCAAAACCAATCTGTCTTATATAGGCTGTATCTTTAGCAAGGGAGATACGATCGACATCATAAAAGAGTGTAATCTGTTTGGGCTAAAGACATCTCCACATGCAAATGGAATAATCATACTGTATAAAAATGGCAAAAGGTATGGTGAATACAAAAATTTTGGATATGCTTTCCAAGTATCAATAAAAAATGGCTTGTTAGAAATATCGGATACCTATACAGAAAATGACAATATCGAATACTATAATAGTGTAACATTTTCCGACGGCATTCCGAAGGAATTATTTATCAAGAACGACAATTCTGGTTATGGAGACATACATGAGTTGTATTTATTTTAAGAAAGAAGAAATGAACGGAATCACCTGTTCACATATAGTCGAAATTAGTTTGAAAAACCGTATAAATAGGTGAATAATATATCCGAAAGAATCAGTCAGAATCGGAAATTAGACGTCTTTAGGCTGAAAAAGTGTCACATGTGACACTTTTTCAGCCTAAATATTTTGCGTATTCAATAACTAAACGTATCTTTGCACTGAATCAAAATCGAACAGGGTTCTCCGTTCATTGATTTTTATTAGAAAGATTTGGAGGATATTGGGGAAATTCGTATTTTTGCACAAAATGGTCAGAACTTTACGGATATGGTTTGGATTCAAGAAAGAAGAAATGATTCGT
>CAJOKJ010000054.1 GCA_905235155.1 Candidatus Gastranaerophilales bacterium
AGTAACATATTTAAATAAAACCAAAGAGAGCATTTGAAAAGTAAACCAAATGCAAAAAGTAAAAATGGTAAAAACTTTTAGAAATGTACTATAATACTTACAAATTTTTAAGGTGTTTTATATGGAATTCTGTCCTAATTGCGGTTCAATGTTAATGCCTGATAATGGCAAAATCAAATGTAGCTGCGGCTATACAAAATCACTGAGTGAAAACGATTTGGAAGAGCAGTACAAATTTGAAGGTGAAAAGAATAAGGATTTGGAAGTCATTGTAACAGACAACAATAATGTTGCATTGCCAACAACAAGGATAACATGCTATAAGTGTGGCGGAACCAAAGGGTACTGGTGGACAGTACAGACAAGATCTGCTGATGAGGCTCCAACCAATTTCATCAGATGTGCTAAATGCGGCAACACATGGAGAAGTTCTAATTAAAATAGATGTCCTCAATAACATTTTTTATATAATTTTTTTTAATAAACAACTCAGCGAAAGTCTTTGCTTTGTTTGACTTATATTATTATATTAATTAAATATGAGGGTTTAAACTCATTAAAATAAAATTATGTGATAATATGTTAACTAAAGCAAAATTACAGGAAGACTATGAATTAAGCTATTCTGCATAAAAAGTGTTTGACTGTTTGATGGAATCTGTTCTTAAAACTAAAATAATTAGGGTAAATCCAAAAAAGAACTTCGTGATTACTTTAATATTTCTGAAATTTTAACTGCAAATCAAGTTTATAAAAATCTTTCACTTCAAGACCCTGAAAACCTTTTAAAAGCATTAAATAGGATTTTAAACCACCAAAATAGAGTAAAAAAAGAGGAAAAAAGACTTTCATCGTTGATGCAACACTAATTGACTTAGATTTCAATTTTAATAGAAATAAAAAGACAAAAGATTATCTTGAAACTTTAAATTTAAAAAAGAGTTATTCATCGTCTAAAGGATTTTATATTGGATTTAAAGCCACAGTTATTATTGATTACGATAGTATGAATCCTGTTTCTATTTTAATCCATTATGGGACTCCAAACGATGCAAAACTTTTTGATGAAATTATGAAAAATCTGCAAAAAAGACGTATTATTAAAAAGGAGACATATTAATATTTGATAAAGGACATTACAGTTATAAAAACTATCAATTAGGAATTAGCAAGTATAAAATAGTTCATTTTATTTTTCCAAAAGACAATTTCAAAAGAACAAATCTTGATGATTAATTCCTATCCATTGCAGGTATTTAATAAAACAAAGAAAATATTGGCACAAAAACAATTCTACAACAATTTAATATATGAATTATTTAAAAGATTGGACAATTAGGATAAGTTCAAACCAATCCGAGGAAAAATAGAAGATTTCTTCAAATTACTCAAACAAGGATTGAATTTAAGGGAAATACATAAATATACCAAAATCTGTTGAAAAACAGTATATTTAAATGTATTTTTAGGAGCATTAATCATATCTCAGGAATTTAAATCAATGGCTATACAACAACTTTCA
Organism: Candidatus Gastranaerophilales bacterium; assembly: GCA_905235155.1. Classification (GTDB taxonomy): domain Bacteria; phylum Cyanobacteriota; class Vampirovibrionia; order Gastranaerophilales; family Gastranaerophilaceae; genus UBA6984. Next base: position 1,523 of record CAJOKJ010000054.1, read on the forward strand.
GAAAACTAGAAATTTCAGACTCCCTAAACTATTTATTGGTTAATTTATAAAATTAATGATTGTATTTTTAATAAAATATTTTATGAAATTTTTGCTTATTTTTAAGTATTTTATAAAATATGAGGAGATTTTATTAATGTTTAGGTCAAAATATTTATCGAAAAAATTGATGATTTTAATGCTGTGTGCTGTGTTGTTATGCAGCATTCAGGCCTGTGCTGCATGTAGTGGGTTGTATGTAGGTTCGGATGTTAGTGAAGACGGATCAGTAATTTATGCTAGGTCAAATGACTATCCTGGTGTTTTTTCCAATCATGTTACAGTGACACCTGCAGTAGAAAATGAACCTGGACGGACAATGCCTGTAAGTTGGGATGGGTCAGTACAGACAGAGATTCCTGCAGATACTTATCAATATACTGCAACACCATTTATGAACAGTACTCTATCAAAATGCGGGTATGCCGCTCGTGATGCTGCTATCAGTACTAATGATCGTGGTGTGGCCATGAGTATGTCTGTTACGGGATTTGTAAACGATGAATCATTACAGGCAGACCCTTATGTAAAAGGTGGTGTTTGTGAAATAGCTATTACAGATATTGTGATTTGTCAAAGTAAAACGGCTAGGGAAGGTGTGGATGTTCTTTTAGGATCTATTGATAAATATGGTAACAGTGAATCTAATATTGCTGTTCTTATTGATCAAAAAGAAGCATGGTACGTGGAGATGTATACAGGACATCAGTATGCTGCAGTGAAGTTACCGTCTGATAAAGTATGTGTCTTTGGTAATGAGTTTTCTTTAGAGTACCTATCTGACTATGAGGAATATATTGCATCTAAAGATTTAATTAGTCTCCCACAGAAAAATGGTTTTGCAGTATATGGTAAAAATAATGAGCTTAATTTGTTTGAAACATATTTTGGAACGAAAA
>CAJOKJ010000055.1 GCA_905235155.1 Candidatus Gastranaerophilales bacterium
TTTCAGCCAGAGTAAATGCAAAAAGTTTTTTCGTGAATTGTGAATAGTGAGTTGTGAATAGATTTTTCAGTTTAATAGTTGAAATGTTGAAGAATTTAATAAATATTGAACTATTCAACTGTTCAACTGTTCGACCGTTTAACCAAGACAATACAGACTTTTCTAAACAGCCAAAACCCTTACTACAAGCGAATTTTACCCCCCCCGAAACTATAAATACACTATTCATAATACTTTTCTCCTTTTTCTTGATTATAACATATTTAATTCAAATGTAAACATTTATTTTAAACAAAAAGTCCTTGTATATAATAAACAAGGACTTTTAACACAAATAATATTTTTATTATGCTTCAGTTGTTGCTTCTTCAGCAGGTGCTTCAGCTTCAGCCTTTGCTGCTTCTGCTGCGGCAGCTGCTTCTGCTTCTGCTTGTTTTCTTGCTTCTTCTTCAGCAGCCTTCTTAGCCATAGCTTTCTTTGAAAGTTTTACTGTTTCTGATTTTTTGTAATTTAATGAACCGTCATCATTACAATTTTTGATTAAATAAGCTACTGTTTCTGTTGGTTGAGCACCTTTTGAAACCCAGTCCAAAGCAGATTTTTTATCTAAAACCATTACTTTTGTTTTTGGATTATAGTGTCCTAACTCTTGAATTGGTGCACCTTCACGTTTTGTTGTAGAATTAATAACAATAACTCTGTATGTAGGATTTTTCTTAGCACCTAATCTTTTTAATCTAATTTTTAACATTTTTAATTCCTTCTTAATTTTTACTACTACTACTCGTAAACATCTAGCCGCTTGATGTTTACCGAAAATAAGTTTAAGAGGAGTTACTTATTCTCGTATTATTATTAAAACACAAAAAAATTTGCAAGCAAGTTTTTTATCCTAAAGTTACAGTCTGTTAACGACTTGCCCAAGCACTTATTACTGATAATATATAAGTATGGCTAAAATTTTAATGGTATCGGATGATAATAATAAAATTAAACATTATGACGAAATGCTTACGGGATTTTCGCATGATTTTCAATTTGCATCCGATAATCAGATGTTTTTTGATATTTTAGATATCAATATGCCACAAATTATTATTTTAGACTCTGATTCAAAATCAATTGATTTATCTCAGCTTTACAGGAAAATTAATTCGGTAAAAGAAAATATTATTAACATTACAATACTGAAAGAGGATTCTATTCCTCCTGAATTATTGAATATTTCAGATGCTTTTTTAATGGAACCCGTTTCGGATAATGTTTTAATTTCAACGATAAATGTAAACTTAAGACGAAAAGATGCACTAATAAGATTGGCAACTTCAAATCAAAATTTATCAAAAAGTTTATATCAACTTGATGTTCTATACAATACAGGTTCTCAATTTGCAGCAACATTGGACAAAGAAAAATTAATTAACATAATGCTGGAAGGTTTGGATAAAGCACTTGGTTTTTCGGTTGCGTGCGTTTTAACTTTTAAATCGGATAACGAACCTTTATTGATAATTAATTCTATTAATCAAATATCAGACAGACTTCTTGAAGCCTTAAAATTAAGGGCAGTTTTAAATTATAAGTCTTTGTTTGAAAATAAAGAAATGCCGTTTGAACTTGATATTAATGATTTAAAAACAATAAAATATGCAAAAAATCCTATTGATGATTACGATTTTTCAGTTCTAAGATACGATAATATGCTTGCACAAATAAATCTAAGCGATAATTTCTTCGGATTTGTTGAAATATATCGTGAAAATGAATTTACAAACGAAGATACTCAATGCTTCCATACCATAGCACAACAGGTATCAATGCCATTGAAAAATGCTGCATATATACAAGAAATTCAGGCAAAAAATAAAGAACTTTACAGATTAGAACATTTAAAATCAGAATTTGTTTCAATTGTTTCGCATGAATTAAGAACTCCAATTACTCCACTAAAGACATCCTTAGAAATCATGCTTAGCGGCAGAGCCGGAATTCTTACACCTAACATGCAAAAGTTTTTGACAATAGGTAAAAATAATGTAGAAACATTCCAAAAAATTATAAATGATCTTCTTGATATGTCTAAAATTGAAGCAGGCAAAATGGATTACAAGTTTACATCTATCAATATGGAAAAAGCTATTGAATTTGTAAAAACATTACAAAATAATGTTGCTGACGAAAAAGGATTAAAATTAACAACAAAATTTGATGAAAATTTTGCAACGGTATTTGCTGATGAACAAAGAATACATCAAGTTTTAAATAATTTATTGTCTAACGCAATAAAATTTACAAAAGAAGGCGGAAACATTGAAATAAGCACAAAAATTACAGATTCCAAAGATATTGTATGCCCTGAATGTTTTGAAAATGAAATAAAAAAATTAAACGGTAAATACGTACAAGTATGTGTAAAAGATGAAGGCATCGGCATTGAACAAGAAAATCTTGCTAAAATATTTGACCAATTTAAACAAATAGAAAGTTCTCTTTCCCGAGAAGTTGGCGGCACAGGTTTAGGCTTACCAATTGTAAGAAAAATTCTTGATGCACATAATGGAGCAATTTGGGCTGAAAGCCAACTTGGAGTTGGTTCAAGCTTTTATTTTGTACTACCTGTACTTTGCGAAAAATCTAATTTCTGGATTATGCATAAACAACTAATTCAACAAGCAAAAGTTAATAAAACAAAATTTGTAACACTTACCATTTCAGCAAAAGGCAACTGCATAGAAAAACTAATGGAAGAAGATAATCTGTTCAGCGGAACATATCTTAACAATTCATTACTTGATAAAAACGAAAATTTAACCTCTTTAACAATGGTTATACCAGACGCTGACAGGCATTGTGTAGACTTTTTAAAGCGTAAAATAGATGCAGTAATTCTTAACGATAAAGCCCGATACGGTAAATGTGATATAATGTATTCATATACTACTTATCCAAAGGAGAAAGATTAATGAAAAAAATATTACTTGTCGATGACGAACAAGATATTGTTGAAACATTAAAATTCGTTCTTGAAAGCGAAGGTTATACTTGTTATTGTGCATATAACGGTGAGGACGGTTTAAAACTTGCAAAAGAAATTATTCCGGATTTAATGGTACTTGATATTATGATGCCTAAAATTAACGG
>CAJOKJ010000056.1 GCA_905235155.1 Candidatus Gastranaerophilales bacterium
CCAGTTAATTGATTGAATACTGTAGTTTTACCCACATTAGGGTTACCAGCTAATCCTACAATTAATTCTTTCATTAACATTTCTCCCATATTATTTTTTTTATATTAAAGAAATTTATTAAGAAAAAAATTCTTAATAAATATCCCCTTTATTAAAAAAATCATTTTAGTTTAAGTTTCAACCAACATTAAAATTTAATAAATTAGGTTAACCTAAACATATTATATAGTATTATTTTATTATTATTTAAATATTTAGGTACACCCAATTCTATAAAAAATTTTGTAGAGAGGGTGGGACACGAACTCACTAATTTTTAATATTTTTTTACTTATTTTTCCTTTAATTTTATATACTATGAAGTACAATCTATTATTATAGATATTAAACTTTATGGTTGTTTTATTTATGGTTTTAAGAGATGATACTATTAATCAGACCATGTTGGTACCTATGGACTTGAGGAAATTGATTCCAAAAGACCATCCGTGTTATTTTATTAAAAATGTGGTTGATTAAATTGATTGTTCTGAAGCGAATCGTGTGTTTGCTGATAGTCCTGGTGAATTTGCTTATCCTCGTGAATTGTTGCTTAGGCTAGTTTTGATGAGTGTTTTTGATGGAGGATTATCTTCTCGAGAGATTGAGCGAAGAACTCAGACAGACATTGGCTATATGTATTTAGCGGGCATGCAACATCCTAGTTATCGTACAATTTTAAGATTTAAACATGATTATTCTGATTTAATTGATGATGCTTTTAAAACAACTATAAAAATTTCAACAGAAGAAGATTTGGTTAAAATTCATCATGTGAGTTTAGATGGAACAAAAATTAAAGCAAAAACATCTATGAATAAATTAACAAATGAACAACAATTAAAAATAATGAAACAACATCTTGAAGAAAGCATTAAATTAGATGAAGAAGAAGATGAGGAATTAGGTGAAGAATCTGGAAATAGTGTTCCTGAAACATTAACAGATAAAAAAAATTTAAAGAAGTATTTGAAAAAGTTAATGAATCTTCAAAAGATGATAGAAACAAAGATAAATTAAGATCTTCAAGTAAAAACCTTTTAAAACAAGCAGAAGAAAAACCTGAAAAAATTCTAAAAAAGATCGTAACACTTGAAGAAAAACTTAAAGAATCTGGAAAAGAAGTAATTAGTATAAATGACCCAGATGCACGTTTTATGAAGAATAAAAAAGGAAAATGGGAGTATGATTACAACGGACAGATTGCAGTAGACGAACATAAAGGAATAATCATCGCATCTTACATCACCAACAATCCCACAGACCATTATGAATTAATTCCATTAATAGAACAAGTAAAATCAAATTTAACTGAAATAGGCCACGAAATACCAGTTAATTTACAAGTAAGCGCCGATAACGGATATTCCACAGACATGAACACCGAATATCTTGAACAAGAAGAACTTGACGGCTATATATCCTCACGAAAACTCTCAAGACAAGAAAAAAAATATAATTTAACCGAAAAACCATTTTCCAAAGATAATTTCAATTATAATACAGAAATAGGAACCTATTTCTACCCATTAGGACAACCACTATACAGACGACGAGAATACGAATACAAAAACAAACCAAGAATCACATACTGGACAAAAGAATGCAAAAACTGCCCCGTACAAGAATACTGCGCAAAAAACCAAAGATACAGAACAATTGAAGACTATGGAAATCCATCAAAAATCAGAATGCAACGAAAAATGGAAACAAAAGAAGCACAAAAAATATACAAATTACGATCAAAAACCGCAGAATTACCCTTTGCAAACCTAAAACAAAACATGAAACTAACAGAATTCACCACAACCGGACTAAAACAAGTAAACACAGAATTCAAATTATATGCAATAGGACACAACCTAAAAAGAATATACAATGAAATAAATAGAAAAAACAACTAAAAAAATAAAAAACAAACAAAATTTTCTAAAAACAAAAAATCAACTAAAAAATTTTGCGTCCCTTCCTCATAGATAATAAAAAAAGAATAATTATTAAACCAAATCATGAAAATTAATGGAGAAAACATCAAAATTTTAAAAAAAAAATAATATTATAATACCTAATAAGCATTATGAACTAGTTTTAATATTACTAATACAAAAAATTTAGGTTAACCTAAAAAAATAGAAAGTTTTATATATGATAACGTTATATCTATTAATAGTGATAAAAAATTAGGTAAACCTAAATATCTAATTTGATATTACTAATGTGTTGTTTAATAAAAACAATATACTACACTCCGATTGTTATTAAATTAGTTTATCTCTCTTTCTAATTTAAT
>CAJOKJ010000057.1 GCA_905235155.1 Candidatus Gastranaerophilales bacterium
GTATCAAGTGAACCCATAAACACGCCGACTAAAAAAAGCACTAAAATTATATTTCTGGTTTTTCTATCCAATTCCATCTGCATTTAAAAACCTCAATTTATAATTTATAGTATCATTATTTTAATTTAATCATATTTAAATGCAACTAACTGACATCAAGGTTGCCCATCTGTTCACTATTCTGCAAGTTATGACTATGTAAAAAATTTTGTGGGTTTGTACTTATTGTAAACAATATATTACCAATTATTTACCTTTGAATATTGCAGTGAAAAATAGACTTTAATTGATAAAAAATGACAGTAACCTAAATAATTAGTTTAATAAGAAATCATCAAAAATAGAATAAATTGTAAACGGATTATAGATAATTTAAATAAGTTGTGGGATTATATATTTACACATGAAAACAAAAAATAACAACCCCACATATAAATTTAAGACTGAATTAATATTTAAAAATTATGTTACTTTTATGGAAGATAAAATATTATTGTCACAAGAGACTCCAAAAGAAGTTGCACAGTTTCTTTATATAATTATGCCTTCTGATGTTAAAATAGTTTATAATCTTAATAATGCTATCTGTAAATGTGGTGAAGACCTTCATTAACATAATACGATCAAATGGGAAATGAACAAAAAATGCACTATATATAAGTACCAATACAAGTGTTCTAAATGTGGTAAAACTATTGTAACTCCTTTACCTGATATTGTTGGTAAAAGCTGTAATTATACAATCGATATTAAAGAAGAAATTGTTAATCTGTACGATAAAGAACACATTTCCTATGCAAATGCAACGGATTTTATTAATGAAAAATATGCTTTAAACATGTCCAGACAAACTACATTCAATTGTAATGATAAAGAATCTGATGCATATCTGTCTAAAAAAGAAAAACTATTAGAAGAAAAATTAAAAGAATTAAATATAGAAGATTCAGGATATTTTGGACATGATGAAGCATTTTTAAAACTTGATGGGACAAAATATACCTATTTAACTATACTAGATACTTCAACTAAAAAAATAATTAATGATTAATTAGTGCCAGAAGAAGAATACCGAGAATTGCTAGAAACATTCATTTGCTACTCTCTAAAAGATTTATCAGTATACAGTGATTCTAATACATCTAATCCTACTCATCCATTATTATTACCTGATTTAAAAAAACATACCTTAACAGGTGATGGTTTACCTGAATATCCATCAATTGCTCAAAAAGCCAATATTGAATTCCATCCCTGCATATTCCATTTAATCATGAACCAACGAGCACCAGTCTGGAAAAAACAAAGACAAATTAAAAATAAAATCAAATCAAATAAAAAGAAAATCGAAAAAAAACGAAGAAAAAATAAACCAATATTATGAAAAATATAAAGGACAAGGAAAAATAAAAAAAACAGACAAAACCCGAGGAAAACATAAAGACAAAACCACAAAAAGAGAAAGAGAAAATAAAAAATTAAGAGATAAAAACATAAAATTAAAGAAAGAATATGATGAATATGAAGACTACAACAGAAGAATAAGTGAAATATTCGAACAAGACACAATCAAAGATGCAAAAAGAAGATTCAACATACTAAATAACCAAATAAACAATCTACCTGAAGAAATACAACCATTCATACGCAGACTAGGAAAAGACCTAGATGCAACACTTTCATTCATCGAAAATGAAAATATTCCTAAAACTAACAACTGGTCTGAATTATTCTTCAGAATAGTCTTTCCTAAAAAATACAGAAACAGATTCAAGACAATAAGAGGAGTTAAAAGATTTTTAAAAAGCAAAAAATTAAAATGGTATGAAAATGTAGTATTGAAAGAAAAGATAAAAATCAAACCAACAAACATCTGGACAAAACTAGAACAAAAATTCAAACCAGAACATTCTCTCTCAAATTGATGAAAACATGACGATAAAAATTTGATGCAAAAAATTCATAACCCACAAAATTTTTTACATAGTCATGTTTCAACAGAACTTATTTTGGAAAAATTTATATGTGTTGTAAATTATACTTATGAATATAATTATAATTCAATTTTTTTTGAAAGATACAAATAAAACTTTTTTTTATTAAGGTGATAGTATGACAGAAGAAGTTAAATGTTTGAGGATTCTTAAAGAAGGAATATCTCTTAAAGATATATTCAAAGAAGAATTTTT
>CAJOKJ010000058.1 GCA_905235155.1 Candidatus Gastranaerophilales bacterium
TAGTATTCAGATTCTTAAATCCACCTACTGTAATGCTATTAATCTTCATATTAATCCACACTCCATCTATGTTATATTATATATTATAGTATAATTTATGTAGAAGTCAATCTTTTTATTCGTTTCATTTCTGTTTTTGTTTCAAAATTGTCTTTTTTTCTATTTAAAATACACTTTTTTGTTTATTTTATTATCAGAGGAAGAGGATGCATCTAAAACGAGGGTTGTTGCAAAACATATACATAACCATCAACTCTGCAACAACCCTCATAATTATTCATCAGTTAATAGATTAATTACCAAAACATAATGGAACTCTTATAACTTTTCTTAAAAAAGCATTCATCATTCCCCATACGGATAATAATGCTCTGCCTTCGACTGAAACTCCTTCAAATCACAAATCCTCATATCCGCATTAAACTCAGCAATGGTAACCCCGTCAAAACCATCCACATTCCCCTCGTATTCACACTTAAAATACCATTCCACAACAGCTGTATTTCCAGAAACAATCACACGTTTTATTTCCCACCGCAAAACCTTACTTTTCCGATTCCAATCCTCAAACCATCTGATTATCTGTCCAATTCCTTTATATACCGGACCATAACACTCACTATAAATAATATCGTCACTAAAAATTTCGTTTATCGTATCAATATCTTTATCCAGCCAGCATTGAAAATATTTTCTAATAATCTCTTCCATTCTACACTTACCCCTTCATCCGCTCAATCGTTTCCTCCACAGAAATACACTCCGCATATCTGCCCTTCCACATAAACTCGTTATAATACTTATAACTCTGCTCTCCTGTCATAAAAGCATTATCAAATGTAGAATTCGCATTCTCCGGTACAATCATTTTGAAACCATTCTCAAACCCACACTTAATTGTTGCATCAATACAATAATCTGTCTGCAATCCAACAACAGCTACTGTCCGGACATTCTTCTCCCTCAAGTATTCCAACAGGTCTGTCCCATTAATAGAACTATTTACCGTCTTATCGAAAATCTTCTCATCCAATTGTGGAATAAAACCTTCATAGATTTCAAAACCAGGGGGCCCCTTTGTCAACTCCTCCCCAGCACCATCATCGTGTCTTACATAAATAACTTCGACATTATTCTCTCTGGCAGCTGCAATTAACAATTTTACCACATTTTCAAATGTGTTAAAAATTATACAGCCCCGAATTGGTTATCAATTTCTGTGTATCTACCACCAATAGTACCATCTGCTCTCCCATTCCCTACTTCCTCAATTTATTTTCCTTGTCAAAAAGAGTTTGCTCTTTTAGCATAAATCCAGTTCAAAATAAAGTTCCGCATGCTCATTATCATTGTATTTTTCAGTTTCCTGAAAACCTACACTTCGATATAGATGTTGTGCCACCGAAAACTGTTTTCTAGTATCTAAACACATTTTCTGATACTTTTGCTCCCGTGCACATTTTACTGCATGCTCTAACAATAACCTTCCATAACCATTCCCTTGAAATTCCGGTAACACAAACATTCTTTTTAATTCAAATATTCTTTTTGCATCATCTATTTTACGAATTGCTATTGTTCATATTACATTTTTATCATCAAGCAAACACCAGAAACAACCATTATTCAAATAATATTCTTCTACATTTGCCACATCTGCATGTCTATCTTTGGGGAAATATGGTATACCAACAGCCGAAAAACATTGTTCGAAAAAATCATTCACTTGCTCCTGCATATCAACACTAAATTTAACAATATCCATTTTACTTTCTCCCTTGGAATTCAAACTATTTTTTTGCTGTTCATACCAATAAATCCTACGACTTATATTATATCATCTGCAAAACACGACTACAACTAACAAAAAGAACACGCGAGTGCTTATGCGTGCGTTTATGAATATATCCGTCAGAACCGATCTTCGGCATGCATTTAAACATGCAAAGAGACGGAAAATAATAACCGGAAATGAAACCGGCCTAATTATATATTCTTAATCATGTAAAATCCGTAATTGAAATCCTTTGTTTTTTCATAACCATTCTTTTTGTATAACATAATTGCCGGTGCATTACTATTTTTCACAAATAATACACTTTGTTCACACTGATTTTTCCGAGCAAAATCCTCAATTGCTTCTAATGCCGCTGTTGCATATCCGTTTCTTCTATATTGA
>CAJOKJ010000059.1 GCA_905235155.1 Candidatus Gastranaerophilales bacterium
TTTCTTTGGTGTGAAAAGGGTTATTTAATAGCTTACATCCCTCTTGGATTTTCACAGATTTATATTCAAGTTAACAGTTATTGTTATCTTTTTTCTTTTTAACATAATAGTTAAATATTTTAAACACATATTATATACTAAGATGTTACGATGACATGCTGGACATAAAATATATTTCTCTTATAGTAACTATATTGGGTCTTTTGTTAATATATGTGTTAATAATTGAAGTCAACAATATTCCACCAATCAAAGATATTAATGACTATTTTAGATATTTAAGAATCTTATCTAAGTCTTTATCAATTATGTCCTCGTGTGTTGGCACTGTCTAATATTTTATGGGTTGTTGTTTTAGATTTTGATTTTTTTGTGCAGGACATTGCGTTCGTACCATCGTATTCTCATGTGTCGTAGGTAATTTTTAACGCCTTTTGCTGTTCTGAATCTTTTTTTGTATTTCTTTGGGAAGGTTATTTTGAAAAATCCTTCGAGTAGATTGTTGGTTTTGGGAATGTCTTTTCTTTTGATGTGATTTATTGTTTTGTCGAAGTCTTTTTTAAGATTTTTAATGAATTTTGCTATTTCTTCTGGTAAAAAGTCTAATTGGTTGTATAATCTGTTGAATTCTGTTTCTGCTTTCTGTACTGTATCATAATTGAATATTTCGGATATTTTGTTGTTGTAATATTCAAATTCGTTCAGTTGTTTGTTTATTTTTTTGATGTCTTTTTTTAGTTGTGTTTTTTCTTGTTTTTTCTTTTTGAGTTTTTCTTTGTTTTTTTCGTCTTTTTTTGTCTTTTACTGGTATTCGTCCAGGTTTTTGTCCTTTGGATAATTTTTCAAGTTGTTGTATTTTTTCTTCTGTTTTTTCTAGTTGTCTTTGTAGTTTGTTTGTTGTTTTCCATACGGGTGTTCTTTGGTTCATTATTTTGTGAAATACGCATTTTTGATGTGTCATGTGTAATTTTTCAATTATTGGTACATATGCAGTGTATCCATCTGTAATCATTGTATCTTTTTTTAAATCATTTAAAAGTAGTGGATGTTTTGGATTTGGAATATATGGGTTTGAATAGGCTGTTAAATCTTTTAGGGAGTATGTCATGAAGATTTCTATGAAATGTTTGTCAAAATCTTCGTATTTTATTATTTGATCATTTAAAATCATGTGATTTTGAGTGTCAATACTGGTTGTGCGAACATATTTTTCTCCATTTATGGAGAAAAATGACTCATCATATCCAATAATTCCTGAAAATTCAATATTTCTTTCTTTAATAATTTGTGTTATTTTTTCTTCTTTTTTAGATAAGTATTGTTCTGAGTTTATTGATTCATGGTATTGTACAGTTTGTCTTTGAATTTTAATTCCATATCTTTTTTTAATTAATTCTGCTTTCTTTTCATAAGAGATATGCTCCAAATCTTCTAATTCATTGCCTATTTTCTTTATATCTTTTGTATAATTGCAATGTTTATCAACAATATGTGGTAATTCAGTGGTTACTGTTTTAGAGCATGATTTGTTAGTGCATTTATATCTTTGTTTGTATACAGTTGTTTTTTTATTCATTTCCCACTCTTTTATTTCATGTCGATGTAATTTAGCACCACAATGCGGACAGACAGGATTGAACATTTCATAAATGATTAAAACAAAATCTGGCATCATTTCTTTGAAAAATTCAGCAACATAATCTGGAACATCTTCAGTCAAATAAACCTTGTTTTCATTAAAAGCAACATAATCTTTAAATACTAATTCAGCAGATATAATATCTGTAGGGACTATTTTGGGAGACATACATAAATATATTTCCCTACAATCTATTTAAATCTTATTAAATCATCATTACCATTATAAAAATAATCAAAAATTAGCTAATTTGATATTTATGAAGTTATTGATTTAATGCACCATATTGAGTTAGATTAATTAAATTTAAGAAGCACACGATAATATTAATAATTCCAAAAAATATTTATAACATATTACCCAAATAATCGTTTAAATTGCAATTAAAATTATAACAATAATCTATTTTTACTGTATCTATCCCATAGTGTTTAAATTATTTATAAAATCGTATAAAATTAGTATTAT
>CAJOKJ010000060.1 GCA_905235155.1 Candidatus Gastranaerophilales bacterium
ATTATTTAAAATTAATTTTAACATTAAAAAATGAATTCAGAAGACAACAGTTACACGCTCAAAAGAGATTGTTTCGGACAACAAATTGCTTTCAAAGCAAAGGAAGCCCCATTTACAAATTCATCTTATTTGAAGCCAGATCCCAATTTATTTGCTAATTATGAGCCAAAAAACCCAAAAAGTGCTTCATTTACAAATTTTGTGGAAAAAAGTTCTCATATGGTGAATACAGAAAAAATACCAACGAAAACATTAACTTTATCTCATCTAGAAGGAGGTTGGCCCGATGAGGTCATAAATCATTCAGAGCCCGAAAAAGTTCAAAGAGAAATGAAAGGGTGGGTAAGACAACAAGAAAAAGGAGATAAATTTGAAATAAAAATAAGAGAGCTTATAGCTAATACAGAAAAAATAATGCATCAGAATCAACTTATGGATGTATACGAAGAATATTTTGATGATAAAAAGAAAGAAACAGTAAGTGATAATTTCGAAGCAAAAACAAAATTAGTATTCAAAGATCCAAGTGAATATAAAAGAAGTGTAGTCAAAGTTGTATGGAATATTCCTGATGAAAAAGAAGATCAAAGAAAAATAGCAGTTGCTTATAAATTAGCCAGAATCGAAGATATTCCTCCAAATTATAATCCTTCAGCTTTAGTATGGGATATAGACAAGCCAAACACTCCCATAAATGTCATTTCTCATTCATCTGAAATTGTCACTTTGGCTTTTAATAACAAACATGCTCATATACTCGGAGTGGGATTTGCAAATGGTACTGCAGGTGTATATGATTTAAGTTGTGATAAATGGATAGGTTTTACAAAAGTAGAAAATTCCCATACAGAGCCAGTTTCTGATTTTGTCTGGATGAAATCAAAAAATTCGAATGAATTCGCAACTTCGAGTACAGATGGTAGTATTATATGGTGGGAAATTGAAAAAGATGTATTAGTAAGTATAAAAGGTGTTGTATTGCCCGTTGATATTAATGTCCAAATAGAAAAACCATTATTTTTAACTAATACAGAAAAAACAAAAAATAGCGAAGGGCAAGAAGTAGAAATAACCAAAGATTATGGTGGAACTCGTATAGATAATAGTACAGATGCAGGTGCTTCTAAATTTTTATTAGGAACAGAACAAGGTGTATTATTTATAGTAAACAAAAAGAAAACAGAGGGAGAAATTGGGCAAAAACTAGGTTTAGTCACTGGAAGACATTTAGGACCTATTGTCGGAATGCAAAGAAATCCTACATATTTTAAATTCATATTAACTGTTGGTGATTGGACTGCAAGAATCTGGACAGAAGATCTTAGAACACCCATATATATATCAAAATATTTCCCCGCCTATTTAAATGATTGTCTATGGACACCAAGAATAGGTATGTTTTTGATATGTAGAAGCGATGGATGGATCAATGGATACGATTTATGCTATAAATTAAATGAAACTTCTTTCAGTTATAAAGTTACAGATTCTTCTTTAACCACAATGTCTTTAAGCGCTAAAGGTGATAAATTACTTGTAGGAGATGAAGAAGGTAAAGTATCACTTATTAAACTTAGCAAAAGTTTCTATGATACTAATAATAAGGCTGAAGTTGATAATAAAAAAAATATGTTAAATAAATTATTTGAAAGAGAACAAACAAAAGAAAAAATGCTTACTACTGTTAAAAAAGTACCTCCTCCAAAAGAAGGAATGAAACCCGAAAAAATTGAACAAATCAAACAACAAAAAATAAAAGAAATTGAAGAAAAATATCTTGAATGCACTAAGGAGTTTAGAGAAAGTGAAGAAAATCAAAATCAACAAGAAGAGCAACAAAAACAAGAAAATGAAAATAAAGAAGAAGAAGCAAAAGAACAAAGCTAAATTCAATAAAAAAATTAAATAATATATGAAATAATCAATAAATTTTTAATAATATTAAATTAATTAAAATTAATTTATTTTTAATTAAAATAATAATTTGTTTTTATGGTTTTTTTTA
>CAJOKJ010000061.1 GCA_905235155.1 Candidatus Gastranaerophilales bacterium
TCTGAAATCAAATGTTCTGATTCACTTTTCAATTCATTCGTAAAATTACTGTTTTTATCTACAAGACTCGACAAATCAGTTTGAAAGGTTTTATCGCAAAGTTTACAGATATAACGCTGAACTTTAACCATAGTTTTACCTATTTCTTTAAACACTAACGTTATTTTTGTAAAACCATATTTACCACATGACGACTTCCACAATGTGGACATCTGGCTAAACTCATTTTAAAATAAGGCACATCCTTTTTAAAACTCAAATCGAAAGATTTCAGAGCCTTTAGACAGGATTTAAAAATTTTCACAAAACGAGGATCTGAAAGTACAAATCCATCATTAGAATCATAAAATATATATTGTTTAACATCTAAAATACTATTTGGAGTATTTGTTTTTTGGTTTAACATGATAAAAACTTTTACTCCACCTATTTATTAAATTTAACTATTTTTAAACAAAATTAAAAATTCAAAACTAAATTTTGTCAAAAAATTTCAAATCAACAAAGTTTTTGAAAGAGTCATTATCTTGTTCCTAAAGACATAATGTATTAATATACATAATCTACTTAAAGGATTAATAATAAAAATAAAGATACAAATTAAATATTTTTTTAAGAGGTGATTTCATATGGCAAAACCTATCGCAAAAACTCCTGTTTTTGAAGGTGAAGATGCAATTGCTGTTTTAAAAGAAATGCAAGAAGCACCTACGCAAGAAGATAAAGAGTTTGCAAAAGAAATCAGAAATCAGAGAATTGTTTTATTCTCAAGATAATATTTTTTTTATAAACTCTATTTTTTATATACTTTTTATATCTTCGTAAAGACTAAAACTTCTTTCAGGATCTTTTTTTATAATCGTATCTATGTCATCAACATATTTCTGATCATTTTTAAGATATTTGAATTTGTTTTTATCAACATAAAAACCGAATGCACTTGCATATGCATCTACAGTTATAAATCTTAATCCAACGATATTTTGAGAGATATCTAAAATACTTAACAGGACATTTCTAAAAACATGATTGCCTAATCCTTTATGAGCATATCTTTTATCTATTGCAAACCTTCCTATTTTGATTGCAGGTATCACATTGTTTTCACTGATGTTTAACTTGCCAAGTATTTTATCTTTAGTTTCTTTATCCTCGATGATTTTTAATTTCATTGCATCTGTTAGAATTGATACATATCCAACAACAGTTCCATCACAAATTACTAAGTGTGTTAAATTTAAATTCATATCTTGCTGAATCAATGCATCCTTTTTTAAAAAATTTGTTAAATCCTTGAATTCACACTCAAAATCATCTAAGTTATGGTATTCATTTAATTTTTCAAAAATATAATTCTCTTTAATATACTCTATATCCATACTTATCATCTTTGTTTTTTATATTTGTTAATATTTAGATTTTTTATTAAATAAATATCATGATATTATCAAAATAAGTTCTTCAAGTCTTTAAATAAGTTGTAACAAAAGGAATGGAGTGTAATATAAATATAATGAATTTATCATTATTCTATTATAATTTATCAATATCTCTATTATGAATCCATTCACGATGCTTTCCAATAGCTACCCCCACAATAACATCAATCAAATCAGTTTCATCAATCTGTTTGAAATAGTAATATGCTGGTCCTTCCAACATTTGTCTTAAATCATAAAAAAGGCCTCGGTTTAACAGCACCCGGTTTAAGGTTGAAAAAATTATTAATACAGAACAGAAATATAGTTAAAAACCAAACTTTTAATAAAGATAAAATTCATAATAATTATTATGTCTGGAATTCCTAAAAAAGAAATAATAAAACACATTCCTGTTAAAGATTTAGATAAGCGGATTAAAAAGTTAGAAAAAAGATGTAAAAGTATTAAATAGGCTTCATTTTATAAAAGCATGTTATTCTGGAATGAGTATTAAAGAAGCAGCCGAATTAAATGGAGTATCATATTCAAATGCATATGTTTGGTTTAACAGATGGAATGAAGAAGGTCTTGAAGGTATAATTCCAAAATATGCTGGAGGACGTCCATCATATCTAACTTCAGATGAAAAAATTGAATTAAAAAAAATACTTGAACAAGAAGAAGTTATAACAACAGAAAGCGTTCATAAAATTATTAAAGAAAATTTTGGCATTGATTATAGCCATAAACAAGTAAGAATTATTGTTAAAAGTTTGGGTTATTCATATTCAAAACCATATCCAATAAATATTGAAACTGATCCTCAAAAAGTTGAAATCTTTAAAAAAA
>CAJOKJ010000062.1 GCA_905235155.1 Candidatus Gastranaerophilales bacterium
CGGGAATGTGTATTTGTTGCAGTTTCGGATGGAAAAGTGACGGGATTTATTCATGTGGAAAAATATGAGTTGCTATATTCACCTAGTATGGCGAATATACTGGGCATCGCTGTCTTAAATGAATTTCGCAGGCAGGGAATTGGGAAAAGACTTTTGAAGGCGGCTGAAGAATGGGCAAAGGGCAGAGAAATTCATACGATGCGGTTAAATTCCGGTGGAACGAGAAAAGAGGCGCACATGTTCTATCGGAGTTTTGGCTATAACAATGAGAAAGAGCAGATAAGGTTTATAAAAGAGATTTTGTAAGAAAACACCATAACACCTTTATTATACTACTTATTCAACACCCTTGAAACTTGCCTTTTTATTACTTCATTTGCTATACTTGCTCTTGGAAGATTGCTGTGTATTTTGTAACAGGGAATAGTTCATTCTTTCTGTGTAATCGATACATAATCATTCGTGATTTCTTGGAATTATATACGATGAGTGGTAGTTTTTATAAAATATAGGAGGAACAGATGATGGAAAACATATACGAATATGGAAGCGAAAAAATTCAAGATAGACCCAATTCGATTTGGCAAGGTTATGAATTGATAAAAGATAAGTTAGGGATAAAGGAAAATGATGCAAGTTATAATAAAAACAAAAAAAATAGAGGAGCTTGTGTCGCAGAATTATTTCGTAAAAATATAGAGATTGTTCTTGAAAATAAATATAGGGGTAAATATAAAATCTCAGAAAACAATGTATATGTTAAAGGTAGTCATATTGAATTTGATTTTTTAGTATTGAAAGGAAATGCAAAAAGGGAAGTTATAACTCAAAAAGATATTTCATATGAAATCCCTGTTTATGAATTAGAGGATGTAATTGCCGTAATAGAAAGTAAAACATATGGAATTTATTCGTTATATAATCGTGACATTCATAATTATGAAAAAAATGATTTGTTTAAATTTGTGAATGCGTATAAAAATGATTTACATGGGTTGGATAATAAAATAAAACTTGGCTATATGTGTTTAGCTGAGCAAAGACCTAATAAAGGGACATCCAATTTTATTGAAAAAACAATATATTTTTTTGAGGATTTTTTTGATAATAAATATTTTGATGTAGGAAGATTATGGAATGTCTACTATGCTAAATGTCAATACGCCAATAAGAAGACTGATGATATATATGCTGATGAAACGGAATGGGAAAGATTTGTAGATAGTTTAGTAAATTAACAAAGTGAATCTGTCCTGAAATGTTAATTTAGGATACGGACTCTGTTGTGTTACTACTTACAGATTATATAAATACGGCTTCGAAATCGGGGACAAGTGCTTTATATCTCAGACAGAGATGCCCCCGCCTCTAAGCAAAGCATAGGCGGGGGCAGGAAACTTGTCTCAGGCGGGCTTCAATCTCCGTCTGAGATATACGCTCCGCGAGGATGCGCAGGGATTTGCATATGAAATATGTCAGCATAGCTGACGCAAATCCCGCGCCAAGACTCGCGCACCACACCTGCACGATAGAAAAAGCATAAGCAGTAGGGAGAGAATTGAATGGAACAGGATATAGATTGGTCAGGGTTTGATATTAATAACTATCCCAAGGTAAATTATTACCATTTTTTATATAATCGAAACGATTATTGGTATACTCAGAATATTTTTTTGCGTCCAAAAACTCATGGGAGTGCCCCCAACAGTGGTGTGGAATTTGTTTTACTGAGTATTTGTTTTATCTTAATGGGAGTTGTGGCAGGGTGTTTTGATCTTTATCTGTATTCTGCGATATTTATTGTGACTGCGATAGTTCTGCTGGTGTCTATTCCATTAGTGCACATTAATGGGAAAAGAGCCTATTTACAATTATGTAAAGAAATGTATAGAGATGAATATCTGAAAAAAGTAAGTAAGGATAGAATGGATAAAAAGCAGCAGGATACAATTAAGAAATATATTGATTCTTATGGGGAACAACGCATCATTTGTAAAGATGAATTATACGTTTTCAATAATGCATCAAAATGGTATATTGCACAAGGTGCGCCTATGGGGGATATTATTTTGCTGACAAAAGAGGAAGGCATTAATGCGTGCCTTGAACAAACC
>CAJOKJ010000063.1 GCA_905235155.1 Candidatus Gastranaerophilales bacterium
GGAATTTGTCAGATAGATTTCCAAGGTATCCTTACTGTCAACTGTCTTTGATTCAATAGAAATAACAGGTGTTGTTCTTTCATCAGTTTCATTATTATCATCAGACAAATCATCAGATGTTTCCTGAAGTTCTAACTCAGAACTGTCATCAGATTCCAATTCCATATAATCTGTTGAATTTAAATCATCAGCTGAAACCGCCACAATATTTACAAATAAAAAAATAATCAATACAAGTAAAACCTTTTTTTCAATATTCATATATTCACCAAACAAAATAATATTTTGTTTAGCCAGATATAAATAGTTAATTAAAAAAAATCAATGCTGTCAAGCTAAGATTTTTTTCTATTTTTTAGTATGATTTTTATATTTTTCTGCCGATTATTGCTTTATTTATTATAATTCTACGATTAATTATTTTATTTCTTTTTAAAATAGTTTTAATTTAATTATATATTATTTTAAGTATTATATATAGTTAAATTTATTTATTATTAATTATAAATATTTATTTAAGAATATTGATTATTTTTAGTTTGATATAGTTAAATTGGAGTTGTTTTTACATGTTTTTTAAGGATTTTATTTTGGAAGAATTCGGAAATTTTAATAATTTTGTTGAACGAAAATATGTATTAAGTGAAACTGCATTTACTCGAAAGGGAAAATTGAGTTTAGAATCAATTATTAAATATCCTTTGTGTAATCGTAAAAAAACAACTTCAATTGAAGTTAATCGCTTTTTAAGAAATGAATTGAATGATAGAGGTGTTACAATAACTAAACAAGCTATTTCAGAAAAAAGACAATTTATTGATCCAATTGTTTATATTGACATGAATGACAACTTCATTTCAAAAATCTATGCTCATCAGGAAGAAATGGCATCATTCAAAGGATTTCACGTATGTGCAATCGATAGTTCCATTGTAGAAATTCCAAATACAAAAATTACTAGAAAAGAATTTGGAATTCCAGAAAAAACACAATTAAAGAAAGATACATCAGCAGCAAGAATCTCCTGCATGGTAGATACACATTGGGACTTTGTTTTATCTTCAAATTTAACAAATAAAAAAGTTGATGAAATAAAAAATGCATTATTCCATTTAGATGATGTAAAAGATAAAATGGACTTAACAAAGACAATAACAACTTATGATCGTGGATATACATCAACAGAATTAATGTTAAAAACCATAAAATTAAATTCATACTTCATAATCCGCGCAAAAGTCACAAATTTTAAAAAACAACAAAAACAAATGGAACGAGAAAAAATAAACGATGCAACATTTGATATCAACTTAAATTCTCCAAAAATCAAATATTTTAATTCTGAAGATCTAAAAGAATACGCAAGAAAAATAAAAGAATTCAAAATCAGAATAGTCAAAGTAAAACTAAAAAAGGAACAATAGAAACATTACTAACAAATTTACAAAAAGAAATAGCAACACCAGAAGAATTAAAACAATTATACGGAGATAGATGGAAAATAGAAACAAATTACGATAGATTAAAAAACAAACTACACATCGATAAATTCACAGGAAAAAAGAAAATAATCATCGAACAAGACTTCTACAGCCACATATATCTATTCAATGTACTAATAGCACTCAAACACGACGCAGAAAAACAAATAAAAAGAAAACCAAAAGAAACAACAAAAATCAAATACAAATACAAAACAAATTTAAATACACTCATCGGAAACATCAAAGAAGAAATGTACAACCTCTTAACGAATGACGAAGAAGAAAAAAAGAAGGTAATAGAAGAAATAATTAATATAGCAAGCAAAGACTTAGTATACACAAAAATAAAAGCACCAACAAATGAAGAAAGAGATAAAAAGAAATATTTCCATAAAAAATGCAAATCAAATATCCAAGACAGCTTTTAAAAAATCAAAAAACCTTAGCTTGACAGCATTGGAAAAAAAGTATTATAAAAATTTTAATAAACGATGAAAATTAAAAAGAGTATCAGGTGAAAGATTGAAAAGAAATAGCAAAGTAATTTTATTTATTGGA
>CAJOKJ010000064.1 GCA_905235155.1 Candidatus Gastranaerophilales bacterium
TCTTTTTATAATTATTAATTTATCATAACGACCATATAAAGTTTTCAGTATATTGAAAAGTAAATAATAAAATCAATATTGTTTTCAGTTAAATGAAAAATAATATTAAAATTATAAATAGATTTCATGAGAACGAAAATTAAAATGTGAAAAAACAGCAAATTTGGTTCAAACTACACATCATCTAAAAAAATAGTATTAACATTATACCATTCAATATATTAAATTTCATCACCCCCTATGAAATCTAGAATTAACTATCTTAAAATCAATTAAACGAAAAAATAAAAACTATAGTAACTTAATAGTTATTTAAAAAATAATTAAATTGAATAAATTAAAATAAATAAAAATTTGAAATGAAATACAAAAAATAAGAAAAATTAGACTAAAAAATTTTTCAACAAAAATCAAAAATCAATTTTGGCGAACACCAAAAATATAAAAAAAGTGGGAGTTTTAAAAACTCCCTTCGATTACACGAGTTATATCCCGTTGATTATTTCCTATTATTGCTTGTCTAAAACCCAAATCACATAGATAATATTTTTCATCATATTTTAATACAATTCTTTGTAATTTTCGGCTTTTGTGCGAATCTTGAAACATTCCTTTTATGTTTAAATCTTCGAGTATGCTTATATAGTATTGTTCAATAATGTAAAATTTAATAGACATATTATTCAGTACTATCAAGTTAAGAAATTTTGCTGATTTTTATTTTTATTTTTATTTATCCTGATTTTTTTATTTTTGTTAATTTTTCTTTATTTTACTTATATTTGTGTGTTATTATTTTGATTTTATTTTATTAAGTGTAAATTTACTTATATCTATTTTTAAGTATTATTAGTAGTTAATATTATATATTATTATGTATAAAGTATTATTATCTAATAAAATTAGTTTTTATTTGATGATTGTTGTTTTTAGGGTGATTTTTGATGGTTTTTTTTTGAAAATGTGTTTTCAAATTTTTTAGCAAATTTTAATAATTTTGTTGATGAAAAATATATATTAAGTGATAATGCTTTTGTTCGTAGCGGTAAATGGAGTTTAGAAACTGCAATTAAATTTCCTTTATTTAATAGTAAGAAAACAAAATTTAATGAAGTTAATAGGTATTTAAGGAGTCAAACAGGTGATTATTCGATGAAAATAACTGGTTCTGGTGTTTGCGATAGAATGCAATATATTGACCCCAAAGTTTATATAGATATGAATGACGGAGTTATAATGGAAATATACAAAAATGTGGATGAAATGGAAACTTTTAAAGGATTTCATGTTTTTGCAATTGATGGATCTTATGTTGAAATTCCAGATCATCCTCAAGCACGCGAAGAAATGGGAGTTCCACCAAATAATGGAGTTGAAACATTTGCTGCAAATGCAAGAATCTCCTGCACAGTAGATACAAAAATGGACTTCGTAATCTCATCAATAATTGAAAATCAAACTGAAGATGAAATAACACTAGCATTAAAACACTTAGATGATGTGAAAAACAAAATAAATATGAATAATGTAATTACATGTTATGACAGATACTATAATTCCACAGAAATCATGTTAAAAACAGAAACATTGAATTCATACTATTTAATCCGAGGAAAAACAATCACATTCAAAAAACAACAACAAAAAATGGAAGATGATAAAAAAACTGAGGAAACATTCGATATAAGCTTAAATAATTCAAAAATAAAAAGATTTCATGACGAAGACTTGAAAAAAATTGCAAGAAAACAAAAAAGCATCCGAGTCAGAATAGTTAAAGTAAAATTAAAAACTGGACAAACAGAAATACTATTTACCAATTTACCAAAAGAAATAGCAACACCAGAAGAACTAAAGCGATTATATGGAGAAAGATGGAAAATAGAAACAGATTACGACAGATTAAAAAACAAATTATACATCGAAAAATTCAGCGGAAGAAGACGAACCATAATCGAACAAGACTTCTACAGCCACATATTCCTATTAAACCTACTAATAGGAATAAAACACGATGCAGAACTAAAAATAACACGAAAACCAAAAGAAACAGCAAAATACACCTATGAATACCACTCCAACATCAACACACTCATCGGAGAAATCAAAGATCAACTACCAAGACTCCTAACAGACAACCAA